>CAIUWA010000052.1 GCA_903902745.1 uncultured Opitutia bacterium | reverse complement strand
GTGTTCCGGATTCGACCCTTGGTTGGAGTGCGCCGTTGCCAGTCGAGAGTGACGGTCTCTCGTGAATCCCCCTTCAAAACAATAATAGGCAACTACGAAGAAATGCCCCTGGCCGCCTAATTAGCGGTCACGTTGGTCCAGTGACACCTGCTAGCTGATACCAACGACGACAGCAGGCATAGTATGCGGAGCGACTCGCGGACTGCATACCGTATCTTCATCCGGGAGTTGGCTGGGGCTTAAGCGCGCGTGATCGCGTAACCTCGGCGAGATCAAACTCACGCTATACTGGTAGACGCGGTGTGCAAAGATCAGGGGCACGCGGGTTCAACTCCCGCCACCTCCACCATTCTTCGCCCGTTGGGCTACGCATGGCACGCCATATAGACTATCGTCGTCTATGGATTCTGCCGCGCAGCTCGACAACGGGGGAAGAATGGTGCCCTGCGTAGCCCGTAAGGGCGAAGCGGGGCATTTTTGTGCAAGATTCCCCATGGCAACCCCGTTTCATCGGGCGCCATGTACTACGTCTATCTCCTGCGCAGTGAATCCTACCCCGCGCAGACCTACATCGGCTACACCATTCTTCGCCCGTTGGGCTTCGCATGGCACGCCATGTAGACTATCGTCGTCTACGGGCTCTGTCGCGCAGCTCGACAACGGGGGAAGAATGGTGCCCTGCGTAGCCCACCGGGCGAAGCGGGGCATTTTTTTGCAAGATTCCCCATGGCAACCCCGTTTCATCGGGAGCCATGTACTACGTCTATCTCCTGCGCAGTGAATCCTACCCCGCGCAGACCTACATCGGCTACACGGGCGATCTCCGCCAACGGCTCACCACCCACAATGCCGGCGGCAGTTCACACACTTCAAAATACCGGCCTTGGTGCCTCGTGACCTATCTCGGTTTCTCGGAAAAATCCAAGGCGACCGCCTTCGAAAAATACCTGAAATCGCATTCGGGAAAAGCGTTCGCCCGAAAGCGCCTGTAGGCCGCTCAATGCCAGCGCTGAACTTCCACGATATTCCCCTCCGGGTCGGTCATGTAGATCAGGGTCAGCTTGCCCGCGCCCGGAATGTCGAGGGTGACGAGCTGGCCGATCTCCCGGCCACCCCATTGCAGGATTTCCTGCCGCTTCGCCGCCACGTCGGGCACCTCGAACGCGAGGTGGGCAAAACCGGGGCGCACCAGCCGCGAGGGCTGGCTCGGGTCGTTTTGGTTCGTCTGGAATATTTCGAGCGTCGGACCTTTTTCCCCATGACCGGGCAGGCGCAGATGGCGCCCGCGGAACGACGCGTTCGTCAGTCCCGTCAACGCGTCAAAGGTTGGGCCCTTGTGGTCGCGCTCCGAGCTGACGGGCTCGCAGCCGAAGACCTGGACATAAAAATCCTGCAGCCGCTTCCAGTCGTTCGCGATCAGGTTGGTGTGGGCGTATCTGATTCCGGTGGGTGCAGCGGTCATGGGTAAGGTGGTCAATCGGCGCGGGAACAGTTCTTCATTTTTTCACGGGGGCGAACATCGCATGGTTGCGGTTGGCGCCGGAGAGGATGAACGCCACCAAGTCCCTCAGTTCGTCCGCGTTGAGGCTGTTGATCAATCCCGCTGGCATCAGCGAGAGCTCGCTCGGCCGGGTGGATTTCACCTCGGCCGTCTTCACCAGCGAGAAGGCGTTTGGCAGCATGAGGTTCGTCGTCAGGAGGAGTTCGCCCCCCTCCTCATACGCCGGATAACCGACCAGCACGGAACCGTCCTTCATTTCATACCGCGTGGCGGCATAGTTTTCGTTGATGGTGGCCGAGGGCTCGATGATCGACTGCAACAGATCGTGTTCGCTGTAGCGTGCGCCGGCCTGGGTGAGATTGGGCGCGGCGGTGCCCAACCCCAGGTCGCCCATCCGATGGCAGGCGACGCAGGTGGAGGCGGAGTACATAGCGCGGCCTTGCTCATAGTTCCGGCCGGTGAGCTGCCCGTGCACTAGGGTCGTCGCCTCATCGAGCGTGTAGTTTTTGCCGGGACCCTTCGGCGATACCGTCCCGAACGACAGCTGCGGGGCCGGCCGCTGGGAAATCTGCGCGTAGTGCTCACGGGCCTTGGGCTCGGACACGGCCCCCAGTGCGACCAGGCGGATGTTGTTGACGAAGCCGTTGAAGCTCTGGCCACCGGTCCAGGCGTTCGCCCGCTGGAACCATGAAAAATACTGCTCCAGCAGCGGCGTGGTCCAGCCGGCGCGGGCGCTGCGCAACACCGAGGCATAAGCGAATTGCTGGCGCGCCGGCCGCGTCAGGTTGGCCCCGGCGATGAACCGGCCGTACCGGGTGTTCCGGGACACCAACTCCTCGTCGACGAGATCCTGCGGTTCAGGTTCCTCCGGCACCTGCATCAGCGGCACGGTCTTCGCCACCACGGTGGGTGAATCCACATAGACCAACAGCGCCGCCAGATCGCGGCTGAGGAGCCGGTCGGCATGCGGATAAAACGGATCCAGCAGCGCCGCGACGCGCTTCTTAATTTCCGGAGTGGGCGCGCCCATGCGGGTGAACGCGAGCTGCCACAGGCGGACGACGGCATATTGCTGGTCCCGCGGCAGCGCCGCGAAATCGAACCGGGCCAGCGTGTCGATCAACTGCGGCTGCAGCGACTTGTCGCCCAGGCGCACGAGGGCGACGAGCGCCTCGAGCGAGGCGGTCCGGTTCTTTTCCTCCAGCGCGCGCTGCGACCACAGCGCGACGGGCTGGCGCTCGATCGCGACCCGCGCGGCCCAGCGGATGAACCGGTCGGAGTGCGAAAGATAAGGCCACGCCTCGTTGATGACCGCGAGCCCCTCGCCCTTCGTGTGCAGCGCCTCGAGTTTCCGCCGGATCAGCGCCTCGGGCGTGGGCGGCGGATAGGCCGCGGGCGCCGTGCTCTCCGGGCCGGTGTAGGTCACGCGGTAAAGCGCGGACTCGGTCGTGCGCCCGCCGACGGTGAAGTACATGGCGCCATCGGCGGGATTGATGAGCATGTCCGTGATGGGCAGGGGATACCCGGAAAGAAACGTCTCCTTCCGGCCGCGGAAGCTGGCGCCGTCCGCGGTCAGGTGCACGGCGTACATCGTGCCGAAGGTCCAGTCACCCACGAACAGCACGCGCTGATATTCGGCGGGGAAACGTGTGCCCGTTCCCATCAGCACGCCGGTCGGCGAGCCCGGACCCGTATCGACGATCGCCGGCAGGCTGTCGGGAAATCCCACGGGCCAGCGAATCGAGCCGGACCGCCAGCCGTAATCGCCGCCGCTGACCACGTGCAGCACCCGCGTCGGCAGATACCAGGGGGTGCCGATTTCATTCTCGGTGTCCGAATCGTCGGTAAAAATCTCCCCGTTGGGATCGAAGGTCATCCGGTAGCAGTTGCGAAACCCCATCGCGAAAAGCTCGAACTGCCGGCCCTCCAGGTCGGTGCGCCCTAGCGTGCCGGCCGGGGCGAGGATGCCCCGCCCGCTGCCCACCGGCGGCCACATGCGCGGCAGGAGGTTGTCCTCCTGGTAGGCTACCGGGATCTGCTTTTCCATGTTGGCGGGCAGCTTGGTGTAGTTGCCGTTCATGTACCAAATCGTCTGCCGGTCGGGCCCGAGCACGAGGGCGTGCGGGCCGTGCTCGCCCGTGGCGTCCATCTCGCGCACGAACGCACCGCGCTCATACTTGCCGTCGCCGTCGGCATCCCAGAGGCGGTGCAACCCGGATTTTTTCTCGCCGAATTTGTTCACGCGATTCTCGTTCACCATCACGTAGAGGCTGTCGTTCGCCGCCAGCAGGCCGTGCGCGCCGGCGATGCCCAGCGAGTCCAGCGGCTCCACCTGGGTCACCTGCGTGGCCGTCAGGGCCGGCAGCGTGACGCGGTACAGGCCGCCGTATTGATCGGACGTGATCACCCGGCCCTTCGCATCCAGCGTCATCGCCACCCATGAGCCCTGGGACTTGGGCACGGTCAGGATGCGATCGACCTTGAAGCCCGGCAGCGCCGCGACCTTGTCCGTGGTCGGGAGGTCGACGAGGTTGAGCTGTTGTGCGTGCAGTGAAAACGCAGCCAGGCCCAGCAGGGCCCAGCGGACCAAGCGCGAAATTTTCAGGCAGAACAGTGGCATGGCGGCGGTTCGGGGATTTTTCATCGGATCAGGATTTTTTCGGCAGGGTCGCGGGCGGCAGCGCGTCGAGCTTCTTGGCGCCGGCGGGAATCAGGGCGGGGTTGAAAGGGGTCTCGGGCGCATCCGGCAGCACCTTCAGCATGATGTCCTTCGCCTGCGCGATCATCGCCGGCCCGCGGTGAATCTGGATCGCGAACAGCCCCTCCGGCTGCCGCACCTTGGCTTGGAAATCCCAGACCTCGACCGTGAGGTGGCCATTGATCTTGTGGATGACGTGGTTGCCCTGCGCGATCACGGTAAAGTCGTTCCACTCCGCCGAATCGACCACGACCGGCTCGCGCTGCTCCACCAGCCAGCGCACGCCCTGTGGATCGATCACGACCGACTGGCCGTTTTCCGCGAGCGTGGTGCGGCCGAGCTCCTCGTAGAGCTTGCCGTTGCTGCTCACCCGCGAGTGGGCGTCGCACTGGTAGCCGGCCATGGACCAGGGGCCGACCTCGGGCAGCTCCCGGCTGCGATACTGGAAGCCGCTGTTGTTGCCCGACTGCCGCAGCTTGGCGTGCAGCTCGAAATTTTTCACGGTGCCGGCCCGCCAGATCACAAACTGATTGTAGGGCAGGCTCTCGGGACCCTGCGTGACGCCGGTGATGGCACCGTCGCGCACGGACCACACGGCCGGATTGCCGTCCCAGCCGGTGAGATCCTTGCCGTTGAACAGAGAGCGGAAGCCGTCATCCGCGGCCGACACGAGGTGGGCAAAGGTGAGGCAAGCGAAGAGAAGACCGAGGCGGAACGGGGAATTTTTCATGGGGGATTTGAGAAATGGGGTTAGCTAACTAAGCGCCGCCGTAGCCGGCATCAGCCCGAAGCCGGCCGCGGGAGCGGGCAACACGCGAACGATTTCATCAAGGCGATAGCCAAAGCCGGGGCCGCGAATGCTCGAGAGATCCAGCTGGCCGTTGCGCCGCCGGTAGAGACCGGGATGCACGGCGGCTTCCGGCTTCGAGACGTCGGGATAAAACTGCATCGCGTTGCTCTCCACGCCCATGATCGGGCCGACGTGAGCCGCCAGCTGGGCATGGGGAATCATCGCCAGCATCGGATTGGTGAGATCCTGCACCATCAGGGTCATGCCGTGGGCCTTCGCCCAGCACGCGCCGAGGATTGCGCCGGTCTGCGTCTTGCAGGTCTTGAGCGCTACGCCGGTCCAGCCCAGCTCGCGGCCCAGGGCGATTTGCGGCCAGCCGTGCGCGCTCTCGTCCATGAACAGCGGCTTCCGGGCCGATACGCTGCGCACATCAATGTGATGTTTCTCCAGGTCGTACGGGAAGGGCTGCTCGACATACAGGATGGAGCCGTAAATGCGCGGCTCGCGGTCGCGCAGCTCGTCGAGAATCACGTTCACATATTCTGGATCGGTGACCGTGCAATTGAAGTCCACCGTGAGCCACGGCACACCGAGCTCCTGCGCCACGCGGCCGACCTTCAGGATGCGGTCAAGGTCCCAGGCCTGGTCGTTGCCGCGCAGCTTGATCTTGAGGCAGCGCAATCCGTCCTGGGCGATCCAGTCCCGCAGCAGGACGGGATGCCCGTCCTGCACGGCCGGGCCGGACTGATCCGCGGCATCCAGCGGGTCGAGCCCGCCGACCAGATGCCAGACAGGCAGCTGGCGCGGGGCCGGGTGGACGAGAAAATCCCGCGGATACTTTCCCTCGAACCGGACGGCGGAGTCCTTCGCTGGCGTCATGTAATGCGCGAGGTCGAAATTCATGAACTCCGGCGTGTAGCTGTCGTAAATCGGCAGACCGGCCAGCTGGCCAAAGGCGTCATGCAGCGCCAAGTCAAAGGCCGAACAGCATACCAGCGCCGCCAGCCACGGCATCGGAGACTGTTGTCGCGACGGGGTCCGGTTCAACTCATCGAGCAGCGCGGGAAGACGCGTCTCCTGAAAAGCGTAGCCGACCTCGAGAGGATGGCCAAACTCGCCGAAGTCGGCCCACGCCTTCGCCAGGACGATGCAGAAATCCTTCAACTGGGCCTCGCGCTCGGCAAACGATAGCTCGCCCGGCCAGACCCAGCTGGCGGAGAGCGGCGTTTCGCCCCAGCCCACGGCCCTTCTCCCCTGGCGGTCCTTGACCCACACGCTGACGCGGGCACAGGTGACCCCGGTGACCACTTCATGGCCAAACTTCAGCGGCACCCGGTTCACCACCGGGAGAAAATAGACGCTCGCGGCGCACGGGCGGATGTCGGTAACGCGGGGCATGGGGGAAAACGCATAGAACTCCACGAGGGAGAACTCGCCCCAAAAGTCGCGCCACCCCGCCCCACCGTCAAACTTGTAACAATCCCCGGTTGACGACCAGCAGTCACATCGGCGCTTGCCACGATCAATAGTATCGTTCTGATACTGGAATGCCCAGAAAGCTCCGTGAGCTGATGGCCGACCTCGAACGGGCCGGCTTTGTCAACCGGGGCGGCAAGGGCAGCCACCGCAACTATATCCACCCACAAGGGATCCGCGTCACCCTCTCCGGCCAGGCCGGTGGCGACGCCCACCATTATCAGGAAAAGGAAGTCCGCCGGAAAATTTCACTCTCCAATCCATGAAAGCACCCTCCCACAAGACCGAGACCCCTGCCCTGCTGGCCCGCCGCTACCTCAAGCTGGTGGAGTGGTCGGATAAGGACGGCTGCTTTGTCGGCAGCGCCCCGCCCATCATCGGACCCTGCTGCCATGGCCGCACGGAGGCCGAGGTCATGGCCCAGCTCAGTACCATCGTTGAGGAATGGGTGGAAATCATGCTCGCGGACGGCCACCCGCTGCCAGCGGGCACGGCGGGCAAAAAATACAGTGGCCAGTTTGTGGTCCGGGTCGCGCCGGCCCTACACAAGAAAGCATCGCTCCGGGCGCTGGCCCGCGGCGAAAGTCTCAACCAGTTCGTCGCAGCCGCGCTGGCCAACGTCTAGGCCGCGTGTGCGGCGAAGGAGTGCTGATCCTTTCATCCTACCGCCCTTCGTTGCGTGAAAAATCCGAACTCCCTGTTTTCCCGCCACATGCTTTTGCTCGTCCTCGGCATGGGCACCAGGCTGGCTTCAACCGCCGCCGAGCCGGCCGTGGTCACGGCGCGCCGGCTGGCGCGCGAGGCGATCGCCGCGCACGAGGCGAAGAATGACCGGGCCTACCTTTCGAAGATGGAGGCGGCCGTCGCGCTCCGGCCGGATTTTCCGCGGCTGCTCGTCAACCTCGCCGAGGCGCAGGTCGCCAACGACCGGCCGGAGGACGCCGTGGCCTCGCTCGGCCGGCTGGCCGATCTCGGCGCGAACTCGCCGGTGGACCAGAACAAGAACCTCGCCGCGCTGTATGACCGCGCCGACTTCAAGGCAGTGCTGAAGCGGCTCGATGCGAACCTCAATCCCGTCGGCGACCACGAGATGGCGTACTCGCTGCCGGGCATGACCGGAGTGATCGAGGGCATCGCCTGGCGCGCGAAGACCAACGAATTTTTCTTCGGCGACGTCCACCTGCGCGCCGTGTGGGTGCGTGCGGCCGACGGCAAGGTGCGGCGCTTCAGCGAGCCCGCCGACTCGCTGTTCGGCGTCTTTGGCCTCGCGGTCGATGAGGAGCGCGGCGCGCTCTGGGCGGCGACCAGCATGGCGCCCGGCGTGTCCGGCTACACGCCGGAGCAGGACGGCCTCGCCGGGATCGCGGAGTTCGACCTCGTTACGGGCCAGCTGCGGCGCGTGGCCCTGCTACCGTCCAGCAAGCGGGCCCGCGTGGTCGGCGACCTCGCCCTCGCCCCGGATGGCAGCGTGTTTGCCACCGACAGCGTGGACGGCGCGCTCTGGCGGCTCGCGCCCGGCGCGAAGGCGCCGGAGCGTTTTCTGCAGAGCGATGAATTCGTCTCGCTGCAGGGCCTCGCGTTTTCCGCGGACGGCCGGAATTTGTTTCTCTCCGACCACACCAACGGCTTGTTGAGCGTGAACCTCGCCAAGCGCACGGTACGCCGGCTCGACCAGCCGCCCAACACCACCCTGCTCGGCCTCGACGGCCTGGCGCGCGCGCCGAACGGCGACTTGCTCGCGGTCCAAAATGGCCTGCGTCCCGTCCGTATCCTCCGTCTCGTCGTGGACGATGCGGGCGAGTCCGTTGTCGACGTGAAGGTGCTCGAGTCCGCACACCTTGCTATGGCCGAGCCCGCGCTCGGGTGTGTGACCGACGATTATTTCTTTTTCATCGGCAACGCCGGCTGGAGCCGCTTCGAAGACCCCGAACCCAAGCCGACCGCCCCGCGACCGGTGCCGGTTTTCCGGACCAAACTTTGATCGCGGAAGCGCGGAAAAGCGAAAACGCGGAACTAAAGGATCGGATTCCCAGTATTTTCCGCCCCTCCGCGCTTCCGCGATTACCCTCTCAGCGATCCCAGTTGCCCGTGGTGTCATTGACGAGCTGCTGCAGCATCGGCCAACGCACCTCGCCGTAGTTGATCGCGTAGCGGAGGCGGCCGTTCCGGAAGATCCACGTGCTCGGGGTCCAGGTCACCGGCAGGCCCCAGAAGGTCATCATTTTCTCCCCGTCGATCCGCGACGGATTCTCGTGCAGGTAGAGGTGAAAATTCTTCTGCGGGCCCACGCCGTTTTTCGCGAGGACCGCGCGGCCGTCCTCATCGCTCCAGATCGTCACGAAGATGAAATTCACCTTCGGATTCGAGCCGATGAACTTGGCCCAGGCGTTCTTCGCCATCTCCTCGGCACAATTCGGGCACCACGGCGCCCAGAGATGCACCACGGTCACGCCGGTCGACTTGATCGCCTCGGAGACCTGTTGCTCCACCGTCAGCGGCGCGGCCGCGCGCAGCCCCGAGACCGCAGCCAGCAAAACGAAGAGGGCGAGGAAGTTCTTCACCTCCCCGAATAAGTGCGATGATGCGTACCATGGCAACCGGCCAGTTGATCCAAAGATCGGATGGTTTCGCGCAGCGGCGCAAAGGCACGGAGAAAGTGCCGGTTTTTCATCCGCTTGGTTCCCGCTCTGCGCCTTTGCGCCTCTGCGCGAAACAAATTCTCACACTCCCACCCACACGAGCCCGAAGCGGATCCACAGCGGGATCGTGAGGATGCCCAGCGCCGAGGTGCCCAGCACCACCTGCACCGCCGTCAGCGGCTGGCCGCCGTAATGGCGGGCGAGCACGATCGGGAAAACCCCCGAGGGCATCGCCGCCTGCATCACGAGCACGCGCTTGAATTCCACCGAGCACGGCAGCCACCGCGCCACGATCAGGATGATCAGCGGCAGCATGCCCAGCCGCAGCACCGCGGAACCGAGGGTGATCTTGGGCCGCACCAGGTCGCCCAGCCCGTTGAGATAATTCGCCAGCGTCACGCCCACCATCAGCAGGCCGAGCGGAATCGCACAGACGGCCAGCGCATGCACGAGATCCATCACGAGGCGCGGGATGTCATCGGAAATCCCCGTGAAGTTGACCAGCATCGCCGCGACCAGCGTGAGCACGATCGGGTTGAGCAGCCGGCGCCAGCCCTCGCGCAGCGAGAGACCGCTCAGCACCAGCACGCCCACCGTCCAGACCGCCGCCTCCGCCCCGACATTGTGCACCATCAACACGCCCTGCGTTTCCCGGCCCCACATCGCGGCCGTGATCGGCAGCGGGATGTAGCCGTAATTGCAGATGCCGGTGGCCAGAGCGAACGTCCGCAGCCCCGTGCCCACCGTCAGCCCCAGCACCTTCCGGCCCAGATAAAGGCAGAGCAAAATGTTGCCGGCGGTCAGGGCAAAGCCGATCAGTGGAGGCAGCAGCACGTTCGCCGGCTCGCGCAGCGCGTTGTTGCCCACGACCGATTCAAAAATGAGGCAGGGATAACACAGGTTGACTACCAGCCGGATGAGGCTCGTCTCCGCCTCGCCCTCGACCCAGTGCACGCGCCGGATGACCACGCCAATCGCGACGAGCGCGAACACCGGGAGAATCAGCAGCAGGAGATGCCAGTAGGTAGGCATGTTTCGGAGAGAGGGGATGGGCAAAGAGTCCTTCGGGCAATTCCGTTTCCAGGATTTCCGGTCATCAAGCCGGTTTCACGCAGAGGCGCAGAGGTCGCAGAGTTAACTCAAAGCGACGATGGCTCGAACACCCAATCCTACGTTCCTGATCCTTCCGATCTCTGCGTCCTCTGCGCCTCTGCGTGAAACCGGATCGTCCTGACTTCAATCGGTCCCCGCCATCGCCTGCCCCGCGAGCCAGCCCGTGGTCCAGGCGGATTGAAAATTAAAGCCGCCGGTGATGCCGTCGATATCGAGCACCTCGCCGGCGAAATGCAGCCCGGGGCAGAGGCGGCTTTCCATTGTCTTGAAGTCGACCTCGCTCAGGCGCACGCCGCCGCAGGTGACAAATTCCTCCTTGTTCATGCTCTTGCCAACCACCTTGAACTCGGCCGTCACGATCTGGGCGGCGAGCGAGCCGAGCGTGTCATTGGAAACATTGGTCCACAGGGTCGTCGGCGGGATCTTGGCCGCCGCCAGCAGTTTTTCCCAAAGCCGCTGGGGCAGTTCGAGCGGGCACCACGTGCCGAGCTGCTTGCGCGGATTGGTCGTGCGCACCGCGCCCAGTGCGCGCACGAGGGATTCGCGTGTATGCGCCGGCGTGAAATTCACGCCGAGGGTGAACTCATAGTTGACCGCCGCGAGTTCGCGGGCGCCCCACGCGGAGAGTTTCAGGATCGCCGGGCCGCTCAGGCCCCAGTGCGTCACCAGCAGCGGCCCGCTATCGCGCAGTTTCAGGCTGCGCACGGTCGTGACCGTGTTTTCCACCGACACGCCCGAAATGCCGTCGATGCGCGGATCGTCCACGTGAAACGTGAAGAGCGAGGGCACGGGAGGCTCGATCGCATGCCCGAGCCCTTGCGCGATGGTCAGCCCGGCGGAGGACCGGTTGCCGCCCGTGGCCAGCAGCAGCCGGTCGCAATTCAGCGCGCCGCCGTCCGTCAGCGTCAGCGCAAACAGCGGCGGCAACGGCGCAACGCCCGGGCGCGGGGGCGGCCGGCCCAGCGCGGAGCGCACGCCCATGCTGGTCACGACCTTGACGCCTGCTTTTTCCGCGGCCTGCCGCAGGCAGTCGACGATCGTCTCCGAGCTGTCCGTCACTGGAAACATCCGGCCGTCCGACTCGGTCTTCAGCTCGACCCCGCGCTCCGCGAACCAGGCGACCGTGTCGCGCGGCTGCCAGCGGTGGAACGGGCCGAGGAGTTCGCGCCCGCCGCGCGGGTAGCGTTTCACCAGCTCGCGCGGGTCGAAGCAGGCATGGGTCACGTTGCAGCGCCCGCCGCCGGACACGCGCACCTTGGCCAGCGGATGCGCCGTGGCTTCAAACAGCGTGACGCGCGCCGCCGGATTTTTCTCGGCGCACGTGATCGCCGCAAAAAAACCCGCCGCGCCGCCGCCGACGATGACTACCTGGGGCGAATCTGCCATGCCCGCACCCTGCGGGGCGCCCGGCGCCGAGTCGAAAAAGAAAACCGCCGCGGGTGAAGATCACCACGCGGCGGGTTGAATTTGGTGCGGCAATTCTTTGCGGCTGCTCAGGGCGCAGCCTTGCCCGCATCCGGGCCACCCTCGCCGCCGCGGCGCCGGCCGCCGCCGCCACCCGGGCCGCCGGGACCGCCGCGGGGAGGAGGCGGCATGTCGTCGAATTTCTTCTGCTGCTCCTCGGTGAGGAGGGCGCGGATCTGGTCATGCGTGGCCTTCTGCATTTCCTGCATCTTGGCCATCATAGCCTGGCGATCGCCACCGCCACCGCCGCGGAGCGACTGCATCTGCTCCTGCTCCTGTTTGAAAATGGCCGCGATCTTGGTCTTCTGGTCGTCCGTGAGGCTGAGCGCCGCGGCCAACTGTTGCAGCCGCTGCGCCGGATCCATCTGGCCGCCGCGGCCGCCGCGGCCGCCGCGGCCGCCCGGACCGCCCGGTCCGCGCCGGCCAGCGGATCCGCCACGCGGCGGGGGCTGGTCAGCCGGGGGCGCACCCGGAGGCGGACCGGCTTCGTCCTCCGCCCGGATGAGCGAACTGGACAGCAAACCCAGCGCGAGGGCCGGGACAAAGATCTTGAGGAATGTTTTCATGGGATGTGAGTTTGATTTTGGGAGCGTGCGGGTTGGGGCACGTGATTAAACGAGAAGACGGCCTGACCTCCCGCCGGTTACCAATCGCCGGCAAAAGCCGCCGGAGTCTTGGCCACAATCCTCTTTCGCCAAGGTTTACCCGCCTATGGCGGCGCCGGAGGCGACCAGGGCTCCGGCGGACAGGAGAGGCACAAACGGACACGGCAGGATCGAACTAACCCCAATCTTGATTTCACGCAGAGGCGCAGAGGCCGCAGAGAATTTCCCGATCAATAATCCGGCATCCGACCTCTGCGTCCACTGCGCCTCTGCGTGATACGGGATCGTTTTTGTGTCATCTCGTGCCTGTTGTGACCAAAAATTCCGTGCTTCGGATTTGACGGCGCAAGCTTGCGCCGGCGGGTTTTGACGGCAGCGTGGCCGCTCATGATCGATGTCCTGGGCTTGAACAAGCGCTACGGCGATTTCACGGCCGTGCGCGAATTGTCCTTCGCGGTGCAGCCGGGCGAGGTGCTCGGACTCGTCGGCCCCAACGGCGCCGGCAAGACCACCACGCTCCGCTGCCTCGCCGGCATCATCCCGGCGAACGGCGGCACGATCCGCATCGGCGAGGCCGTGCTCGCGCAGGATCCAGTCGCGGCCAAGCGCCAGCTCGCCTTCTTCTCGGATGAGCCGCGGCTCTTCGACTATCTCACCGTGCGGCAGCACCTCGCGTTTGTCGCCCGCATCTACGGCGTGGCGGACCATGAGGCGCTGGCCGGTCCGCTGCTGGAGGAGCTCGAGATCGCCGACAAGGCCGACCAGCTGCCCGGCGAACTCTCGCGCGGCATGAAGCAGAAGCTCGCCATCGCGTGCGGCCTCCTGCACGCGCCGCGGGTGATCTTCTTCGACGAGCCGCTCACCGGCCTCGATCCCCTCGGCATCCGCCGCATGAAGGACTCCATCCGCAAGCGCGCCAGCGAGGGCGCCGCCATTGTGCTGAGCTCGCACCTGCTGCACCTGCTCGAGGAGGTGTGTTCGCACGTGCTCATCCTGAAAAAGGGCGAGAAGATCGCCCACGGCACCCTCGCCGATGTCTCCGCGCAATTCGCCAACGGCGAGACCGGCGTCAGCCTCGAGGAAATCTTCATCCGCGCCACCGGCGGCACGGAGGGCTGAGCGCCCTCTGTTATCCGTTATCGGTTCTCTGTCACCCGTCACCCGTCCCCCGTGCTCCGCGCCCTCCTCTACCTGCGGCTGACCTCGGCCAGAAATTGGCTGATCGGCCGGATCCGGCGCCTGCGGCAGCCGAAATACCTCCTCGGGGTGATGGCGGGCGCCGCGTATTTCTGGTTCTTTTTCTTCCGGCCCATGGTGTATGCGCAGGGTGGCGTGCGCGGCTTGCCCGGAGCGATGCCGCCGGAGGTCGCAAGCCTCCCGCTGCTGTTCATCCTGGTGCCGCTCGGGCTGATCACGCTGCTACGGCTCATCACCGCGTGGGTCGCCCCCGCCGGCAAGCCCGGCCTGCCTTTCACCGAGGCCGAGGTCGCATTTCTTTTTCCCGCGCCGGTGACCCGCCGCATGCTGGTCAATTACAAGCTCCTGAGCGGCCAGGTCACCATCCTGTTCTCCGCGCTCCTTTTCTCCCTGATCACAAATCGCGGCGGCGCCCTCGGCGGCAACCTGTTCACGCACGCGATTGGCTGGTGGCTGATCCTGTCGACCCTCAGCCTGCACTCCACGGCCGCCGCTTTCACGGTCACCCGCCTCATCGACGGGGGCGTCAGCAAGCGGCAGCGGCAGGTGGTCGTGACCGGCGTCATCGTCCTTTTCCTCACGGCCGTGGGATATGTCCTCTGGCGCAGCGCGCCTCCGCCCACGGATGCCCAGGCGGCAAACCCCTGGACGCTCCTGCAATATGCCACCGGCTTGACCGACCACGGCCTGCTGTTCTGGGCGGTGCTGCCCTTCCGGATCATGGTGGCCCCGTTTCTGGCCCCGGGCTGGCGGGAGTTTTTTTCCGCGCTCTGGCCCGCGCTGCTGCTGCTGGCCGCGCACTACGTCTGGGTGCTGCGCGCCGAGACCTCGTTCGAGGAGGGCTCCATCGCCTTCGCGGAGAAGCGCGCCAAGATGATCGCCGCCATCCAAGCCGGCAATTTCCGACTCGGCCAGGGGCCGGTCAAGGCGCGCCGCGGGCCGTTTGCCCTCGCCCCCGGTGGCGTGCGCCCGGAGATCGCCTTTCTCTGGAAAAACCTGCTGGCCACCTCCGCCTTCTTCCGGCCCCGCACCTTTCTCGTCGGCGCGACCCTCGTGGTGATGCTCACGGGCTGGCTCCGCCACGGCAGCGAGCACCAGCGGCTGGCGCTCGACATCGCCGGCGACCTCGCGCTGGCCCTGGCGGCCTACACCCTGATGCTCGGGCCACAGTTCGCCCGGCAGGATCTGCGCAGCGACCTGGTCAACGCCGACCTGCTCAAGACCTACCCATTGCGCGGCTGGCAGGTGGTGCTCGGCGAACTGCTCACGCCGGCCTCCATCCTGACCGCCCTGCTCTGGCTCTTCATCCTCACCGCCGCGCTGGCGGCCGGCACGCTGCCGGGCCGCGGTGACCGCCTGCTCACGCCCGAGCTACGCGGCACCGTCGCGGTGTGCCTCGCCCTCGTCATGCCGCTGGTGTGCGCGTTGCAGCTCATGATCCCGAACGGCGCCACGCTCCTCTTTCCTTCCTGGGCCCAGTCCACGCGGACGCGCGACCGAGGCATCGATGTCATGGGTCAGCGCCTCATTTTCGTCGCCGGCCAGATCCTCGTGATTGTCCTCGCCCTGCTCCCGGCGGCGGCGGCGGGCGTGCTGCTCTGGTTCGCTGCGCACTGGGTGCTCAGCGCATCCGTCTCGACGGCGGTAGCCACCGCCGGGGTGCTGGTCGTCCTCGGCCTCGAACTCGGCCTCGGGCTGTGGTGGCTCGGCCGGCGCTTCGAGCAATTTGACCTCTCGATCGAGTCCGTAAAATGACCCTGGCCCGGCTCACCGCGCTCGCCGTCGAAACCGTTGAGGCGACCCAGCGCAAACTGCCGCCGGAAATTCGCCCGCTGGCCCGCGCCGTGCCCGTGCATTACGAGGCCGGTCCGGCCGCCGACCTGCTCGCGGAGGGCTTCGAGCCCGACATCCTCGGGCTCTTCGCCGGCGACCCGCATGGCGAATCGTCGGACAACCCAGCGCCACCGCAAATCCTGCTCTACCTCGAAAGCCTTTGGGATTACGCGGAGGAGGACCCGGAGGTTTTCCGTGAGGAGGTGCGGCTGACCTACCTGCACGAACTCGGCCACTATTTCGGCTGGGACGAGAACGAGCTGGCCGAACGCGGGCTGGATTGAGTTTCTCCAACTATCCGAGTCCGGCAGCGCAGATTCCAGGCACGATCCCGGAACCTGGCACCGAAACGTGGTGACTATTCGCCCTTTCCAACTCCGTGCCGTCCTGCTTACGTAACCGCCGAAACCAACCTGCTGCTCATGAAGAAAATCCTCCTGCTGTCCGTCCTCGCGTTTTTTGCCGCGCAGCTGCGCGCTGAGTCGAAGCGCGAGGATCTCGTCACCCGGGTCGAAACCTGCGAGGCGATCCTGCAGGACTTCATGATCCACCGCGACACCGCCATCCCGGCCAGCATCCTCAAGCAGGCCCGGGCGATTGTCATCGTGAACCAGTTCAAGGCCGGCCTCCTCTTCGGCATCAAGCAGGGCTATGGCGTCATCCTCGCCCGGAAGCCCGACGGCCGCTGGAGCATTCCTGTCCTCATCTCCGCCGGCGAGGCCAGCCTCGGCCTGCAGCTCGGCGCCAAGTCGGTCGAGAGCGTCTTCATCATCACCGATGACGCCACGCCCCGCCTCTTCTTCAACAAGCATTTCAATGTCGGCGTCGACGCCAAGGCGGTCGCCGGCCCGAAGGCCGCCGAGGCCGAGAACAACAATCACGCCCTCATCGAGGCGCCGCCCGCCGCGCCGGTGCTGGTCTACAGCAAGTCGGCGGGCCTGTACGCCGGCGCCACCGTCAAGGCCGGCTACCTCTCGCGCAACGACGACGCGAACCGCGTGCTCTACAACACGGCCTACACCATGCCGGAGCTGCTTTACAGCGACTGGGTCCCTGCGCCCTCCGAGGTGCAGCCCCTGATAAGCTACGTGGCGAAGATCACGCAGTGACGCGCGGCGTGGCCGCGCAAGTCGAGGGCGGAGCGTCGAGGGTCGAGAGCAATCCTGCGCCCTGCCCTTTGGTTTCCGACTCTCGACTCTCCGCCCTCGACTCCCGACTTTCCTTCCATGCCTAATCCCATCCTCGGCGGCGGCGGCGGTTTTCATCACTTGTGCCTCAAGACGCGGGACTGGGACCGCACCATGAAGTTCTACCAGGAGACGCTGGGCTTCACCGTGAAGATCGCCTGGCGCCAGCCCCCGCAGCGCGCCATCATGCTCGACACCGGCGACGGCAACTACCTCGAGGTCTTCGAAGACCCGGCCTATGAACCGTCACCCAACGGCGTGATGATCCACTTCGCGCTGCGCACCACCCGGCTCGACGAGGTCACCGAACGCGTGCGCGCCGCGGGCGCGAAAATCACCATGGAGCCGAAGGACGTGACCATTGCCACGACGAATGCCGTCGGCCCCGTGCCCATCCGCATCTCTTTCTGCGAGGGCCCCGGCGGCGAGATCATCGAGTTCTTTCAGAACACGCTGACGTAGGCGGCGCGCGGGGCGCGCCGCAAACGCTGAAATATTGAAAGCTGAAAAGCTGAAATCCGGCACGGGAACTTTGCGGGGTCCGCCATCGCCTTGTTTTCCGTTTTCAGCGTTTCAGCTTTTCGCCTTTTCCGTCCTCAGCCCCCGCAGGCACTCGATCAGCGCGGCCAGCGCCACCTCCGCGACCTCCTCCTGCACCTGGGTGCGCGGGGCGCCGGGATATTCCACCCGCCGGCTGAGCAACGCGAAATTACCATCGGCCCGGCGATGGGCCAGCCCCCACCAGGCGAACGGCTGGACCACGTTCCACTCCGCTGATGGCTCGGCGTAACCGGTCGTCGCCAGGCCCAAATCGCTGCCGAAGAGCGTGCATGCTCCCTGGGCCATCTGCTCGGCCACCGCAGCCGAGACAGAATTGACCGGCTTGGCCACGGCCCCGCTCACACCGAGGTGCCTGATCTTCTGGTCGAGCGAGTAGGCGGTGATCCCGCCGAGGAAAAAATTGGATGCCCCGGAAATCGCCCCGATGCGCGCCTGCAGCCGCCCGCACGTCAGGCTCTCCGCCACCGCCAGCGTGAACCGCGGCGACCGCAACATGAGATCCTTAAGTTCGCTCATTCCGCCGAATATGTGCCCGCGCCGCGCCGAAAAGCCAGCGAATCACGCCAGCTCCAGCCCCACGGGGCAGTGGTCGCTGCCCATCACCTCGGGGCTGATCCAGGCGCGCTTCAGCGCGGGGCGGAGCTTTTCCGCCGCCACGAAGTAGTCGACACGCCACCCGATGTTCCGCGCGCGGCAGTTCATCATCTGGCTCCACCAGGAATAATGCCCCGGCCCCTTTTCAAACTCGCGAAACGTGTCCACGAAGCCGGCCGCCAGCACCTTGGAAAAATTCCCGCGCTCCTCGTCGGTGAAGCCGGCGTTGCGGTGGTTGGTCTTCGGATTCGTCAGGTCCAGCTCGGTGTGCGCCACGTTGAGATCGCCGCAAAAGATCACCGGCTTCTTCTTCCCGAGCTTCTTCAGGTAGGCGAAAAACGCCGGGTCCCAGTGCTGAGTGCGATACTCCAGCCGCGTCAGTCCGCGCTGCGAGTTGGGCTGGTAGACGTTGAGCAGGAAAAAATCCGCGTACTCGACCGTGATGACGCGACCCTCCCCGTCGTGGTCGGGCAGCCCGATGCCGAGAGTGACGTTCTTCGGTTTCACGCGGGTGAACACAATCGTGCCGCTGTAGCCTTTCTTCACCGCGGGATTCCAGAACACCTCGTAGCCGTGCGGCCAGGCGATGTGCTGCGCGTCGCCCGGGTGCGCCTTCGCCTCCTGCAGGCAGATGACGTCGGCCGACGTTTTTTCCATGAAGTCCAGCAGGCCCTTCTTGTGCGCGGCGCGCACGCCGTTGACGTTCCAGGAGATGAGTTTCACGCGCGCCGTTCAACGCACGCCCGCCGCCGGGTGCAAACCGTTTCGCACGGCGAAACCCAACCGGTCCGGATTTTTAGCCGCACTAAGGCGCAAAAATTCCCAAGGCTTCAGCTCAACCCTCCCGCGCACCTATAGGCGCGATTGAGGCGTCGCCGCAGTCCCGGAAATTTTGCGCCTTAGTGCGGCTAAAAATCCGATTCGGTTTGATCCCGAACTTAGTGCCAGAAACCGAGGATCGCGCCCTGCAGGGCATACAGCACGACCTCATGACCGACCGTGATGGCGAGCAGCTTGCACGAGCGTTTTTCCCAGACCCCGCCGCTCAACAGCCTTGTGCCGGGCCCGAATGCACCGATGAACGCGCCGACCGCGGCGCCATGCTTCCAATTAAACACGCCGTGCGCCGCGATCAGCACGGCCAGGCCAAACGTGCTGAGCAGGGTGTAGATGAAGGCCTGGAGCATGTACTTGGCCATGCCCTCCTTGGCGGAGGCCTTCATGTGCTCCTCGGTGTATTTCATTTCCGCCATCCAAGGTTTGACGAACAGAACCGGGGAATACCACAGCCAGCCGAGCATAAAGCCGGCGACCGTTACCACGAGCACATGGATATAATTGAGGTGGAAGATGGCGTCTCTCATGTTTTTTGGGGTTGAAGCTGCGACCGTGCAATCCAGGCCGAATTCGTGAATCCAAGCCACACGTCGTGGAGATTTGAAGCCTCATCTCCGCCAATCGCTGGCAAGATGACACGCGTTGTGGTTGCCAAGCCCTTGCCTCGCTCAACGCTCACCCTTCAATTCTGCGCCTCATCACGATGTCCGTCTTCACCCACCTTCCCCTTGGCCAGCGCATTCCGGCCAGCATCCATGCGGTCTCGTGCAGCCTGCCGACGATGCGCGACGTGCGCGGCTACGAGGAAAAGGACCCCGCGGTCATGCGCCACCTCTCCTCGGGCTATCCGCGCTTCGTCGTGCATCCGTTCCTGGACCAGCTCGCGGGGCACCTGGTGGAAGTCCACGGCCTGCAGGGCCACCGGCTCTGGCTGACCTCCTCGGCCCGCATGGCGGGCGAACTTGCCGGGCGCCTCGGCGCCGCACAGGTCGTGCCGTTCCACGACGGCGACTTGCACGGCGTGGCGCATCCGGCGTCGCCCGAGCTCTTCACCCGGGCCAAGACTTTCCTCCAAAACGTCGGCGGTTTCCTCTCCTCGCGGGCCGCCGAGGACGAACTCGTCCGCCGCGGCCTGCTGCCCGCCGCGCAGCCGGAGACTTTGTTCAAGGGGGATGCCCCCGCCGAGGTAAGGCGCCGGCTCCAGACCGTCTTCCCCCAGGCTGCCGCCGCCGACCTCCTGCTCGCCAACTGCGGCATGAATGCGATCTACGCCGCGTTCCGCGCCGCCGCCGAGCTGCAGGCCGCGCGCGGCCGCACCATCTGGGTGCAACTCGGCTGGCTCTATCTCGACACCATCGCCATCCTGAAAAAATATACCGCCGCGCCGGGCGACTATGTCTACGTGCGCGACGTGTTCGACCGCGCCGGGCTCGAGCGGCTCTTCGCGGAAAAGGGCGACCGCATCGCCGGCCTCGTGCTCGAGGTGCCGACCAATCCCCTGATCCAGACCCCCGACGTTCCCGCCATCGCCGCCTTGGCCCGACGCCACGGTGCGCTCACCTTGATCGATCCGTCGGTGGCCTGCGCCGCGAACCTCGATGTACTCCCGCACGCCGACGTCGTGGTCAGCAGCCTCACCAAGTACACCGCGAGCGAGGGAGACCTCGTCGCCGGCCTCGCCGTGGTGAATCCCGCCGGCCCCGAGGCCGGGTGGCTGCGCCGGCAGATCGCCGCCCGGCTCGAACCGCTCTATTCGCGCGACCTCGCACGCCTCGCCGTCCAGATCGGGCGGACGGATGAAGTGCTCGCGCAGATCCACGCCAGCGTGCCGCGCGTCGCGGCGTTTCTGGAAAAACATCCCGGGGTGAAAGAAGTGTTCTGGGCACTCCATCCGGCCTCGCGCGAAAATTACCTCCGCGTGGCGCGATCGCCCGGCGCGGTGGGCAGCATGATTTCGTTCAGCCTCCGCGGCCCGCTGGAAAAATTCTACGACCGCCTGCGCCTGCCCAAGGGCCCGAGCTTCGGCATGCAGACGACGCTGATCTGTCCATTCATGTACCTGGCCCACTACGACCTGGTGACCACGCCCGCCGGCCGCGCCGAGCTCGCCGCCAGTGGCATCGATCCGGATCTGCTGCGCCTGTCCATCGGCACCGAGCCCGTGGAAGACATCATCGCCACCCTCGCCGAGGCGCTGGGGTGAATGCTTAGCCACGGATAACACAGATGGCCACAGCTGGGGCATCGGCTTATCCGGGCTCATCCGCGCAATCCGCGACCAAAGCCTCGGTGGAAAATTCCTGCATGCTCGCCATCAAGGCCGTCCCCAACGCGCCGCGGACCGTGGTCGCGGGCTGGCTCGGCGACGCCCTCAAGGTCCGGGTGCATGCGCCCGCCCTCGAAGGTCGCGCCAACGAGGAGTTGTGCTCCTTCCTCGCCGGACAACTCGGCCTGCCCCGCCGTGCCGTCACCCTCGCCCGCGGCGGCACCTCGCGGCAAAAACTAATCCGCATCGACGGCCTTGCCCTACCCGCCGTCAAGGCCCGCCTCGGCGCCGGACCCTGTCCCATCCTCCCGCGTTTGTAATATAATACGTTACAAGCGACCGGCCGGCCGGGTGAGATGGATGAAGCGCAGGACCAGTGCCACGGCGGCAAAGGCGAGGCCGGCGGCGAGCGCGGCCCAGATGCCCACGGCGCCGAAGCTTCCGCGCACGCCCAGCAGGTAGCCGCCAGGAATGGCCACCACCCAGTAGGCCACAAAGGTGATGATCGCGGGGAGCTTCACATCCGTGAGGCCGCGCAGCGCCGCCGCACCGATGACCTGCCCGCCGTCGAAAAACTGGAAGAACGCGGCGACCACCAGCAGTTGTGCCGCCAGCCCCACGACCGCGGGGTCGGCCACGAACCAGGCCGCGATGCCGCGGCCCGCGAGGAGGTAGAGCGCCATGAACAGCAGCGCGCACACGCCGCCGAGCGCTTGGGCGATGCCCGCGATGGGGCGCAGCCGCGCCGATTCGCCCGCACCCGCCGCGACGCCAAGGCGCATGCCAGTGGCGATGGAAATCCCCAGCACGAACATGAAAGTCGTGGCCGCGCAGGAGATCGCGATCTGGTGGGCGGCCAGCGGCACCGCGCCCAGCCAGCCCATCATCACGGCCGACGCGCCGAACGCGCCACTCTCGAAGAGCAGCATAATTGACGAGGGCAGGCCGATCCGGAGCATCTCGCGCAGCCGCGACGCGGACAGCGGGGCGCCCCACCGGGCCGGCAGCACGGACCGCAGGCGGGGATCCCGCCGGATGCATCCAAAGATCACCGCCACCGCCAGCACGCGGGAGACCAGCGTCGCAATGCCGGCCCCGGCCAGGCCGAAGGCGGGTGCGCCGAGATGGCCGTAGATGAGGATCCAGTTGAGCAGCGCATTCAGGCCAACGCCGCCGAGCATGACCGCCATCGGCATCCACGGGCGGCCCATGGCTTCCGCAAACTGGCGCAACGCGAGGTAGACCAGCACCGGCGTGATGGAAAAACCAATGAGCTGGAAAAATGGATTAACCTGCGCGAGTACCTCGGGCGGCTGGCCGAACCAGTGCAACTGCGTGCCCAGCGCGGCAATGGCCGCCGTTTCCACCAGGCCAAAGCCGAGGGCCAGCGCCAGGCCATGCCGCAGGTATTCGCCACATTCCTCCGGCCGGTTCGCGCCGCGGGCGCGCGAGACGAAGATCGCCACCGGCAGCATCAGGCCGATGCCCAGCACGTAGAACACGCCGAAGATATTCCCGCCGAAGGAGGCCGCCGCGAGCGGCACCGTGCCGGTGCGCCCGATCATGATGCTGTCCGTGATGCCCATGAGCATCTGGCTGACCTGCCCGATGATGATCGGCAGGGCCAGCGTCAGGGTCGGACGGACTTCACGGAGATAGCGTTGCATGCGGCGCTCGGAAGTTGCCGGCGAATCGGGCAAAGACACGAGAAAAAGGACTCCCGCCTGGCGGGCGGGGAATTGGGAATTGGGAGTTTGGAATTGGGTCGGAACCGGCACCGTGCGGCTGGCCCTAACCCCATTCCAAAATCCTAAATCCCAATTCCCGTCCGCACCCTTCCCTGAACACCCACCGCGTTGGGATAGATTTGCACCTCAAGCGCGGAAGCGTCATCTTGGGCGCGAACGGAAACCGCCCGTTATATCCGCCACCAATCGTGAAGCCAAAACGCCTCGCCCTGATTTTGCTGGCCGCTGTCGCGCTCCTCGCGGCGACCCTGACCTATCGTCGGTTGTACCGGCCGGCCGCCAGGATCAATCCGCCGGTCGAGATCCAGGATCGCAAGACCATCGATTTCTCGAGTGGGAAGCCGGTGGTGAAGGATTCAGCGAAGGAGCAGGCCAAAATCGATGCGGCCGTGAAGGAAATCGATGATGCCGTCAAGGATGTGACCTTCGGGCCTCCGCCGGCCAAGGCCCCGGAAAAGAAGTGAGGCGGGCGTAGCCCGCGGAGTTGGGAATTGGGAATTCGTAGTTGGGAATTCGTAATTTGGAATTGGTCGGGTCGCGCTGCGTTCACCAGCCGCACGCCTGCGCCCAATGACCAATTCCCAAATACCAATTACCCGCCGCGCTGATCGACGACGCCTTCGTTAAAACCTCAACAGCCCCCACAACGCCGTCCCCTTTCGATTACTTTGTCCCGGCGCCCGTCACCATGTCCTCCATCAGCGCGAGCGCGGTGGCCTCGGTGATGTCCCGCACGTCGAAGGTCTGCGCGACGCGGCCGGCTTGCGCGTCCTTGCCGAGCACGTCGCTCGCGCTCGCCTGGCCGATGATCGCGGCGTCCTTGAGGCGGATCGCCGTGACCTGGATGTCCGGCACGGCGACCACCTGGTCGCTCGTGATGCCGGGCACCGTAAGGTTGCGGCTGGAGATGAGCACCTCGATGGCGACGTCCGCCACCGCCGTGAGCGCGTCGCGCTCCTTCGCCGCCTGGTCGCCGGTGAGGCGTTCGCCCGGCTTGTCGGCCAGCAGGTCGACCGCGACTTTTTGGTCCGCAAGCTTGGCGCCGGCGTTGCGGAAAACCCGGCCGAAGAGCCGCTCGATGTCGCGCACGGTCTGCTGGTCGGCCAGCGTGGGCTTGGTGCCTTCCTTGAGCCGGTAGGTGTTTTCGCCGCTCGTCTTGGCTGAGCCGTCCGTCTTGTCGTATCTTTCCGTGTGGCCGGTGAGCTGGAGTCCCGAGCTGGTGTCAACCAGCGCCCGGTTCACATAGATGACGATGCGCGGCGCGCTGGGTGCACTGTAGGCGGTGCGGAATTTTTCGATGATGCTGTGGGCCGTCTCGGGCTCCACGAGCAGCACCATGCCCGCGGGCTGCCGGTAAACCTTCTGGTTCTCAGCGCCCGGCATGATGTTGGGTGGCGGCGGCGTGGGCGCGGGGAAGACCGGCACGGGTGGCTCCGGCTCCTTGCGGGACTGCGCGAGCAGGCCGGAGACGGTGAGCAGGGCAAGGCAGGCGGTGGGAAAAATTGCGCGGAGGTTCATGGCTTGGCTTGGTTTCGTCATTCAGGACGCAGCGCAGGTTCCCATGGACTCTGCCTTGACCGCGTCACAAAGAGGATGACAGGCGGCAAGGCGCCGGGTTTCGTGAAACTTACCGCGCCTGGCGCACGCGGATGGTGTATTTCTTCGCCAAGGTGTTCATGGCGGTGAAACGCACGGCCTCGGTCGAGTTCTCGGCGAGGATGAGGGTCTGGAACGGCGTCTCGTCGCCGGTAGAGAAGCCCTGCTCGTCCTTGAACACGCAGTTGACCTGGACCTGGATGCGGCGGGCCTCGCGATTCTTGACGTTGGCCACGACCTCGACGCGGCCGTCGTCCAGGATTTTTTCCTGCAGCCCGGTGCAGGTGACGGAGGACTGCACGGCCTTGTCGAGCAGGACGAACTTCTCGGTGTTCTCGACGGTGTACTTGGTCGTGTCCTGCGCCACATAGGGCCCGGGTTCCGTGGCGCAGCCGGTCAGCAGCCCAAAGCCGGTCAGAGCGGCGAGGAGGAGGAAAGATTTGGTGTTCATAGCTTGAGGGGTGAGACTGCGGTTCAGCGTTTAAGTTCGCTCAGAATTACGACGGTGTCGCGGGCCGGAGCGTCGACCGTAAGGGTGAAGCGGCGCGTGAGATCCGCCACCGGCTGGCCTTGGGCGTCAAAGAACTGGAGCGTCGCCGGATACGCGCCGGGCGGCAGGCGGAGCGCGGAAAAACTGAGATATTGCGGAAGGTTGTCCCAGCCGCGGGTGTCCGCCCGCGGAGTCGTGGCCGCGGCGGCGGCCTTGCCGATGAGGCCGATGACACCCAGCGCGATGGCGGTATCCTCGGCGTCGTAGTTTTTCTCCTCCTTCGCCGCCGGCTCCTCGATGAGGCGGCCGTCCGGACCCCGGCGGGGCGGATTTCTCCGTGGCGGATCCTTGTAAATATTGTCGGCCGCGATGGCCGCGCCAGCGAGGGCAAGATCGCCGACCGCGTCCGCGCCTTGCTTGAAGACGGCCTTGTTGCCGAGGATGTGGTCCATGACGCGGGTGCCCCGGGTGATGGCCTGGTAGCTGAGATTGTCCCACGGCGTGAAATAAACGGTCTGTCCGTTGACCTGCATTGCCGCCGAGCGGATCCGCGAGGGCTGGGCCCGGAACTTCAGCTGCTCGCCATACTGGCCGGCGGCGTATTTGAGCGGACCCTGGCCGAACTCGACAAAGCACAGCACGTTGGCCGCCGGGTCGTAGGGTGGCAGGTCGCGCTTCGCGAGCTTCTGCGCCCGCGCCAAGGCCTCGCTGCCGTCGTCGGCCAGCTTCGCGGAGGCGAGGCCGTCGAGATAATCGAGCAGCACATAATCGCCGCGGTAATTTTCCTCCACCGCCGTGCCGTCGATGAATTGCGCGGAGCGAAAACAGGCGCGGGCATTGTCGGGCTGGCCGTCGCGCCAGTACAGCAGGCCACGGTAATAAAAGGCCATCGCGCGCTCGTACGGCTCGCCGATGAAGGTCTTCGTGTTCTCCGCGGTGAAAAAACTCCGGGCTTTTTTCGCCGCCTCGTCGTTGGCGATGATTCCGCCCATGCCGGCGATGGCGTCGTCGAGCTTCGCCTTCGCCTCGTCGAATTGGCCGGCGCGCAGCGCCGCGGCCGCAATGCGATAATCCCACAGCACGCGGTCCTTCGGCGGCGCCGCGGCGCGGCGCGCGTTGCCGTCAACCACCGGGTCACCCGTGAGGCGCACCGGGGGCACGCGCACTTCCGGCGCCTGCACGCAGCCGTTCATGGCGAGCAGGGCGGTGGACAGCACGAGGCAGGACCACCGGCGGGACGCGCCGAAAGCGGACGACCGGGATCGGCTCGACGATTCATGGCGTGAGCTGGGCATGGAAAAGGCGGCGCGCAGGCTGGAATGCGCGGACGCGCCGGTCACCGGTAAGCGGCGTCCTCGAGACCCTGCTTTTTGATTTCCGCGGAGTCCTCCCAGACGATCTCGCTGGTGCGCGCATCGATGAGCTGGAAGCTGTAGAGGATGTAGTCACCCGTGCCCGCCGAGGTGCGGGTCGTCAGGCCCTGGAGCTTGCCCGTGAGGAAAAAATCCGCGCCGCGAAACTCGACGACGTTCGGGTCAGAGCTCGCCGTGACCTGGCCGGATTGCTTCAGCGCGCGTTCCTTCTCGAGCGCCTGCATGCGGTCGCGGGCGAGGAAGGTCATGCGGCCAATGGCCTTCGAGTTGAGCTGGATGCGGATGCGGTCGGTGAAGAGATCCTTGTTGATCGGGAAGCGCGTCTCGTTTTTCACCGGATCGATGACGATGCGCGGCGGAACCGACGCGCGGGTGATCTGCGGGACGGCGAGGATGCTGCGCGCCATCTTGTCGGTGACCGCCACGAGGTCCTGCGATTCGATACCCGTGCCCGCGACCGAGCCCCGCTCGTCGGGCCTCATCTCGGTGACGGGAACGCCGGAGGGATTTTGCACGCCCGAGCTGGTGGTACAGCCGGCGAGCATGGCCGCGCCGGTCGCGACGCTGGAGAGGAAAATTAGCCGAAGGGACGTTTTCATGGTGTGGAAGAAAAATGGGCCGGAAGAAAGGCGCCAGCCGGCCGGCTTGGTGTCGGGCGCGATCAGCGTCCGAACAGGCTGTTCGCCGGGCTCATCGCCGTGGCCGGGGTGTTATAGTAATTATTGATGATCGTGACCGGCTGCGCCGGGGCGGCGGGCGCCGCGACCGACGGTGCGGCTTGCACGCTCAGGGTGCGGGCGGCCGCGACTTCGCGGGCACGACCGTTGGCGTCGGCTACGGTACCCAGGATGTAACCGAGCCCCGCGCCATAGGCAGCACCGCGCCAGGCATTGTGGCCGAGGCTGCCGCTGTTCCGGCCGATGATCGCACCGGCCAGCGCACCCAGCCAAGTGCCGGAGGCCTGATAGCTGGGCTGGGCATAGTAGCCGGAGTCGTAGCCGTAATTGGAATAGCCGTAATCAGAGTAGTAGGCCGGGGCCCGGTAATCATAGGCCCCCAGAATCACAGGCGCATACAAGCCCACACCCCACCAGGGACCTCCGCGATAACGGGAACCACCGTGGTTGTCGCCGTGCCAGACAACATGACTGTTACCCCGGAAAGAACCCGGGCGGAAAATCTGGGCCTGCGCCGGTGCCAACGTGCCGAGGGCAAGAACGAGCAAGAGAATGGTTTTCATGGCGGTATTGGGAACACTCTAGATGACACAGCGGGATTCACAAGGTTTCACGAATAGTGGGGGGCGGGGTGCCCGGTAGTGGGTCTATTGCCGATGGTAGGGACGGGCGACCCGCCCGTCCGGGCATACTAGACGCCCAGTCCGTCGGAACGGACGCGCAGGGCCGCGCGTCCCCACCCCTTACACCCCTCACTTCGCCAGCACTTCGGCCGGGCCGGCCATTAGCTCCTGCGCGCGGCTGCGCCGCAGCCCGGCGGTGAACTTGTCCATGTAGATGTAGATCACCGGGGTGATGTAGAGCGTCAGCAGCTGCGATACCACCAGGCCGCCGACCACCGCGAGTCCGAGCGGGCGGCGCGACTCCGCCCCGGCTCCGAGGCCGAGCGCAATCGGCAGGGCGCTCGCGAGCGCCGCGAAGGTCGTCATCATGATCGGCCGGAAGCGCACGACACAGGCCTGGAAGATCGCCTTTTCCGCCGAGGTCTCGCCCTGCGCCCGCGTCGCCAGCGCAAAGTCGATCATCATGATCGCGTTTTTCTTCACGATGCCGATCAGGAGGATGACGCCGACGTAGCCCATCACGTTCAGTTCCTGGCGGAACGCCCAGAGCGTGAAGAGCGCGCCGAAACTCGCCGCGGGCAGACCGGACAGAATCGTCAGCGGATGGATGAAATCCTCGTAGAGGATGCCGAGCACGATGTAGATGACGAGCACCGCCATGATGAGCAGCAGGCCGAGGCCCTGGAGTGACGAGGCATACGCCTGGGCCGAGCCCTGGAAACCATAGCTGATGGTCGCGGGCAGTTCCCGGCGCGCGAGGTCCGTGATCACCGTCGAGGCCTCGCCGAGGGAATAACCGGGGCGGGTGTTGAAGGAAATGGTGACCGCCGGCACCTGGCCGAGATGGTTGACCGTGAGCGGGCCGACCTCGCGCCGCAGCTCGGCCACCGTGTCGAGCGGCACGGACTTGCCGCCCTTGGTCCGCAGGTAAATGAGCGAGAGCGCCTCGGGTGTCTTTTGAAATTCCGGCGCCATCTCCATGATCACGAAGTACTGGTTGGTGGGCGTGTAGATGGTGGACACCTGCCGCGAGCCGTAGGCGCTGTAGAGCGCATCCTCGATCTGCTGCGGCGTGATGCCGAGCGTCGCGGCGCGGTCGCGCTTGATCACGACCCGCAGCTGCGGATTTGAAATTTGCAGGTCCGAGTTCACATCCTGCAGGCCTTCGAGGGCGCGCATCTTCAGCTCCATGTTGCGGGCGGCCCCGTAAAGTTCGGTCAGGTCGCTGCCAAAGAGGGTGAATTGATAAAGCGCCTTGGTGAGCGAGCCGCCGAGCCGAATCGGCGGGAGGAGCTGCGGATAGGCCTTCAGGCCCGGGACCACGGCGAGGTCGTGCCGCAGCTGCTGCACAATCTCGCTCGCCGGCGGGCGCTGGTTCCGCGGCTTGAGGCGCATGAAGTACCGGCCCTGGTTGCTGGTGGTGGCGGAGGGGCCGCTGCCAAGGGCCGACATAAACGCCTCTACGTTGGGATTCTGCGCCACGATGGCGGCCCCGGCCTGCTGATGGCGCACCATCTCGGCGAAGGACACGTCCTGTGCGCCCTCGGTGAAGGACAGGATCTGCCCGGTGTCGTCGGTCGGGATGAACCCGGTGGGCAGCACCCCGGCCAGCACCACGGTGAGGATGGCCATCACCCCGGCCACGCTCACCGTCGCCAGCCGGTGCCGCAACGCGGCCCGCAGCGTGCGCTCATAGAGCCCGAGCATGCCGTTGAACACGCGCTCGCTGGCCTGGTAGAATTTCCCGTGCGACCCCGCCGCGCCCGCGCGGTGCGGCTTGAGATAGCGGCTGCACAGCATCGGCGTGAGGGTCAGAGAGACCACCCCGGACACCAGGATGGCCGAGGTGATCGTCACCGCGAACTCATGCAGGAGCCGGCCGAGGATCCCCCCCATGAAGAGCACGGGAATGAACACCGCGACCAGCGACAGCGTCATCGACAGGATCGTGAAGCCGATCTCGCCCGACCCCTTGAACGCCGCCTCGCGCACCGGCAGGCCCTTTTCAATGTAGCGCACGATATTCTCGAGCATGACGATCGCGTCATCGACGACAAAGCCCACCGAGAGCGTGAGCGCGAGCAGCGAGAGGTTGTCCAGCGTGTAGCCGAAGAAATACATCGCGATGAACGTGCCGAGCAGCGCCATCGGGATCGCCACGGCCGGGATCAACGTCGCGGTCAGCGTCCGCAGGAAGAGGAAGATCACCAGCACCACCAGCGCGACCGACAGCACGAGCGTGAACTGCACGTCGTTGACCGAGTCGCGGATAGTCTGGGAACGGTCAAACAGCAGCTCCAGTTTCACCGAGGCGGGCAGTTGCTGGCGGAAGGCCGGCAGCAGCGCGCGCACGCGGTTGACCACGTCCACGGTGTTGGTCCCCGGCTGGCGCTGCACCGCGAGCCCGACCGCCCGGTCGCCCTTGCCCCCGGAGTAGAACCAGAACGCCACGCGGTTTTCCTGCACGCTGTCGAGCACCGTGGCGACCTCCCCCAACCGCACCGGCGCCCCGTTGCGGTAGGCCACCACGATCTGGCGGAACTCCGCGCTGTTGTTCAGCTGGCCGCTCGCGACCACCGTCATGGACTGCTGGTTGCCGTCGAGCACCCCGGTCGGGAGATTGACGTTGTGCGCCGCCAGCGCGGTCCGGACCTCGTCGAGGCTGATGCCGCGGCTGGCCAGCGCCCGGGGATCGAGCTGCACGCGCAGGGCGTACTTCTGCGCCCCGTAAACCGCCACCTGTGACACGCCGTCCACCGTGGAAATGCGCTGGGCCAGGATCGTCTCGGCATACTCGTCCACCACCGAAAGCGGCAGCGTCGGCGAGCTCATGGCCAGGAAGATCACCGGCTGGTCCGCCGGGTTGGTTTTGCGGAAGGACGGCGGCGCCGGCATGTCCTGCGGCAGGCGGCGCTGCACCGCGGCGATGGCCGACTGCACGTCCTGCGCCGCGGCGTCGATGCTGCGCTCCAGCGTGAACTGGAGCGTGACGGTCGTGACGCCCAGCGAGCTGGTCGACACCATCGAGTCGATGCCCGCGATGGTGGAAAACTGCTGCTCCAGCGGCGTGGCTACCGCCGAGGCCATGGTCTCGGGCGTGGCGCCCGGCAGCGCGGCCGTCACCACCAGCGTGGGAAAATCCACGTTCGGCAGGTCGCTGACCGGGAGAAATTTGTAGGCCATCGCGCCGAACACGCAGAGCGCCGCGGTCAGCAGCGTCGTCATGACCGGCCGGCGGATGCAGAGGGCGGGCAGGTTCATGGCTTCGCGCCGGCGGCGGCCACGGCCGAGCCGTTGACATTCTTCGCCTCGACGCTCGCACCGGGCACCAGGCGGAGCTGGCCGTCGGTCACGACCGTCTCGCCGGCCTGCACGCCCTGGGTGACAATCGACAGGTCATTGGCGGTCCGGAGGATTTTGACCGGCCGCAACTCCACGGTGCGGTCGGTTTTCACGATATAGATCTGCGAACCGCTCTGACCGGTCAGCACGGCGGAAGTGGGCACGACGATCGCATTCCGGTCCACCCCGGTCTGGGTCTGCACCTGGACGAACTGCCCGGGCCAGAGCGCGTGATCCGCGTTGTCGAACACGGCCTTCAGGATGATCGTGCCCGTGGTGAGATCGACAGCGTTGTCCACGAACGTGAGCTTCCCATCCGTCCGGATGACGCCCGACACGCGCTCCGTCACCGATACGGTCGCGCGCTGCTCCGCAATCGCCGCGCGGATCACGCCGAGGGCATCCTCCGGCACGGCGTAGGCAACGGCGATGGGCGCAAGCTGGTTGATGGTCAGGATCGACTGGCTCACGTCGTTGGCCTTCACCAGCGCGCCCTCATGAAGGATGAGCTGGCCGGTGCGGCCCGCGATGGGCGCGCTGATCCGGGTGTAGCCCAGTTGCAGCTCGGCGTTGGCCACGGCGGCCTCCTTCGCCTGCACGAGCGCGCGGGAGGTTTCCGCCTTGGTCAAGATTTGCGCAAACTGCTCCTTGGAAATCGCGTCCGTTTGGTCGAGGTGCGAGTAACGGTCGGCATCCTTCGCGGCCTGGCTGGCTTCGGCGCGGGCGTTCGCGAGGTCGGCCCGCGCGATGTTAAGGCCGTTTTCAAACGGCCGGCGGTCGAGCGAGATCAGGACCTCGCCGGCCTGCACCTCGTCGCCCTCGTGGAAATGAACCTGGGCGATGATCCCGTCGACCTGCGACTTGATCGCGACGCTGCGCTGCGACTGCACATTTCCAATCGCGTCGATCAGGCGCGGCACGTCCTGCTGCATGGCCATCGCTACCTGCACGGGCACGGGCGGTGTCGCCGCGCCGGCGGCATCGCCCGATGAACGGGAGCAGCCGGCGATCCCGAGCGCCAGCAGGGCGGCCAGGAGGGCGCCAGAGAGAGAGGAAAATATTCTTTTCATGAAATGGATCCGCGGCCGGCCACCGGCATGCGCAGGAGGTTGGATTTTACCTTCAACAGGTCGTTGATGAGGGCTTCGCGCCGCGCGGACGGCAGGCCGCTCAGCGCATCGACGCGCAACTCGTCCGCGACCAGTGAGAGCCGCACCACCATGTCCCGTGCCTTCGGCGTGAGCTGCAGGCGGTAGGCGCGCCCGTCGGCGGCATGGTCCAGCCGCTCCAGCCAGCCGTTTTTTTCCAGCCGGGCGGCCTGCCGGCTGACCGTAATTTTCTCCTGCTGCAGGATTTCCGCCAGATCGCTCTGGCTGGCCCCCGGCTGGCGCGCCACATAGAATAGCAGCATCCACTGCGCGCGCGTCAGCCCGAAGCCGCGCACGCGCCGCTCAAACTCCCGGCGCAAAAGGCGGCTCACATCGTTCAGGACGAATCCGAGGCCGCGGTCAAAATTAGGCAGGCTGACACTCATGAGGATTGGCAGGGGGAGGAAACTGGTAAGCTAGCTTACCAGTTGTGCAAGCCCTTAGCGCCATTTTCTCAGCCGCCCCCACCCTCCAAGCCCATCACCGGGAAATTTCATGTAATGAGTGAAATTGAAATGACGACCTGCTCGGGGGAACAAATTGGGTTTGGTTCCTCCCCGCCGGTGTCCCAGAGAGGTGCAGCGACGCCGGGCAGAAGCCGGCGGAATTTTTCCCGATCTCCTTTCCTAGATTCCTTGGTGTCTTTGCCTTGCTTTGCGCCTCCGCGCCCCTGCGCGAAATCCAAAATCATCCTGAGCGGGCTTGGCGGCGGGCCGGGCCGCTGTCACCGTGCCGGCATGCCCCGCCGCTTTGTCCTCGCGCTCGACCAGGGCACGACTTCCTCCCGCGCGATGGTGTTCGACCGCCGCGGCCGGGCCGTGGCCACGGCGCAGCAGGAGTTTCCCCAGCATTTTCCCCGCCCCGGCTGGGTCGAGCATGACCCGGCAGATCTCTGGGAAACCACCCGGCGCACCGCCCTCGCCGCGGTCGCCGAGGCCAACCTCACCGGCGCCGACCTCGCCTGCCTTGGTCTCACCAACCAGCGCGAGACCACTCTGCTCTGGGACCGCGCCACCGGCCGGCCGCTGGCCCCGGCCATCGTCTGGCAGGACCGGCGCACGACGGAGCTTTGTGCGAAACTGAAGGCGAAAAATCTCGAGCCCTTGTTCCGCCGACGGACCGGACTGCTGCTCGACCCGTATTTCTCCGGCACGAAACTCGCCTGGCTACTCGACCGCGTGCCCGGCGCGCGCCGCCGCGCCGGCCGCGGCGAACTCGCCTTCGGAACGGTGGATACCTGGCTCCTCTGGCAGCTCACCGGCGGCCGCGTGCACGCCACCGACGTTTCGAATGCCTCGCGCACGCTCCTGTTAAATCTCCGCACCGGCGACTGGGATGACGACTTGCTCCGCGCCCTGCGCATCCCGCACGAGGTGCTGCCCACCGTGCGCGCCAGCAGCGAGGTCTACGGCGAGGTTGAAACCATTCCCGCGCTGCGCGGCGTGCCGATCAGCGGCGTCGCCGGCGACCAGCAGGCCGCGCTTTTCGGACAGGCGTGCTTCCACCCGGGCATGGCGAAGAACACCTATGGCACCGGCTGCTTCCTGCTGCTGCACACCGGCGAGAAACCCGTCGCGTCAAAACACCAGCTCCTCACCACCATCGCGTGGCGCCTCGGTGCCCGCGGTCCCCTCGAGTACGCGCTCGAGGGCAGCGTGTTCATCGGCGGCGCCGTCGTGCAGTGGCTCCGCGACGGCCTCGGGCTGATCGCCCGGTCCGCCGACATCGAGGCGCTTGCCGCGCGCGCGCCGGACAACGGCGGCGTCTATCTCGTGCCGGCGTTCACCGGGCTCGGCGCGCCGCACTGGGACGCCTCCGCCCGCGGCGCCATCCTCGGGCTCACGCGCGGCACTACCGCCGCGCATGTCGCGCGAGCCGCGCTCGAAAGCATCGCCTACCAGAGCGCCGACCTGCTCGCGGCCATGGAGGCCGACGCCAAAATCAAGCTGCGCGAACTCCGCGTCGACGGCGGCGCCACCGTGAACGCCCCGCTCATGCAGTTCCAGAGCGACCTCCTCGGCGTGCCGGTCGTGCGGCCGCACACCCGCGAAACCACCGCGCTGGGCGCCGCCTATCTCGCCGGCCTCGCCGTCGGTTTCTGGCGGGACCGCGACGAGATCGCCCGCCTGTGGAGCGTCGGGCGCACGTTCCGCCCGCAGACTCGGCCCGCGGCGATGAAAAAGCTCCGACACGACTGGCATCGGGCCGTGGAACGGGTAAAAAAATGGTCATCCGCCTAGGGGCGTCGCCTTCGGCCATTCCGCAAGCCCGCAACTTCGCGGATTGAGTCCGCCGCGGAAGGCACTAAGGTTACAGCCATGTCCGCCATGAAATCCGTCCGCCTCGCGCTGCTGACGTTTGCCTGCCTCACTTCCGTGCTGATCGCGGCTGATACCGAGCCGGCCGAGATCGCTTCCCTTCGCAACAATGCCGAGCGCGGCAATGCCATCGCGCAGTATAATCTGGGTCTGGCCTATGCCGAGGGTCGCAATGTGCCCGTCAACCTGACCGAGGGCTTTGCCTGGCTCACGCTCGCCGCCGAAAATGGCAGCAAGGGCACGGCCATCCAATCCCTGATCAACCGCATGACCGACGCCCAGCTCGCCGATGGGCGGCGCCGGATTGAAGTCCTCCGTGCCACCATCGTGGCCCGGCGCGCCGGCGTCGTCTCCAAGGCCGCCGCCGCATCAACCAGTCTTCAGCCGGTTCTGGTCACGCGCACCGACTCTCCCTCGAGAACCACCACGGTCCCGCCCGTGACGGAGACTTCAAAAACTTCTCCGTCACCCACTTCTGGCCCGGGCCCCGCGCCTGTCCTCGTGGCGGATCAACCGGCCAAGGCCGACAACTCGGCCCAGCTGCAGGCGGAGCTCGCGAGCCTGCGCAACGACAAGCAGCAGCTCGCCGCCGAAGTGTCAGCCTTGCGCGCCAGCGTGGCCGAGCGCGAGACCGCCGCCCAGCAGGCCAGCGCCGCGCGCGCCAGCGAACTGGCGCAGCTCCAGGCCCAGCTGAAGGAGGCGCAAGCCGCCGCCACGACCACCGCGGCCAGGAACCAGCAGTTCGAGGACCTCGCCGCCGAGCGGGGCCGCGCGCTCGAAGCCGCGAACAACGCCGCCGCCACGGCCCGGGCCGATCGGGAAAAAGCCCTCGCCGCCCAGGCGGACGCCCAGGCCGCCCTCACCCGCGCCGAAGCCCGCGCCACCCAGCTCACCGCCGAGGCCGCCCGCCTCCAATCCGCCGCCACCGCATCAACGGTGCAGGCCGGCGCCACCCAAAAACTCACTGCCGATCTCGATGCCGCCCGCCGCGACCTCGCGGCGTTAACGTCCGAAAAGAACCGCCTGGCCGCCGATTTGTCCGCGAAAAATTCCGTGGCAACCAACGCTTCTGCCCAGGCCGAGGCCCAGGCGAAACAGATTTCCGATCTCACCCAGCAGTTGGCCGCCGCCAAGGCCGCCTCCGGCCAAGCCGCCACCGCTGCCACCCAGCTCGCCAAGGCCCAGGAGGATCTGACCACCGCGAATAATGATAAGAAGCAACTCGCGACGGAACTCGCCGCCGCCTGGAAGGAAGCCGAGAAGGCCCGCGCCGATGCCACCGCCCTGTCCGCCAAGGCCAACGCCGCCGCGGACACATCCGCCAAAGCCGCTGCCGCGACAGCGGGAGCCTCCGCCGAGCTCACCACGCTCCGCACCGCCGTCACCCGCGCCGAGAGTGAACGCACCCGGGCCGAGGCCGCACTCGCCAAGGCCACGGCTGACGCGGCGGCCCAGGCCACCCAGCTTGCCACGCTCAAAACCCAGCTCGCCGCCAGCGAAGCCCAGCGCAGTGCCGATGCGGCCGCCATCGCCTCGGCGAAGGCAGAGGCCCAGTCCAAGGCCGGCGCCGCCCAGGACGCCAGCGGCCAGCTCGCCAATCTCCTCACGCAAGTCCGCACCCTCGAAGCCGCTCGCAACGCCCTCACCGTCGACAAGGCCCAGGCCGCAGACCGGGTCGCTGCTCTCGACGCCGAAAGGGATGCACTCACCGCTCGCCTGACCAAGGCGGAAGCCGCCGCCCTGACCACCGGCGAAGCCCAGACGAAGGCCGCCGCCCTCGGCAGCGAACTCGATGCGACGAAGCGCTCTCTCGCCGAGTCGCAGCAGAAAGTGACGAGCCTGTCCGCCGATTTGTCGGCCATTCAAGCGGCCAACGCGGCCGCCAAGGCTTCGGCAACGGCCGCGACTTCCTCCTCAGCGGCGGCGGCGGCGATGGTGGAAGCCCAGGCCAAACAACTGGCGGACCTGAACCAGCAGCTCGCCGTTGCGAAAACCGCCGCCGCACAGCTAGGCGAACTTCAAACCCGGCTGGCTGAACTGCAGGGCCGCCTCACCGCCAGCGAAGCCCAGCGCACCGATCTCACCGCCAAGGCCGCAGCGGCGAATGCCGCCGCCACCCAGGCCGCCACGCTGCGCGCGCAGGTGCAGTCGCTGGAAACCGAGCGCAACGCCCTCCAGCAGCAGATTCCGCAACTGCAGGCCCGGCTTAAGGAAGCGCAGGACGCCACGAAGTCCGCCGCCAGCGACGAAACCCGCCAGCTCGCCGCCAATCTCACCACCGCCCGCCGCGACCTCGCCGCAGCTCAGGACAAGCTCGCCACCGCCTCCACCACTTCCACGACCCAGGCCACCGAACTCGCCGCCGCGCGCCAGGCCACGGAAAAAGCCCGCGCCGATCTTGCCACGCTCACCGCTGAAAACAGCCGGCTGGCCGCGGAGGCGTCCGCCAATCTGGCCGCCAAAACTTCCGCGGCGGCAGCGGCGGCCGCGATGGTGGAAGCCCAGGCCAAACAACTGGCTGACATGTCCGCCAAAGCTACTGCCGCAACGGCGGACCTGAACCAACAGCTCGCTGTCGCCAAGACTACCGCCACCCAGACCGCCACGCTGCGCGCGCAGGTGCAGTCGCTGGAAACCGAGCGCAACGCCCTCCAGCAGCAGATTCCGCAACTGCAGGCCCGGCTCAAGGAGGCCCAGGACACCGCCAAGTCCGCCGCCAGCGACGAAACCCGCCAGCTCGCCGCCAATCTCACCACCGCCCGCCGCGACCTCGCCGCGGCCCAGGACAAGCTCGCCGCCGCGGCCACTGCTGCCACAACCCAGGCGACTGAACTCGCCGCCGTCCGCAAGGATCTTGAAAAAGCCCGCACCGACAGCGCCGCCTTGTCCGCCGACCTGAACGCCAAGAGCGCGGCGGCGGCTGCCGCCACCGCTGAACTCAGCACGCTTCGCGCCGCCGCCGTAGCCAAGGCCGGTGACAGCGGCACCCAGCTCGCCCGGCTCCAGGCCGACCTCAAGTCCGCCCAGGACGCCGCCACCGCGTCGGCCCTGAAAAATCAACAGCTCGAGGACCTCGCCGCGCAGCGCGGCGCGTCCTTGCGCGACCTCTCGACCGAAACCGCCGCCGTCAAGGAAATGCTTGCGAAGTCCCTCGCCACGGAAGCCAGCCTGGCCACCAAGGCCGCCGCTGCTTCAGCCGAGGCCCAGGCCAATCTGGCTGCGGAAAGAAATCGTACTGCCGCGCTCGCGGCCGACCTCGCAGCAGCTAAAGCATCGGCGGCCGCAGCCACTGGTGCTGCCGCCAAGGCCTCGGCGACTGCGGATGCACAGGCCAAGCAACTGGCCGACGTGTCAGCCAAAGCTGCTGCCGCGACGGCGGATCTGAGCCAACAGCTCGCCGCCGCCAAGGCCGCCTCCAGCCAGAGCGCCGCCCAAGCCGGCACCGCGGCCCGCGCCAATGCGCAACTGGGTGAATTGCAGAAGCAGCTGGCCGATCTCAAGAGCCAGCTCGCCGACAGCGAAGCGCAGCGCTCCGCTTTGTCCACCCGCGCCGCCGCTGCCGCGGACGTGTCCGCCAAAACTGCAGCAGCGACGGCGGATGCATCGGCCAACCTCGCCAAGGTGTCCGCCACCGCAGCCGCAGCGACAGCCGCGGCGGACACTGCCAAGGCCCGCGCAGCCGAGCTCGAACGTTCCCTCGCCAAGCTCACCGCGGAAAAAAATGCCCTGGCCTCCGCGCAGGCCGACGACTCCGCCGCGAAGCGTCAGCTCGACGAAGCCGCCACCAAGCTCGAGTCCTCCCTGCGTTCCTATACGCTCGTCCAAACCGAAAACGAGAAGCTCAAGGCCGCCGTCGGCAAGAGCGCCGACGAGGCTTCCGCTCTCCGTGAGAAAGTCTCCGCACTCCAGCAACAGCTCGCCGCCGCCGGCACCCCGGCTCCCGTCGCCCCGCCGGCGCCGGTCGTGGACGCCGATGGCGACGCCAAGCTCGCGATGGCCCTGCGCAGCTTCAGCCTCGCGCAAACCGAGGCCGAAGAACTCCGCGCCAGCAGCGAAAAACTCGCCGCGCAAAACGCCGCCCTCACGGCCCAGCTCTCAGAGGTCAAGGGCGCGCTGTCCGTCAATTCGTCCGCCAACCGGGCGACCGCCACCGCCGAATCATCGACGGCCGCGCAAGCCGCCGCGTTGCGCGAGCAACTCCGCCAGACCCAGGCCCAGGCCGCCGCCCTCGCCGGCGAAAACGCCCAGCTGAAAACCAAGCTATCCCTTAACGGGCCGGGCGCGGTCTCCCAACCAGCACCCACTCGCCCCTCGCCCCCGCCACCCGCCACCACGGCGACCGCCGTCCCCACCAATTCCCAACTCCCAACTCCCAATTCCCCCGCACCTGCGGTGCGGCTCCACACCATCGCCACCGGCGACACCCTCACGAAAATCTCCCGCCAGTATTACGGCACCCCCGACCGCTGGCCCGAGATCCTCGCCGCCAACCGCGACGTCATGCGTGACGAAAAAAACCTCGTGATCGGCCGCACCCTGCGGATCCCCTAAGGCAACAGGGCAATTTTCACACAGAGGCACAGAGGACACGGAGAAAGATCAATCCTGGGATTTTTGGTTCTCTGTGTCCTCTGTGCCTCTGTGTGAAACCGGTTTGAAGGATTGGTCGTAAACGGTATTGCCTGCTTCCCAGAAGGATTGCCACTCGGCTGGTTTTGGTTCTGCCTTGGCGGCCATGCCTCTCCCGCATTTCCGCTCCGGCTTTGCCCTGCTGTCCCTGCTCGCATTCAGCGGCTGCAGCCTCGTGCATTTCGGCCGGATGCCGGACAATCCCGAGGCACTCGCGTCGGACAACTCCCGGCTGCAGGCGGAGAACAGCCACCTCCAGCAGGAACTCGTCCTCGCGCAAAAACAGGGCACCACCCTCCGCGCCCTGCTCGAGACGAGCCCCGAAATCCCGGCCGCCTCCCGCCAGCTCGTCGCCGAACTCAACGAGACCACCCGCCAGCTCGCCGCGCTCCGCGGCGATTATGCCCGCCTGCAGGCCGAGCGCGAGCGCCTCGCAGCTCCGGGGGCAAATCGCGCAGCTTCAACACCCGGCGCTCCGACCCCTGAAAACTCCGACCAGCTCTCCGACCTGAAAACCCAGCTCAGCGACACCGAGAACAAGCTCGCCGCTGCGCTCCGCACCTACACGCAGCTAGAGCAGGAGAACACCCAGCTCCACACCGAGGTCGACAAGGTGCGTGATGAAAACTCCACCCTCGCCACGCAGGTGAAGGATGTCACCGCGCAGAACAAGGCCGCCCAAGCCGCCCTCACCCAGCTCAACACCGAGCTGCTCGCGCAAAAAGAGGCCCGCGCCCGCACCCAGCAGGAGTCCGAGAGCCTCCGCGCCCAGCTCGGCACCGCCAACGAGCGCATCGCGACACTCTCCGCCGCCCGCACCTCGGCCGCCGGCAACGCCCAGACGATCTCCCCCGGCCTCGCTGTCGCGGCCGACACCGGCGCGACCGAACCCGCCGCCCGCTTTGAAATCAGCGCGGCCAGCGCTGCCCGGGCCCGGGCCGCCCGCGCCGCCACCGAGGCGGACACCTCCGATCTCGTCAGCCAGCTGAGCCAGCTCCGCGCCAAGGTCGCCAGCCTCGAGGGCGAACGCGCCAGCCTCCAGCGCCTGCTCGCCGCCACGACGAGCGGCACGCCGGCGTCGGCCAATGGCGCTCCCCCCACCGACACCGAGGCCAACCTCGCCACCGCCCTCCGCAGCTACGCCGTGGTTCAGGCCGAAAACGACCAGCTGAAAGCCGAGAGCGAAAAAGCCGCCGCGGAAAAAGCCACCATCGAGGCCCAGCTCGCCGCCACCAAAGGCGCCGTCCCGATCGCCGCCCAGGCCAATTCCCTCCGCGAACAACTCCGCCAGACCCAGGCGCAAGCCGCCGCACTAGCCTCGGAAAATTCCCAGCTCAAGACCAAGCTATCCCTCACCGGCCCCGTCGCCGTCGCGCAACCTACCCCTACCCGCCCATCGCCCCCCGCCACCACGCCTGCGGCCAGCACCAATTCCCAACTCCCAACTCCCAATTCCCCCGCGCCGGTCGTGGCGCGGACCCACACCATCGCCGCCGGCGACACCCTCGCGAAAATTTCCCGCCAATACTACGGCACCCCCGACCGCTGGAACGACATCCTCGCCGCCAACCGCGACATCCTCCGCGACGAAAAGAGCCTGGTCATCGGCCGCGTCATCCGGATCCCGTGATTCCCCAGGCGGCTGCGCCGCTCTCCGACTGGCAATGCTCCGAACCAAGTGCGGCTTATCAATACTGTTCGATGGAAAAATGAAAAGCGCGTTGATAGTTTTGGCGTTCGCTTTTCTTAACGGATGCGCTTCACAGGGTGGTTACCGCCAGTTGCCTAGCGCGTATACTGCGATTCCTGAGTTTGTGCGGGAAAGCTACCTGATCGAAGCCATGCAGGCATTTGGGAGACCGATCGCCCGTCGCTTTGATTTTGCAGACCATAACGATGGGCTGATTGTCGAGATCCACACTTTCACGCCTGACGGAGAGAAACCGCTGGTGAAGAAACAGGGAGAAGAAGCCGGTCGCATTCGGAAACTCTTTCGCGGGTTCGATTGGAATGCTATCGAACCTCCGCCTTTGGAAAAGGGAGTCGTAGCGATGTTTCCAGACGATGTTGAGCTCATTTTGAAGGCGCAAACGGATCATGTCTATCGAGAGGCTCACGGTGGCATGGCTGAGTGCGCAACGCTCGGCGCCCTGTTTGAGGCCGTCATGGCAGAAGCGTCGAACAAATCGCCAGACCCGACGTCGCTGCGCGATGCGAGTCATCTGTAAATGTTCAGCAGCCAAGCCGACGACCTCAGGCCTTAACTGTTGACTCGCCGGGCACCGTGACTCCTTGAGTCAGGATCTGAGGTCGTGGGTTTGCCCGGGAGGCTTAAGGGGTCAGGTTAATCTTATCATGCTGGTGTTGATTTCAGGCTTACCTAGAGCGGGAAAATCCTCCTTCGCTGATAGACTAGAGAGGGAGCAGGGATTCACCCATGTCCCGCTTGATCGCTACATCAAGGAAGTCTCCACCGGCATGGCGTTTCTGGACTGGGTGGCTACTCCGGCGTGCATCGACTGGACTTTGCTGGGCCTTCATCTCGATCATCTTCGCCAAGGACGTTCCTGTTTTGCCCCACAGCCCGACTGGCAGAAGGGAGGAAAGCGCGTGAGCCAAGGCGGCCTTGAATGCGGGGGAAGACGAATGAGTCCATCTACCTATGGCTATGTAATCCCAGGTTGCCACGCTTACCGAATCCCAGAGCCCGGCGCACACGTGTATAAAATTTTCATGCAGACTCCGCATGGCGTAATTGCTGAACGAATTTCCCGAAGATCCGTTTCGGAATCGGAAGCCCCTGATATCCTCGACCAAAATCTTTCTAAAAATTGGCGAACCATCGAGGCATATGCAGAAGAGGCTGACCTGATTTTATCCGGAACGGTCTCCCCATCATCCCAAATGAAAAAATTTTGTTGCCGCCTATCCGCAGCAACTCTCGCCAGAAATTTGATTCGCCCCGCCCCTCGCAGCCGTTTTGGCTCCGTCTCCCGTCTCCCGTCAACGTCCCCCTCTTCCTAATCATGTCCTCCATCGCATTCATCGGCACCGGCGTCATGGGCCGCAGCATGGCCGGCCACCTCCTGAAGGCCGGCCACTCGCTGCACGTCTACAACCGCACCAAGGAAAAGGCCCAGGCCCTCATCGACGCTGGCGCCCGCTGGCACGACTCCGCCGGCAGCGCGGCCGCCGAGGCTGACTTTGTCATCACGATCGTCGGCTTCCCCGCCGACGTCGAACAAACCTACCTCGCCCCCGGCGGCGTGATCGCGAAGGCCAAGCCCGGCGCGGTGCTCATCGACATGACCACGTCGAGCCCGCTCCTCGCCCAGCGCATTGCCGAGGCCGCCGCCAAGCGCGGGCTGACTTCACTCGATGCCCCCGTCTCCGGCGGCGACCTCGGCGCGAAGGAAGCCCGGCTCGTTATCATGGTCGGCGGCGACGAGGCCGCGTTCGCCAAGGCCAAGCCGCTCTTTGAACTGATGGGCAAGAACATCGCCCGCCACGGCGCGGCCGGCGCCGGCCAGCATTGCAAGCTCGCCAACCAGATCGGCGTCGCCGTCGGCATGCTCGCCTGGTGCGAGGCCCTCGCCTACGCGAAGAAGGCCGGGCTCGATCCCACTGCCGTCCACGCGAGCATCAGTGGCGGCGCCGCCGGCGGCTGGGCCATGACCAACCTCGCGCCCCGCGCGCTCGCCGACAACTACGCGCCCGGCTTCTACGTGAAGCACATCCTCAAGGACCTGCGCCTCGCCCTCGAGTGCGCCGCCGAGCTCAAGCTCGACCTCCCCGGCCTCGCCTGCGCCAAGAAAATGTACGACCTCGTCGCCGCCCGCGGCTGGGAAGACTGCGGCACCCAGGCCCTGTACCGGCTTTATATCTCACTCTGAATTTCTTATTAGCCGCAAAAAGTCACAGAAATTCCAAGGCTTCGACTCCCCGTTCCCGCGCGCCCATAGGCGCAATGGAGACTCCCGCCTCAGCCCGAATCCCTTTGCGCTTTTTTGCGGCCAAAAAAATCCGTCTGCCGATTTCCCTATGAAAATGTCCGCTGACTTCCGGAACCGCGTGCTCGCCGGCGAATGGCTCGCCGGCACGTGGCTCAACCTCGGCTCGTCCCTTACCGCCGAGATGGCCGGGCTCGCCGGCTTCGACTGGGTGCTGCTCGACCACGAGCACGGCCCCGGCAGCGACACCACCGTCCTCCATCAACTCCAAGCCATCGCCGCCACCCCGGCCGCCGGCCTCGTGCGCATCGCCGCCAACGAGCCGGCGCGCTACAAGCGCGTGCTCGACGCCGGCGCCCACGGCGTGATGGTCCCCTACATCAGCACCGCCGCCGAGGCCCAGGCCGCCGTCGCCTCCCTGCGCTATCCGCCGCGCGGCATGCGCGGCGTTGCCAAGCTCAACCGCGCCGCCGCCTTCGGCGCCGACTTCGAAAACTATTTCGCCCACGCCCACGAATGGCTCGTCCACGCCGTGCAGATTGAAACCGCCCAAGGCCTGGACCAGGCCGACGCGATTGCCGCCGTCGACGGCGCCGACGTGATCTTCGCCGGCCCCCTCGACCTCACCGCCAACCTCGGCATCACCGGCCAGTATAATCACCCGATGTATCTCGACGCGATCAAGCGCATCGCCGCCGCCGCCAAGCGCGCGGGCAAGGCCGCCGGCATCCTGCTGCTCGACCCCGCGCAGCTCACGATGGCGCGAGAGCTCGGCTATACCTTTGTCGCCCTCGGCTCCGACGGCGGCTCGGTGAACGCCGCCCTCCGCGCCACTGCTGCGGCGGTCAAAGCGGCGAAGAAATAACCGGAAGGATTTCACGCAGAGGCGCCGGGTCGCAGAGGAAGTTCATGGAAATAGGAGTCACGGCTACCGCCGCCAAATTTTTTCCACCCTTTCCTGTTCCCGCTTTGCGCCTCTGCGCGAAATTTGTTTTCCCTACCCATCCACGAAATCGAATGTGACTGCACCCGCACTTGCCTCGATCACGGCCACTCCTCATCAATTTTCCCATGCCCACCCTTCCCTCCCAGTTCGCCGGCGTCACCGTGCTCACCAAGGCCAATGTCTATTTCGACGGCAAGGTCGTCAGTCACACGGTGCTCCTGCCCGGCGAGGTCAAAAAGACGCTCGGACTCATCTATCCCGGCTCGTACCATTTCGGCACCGATGCGCCCGAGCGCATGGAGATCGTCGCCGGCGCCTGCCGGGTGACGCTCGACGGCAGCACGGCGGCCAAGGATTACGCCGCGGGCACCTCCTTCGACGTGCCCGGCAAAAACGGCTTCACCATCGAGGTGAAGACCGGCCTGTGCGAATACATCTGCTCCTTCCTGAAGTAAGCCCTGGCGCGGCCGGCCGGATTTCCAACCCCGAGTTCGCAGCGGACGCCGGGCGATCCTCCTGTGATTCATGAGTATCGCATCAAAGCCATGAGTTCTTCCCCTTCGCCCCTCCCTTTTCCGTCTTCCGGCCGCCTTCCGTCCTCCGTCCTCTGGCTGCTGGCGTCCGTCCTCTGGCTCCCCTTCTCCACCGTCCTCAGTGCAGCGGCAGCCAGCGCCGCCGAGCCCGCGCTGCCGGACGGGCTATACGCGGAGATCACCACGCCGCGCGGGACCGTCACCTGCGAATTGTATTTCCGGCAGGCGCCGCTCACGGTCGCGAATTTCACCGGCCTCGCCGAGGGCACGCTCGGACCTGCGCCGCGCAAGCCGTTCTATGACGGTCTGACCTTCCACCGCGTCGCACCCGGCTTCGTGGTGCAGGGCGGCGATCCGCTCGGCACCGGCGACGGCGGGCCCGGCTACCGATTTCCCGACGAGTTCGGGCGCGGCCTGCACCTTGATGCCCCGGGTGTCCTCGCCATGGCCAACGCCGGCCCCGACACCAATGGATCGCAGTTTTTTTTCACCCTGAGCGAAGTCAACCGGCTCAACTACCTCCACAGTGTCTTCGGCCGCGTCGTGCGCGGACTCGAGGTGCTGCCGCGCATCAGGGAGGACGACAAAATGAGCGTGAAAATCCTGCGCCTCGGCACCGAGGCGCAGGCGTTCCGCGCCGATGAGACCGCCTTCGCGGCGCTCCTGGCCAAGACACCCGCTTATTCCGGGCCGGCCCTGCCTGGTCCCACCGCGCCCTTCGATGATCCGGACAAGCTCCTGCCGGACGACTCGGCGCGCGCAAACGCCTTCAATTACAAGCTGGCCAATTTCGAGCGCGCCACCGGGCTCAAAATCTATGCTCGTGTGCTCACCAAGCTGGGGCCGGGCGACGCCATCTCCACGCCGACCATGGTGGCGCAGCGTTATGCCCAGAAGCTCGGCATCGTCGACGATGGGGCCGTGGCACTCTACTTTGCCGACCTCGACAAATGGGTGCTGTGGATCGCGGAGCCGCTGCGGCCCGCATTCAATCCCGCCGGCGGCGACCTGGACGCGGCGGAGCAGGCCTTTCTCACCGCGCTGAAAACCAAGGCCGACGCCTACACGGCCAAAATGGCGGAATCACTTCCGCCCCGCCAAACCCTCTCCCGCGGCCTGAAGATCAAATACCGAATCGACGCCGTGCTCGACGGATTGATCCTCAAGCTGGAGCCGAAGTAGGAGTGCCGCTTGTTGTGGTAGGGCGAGGCGTCCCCGCCGAGCCGTGACGATGGACCATGAGTTGAACGGCTCACCGGGACGGTTCGCCCCACCTCCATTCAGAGACCAGCCGGAGGATTGCCTTTCCCCACCTTTGCCATCACTTCGTCGTCACCATGGCCAAAGCCCAGTTGCGCAGTTTTTTTTATCTCCTCCTCCTCGGCACCATGCTGCTGACGATCGCCCTGGTCGTGCGCTCGGGCTGGCTCGCGCGTAAAAATCCCGGCCGGCCGATCAACAGCGCCATGCGCGAGGCGTTGGAAGACCAGGGCCTGCCGCAGCTCAGCACGGCGGATGCGGAAATCATCGGCCAAAAATACGGCACAGCGCACAAGCTGGTCTCCGGCCTCCGCTACGTCGAACGCGCCCCCGGCACCGGCACCGCCACGCCGACGGTGGGCGAGGAGGTGATCGCCAACTATGACGGCCGGCTGCTCGATGGCACCCCGTTCGACAGCTCCTATACGCGCGGCCAGCCCCTGAAATTCCGCGTTGGCATCGGCAACGTCATCAAGGGTTGGGACGAGGCCTTTCTTTCCATGAAAAAAGGTGAGAAGCGGACGCTCATCATTCCCTACTGGCTGGCCTACGGCGTGAGCGGCCGACCGCCCGGCATCCCGCCCCGCGCCACGCTGGTCTTCGAGGTCGAGCTGATCGATTTCCGCTGAAATATTTTACCGGAGGCAAAAGAGGGAACGGAGAACGGAAGGGAAAGTTTGGGCTCCACTCCGTTTCCTCCTGTGAAAACAAATCAAGTCACAGTCCCAGCAGGCTGCCGTTGCGCTTGAGCCAGTGTTCGGCGTCGCGCCAGCCGGGGCAGACTTCCTCCACGCGTGCCCAGAAGCGCGCCGAGTGGTTCATTTCGCGGAGATGCATCAGCTCGTGGTGAATGATGTAGTCGCGCACAAAATCGGGCGTCTGCACCAGCCGCCAGTTGAGCGAGACCGTGCCGGTCGCCGAGCACGAACCCCAGCGTGAGCGCTGGTTGCGCACCGTCACGTGCTTCACCTCCACGCCTGACACCGCGGCCAGTTCCCACGTTCGGGCGGGCAACTCGATCCTCGCGCGCCGCGCGAAATGCGCCTCCAGGGCGGGCCGCAGGTCCTTTTCGAACGCCGGCACCCGGAACACATCGGCCCCGAGGCAGACCGCCGGCCTCGCCGGCGCGGCCGGCGGCGCACCCGTCGCGTCCACGGGGGGAGTTGCCACGCGGATTTCCGTCATTTCTCCGCGCCAGAGCAAGTTCGTGCCGGGCGTCCACACTTCAGCGACACGGGGCTTCCCCCGTGCCCGCGCGCGGGCGCGTTCCAGCCATTCCTCATGCTGCGCGACAAAGCGCTCGGCCTCGCGCACCGATCCGCGCACGGGGATGGTGGCGACCGCCGTCCCATCCCGGCGCAGGGTCAGCCGATAGTTGCGCGCGCGCCGGCTGCGCTCGAACACGATGCCACCGGATCTGACATCAACCAGCCTTGCCTGCCCTGAGCCCGTCGAAGGGTGCACGCCGGAAGCGGGCGAAAAGAGGGAAAACAAATCCTGTTGCTGTTCGGCACTCATGATCCGGCGGTCAGATTCGCACGGGCTCCCAGCCCGTCAATCTTCCCCGCTCGACGGTAAGCCACGCAAAACCCGCGGACCCGGCACGCGGCCGGGTGATGCAACCCGGGTTGAGCCAGCGCACGCCATCCACCACTTCGTCGCGCGGCACGTGCGTGTGGCCGTGCAGGACGACCTGCACGCCGGCAGGAGCGCAACTCGGCGGGATATGCGTGAGATAAAATTTCACTCCGTCGCGCTCCAGCTCCAGCGCCAGGGGCCAGTCCAGATGGCCGTCACAGTTTCCGCGCACCACTTGCATCGGTGGACCCAGCTGCTCGAACTCCGCCAGTGTGGCCGGATCGCACACATCGCCGAGGTGCCAGATCTCATCCGCGCCGCGCAACCGCTCCGGCAGCGACGGCGGATAGCGGTCGTGGGTGTCGGCGAGGACCGCGATGCGCATCGGCCTTGAAAACAGCACCACACCGCCCGCGGAGTCGATGGCGCTTTTGCGGAAAGATTGGGGACCAGACCGGCGTTTATAGGGAAAGGCACGCCCCACAAATGCCCGATATCTCAAATTTCACATTTTAGATTTCAAATTCCCAACCATGCCCACCTATCAGCGCTTTGAGGATCTCCCGGCCTGGCAGTCCGCCGCCAAGCTCTATGATCTCACCGATGATTTTATCGACCGTGCTCCGCCGCGCCTGCGGCCCAGCTTTCGCGACCAGCTCGGACGCGCCGCCCTTTCCGTCTCCAACAACATCGCCGAGGGTTTTGAACGCGGGACGACCAATGAACTGCTGGCCTTCCTCTATATTGCCCGCGGTTCCGCTGGCGAAGCCCGATCGATGCTGATTCTCGCCGGACGCCGCCCCTGGCTGGCTGATTTCAAATCTGAAATTTCAGATCTCAAATCGCTCGCCGAATCCTGCTCACGCCAGCTTCGGGCCTGGGCTGATTCGCTGCAGAATTCCGATATCGCCGGTCCACGCCATCTCAACGACCAGTCTCGAAAAAACTACGAGACCCGGAAGACGCGCTCCACGGGCGCCATCCAGTTCCGGCAGACCCTGGCGCAGCATTTGCCATCGGATCATCCGCTCCATCCGAAAAATCGCCCGGCCCAGCTCTGAAATCCCAGATCTGAAATTTGAGATTTGAGATCAAAGCTTCCGGCGCCCCGCCCTCGGTTGGGCCATAACCGCGATCGGCATCCGCTGCCACTTCGGACCAACGCAGCCACTTCACCGGGAACCACTTCCCCCCGCGCCATACTATCGTGCCTATGTCCCGCTTCACCAAGCTCCTCCTCCCGCTCGTGCTTTGCTCCTGGCTACCCCGGACAGGGGCCGAAGACGTCCCGGTAACGCATGCCCAGGCCGCGCCCATTTTCACGTTCTACTTCGAGAACGATTTATTCGGCGGCACCGACCGCCATTACACCAACGGGGCGAAGTTTTCCTGGCTGAGCCGCGATCTCGTCTCCTGGGCGCCGGACGGCTGGCGCAAGACGTTCGTCGACGCCCTACCCTTTGTGAACCGGCCCGGCGCCCAGAAGGACCTCGGCTTCGCCTTCGGGCAAAACATGTATACGCCGCAGAACCGCGACGTCTTCGTGCCCGATCCCACTGACCGTCCCTATGCGGGCTGGTCGTACGTGGAGCTTTCCTTCCTCAGCAAGACGGAGTCGGTCCTCGACACCCTTTCATTCCAAGCCGGGATGGTCGGCCCCCATTCGTACGCGGGCGACGTGCAGCGCGCCGTCCACCGTTGGACCGCCAACGCCCGGCCGAATGGCTGGGAATACCAGATCAAGGACGAGGTGGGAGTGAACATCGTCTACGAGCGCAAGTGGCGGCTCTACGCCCGCGCACTGGCCAACGTCCTCGGCGTCGACCTCGTGCCACACCTCGGCGCCAGCGTCGGCAATGTGCAGACCTACGCCAACACTGGCGCGACCCTCCGCCTCGGCCTGAACCTGCCCAGCGACTTCGGGGTGCAGCTCATCCGTCCCGGCGGCGCCGGCAGCACGCCGATCGATGACCTCGACCCGCGGGTCTCGCCGCACAAGAACTGGAGCGTGTTTGTCTTCGGCGCGGGCGACGGGCGCGCCGTGGCGCGGGACATTTTCCTCGACGGCAACACCTTTCGGGCCAGCCGCCACGTGGGCAAGGAGCCGTTTGTCGCCGACCTGAGCTTCGGTTTCGGCGTCATCGCCGGCCGGTGGCAGTTCACCTTCACCCAGGTCGGCCGCACGAAGGAATTCAAGACCCAGCAGGAGAACTGGAACAAGTTCGGCTCCGTCTCGCTCAGCTGCGCATTCTGAAGCTTCGCTTGCGGTAGCGGCACTCGATGAGCGCCGCAGTCGAACCCGGCGGTCATAGACCGCCGCTACAATTTGGCTGTAGTTTGACAGCCCCGCGCGAGAGCGGAAACTGGGCCCGTGCTGCGCGCGCTCGCCATTGATTTCAATTCCTTCTTCGCCTCCGTGGAACAGCAGGAGCGGCCGGAATTGCGCGGGAGGCCGGTCGGCATCGTGCCGGTCATGGCCGAGACCACCGGCTGCATCGCCGTCAGCATCGAGGCCAAGGCCCTCGGCCTGACCCGCAACGCCCGCGTCGCCGAGGCCCGCCGCCAGTGCCCCGGCCTCGTCATCGTCGAGGCGCGGCCCGAGGTCTACATCAACTATCACCGCCGGCTGAAGGACATCGTCGAGTCGGTGGTGCCGGTGAAAAAAATCCAGTCGATCGACGAACTGGAGTGCGAACTCAGCGGTGATTTCGCCCGGCCGGACAACGCCCTCGCCTTGGCGAAAAAACTCCGGGCGAAAATCCTCCGCGAGGTCGGCCCGTGCCTGCGCAGCTCCATTGGCATCGGCCCCAACTGGTTCATCGCGAAGGTCGCGTCCGACATGCAGAAGCCCGACGGCCTCGTGCTGCTCGACGACACCGATCTCCCGGAAAAGCTGCTGCACCTCGGCCTCCGCGACTTCTGCGGCATCGGCGAAAACATGGAGCAGCGCCTGCGCCGCGCCGGCATCGACACCGTGGAAAAGCTCTACGCCGCCAGCCGCGACCGGCTGCGCGCGATCTGGGGCAGCGTCGAAGGCGCGCGTTTCCACGGCTGGATGCGCGGAGAGCCACAGGAGCGCGAGCAGGCGCAGCACAACACGATCGGCCACGGCCATGTGCTGCCGCCGCAACTGCGGAACGACGAGGCCGCGCTCGCCGTGCTCCACCGCCTGCTGCAAAAGGCCGCCATGCGCCTGCGCCACTCCGGGCATTACGCCGGCGGCCTGCATCTTTCCGTCCGCTATCGCGACGATACGCGCTGGAGCGGCGACCGCCGTTTCAACGAGACCCAGGACACGCTGCACTTCACGCATGTCCTGAACGAACTCTGGGCCGGCCGGCCGCGCGACCTGCGGCGGCGCGCACCGCTCCAGATCGGCATCGTCCTCAGCCACCTGCTCGAGGGCGCCGGCCACACCGGCGACCTGTTCGAGGAGGAAAAGGAAACGGTCCGCACCCGCCTGCATTCCGCCGTGGACACGCTCAACCAGACCTTCGGCAAGAACACAGTCTACTTCGGGGGCGCCCACGGCGCCTCCCGGAGCGCCCCGATGCGCATCGCCTTCACCCGGATCCCCGAGCCCGAGCTGGAGGAAATCGACGCCGCTCGCCGGCGCCGGCTGCGCCCGGAAGTGAACCCCGACCGCCCGGGTTGATCCGCGGGATTTCCGATCCTTTTGGCCACAAAAAGGCACAAAATGACACGATAAAAAGCCTCGGAATGGATTGAAGGTTCGGCTCCCAGGCCCCTGGATTTTTTTCGTGTCATTTTGCGCCTCCTTGTGGCTGAAAAATTCCGGGGCTTGGAGCCTTCTGCCACCAGCCAAAGCCCGCCCTTGACACTCTCCGGCCCGTCGGGAACCTTTGACCCTCTTTTCCTTTAAACGTCATGCAACCCACATTCCGCCCGCACCGCAAGAAACGCGCCCGCAAGATTGGTTATCGCGCCCGTATGGCCACCCGGGGCGGCCGCAAGGTCATCAAGTCCCGCCGCCTCAAGGGCCGCAAGCGGCTGACGGTCGTCTGATTCCGTCCGCCCCCGCCGGGCTCCGCCCCATGCGCTTCCGCCCGGAGCAGCACTTGCGACGTCAGGCCGACTTCCGCGCCGTGCGCGAGGAGGGTCGACGTGTCGAATGCGGCGCCTTCACCCTGTGGTGGTTCCGACGTCCGGCACCGGCCCCGACCGCACCCGCACGCGTTGGAGTCGTGGCCTCGATCGCCTCGGTCGGCGCCGCCGTGGAACGCAACCGCGCAAAACGCCGCTTGCGCGCGATGTTTCGCCACCACCAGAATCTCGTGCCCGTCGATTGCGACCTGCTGCTGGTCGCCCGTGCGGCGGTGAACCGCCTCGATTATGCCGAGGTGGAGCAGAAGTTCATCACCGCCTGCCGCAAGATCACGCCTCCGCCCAATGTCTGAAGTTTCATCCAGCCTGCCTCCCGCTGTTGTCGCGGCGGAGCAATCGGCGGTCATAGACCGCCGCTACAGTGTAGCTGTTTGCCTGCTGCTCGGACTCATCCGTTTCTACCAGCGCGTGGTTTCGCCGCTGCCGCCCGCACTGTTCGGTGCGGCTTGCGGCTGCCGTTTTTCCCCGACCTGCTCGCACTATGCCGCCGAGGCGGTGCGCACGCACGGTGCACTCGGCGGCTCATGGCTCGCCCTGTGCCGGCTGGCGAAATGCACCCCGCTGCACCGCGGCGGAATCGATCCGGTTCCGCCGGTGTCGGGAGCGCGGCCGGCCTGCACGCGGGTCACCGTCTGATTCCCGGCGCACCGTTTTCTTAATACTTCCTGCTTACTTCTTCCTTTTCCCGCATGGACAAAAAAAATACCACCATCGGAGTGCTGCTGCTCCTCGCGGCCTTCGTCAGCCTTTACCTTGTCCCCAAGGGCACCCCGCCGGCCCAGCCCGCCCCGGAACTGATCAAGCCCGCCGGCGCCAGCCCGCTCACGCCAAACCGGGCCACCCAGCCGGTCTCGGTGCCCACGTCGCCGTCCGATGCCGCGTTTGCCGCCGTCGTGAAGGAAGGCGCGGATGCCGGGATCACCACGCTCGCCAATGATTTCATCGAGGTGCGCTTCTCCGACTTCGGCGGCGCCATCCGCGATGTGGCCCTGGTCGTGCGGGACCCCGCCAAAAAGAACCAGCCCGGCGTGCACTACGTCTACTCCGTGACGAAGGACAAACCCGGCGAGCCCTATGTTTTCAACCGGCTCCACGCCGACCCAGTGCTCGCCTTTGTCGATTTCCCCGGCCTCGACCGCGGCACGCGCTATCAGCTTGTGTCCAGCTCCGCCACCGAGGTGGTCTATCGCGCGGTCTTCGAGAACCGCATCGAGGTCACGCGCCGGTATGTGCTTTCGTCGAGCAAGGTCGGCACCACCGATCCCTACCAGCTCCGCCACGAGACGACCTTCCGCAATCTCACCGCGCAGGCCGCCGCCCTGCCCCACGCCTTGCTCAGCTTGGGCACGACCGAGCCGCTCACGGTGAAGGATTTCGGGGCGTATCTCGCCACCGGCCGCAATGCGAACGGGAGTATCGATTTCACCAAGCGCAGCTCGCTCGAGGCTGGCGGCTTTCTCGGCATCGGCGCCCACGGCCCGATCCCCAGCTTGGAAACCGCCGGGCCTTTCCTGTGGACGTCGGTGAACAGCCAGTTTTTCACGAGCATCTTCACCCCCGACCAGCCGGCGGCGGGCCTGGTGACGCGCCGGGTGGAACTGCCGCCTTTCCCCGATATGGTCGTGCCGGCGGTCGGCATCACGGGTGCCGCGCGCTTCGATCTGCCGGCCATCGCACCGCAGGCCGAGGCCAAAATCGCGGGCAACCTCTACGTGGGCCCGAAGGAGTACCGCCGCCTCGCCAACACCGATGTCTTCAAGGCCGATGAGGACGGCGTCATGCAGTTCGGCCTCTGGCGGTTTTTCAGCCGGCTCCTGCTGACACTGATGACGTGGATCCACTCCTACGTGCCCAACTGGGGCCTCGCCATCATCCTCACCACGCTGACCCTGAAGGTCGTGACCCTGCCGCTCACGCTCAAGGCGTCGAAGTCGATGAAGCGCATGCAGAAATTTCAGCCGGAGATCCAGGCCATCCGCGAGAAGTACAAGGACAACCCGCAGAAGATGCAGTCCGCCATGATGGAGCTCTACAAGGTTCACAAGGTGAACCCCATGGGCGGCTGCCTGCCCATGCTGATCCCGCTCCCGTTTTTCTTCGGGTTCTTCACGATGCTGCAGAGCGCCTCCGAGCTCCGCTTCGCGGAATTCCTCTGGGCCAAGGATCTTTCCGCGCCCGACACCGTGCTGACGATCTATGGCTTTCCCCTCAACATTCTGCCCCTGCTGCTCGGTGCCACGATGCTAGTCCAAATGCGCGTTGTGCCGCAGCCGGCGACCGTCGACAACACGCAGGCGAAGATCATGAAGTTCATGCCGCTCATCTTCATGGCCGTATGCTATACTTATTCCTGCGCCCTTTCGCTCTACTCCACCGTCAACGGCCTCTTCATGATCGTCCAGCAACTCTTCATCAACCGCATGAAGGACGATGAGACCGTCGCGGTCACCGCCGGCCCCGGCGGCAAGCCCCTGAAGAACGTGACGCCGCCGCGGAAGAAGTAGGGGACGGGAGACAGGAGACGGAGGACTGGAGACAGAAAGCAGATTTGATCCGTTTCGGAATAGCCCTCTCCTTCCTCCGTTCCCCGCCCGTCTCGCGTCTCCCGTCAACCTGTCCCCTGTCGCCCGGTCCCCCCGTCATCCTGTCTACCGTCCCCCGTCAACCCGTCCCCCGATCATGGCCGGCCATAACAAGTGGTCCAAAGTCAAACGCGCGAAGGCCGTCACCGACTCGCGCAAGGGCAAGGTTTTCTCCCGCCTCTCGCGTGACATCACGCTGGCCGCCAAGACCGGCGGCGGTGATCCCGATGGCAACGCCCGCCTCCGCACGCTCCTGCTCAAGGCGCGCGACGCCAACATGCCCGTCGAAAATGTCGACCGCGCCATCAAGAAGGGCACCGGCGAACTGCCCGGCGTAGTTTACGAGGAAATCTCCTACGAGGGCTACGGCCCCGGCGGCGTGGCTTTTGTCGTCAAGGTCACCACCGACAACAAGCAGCGCGCGGCCCAGGACGTGCGCTCCGCCTTTTCCCGCCATGGTGGCAACCTCGCCAGCTCCGGCGCCGTGGCGTTCCAGTTTCTCCATGCGGGGCAGTTCCTGATCGCCCGGGGCCAGATGGCCGAGGACGCGCTCCTGGAACTCGCGCTCGAGGCCGGCGCCGAAGATGTCATCGCCTCAGTGGATGGTTTTGAGGTGCGCTGCAATATCCACGCCTTCGACAAGGTCGCCCATGCGCTCGAGCAAAAGGGACTCAAGCCCGCCAGCGCCGAGATCGCCTACATTCCCGTGAACACCGTCCCCGTGACCGACGTGGAGGTCGCGAAGATGCTCCTGAAGCTACATGACATCCTCGACGAGCTGGACGACGTGCAGCACGTCTTCTCCAACGAGGAAATGGACGAGGCCATTAGCGCGGCGGCGCACGGATGAGCCGGCGTAGGGGCGTTCCTCGCGGACGCCCTCCGGATGCAAACCCGGGCGTCCACAAGGAACGCCCCTACACCGGCCCGCCCCCATGACACAAAAATCTGTGTTCATTCGGCTCCATCTGTGGTTAACACCCCCCTTCCCATGAAGCCCGCGGAATCCACCGTCAGCCCGCCGTCCGCCGAATCCGGTGAGGTCGGGCTCGTCGAGCCGCACGACTTCCACCATCGCGCGCCGTTCACGTTCGACAGCGGGCAGACGCTCCCGGGCTTCACGCTGCGCTACGAAACGTACGGCCAGCTCAACGCCACGCGCGACAACACCGTCCTCATCTGCCACGCGCTCAGCGGCGACCACCATTGTGCGGGGCTGCACCCCGGCGACCGCAAGCCGGGCTGGTGGAACAACATCATCGGTCCCGGCAAGGCCGTGGACACCCGGCGGTTTTTTGTCGTCTGCGCCAACGTCCTGGGCGGCTGCGTCGGTTCCACCGGGCCGTCCTCGACGAACCCCGAGACCGGCCGGCCCTACGGCGTGGCGTTCCCATTCGTGACCATCCGCGACATGGTGCGCTCGCAGAAACTGCTGCTCGACCACCTCGGGGTCGTCTCGCTCTACGCCACCATCGGCGGCTCGATGGGCGGCATGATGGTGCTGCAATGGGGCATCGAGTTTCCCCAGTTCACCCGGCGCATGCTCGCCATGGCCACGACCGCCCGCGAGAGCGCGCAGGCCATCGCCTTCAACGAGGTCGGCCGCCAGGCGATCATGCAGGATCCGGCGTGGAACCACGGCGATTATCCCCGGGACGGCGGGCCGCGCGTCGGCCTCGCCATCGCGCGCATGATGGCCCACATCACCTATCTCTCCGATGCGAGCATGGACCGGAAGTTCGGCCGGCGGAAAAAGGAAACGGCCGACCGCACCGCCTACACCTTCGACATGCAGTTCGAGGTCGAGAGCTACCTCCGCCACCAGGGCGAGAGCTTCATCAACCGGTTCGACGCCAACTCGTATCTCTACATCACGCGCGCCCTCGACCATTTCGACCTCGCCGCGGCGCACGGATCGCTCGAGCAGGCTTTCGCGGCGGTGGAGGCCGAGACGCTCGTCGTCGGCTTCACCAGCGACTGGCTCTTCCCCTGCGAGCAAAACCGCGCCGTGACGCTCGCGCTGCTGCGCGCCGGCAAGCGCGCCAGCTACGCCGAGCTCTCCATGGACCTCGGCCACGATTCCTTCCTGCTCGAGTCGCCGCAACTCTACGACCTCGTGCGCGGCTTCCTCGAGCGCGACCAGCCGTACGTCTTCGATTTCGCGATCTGACCGCCGTCATGACCAAACTCATCGAAAAGCGCACGGTCGACATGCGCATCATCGGGGAATGGGTGGAGCCGGGTACGCGCGTGCTCGACCTCGGCTGCGGCCGCGGCGTGCTGCTCGATTACCTCGTGCAAACCAAGCAGGTCGCCGCCACGGGCGTGGATCTCGACTTCGCGAAGATTTCCGCGTGCGTGCGCCGCGGCGTCAGCGCCTACCAGGGCGACATGGTGACCTTCATGCGGACCTTCGCGGAAAAGCACTTCGACCGCGTCATCTGTTCGCGCACCGTGCACGAGCTCAACGATCCCGCTGAGGTCATCCTCGAGGCGCTGCGCGTGGGCCGGTCCGTCACCGTGGGGTTCGTGAACCACGCTTTCTGGAAGAACCGCGTCGACGCCCTGCTGCGCGGCCGCAAGGCGCGCAACGCCGTCTACACCACCGACTGGTTCGAGAGCCGGCCCACCAACCCCGTCTCCATCGCCGACTTCGAGCATTTCTGCGCGACCAAGGGCATCACCATCACGCGCCGCGCCCATCTGGGCGGCGATTGGAAATCCCCCTGCCACACCCGGCCCAACTTCTTCGCCGGCTACGCGCTCTACGATCTGGCGAAGTAGGTGGAACGCGTTGACCCCAACGCGTTGTTTGGCTCAGTCGGAGATCAGGGATGGGCAATGATCCTCAGCGCGTTGGGGTCAACACGCTCCACCTCGCAACCGCGCCGCGTGGATCACGCACACGCAGTCGGCGCCATCCTCGGTGTGCAGCCAGTGCGGCTCCAGTGTTGCGAATTCGCGGTCCATCGCCGCCCGCAGGCCACCGACTTCGATTACTACGATGCCGTCCGGCGTTAGCCGATCGCGCGCCTGGTCGAGCAGCCGGCGGATGATTTTCAAGCCATCCCTTCCGCCATCGTGCGCCAGGCGCGGCTCGGCCTTGAACTCCGGCGTCTGCGCATCGACCAGGGCGCTCGGCTCGTACGGCGGATTGCTCAGGATCACGTCATATTTCACGGCGGGCACACCGTCGAAAACGTCGCTGCGGTGCAGCGTCACCCGGCGCGTGAGCTGGTGCGCCGTCACATTGATCTTCGCGACCTCCAGCGCTGTGGTGGAAAGATCGATGGCGTCGACCTTCGCCCGCGGAAAATGCCGCGCGAGCAGGATCGCGAGGCAGCCCGAGCCGGTGCAGACGTCGGCCACCCGCTTCACTTTCCCCGGCGCCCTTAGCCAGCCGTCGAGCTGCTGAGGGATGATCTCCACGAAATAACTGCGCGGGATGATCACGCGCTCATCGACATAAAATTTCAGCCCGCCCAGCCAGGCCTCCCGCGTGAGATAGGCCGCCGGCACCCGCTCAAACACCCGCCGCGCCAGCACCTCGCGCAAGTCCGCCTTTTGTGCGGCGGTCAGCGGCTTTTTCAGGACGCCCGCGCGGCTGTCGAGTGGCCAGTCCAGCGTCCGGAGCAGCAGATACAGCGCCTCATCGTGGGCGCTCGACGCCACCTGCCCAAGCGCGACTTTTTCCCGGGCGTACAGACGCACGGCGAAATCGAGCCAGGCCCCGAGGGTGTCGAGGGCCGCCGCACCTGCCAGCGGGTCAGGTTTTCGCCGGCTCATCGGTCGTCAGCACGTGCGCGTGGTTGCCGATGTGATCCGGGCAATAACATTGGTCGCCGGCGCATTTCGAGCAGTAGCGGAAATCGAGGCGCGGCTCGTCATTGCTGTTCCGGCCGCACACATGGCAGCGGTGCCGGGGCGGTTCATCGGCCTCGTCGGTCGTGATCCGCCGAGCCTGGGTCTGCATGCGCCGCCGGCCGGCTTTGGCGTCGAGCCACAGGTCGCGGCCGAGGAATATCAGGAAATTGCCCACCGCCGCCACGATCGTCAGGCGGTCGGCCAGATCGCCGGTGAAGAAGGTCCAAACATACCCCAGCCACGTGAGAATGGCGATCCACCGGACTTTCACCGGCAGGATGAAAAAAAGGTAGATCACGAAATCCGGGTGCAGGTAGGCGAAGGCGAGGAAGATGGAGCCGCCGATGAAGATGTTGCTCCCCGGCACCCCGGGGGTCACGAAGGCCAGCGCGATCGTCAGCAGCCAGCCCGAGAGAAGGAACAGGTTGTAGCGCACGGCCCCCCAGTAACCCTCCAGTGTGTTCCCCGTGAAGTAGAGGAAGTACATCACGAACGCGAAGAGCGTGATATCGAGCGAGCTGCGGTAGCCGGCCAGGGGGATGAAAATAAAGGTGAACAGGCGCCAGACCTCCCCGTGCAGCACAAATTCCGGCACAAAGATGATCCGGAGCGGCTCCAGCAGATGGAGCACGAACGACAGGTAGACGAAAACCTGCCCGATCACGATATAGAGCGTGATATGCGGGATCGCAAAGGGCTCGAGACGGCGTTCGAGACGGTTAAACCAGGACATGCGCCGCCAAGCTGAGCACAGCCGTGCGCGAGGCGAAATCAAAAACCGGCGGTGCCGGCTATTTTGCGGGCGAGGCCGCCGGTTCCGGGTTCGGCGTGGCAGGTGGTGCGGCGGGCGCCGGCGCGTCCAGGACCGCCACGAGCTTCAGCTTCTCCTTTTGCAACGGCTCCACCTTGACCGATTCGAGCAGCACCCGCGCCTGGTCGAACTTCCGCTGCTTGATCAGGATGTTGGCCGCCTGCAGGCGCATGGCCTGCCGGTCGAAGTCCGTCGTGGCCTTTTCCTCCAGCGCGGCCCAGGCCTTCAGCGCCCCCTCCCAGTCAGGCACCTCCAGGTCGACGAAGGTTTCGGCGTAGCGGTAAGCGAGCTCGATCCGGCCGGGGGCGAGCTCGGTGGCGCGACGGAAAGCGCCCTGCATCGCCTGGTCGAGCGCAGGACGTGTCCAATGCCCGCTTTGCAGAAAATCATCGCGGGCTTCGGTCAGCAGCGTCCCGAGCTGATAGTGGTAGAGCGGCTCGTTGGGCGTGAGGTCGATGGCCGCGAGAAAGTAGTTCACCGCCTCCAGCGGCTTCCCCTCCTCGGCCACGTAGTTCCCGATCTGGTTTTTCACCAGGGCCCACGTACGGACGAAGGCCGGCGTGCGCGCGCCCTCCTTGCCATCATCGTGGACGAAAAGTTCATCCGCCTTCAGCAGGATCATCGCGGATTGCCGCCGCATGCCCACCTTGCCCAGCATCACGCCATAGGCGGCGTAGGCCGGCGCGTAGTCGGGATTTTTTTTCAGGAAATGATCATAGTCGGTGGCGAGGTCCTGCATCTGCGTGCGGAAATTCTCCATGTCGAAGTTCTCGCCGCCCTTGGCCGCCGCAGCCAGCAGCGCCTGCTGCCGGTCAACGAGGGCCTGCACGCCCTGTTCCTCCGGTGACATCTGCGGCGCCGCCGGCGCGGCGGCGGACACTGGCGGCGCCTCGGCCGCGCGGAGCGCGGCGCACGGGAGCCCAAGGACAAAGAAGAGCAAGGCCAGGCGTTTCATGGGAAAACTGCGACAGGTTCAGCCGGCCGAAGTGCCGGCGCAAACCTGATCATAAATAGGGTACCCCCAACAGGGCGTGGACCCGCCGGTGGCGGGCAAGCCTTGTGCGCATCAGGCGCATCCGCTTCGGGCCCAATGACAGATTGAACCGCAGGACCGGGCACTTTGCCGCAACCCCCACCCTTCGGTCCTATCGCATCGGAGTGTCGCGCTTCCGACGGTCTTTCATTTTAATCCTGGCCATGAGCCCCACCCTCCGCGCCGGCTTCACTCCGGTCACGGATCCGACGGCCAAACCGGCCGGTGAGACCGTCGTCCTGTTGCATGGGCTCGGCCTGGGCAGCTGGGCCATGAAACGCTTCGAGATCGCACTCCGGCGCGATGGGTATGAGGTCGTCAACCTCTCCTATCCTTCGCGCACGATGCCGCTCGAACAGCTCGCCGACCAATGGCTGCCCCGCGTGCTGCACGAAAACGACGCCGACACCGCAACCCAGCTGCACTTCGTCACGCATTCAATGGGCGGTATCCTGCTGCGACTCTGGCTGCGCGATCAGACCGCCACCACCACCAACTACCAATTCCCAACCCCCAATTACTCCGGCCGCCTCGGCCGGATCGTCATGCTTGCGCCGCCCAATGCTGGCAGCGAAGTCGTCGACCGGCTCATCGATTTTCCGCCCTTCCGCTGGATCACCAGCGTGAATGGCCGGCGTCTGGGCACCGGTCCAGATTCCCTGCCCCGTTTGCTCGGTCCCTGGACCAGCACGGGACGCCTCGGTATCATTGCCGGCAACCGCCCCTTCAACCCGCTTTTCTCGGCGTGGATGGGCGGCCCCAATGACGGGAAAGTTTCCGTGGCCAGTGCGCAGCTGGAGGGGCATGAGTGATTTCCTCGTTCTGCCGCATTCCCACACCTGGCTGCAATGGCGCGGCGACACGATCGCCCAAACCCGGACTTTTCTCCGCACCGGCCGTTTCTCCCACCCCGCGCAAAAAGCGTGAAAATATCGGCAACTTTGCCACGTCAGTGGCGTCAAAGACCCTGCCCCGAGCGATTTCCGTCATTCCCCCATTGGCTGACTCGCCACCCCGTCCGAGAAATCCCTGATCCTGATCTAAGAGAACGTTCCGCTCCGCGTTAGTTTCTTTTGCTGCCCCGCGTGAAAATTTCCCCACTGCTGCTTGCCGGCTCGCTGGCGGTCAATGCCACGCTGGTCTTCGCCTTCGTGCAACGGCCTACTGTCCGGGCGTGGCTTTCCCCGACGTCTCATCCGGCGTCCACGGGTACCAATCCGGCTGCTTCCGGCACCTCGAGCTCCGGATCCGCCGCGGGCCGCAGTCCCGAGTCATGGTCCCAGCTCACCACGGGCGAATTATCCGACGTCGTCGCCCGGCTTCGCGCCGAGGGTTATCCACCGAAGCTTGTGCGCACGATCATGACCGCGCTCGTCGCGGAACGATTCGCCGACCGCCACAAGACCATCGCGGACGCGGTGGCTGCCAAGCCGTGGTGGCAGGGCCAGCCGGGCGAAACGTCGCTCGCCGACCAGAAAATCACCGCAATGCGCCGGCGGTTGAACAGCGACGAACAGGATCTGCTTTATAAGTTGCTCGGCCCTGACACCGCCCAGTCGGATTACGACCGGGCCTGGACCCAGCGGCGGTATGGCAACCTCGATCCCGACCGCATCGCGCAACTCAGCCGGCTCAACTCGGATTATTCCGACCTCATGGCCGACATCCGCGCTCAAGGCCGGAACATCATCCTCCCGGAGGACCGCGAGAAGCTCGCTTTCCTCGAGGAGCAAAAACGCGCGGACCTGGAGAAGCTTTTAAGTCCCAATGAACTCTTCGAGTACAACCTGCGCACGAGCGCCATAGCCAACCGGCTTCACGACCAGCTCAACGCGTTCAATCCCACCGAGGACGAATTCCGCACCATCTTCAAGGTGCAGCAGGATTTCGATGCCCAGTACGGCGACGGCCGGATCGCATTTCTCACCGTGGATGAGCGACGCGAGCGCCGTAATTCGCTGGGCACGGTCACCGAACAACTCAAGTCCGTGCTCTCCCCCGAGCGTTTTGCAGATTACCAGCTCATGACCGATCCCGCGTACCTGCAAACGGACCAACTGGTCACGAGCCTCGCCCTGCCCGCCACGGCCACGGCGCAGATCGTGGGCGTCCAACGGGACACGACCAGCCGCATGACCGCGATCATCGCCGACAAATCGCTCACGGCTGGTCAGCGCGGGGTCCAGCTTGCAGCGCTCGCCCAGGAAGCCACAGCCACGCTTACCGGCACGCTCGGCGAAAGCGGGCTCGCGACCTACAAGGCGGGCAATGGCGGCTGGCTCACCAGTCTTGAACAGCGCGCTGCCCGGCTTCGCCCGGCCACACCGCCAGTGGCCCGGCCTGCACCCACGCCATGAAGCTTTCCTCCGTCATGCTCGCCGGTTCACTCGCGGCCAATGTCGCGTTGCTCGCCGCACTCGTCCTGAGCCCTGCGGATTCGCCGCCGGCCTCCCTCGGTTCGGCCGTGGAAAACTTTGCCACCGCCTCTTCCACCCGGGCTGCGGAGTCTGCCACTGCCACCACAACCAGCCTTTCGGGCTCCACCAAACCGGGGGCCAAGCTTGGCACCGACGATCTCGGCCCCACCGTTGCCCGGCTGCGCGCCGCTGGTTTTCCACCCAACATCCTGCGCGCCCTCATCAACCAGCGCTTCGAATTGCGCCGGCAGGCGCTGTCGTATGACGAGATTTCCGGGCCCTACTGGAAAAACCGCCCGAGAACCGCGGCCGACGCCCAGACTGCCGCCGCGCTCGCCCAGCTCGACCGCGAGCGAAGTGACACAATGAAGCAGCTTCTCGGCACCGATGATTCCGCGCTGGGAGACAGCGATGCCGCCCGCGCCGACCGGATCGCGCGATACGGCAATCTTCCCGCCGAGAAAGTGGCCCAGCTCACGTCCATCCAGCGGGACTCCATGGAGCAATTTTCCCGGCTCAACGGCCAGTCCGGTGGTGGTCCGCCTTTGTCGGACGATGAAAAAGTCGCCGCGATGGACAAGGCCACGCTCATGGAAAAAGAGATGCATGCCTCCATCGCCAAACTGCTCACGCCGGACGAACTGCTCGAGTACGACCTGCGCAACAGCCCTGCCTCGGAACGGCTCCGGCAGGCGCTCACCGGCTTCAATGCCACCGAGGCCGAGTACCGCGCGCTGTTCCCTCTCTACCAAGCCGTGGACGAAAAATTCTCGGGGATGCCCTTTGCGCTGGCCTTGATGGGACAGTCAGACGACCAACGCGCCGCCGAGGAACAAATGCGAGAGCAGATCAAGGCCCTGCTGGGTCCTGAGCGTTACGCCGACTACCAGCAGGCCTCCCAGCCCCAGTACCAGCAGCTCAACGCCCTCGTGGCCCGCCTCGATCTTCCGCTTTCCGCCGCCGCGCAAGTGGCCTCGGTGCAGCAGGACGTCCAGCAGCGCGTCGCTGCCGTGCGTGCCGACCGCAAGCTCTCGGCCGATGCCCGCACCGCCCAGCTCGTCGCCCTCGCGCAGGAAGCCGCCACCAAGATCACCGCCACCCTCGGTGCCCGCGGCCTCGAAGGCTACAAACAGAACGGCGGCCAATGGCTGAACCAGCTCACGCCGCGGCCCAAGGCACCGGCCTCCAAATAAATACCTCTTCATGAAAATCCCGCTCATTGCCGTGTCGCTGGCCGCCAACGGCTTTCTCGCCGCGTTCGCTCTTCGACCTTCGCTGACTCCGCCGGCCTTCCAGGATTTTTTCGCGCGGCATTTTCACTCCGACGGGCAGACCGCCGCCGCTCCGGCCGCCAGCCCGGCGGCGCAGTCCACGACCCGGGGCCAACTCTGGTCCGCCTTGAAGACCGACGACCTCGCTACGCTCGTCGCCCGCCTGCGCGCCGCGGGCTTTCCGGTCTCGCTCATCCGCGCAATCGTCAGCGCCGAGCTCAACGCCCGCTACGACACGCGGATGCGCGCGCTCCTCGAGCCCGACCCCAATACGCCCTATTGGAAACAGTCGGGTTTCATCTCCAGCGACTCGAAGAATTATGCCGAATATACCCGGCTGCAACGCGAGCGCTCGAAGCTCATGCGCGATTTGTTCAGCGACCCGGCGTTCGCCACTGACGACGTCTCGGCGGCCCAGCGCCGGCAGTTCGGCAACCTGTCTCGCCAGAAAATCGACCAGCTCCAGCGCATCGAGGATGACTATGGCGACATGAGCTCCGCCGTTCGCGCCGGGATGAATGGCGTCACGCTCCCGGAAGACCGCGAGAAGCTCGTGTTGCTCGCGAGCGAGAAGCATGCCGACCTCGCCGCCATACTGACGCCGGAAGAACTCGCCGATTACGAGCTGCGCTCCTCACCGCTCGTCAGTCTGCTGGGCCGCTACCTCGGTGGCTTCGACTCGAGCGAGGCTGAGTTCCGGGCCGTCTTCCAGGCCCAGCAGAAGTACGGCGCCGCGGTGGCCCCGACCGGCGACCTTCGCAGCGCCGACCCGGAAACCCGCCAGGCGGCCCTGCAACAGCTCAACGCCGATCTGAAAATGTCGCTGGGCGACGCCCGTTACGCCGATTACCAGCGCGAGACGAATCGCGATTTCCAGCAGCTCTCGCGGATTGCGCAGCAGGAAAACATCCCGGCGGCCACGGCTATCCGGGCGTACAATCTGCGCGACACCGTGGCGGAGGAGTCCAACCGCATCTTCGACGATCCCACACTCACGCCCGACCAGAAGCACCTCGCCCTGCAAACCCTCGCCCAGAACACGCGGGCCCAGACCCTGGCGCTGCTCGGTCCGACTGCCGGCCCGACCTACACGAAGATCCAGGATAGCTGGCTGACCAATGTCGAACGGGGCAGCGCCATTACTTTCAGCAACACCTCCATGACGTCCTCGATCGGGACGACGGTGAACGGAAGCCCGGCCATGATCACATTCACTGGCGGGCCTTCCTATCGCCGGGTTCCCATAACCGCGCCCCGCCCCGGGCCCTAACCCCTGCCCTCCATGAAAGTATCGAGTCTGCTCCTCGGCGCCTCGCTCATCGCGAATGCCGCCCTCGTCGCGTGCCTTGTGCTGGGCGTGTCGAATCCTTCTCCCGTCATCTCCTCCCGCACCGCCGCAACTGGCGCCACTGGAGCTGCCGCGACGGCGGCTGCCGGCTCGCCCACCGCTGAAACCTGGACCGCCCTCCACTCGGAGGACCTGACCGTGCAACGCGACCGTTTAATCGCCGAGGGATTTCCGCCGGCGATGATCCGCGCGATCCTCGCCGCGCAGATCCGCGAAGGCTTCGCCGCCCGGCGCAAGGCGTTTGATACCGCCCGCGGCGAAATCCCATTCTGGAAGACCGTGGCCCCCGACCCGCAGGCCCAGGCGGCGATGCGCGCGATCGCCAAGGAGGAACAGAAAGCGTTGACCGATCTGCTCGGGCCCGATCCCGAGAACGGCAGTGCGGCCACCCTGCAACGGCAGCTGCCCAACCTCCCCGCCGACAAGATCGCGCAACTCGCGGCCATTCGCGATGACTACGGCCAGCGGCGCAGCGACATCTACGCCAACCAAGGTCCCGGGGGCACCGCGTCCCCGGCGGACCGGGACAAGCTCGCTGCACTAGACAAAGCCATGCACGCGGAAATCGCCGCGACCCTCACCCCGCAGGAACTTGAGGACTACGATCTCCGCACCAGCAATACGGCGAACCAGCTCCGCTACAGCCTGACCGCCTTCGATGCCACCGAGCAGGAGTTTCGCACGCTCTTCCAGCTTCAGCAGGCGTTCAACGACCGGATCGGCACGCAATATGGCGGACCCCTGTCCCAGGACGAAATGAAGGCGCGCAGCGACGCGCAAAAGCAGCTCAACGACGATATCAAGGCCGCCTTCGGCGACGCCCGCTATGCGGAATACCAACGCGCCAACGATTACAACTTCCGCCAGACCAGCCAGCTTGTCGCCCGGCTGCAACTGCCGCCGGAGACGACCAATGAGATCTATGCGCTGCAGCAGGACATCCAACAGCGCGCGCGCACCATCCAAACCAACCGTGCGCTCACCCAAGACGACCGCACCCAGCAGCTCGCCGCCCTTGTGGATGAGGTCAGAACGAAGCTCACCCCCGGACTTGGTGAAAGCGGGTTTGAAGCTTACAAGCAATACGGTGGCTCCTGGCTGCAAAACCTCCAACCCCGTCCACTTCCCGCAGCAGGTGTGCGACCTGCCATTCCCGGCGGTGGCCCCTGACCCTTTTCTGGCCATCATCGCGGGGCGCTTTATGCCCGCCCCGCCTTCGGTCTCCGAGCCGGGATGATTCCGGCGCGTGCTTTGTAACACTCCGCGGCTCGACAAGCTGCGCACCGCCCGCCACTTCTTCTCGCGCATGGCGAAAACCCCCGAGGAGCGGCGGCTACCGAAGAAGGAGTATGAGGCCCGCGTGCCTGAGCTGCGCACCGCGCTGGTGCAGATGCAGGTCGGGCTCAAGGCCGCGCCGTTCCCGGTGCTGCTCGTCATCGCCGGCGAGGACGCCTCGGGCAAGGGCGAGGTCGTCAACATCCTCAACGCCTGGCTCGACCCGCGCGGGGTCGAGACGTTTTCGTTTCACGAGCCCACCGACGAGGAGCGCGAGCGCCCCGCGATGTGGCGTTACTGGCGCTCCCTGCCGCCCCGCGGCCGCATGGGCATCTACGCCGGCTCCTGGTACACGGAGGCCCTGCGCGAGGATCCCCGCAGTCCGCGCGAGCTGGCCGATTTTGACCGCGGGCTGCGCCGCATCGCGCACTTCGAGCGGCTCCTCGCCGCCGATGGCGCGCTCATCGTGAAATGCTGGCTCCAGCTTTCCAAGGACGCCCAGCGCGCGCGCCTGCGCGAACTCGAGGACGACCCGCGCACCGCATGGCGTGTCTCGCCGGAGGACTGGAAAAGCCACCGGGATCACGACCGGCTGGCCCGGCTCACTGAGCGCCTGCGGCGCGCCACCAGCCGGCCCGGGGCGCCATGGCACGTCATCAACGCCGCCGATCCCCGCGTCCGCAATCTCGCGGTCGGGGAATATCTGCTCAAGCGCTTCCGCGCCCATGCCCTCGCGCACCAAAAAATCCCGGCGCCCGTTAAGCCGCGCCGCGTCGTCCCGCTGCGGCCCGCCGGCCTGCGCCGCCTGCAGGCCCTCCCGCTCACCCAGCAGCTGTCGGGCGAGGTCTACGAGGAGAAGCGCGACAAGTGGCTCGGCCGGCTCAACCATCTCGTCCGCGCCGCGGCCGAGCGCCGGCGTTCCATCGTGTGGGTCTTCGAGGGCTGGGACGCCGCCGGCAAGGGCGGCGCCATCCGCCGCCTCACCGACGCCATCGACGCGCGCGACTACCGCGTGATTCCCGTGGCGAAGCCCACCGACGAGGAAAAGCTGCACCATTACCTGTGGCGCTTCTGGCGGCACGTGCCGCGCGCCGGCATGGTGACAATCTACGACCGCTCGTGGTACGGCCGGCTGCTCGTCGAGCGCATCGAGGGCTTCTGCCGCGAGGACGAATGGCGCCGCGCGTTTGCCGAGATCAGCGACTTTGAGTCCCAGCTCACCGAGCACGGCATCATCGTGCTCAAGTTCTGGCTGCACATCAGCAAGGACGAGCAGCTCCGGCGCTTTCGCGACCGCGAGGACACCCATTACAAGAACCACAAGATCAACGCGGAGGACTGGCGCAACCGCCGCCAATGGCGCGCCTATGAAGCCGCGGTGGGCGACATGCTGGCGCTGACCGGCGGCCCGTCCGCCCCGTGGCATCTGGTGCCTTCCAACAACAAGCGCCACGCGCGCCTGCAGATCATCAAGACCTCCTGCCAGCAGATCGCCGCGGCGCTGGAGGGCTGAGGTCGCCGAAGGTGGAACGCGTTGACCCCAACGCGTTGTTGGCTCCGCCAACGCTTGATCTCCGACCGGGTTTCCAGCGCGTTGGGGTCAACGCGCTCCAACCCACCGGGCACAAAAAACCGCCGCTGGCGCGAGGCCGGCGGCGGTTGGAAAATAAATCCGTCCCGTCTTACTTGACGTGACCCGAGACGAGCTTGGTCATCTCGAACATGCTGACCTTGCCCTTGCCACCGAAGACGATCTTGAGCTTGTCGTCGGCATTGATCTGGGTCCGGACCTTCTTGTCCTGGAGGCCATTCTTCTTGATGTAAGCCCAGAGCTTCTTGGTGAGCTCCGTGCGGGGGAGGGGGGCCGAGCCAACGACAGCCGACAGAGCGGCATCGGGCGTGACCGGTTTCATGAACGCAGCGTTTGGTTTACGAGCTGATTTAGCCATAGTGATTGTGGGTTGTAGGACGCTTTCCTCTGAAAGCAATGTCCTTTTAGAGGGAGAAATGGCTGTTTTCCGAGGAAAATCTTCACTTTTTTTCGGGGGCCGCCGTTCAGGCCCGTTCGTCAACTTGCACGAATTGCCGGTAGAGCGCCGCATAATGGCCGCCGCGGTCCAGCAGTTGAGGATGCGTGCCGCGCTCGATGATGCGACCCTGGTCGAGCACCAGCACCAGATCGGCGTGACGGATCGTGCTCAGCCGGTGCGCCACGATGAAGCTCGTGCGCCCGCGCAGCAGGCTGACCAGCGCCTTTTGCAGCCGCGCCTCCGTGAGTGCATCGATCGAGCTCGTCGCCTCGTCGAGGATGACGAGCCGCGGGTCGGCCAGCATCGCCCGCGTGAAGCAGACCAGCTGGCGCTGGCCGACGGAGAGGTTGGCGCCGTGTTCGCCCACCTCCGTGTGCAGTCCCGCCGGCAGCGCCTCGAGAAGATCCAGGCAGTCGAGCCGCCCGGCGGCGGCCCGCACCTCGTCCTCAACCGCTTCCGGTTTGCTCAGGCGGATGTTGTCGAGGACGGTGCCGCTGAAGAGGAAATTCTGCTGCTGCACCATGCCCATCTGCCGGTGCAGCGACTGGCTCGTGAGGGTGCGCACCTCGCGCCCGTCGATCAGCAGCTCGCCCGCGGTCGGCAGATAAAACTTCGCGACGAGGTTGATGATCGAGCTCTTGCCGCTGCCGGTGTGCCCGACCAGCGCGATGTTCTGACCGGGTTCCGCCGTGAAGTTCACGTCGTGCAGCACAAGGCGGTCGGGGGCATAGCCGAAGGAAACCCCGCGGAATTCCACCTGCACGCCGGCGGCCGCCGGCGGCAAGTAACAAGGATCAAGTTTCAAGTCACAAGGATCCGAGCCTCCGGCCCGGCCATCTTGATCCTTGTCACTTGCTACTTGTGACTTCCCTCGCGGATCCGCGAGGGGTTCGGCTCCGGGCGCATCCTCCCAGTCGGGCTTGGTGTCGATGAGGCGGAAGACGCGCTCCGCCCCGGCCATGGCGATAAGCGCCTGGTTGTACTGGTTGCCGATGATCGCGATGGGGGCGAAGAACTGGTTCGCGAGCAGGAAGAAGGTGATCAGGTCGCCCACCGCCATGCTGTGGTGGAAGACCCGCCAGCCGCCGAACATCAGCAGGATCGCCACGAAAAACTGGCTGTTGAGCTCGAGCAGCGGCGTGAGGATCGCGGAGGTGCGCGCGAGGTTGATGCTGTAGCGCGAGTGGTCCGCGAGCAGGCTGCGGAACAGGCCGGCGTTGGTGTCCTGCCGCACAAAACCCTGGGTCACGCGGATGCCGTTGACGGATTCCGCCAGGGTCGCCGTGACGCGGCTGAAGCTTTCCGAGGCCGCGCGTGAATAATAGCTGAGCTTCACCCGGAAGTGCCGGTTGATCATCCAGAGCACCGGCGCCATCGCGACCACCACGAGGAACAACTGCCAGTCGCACCAGGCCATGACCGCCGCGGTGAAAACCATCGAGCCAAACTGAATGACACTCACGAACAGCACGTCCTGGATGCCGAGACGCACCGCCTCCACGTCGCTCGTCACCCGGCCGATGATGCGGCCGATCTTCACGCGGTGGAAGAAACTCATCGGCTGCCGCTGCGTCCGGGCGAAGATATCCGCACGCAGGCCGTTGACGACCGTCTCGCCCACCTCGAGCGCATAGCGCTGCCGGAAATGAAACAACCCGTCCGTGGTGATGGCGAGCAGCGCATACCCGGCGACACCCCAGGCGACGCCGGTCAGGTCCCCCCGCGAGATGGGCCCCTTGATGATGAGCGCCATGATCCAGGCAAACGCCGGCAACTGCGCCGAACGGATCACGGAAATGATGCAGAGCACCGTGAGTTTGCGCCGGTCGGGCGCAGCATAGGTGAAGAGCCGGCGGATCAGGCCCCATTCCAGCGGCTTGAACTGCTCCTCGTCCTCGTCGTCGTCGCGCGGACGGCGGACGAGGCCGAGGTCGCGGATAACTCCGGGGGCGCTCATGCGGAGCCCTCCTTCAGTTTCAACTGCTGCAATTCGCGGCCGTCCACGAGTTGCAGGCCGGCCACGTGCAGATAGGGGCCGGGCACCTTCATCAGCTGCTCGTGGGTGCCCTGCTGCACGATGCGGCCGGCCTCCAGCACGATGATGAAGTCCGCGCGGCGCAGCGTGCTCAGCCGGTGCGCCACGATGAAGGTCGTGCGGCCCGCGATGGCGCGGTCGAGCGCCTCGAAAATCTCGTGCTCTGTCTCGCTGTCGATCGCCGCCGTCGGGTCGTCGAGCAGGAGGATGGCCGGCTCGAGCAGCACGGAGCGCGCGATGGCCACGCGCTGGCTCTGGCCGCCGGAGAGGGTGTTGCCGCTCTCGCCCAGCACGGTCTCGTAGCCCTTGGGCAGTTTCAGGATGAAGTCGTGCGCCGCGGCGATTCGCGCCGCCTTCTCGATCTGTGCCGGCGTGGCTTCCGGGTGGCCGAACGCGATGTTGGCGGCCACCGTGTTGGAGAAGAGAAAGCTCTCCTGGAAGACGAGGCCGATGCTGCGCCGCAGGTCGTCGAGGTGAAGCTGGCGCGCGTCGATGCCATCGAGGAGCAGGCGACCGGCCGTCGGGTCGAAGAAGCGCGGGATCAGGCTCATCAGCACGCTTTTCCCCGCGCCCGTCGCACCAAGGATGGCCACGCACTGGCCGGGCTTCACGTCGAGGTTGACGTCGCGCACGACCGCCTCGGCGCCATCGTACGCAAACGAGACGTGATCGAACCGCACCGCACCTTCGAGCCGCGGGCGGCGCACGGCATCGGGTGCGCTCTTCACCTCGATCGGGGCGTCGAGGATCTCGAACACCCGGCGCGCGCCGATGAGCGACTGCTGCACCGAGTTGACGATGGTGGCGACGTTGTTGACCTGCCCGGAAAACTGCTCGAGGAGTCCTGCGAACACGACGAGGCCCGCACCGAGCGGCAGCCGGCCGTGCACCACGAGCCAGCCGCCGTAGCCAATCAGCACCATCATGTTGATGCGCGTGAGAAAACCGACCGCCGGCGAGAACAGGCTCATGCGCCAGAAGATGCCGTGCTGCTGCGTGAGCACCGCGGTGTTCGCCGCGTCGAATTGCGCGCGGTTTTCCGCCTCGCGGCCGAAACCCTTGGTCACCGCGATGCCCTGGACGCTCTCGGCGAGGATCTGCACCATTTTCTCCACGAGCGTGCGGTTGTGCACCATTTCCGGCTGCACCTTCCGGGAAAACCACGCGGACAGCAGCCAGAGCAACGGCGTGGTGGCGAGGCAGGCCAGCGTCAGCCCGGGACTCAGGCTCGCCATGTAAATGACATAGACCGTCAGCGAGATGGCCATGATCACGCTCTGGATCATCACCTGGTCGACAAACATCCGCACGGACTGCACATCGCTCGTGACCCGCGTGATGATGGAGCCGGTGGTGTTGGCGTCGAAGAAGCGGAAGCTCAGCCGCTGGAGTTTTTCGTAGGCCTCGCCGCGCAGGTCGACGACGAGCTTCTGCTGCACCAGGCGGTTGACGGAGACGGCGTAAACGTAGTTCAGCACCGCCCGGCAGAGCGCCAGCGCGAGAATGAGGCCGGCCAGCATGCCGAGCACCTGCAGGGGCGGCCAGTCGTCGGGAAGCACGAGATGGAATTTGCTGACTGGCATCGTCGGAACGGCCGTGTCCCGGGCGGCATTCAAGGGCCCCTGACCCGCCAGCGGGACGCCCTGGACCTTGTGCCGGATGTAATCAATGCCGAGCCCGGTGAAACTGAGGCCGACGATGCCCATCGTGAGCAGCACGAGCTGGATGCCGAGCACCTGCAGGCAATGTACGCGGTAGCGCCACGCCAGCCCGAACAGCCGCCGGATCAGCGCCCAATTGCTGGGGGCCGCGCTGGCGGAGTCGGACATGGAGGCGGACGACATTGGGGGCCGCACGCTAATCCCACGCAGGGCCCAGGCACAAAATAATTTTTGCCCGAGGGCAGCGCGGCCGGCAGCCCCATGGGGTGAGACGCGCCGACGGCCACGCGCTCCACCGTCCGATCACGCCGCATCAACGCGTCGCAGCCGGCGGGCTTGCCCCCTGGGATGGCGCGGGCGTGGCGGGAGCAGGCGCGGCAGGAGTGCCCGCCGGTGGCGTGGGCTGCTGCCGGAGCACACGGCGACGCTGCACCTCCGCGGCCCATTCATCGAGACTCGCTCCCGCCGGCAGATTGGGTGGATTCCCCGCCACCGCCGGAGCGGTGACGGGAGCCATCCCCGGAGGTACGCCAAGGACGGGCGCGGCGGCCACGGCCAAGATCCTGGCCTCCTTGAGCGCCAGCACCAGGGAGCTGCCCTGGTATTCCACCGTGATCTGATCCGCGCCACTGCCCACCAGATGATGGGATCGAACCACAAAAGGATTGCCCCGCTCGTTCAGGCCCACCCAGGTCGCGGTTTTCTTGGTCGTGTTGTAAATGCTGAACCGTTCGCCGGTGGGCGTGGCCATGTAACCATGATACTCAATGGAGCCATTGGTCGTGACCGCCGCTACCGGCGCACCACCCGCCGGGAGAAAAGGCGAAGAGAGCGCGGCACCGACCTCCGCCCGGGCGAGCACAGCGGTGGCCAGCAGCAGGCCGATGCCACCAAGCAGTCGGGACTGGAAAACGCACACGCGCATGAGCAAAAACAAAATAGGATTCGACCCCCGCAGGTCAAAGGTCAATGCAGGCTGGACCACCCGGCTCCTTCCCTGGTTCCGGCTGCTACTGGCCGCGCTGCGCCCGGCGGGTCGCGCCATTGTTCTGTTGCTGTCCATTCTGCTGCTGGGCGCGGGGGCCGCGCTGACCGGCCTGCGCCGCGGGTGCGACTGGCTGCACCCCCTGCGCGGCTTGGAACGCCGCCGCGGTTTGCTGGCGCTGCGCTTGGCGCTGCTGAAAATCAATCGCGGCCGCCTGGAGGCGCGTCGCTTCCTCGGCCGTCGGGACCACGGGAACGGCCGCCGTCTGGGGCGGCCCGCCACGACCAGGGCCGCCGGCCGCAAAACCACCGCCCACCCGGCCGCCAAAGGCCTGGGCCGGTCCCGGGGCCTGGGTCGCCGGGGCAATCTTGGACTGTTTCAGGGCCAGCGTGAGCGTGCTGCCCTGGTAATCGACCGTGATCTGGTCGGTCGAATTCTCCACCTTATACGAGCGCACCACAAACGGGTAGCCCTTTTCGTTCACCTTCACCCAGGTGGCGGATTTTTTTGCCGGATCGTAAATGCTGAACTTCTCCCCCTCGGGCGTCATCATGTAGCCGTGCAGCTCAATCGGCGCACCCGTCGTGATCACCGTGTTGGACGGCGGACCGGAGGCCGGCAGGAAGGGCGACGACATCTCCAAGGCCGCGGCTGACGCGACGGTCGTCAACAACAAGCCGAGAAAACCAAGGTATCGGGAGGAAAAAGCGCGTGCACGCATGGGGGTCCGACACCGTATGACGCCGCATCAGCCGGTCAAGTGACGCCTTATCTTGCGGCCCCTCTCCACGCCGGAAATAACCTTGCCACGTCGGAAGGTGATTCAACGCTGCTCCCCATGCTTGGGCCGGCTCACTTCCCAGGTGAAGGACCGGTCTGCGGATGGCCCGGCCATTCGTCGACCACCCAAGCAATCCGGGGGCTCCGCCCCGCCAAATGAACACCAAACTTTACGTGGGCAACCTGCCCTTCTCCTCCACGGCCCTCGACCTGCAAGGGCTTTTTGCCCAGGCCGGCAGCGTAGCCGCCATCGACCTGGTGTTCGACAAGCTCACCGGGCGTTCACGCGGCTTTGCCTTCGTCACGATGGCCACGCCGGAGGAGGCGAAGGCCGCCATCGAAAAACTGCACGGCCATGCGCTCGACGGTCGCAACCTGACGGTGAGCGAGGCCCGCCCACCGGCGGAGCGTCCGGCCCGCGATTTTGGCGACCGGGGTGAAAAACGCGGGGGTTCCCGCGAGCGGTATTGAGCCGGCAAATTTTCCGGTAGGGCGCGGACCCGCTACAGGAGCGTCCCGCGCATAATGGCGAAGGCGACGGAGAAATAAATGATCAGGCCGGTAACGTCCACCAGCGTCGCCACAAATGGTGCGCTCGATGTCGCCGGATCCAAACCCGCGCGCTTCAGGAGCAGGGGCAGCATCGACCCCATGAGCGAACCCCACAGCACAATGCCCACCAGCGAAACCCCGACCGTGGCCGCCACGAGCAGCCAATGCTCGCCGTAGATGGGGGAAAACATTGACCAGATGGCGATGCGCAGAAAGCCGATCACGCCGAGGATCGCACCCAGCGCCAGACCGGCCGCCAGTTCGCGCCGCATGATCCGCCACCAGTCGCGCAGCTTGAACTCACCGAGGGCCAGCGCGCGGATCACCAGCGTCGCCGCCTGCGAACCGGCGTTGCCACCGGAACTGATGACCAGCGGGACAAACAGGGCCAGCACCACCGCCTTGGCGATTTCGTCCTCGAAATAACTCATCGCCGTGGCCGTGAGCATCTCGCCGAGGAAAAGCACCACCAGCCAGCTCGCGCGCTTCTTCACCATGCGCGAGAGCGCGATGGTCGTGTAGGGCTCGTCGAGGGCCTCGCTACCGCCGAGCTTCTGGATGTCCTCGGTGGCCTCTTCCTCAGCCACGTCGAGAATGTCGTCCACGGTCACAATGCCGATGAGCTTGCTCATCTCATCCGTCACCGGCAGCGCCACCCGGTCGAATTTCCGAAAAAGCTCGAGCGCGTGCTCGCGGTCGTCGGTCGCCTTCAGCGTGGTGAAGTTCCCGTCCATCAGCGACCGCACCGGCGAATCCAGCGGCGCCAGCAGGAATCGACGGACCCGCACGTCATCGATGAGGTGGCCGCCGTCGTCCACGACATAGACCATGTTGAGCGTTTCGCGGTCGTAGCCGTGCTCGCGGATGAAATCGAGCGCCTGGCGCACCGTCCACTCGGGGTGCACGGCCACGAAATCGAGCGTCATCATGCGCCCGACGCTGTGCTCCGGGTAGGCCAGGAGTGACTGGGCGACCTGCCGCTCGTCGGCGCTGAGCATGGAGAGCAGTTGCATCGCCACGTCGAGCGGTTGCTCGTTGAGAAACGCCGTGCGGTCGTCGGGCGGCAGGGCGTTGAGCAACGAGGCCATCTGCTCCGGCGTGAGCACCTTGAGCAGCTTTTTCTGCGCCTCGAGGGGCAGATAGGTGAAGATGGCGGCATCCAGGTCCCGCGAGCCGGCGCGGAAGAGCGTGGCCAGTTCCTCCACCGACAACTCAGCCAGCAGCGGCGCAATGTCCATCGCGAGCCAGGGCTCGAGATATTTCTTGAGGGCCGGGATGTCCTTGCGGGCGATCAGGGCGGCAATCTGGGTTTTGACATGGACCTGCGCGGGCATGAGGGCAGAGAGGCACTTCATTTCGCCGTTGGCAATGCCAGGCCGGTCGCCCTCCGTTACGTTTTCGTTCTTGGACGGTTCTCGCCCTGCTGGCAGAAAATGTCATGCGCCTTTCCGCCCTCCTTGCCCCCGCGCTCATGCTGCTGGCCGGCTGCGCCCCGCGGGTCCCGCCGGGCTATCAGGGTTATCTGGAGGGCGAGTTTGTCTATGTGGGCTCACCGCTCGCCGGCCGGCTGGAAACCCTGGCGGTGGCCAAGGGGGCGCGGGTCGAGGCCGGCTCGGCCCTGTTCACCCTTGAGCGCGCCGCCGAACTCGCCGCGCAGCGCCAGGCCGCCGACCAGCAGCGATCGGCTGCGGCCCGGCTCGAGGACTTGAAAAAGGGTTCGCGCCCGAGCGAGCTCGCCACCCTCGCCGCGCGCCTCGAGCAGGCCCGCGCCGCCACCGAGCTTTCCCAACTGGAGTTCGCCCGGCAGGAAAATCTGTTCAAGAGCCACACCATCGCGGCCAGCGACTACGACCGCGCCCGCCTGGCGCATGAGCAAAACGTCCATGCCGTCGACGAAATCTCGGCCCAGCTCGACACCGCCCGGCTCGGCGGCCGGCCCGACGCCATCGCGTCCGCCGCGGCGGACGTGAGCGCCGCGACCGCCGCCCGGGAGCGCGCCGACTGGAATGTCCAGCAGAAGACCCAGGCCGCGCCCTGCGCCGGGCTGGTCTTCGACACCCTCTATCGCGAGGGCGAATTCGTCGCGGCCGGAAATCCCGTCGTCGCGCTGCTGCCGCCGGAGAATCTCAAGGTGCGCTTCTTCGTGCCCGAGTCCGATTTTGCCGCACTCAAGGCCGGGGATCGCGTGCGCGTCGCCCTCACCGGTCACAGCGAACCGCTCGAGGCGCACGTCAGCTATCTCTCGCCCCGGGCCGAGTACACTCCGCCCATCCTCTACAACCGCGACAATCGCGCCAAACTCGTCTTCATGATCGAGGCCGTGTTCAGCGCGGGGGCCGCCCGCGACCTGCATCCGGGCCAGCCGGTGGACGTGACGCTGGCGAAATAATCCCGCATGAGCGCGACGGATTTCGCCATCGACGTCACCGGGATCACCAAGCGTTTCGGCCCCAAGACCGTGGTTAACGCCATCGACCTCCAGGTCCGGCGCGGTGAGATCTACGGCTTTCTCGGGCCCAACGGCAGCGGCAAGACCACCTTCATCCGCATGCTCTGCGGCCTGCTCACGCCTGATGGCGGCAGCGGGACGTGCCTCGGCTACGATGTGCGCACCCAGCAGGCGGAGATCAAATGCCATGTCGGCTACATGACGCAGAAGTTCAGCTATTATGAGGACCTGAGCATCCGCGAGAACCTGGATTTCATCGCGCGCATCTACGATGTGCCCGACCGCGCCGCGGCGGTGGAGCGCAGTCTGGTCCGCCTCGGCCTGCAAAACCGGAGCGCCCAGCTCGCCGGCCAGCTCTCCGGCGGCTGGAAGCAACGGCTCGCCCTCGCCGCCTGCCTTATCCACTCGCCCCAGCTGCTCCTGCTCGATGAGCCCACCGCCGGCGTCGACCCGAAGGCCCGCCGCGAATTCTGGGATGAGATCCACCAGCTCGCCGCCGATGGCCTCACGGTTCTCATCACCACGCACTACATGGATGAGGCCGAGCGCTGCCACCGCCTCGCCTACCTCGCCTATGGCAATCTCCTCACGCGCGGCACCCTCACGGAAGTGCTCCAGAGCGTGAAGCTCACCACCTGGACCGTCACCGGCCCCGCCCTGCGCGACCTCGCCGCGGCGCTGCGCGGCCGCGACGGAGTCGAGCAGGTCGTCGCCTTCGGCAACACCCTCCATGTCAGCGGGCGCGATCCCGCGCGCCTCGAGACCGCCATCGCCGCCGTGCGCACCCCGAACCATGAGTGGACGCGCATCCGGTCCGGACTCGAGGATGTGTTCATCAGCCTGATGGACGGGGCAAAGGATAATTTCGCATGAGACGTTTCACCTTCCATCGTCTCTGGGCCATGGTGCTGAAGGAATTCATCCAGATGAAGCGCGACCGCGTGACCTTCGGCATGATGGTCGGCATCCCGCTCATGCAGCTGATGATGTTCGGATTCGCGATCAATTCCGACCCGCGGCACCTGCCCACCGCCGTGCTCGCCGCCGACCAGGGGCCGTTTGCGCGCACGTTCATCCAGGCGCTGCGCACCAGCGACTATTTCGCCCTCGTCCGGGAAACCAACTCCGAGGCCGAGGCACAGCGGCTCCTGCAGGTCGGCGACGTGCAGTTTGTCGTCAATATTCCCGCCGATTTCTCGCGGCAGCTGCTCCGCGGTGAACGTCCCTCCGTCCTGATCGAGGCCGACGCCACGGACCCCGCCGCCACCGGCCCCGCGCTGGCGGCGGTGAACGCCCTCGCGGGCAGCATCTTCAACCGCGACCTGCCCGGCCCGCTCGCACGGCTCCACGCCAAGGCCGGACCGGTGGATTTCCTCATCCACGCGCATTACAACCCGGAGAACATCACCCAGTACAATGTCGTGCCCGGGTTGATGGGCGTGGTGCTCACGATGACCATGGTCATCATCACCGGCCTGGCCATCACGCGGGAACGCGAGCGCGGCACGATGGAAAACCTCCTCGCCACTCCCGTGCGCCCGTTTGAGGTGATGGTGGGCAAGATCCTGCCCTACATCGCGGTCGGCTACATCCAGGTGTCATTGATCCTGCTCGCCGCGCATTTCATTTTCCATGTACCCATGGTCGGCAGTCTCCTGCTGCTCTACGCCATGGCCCTGCTCTTCATCGCCGCCAATCTGGCCGTGGGGATAACCTTCTCGACCCTCGCGAAAAACCAGCTGCAGGCGGTGCAGATGGCGTTTTTCTTTTTCCTCCCGTCAATCCTGCTTTCGGGCTTCATGTTTCCGTTCCGCGGGATGCCACCCTGGGCGCAGGCCATCGGCTCGTGCCTGCCCAACACCCATTTCCTCCGAATCGTGCGCGGGATTCTGCTGAAGGGCAACGGCCTCGCCGAAATCGCGCCCGAGATCTGGCCGCTGCTGCTCTTCCTCGCCGTGGCCATGACCATCGGCGTAACCCGGTACCGGCAGACGCTGGATTAGGCGCCCCGATGGGGCGGGGAATTGGTGGTTTGGAATTCGGATCGGGAGTGATCGGGTGTGGTCGTTGACGTGAAGAGCGGGTTGGGAGCGTCGTTCATCCCGGCCATGTCACCACGGCCGCTACGTCAGGACGGAGACACTTTCTCACGAAACTTGAAAAAGCCCCGGCCTTGCGACGCCGGTGCCTCCCTCGCTGCTGGGGACCTGCGCGGCTGGGCGTATTGCCTTAACGCGTCGCTTGGACTGTCGGAGCCAAGCACGGAGGACTGGGGAAAATCCGCCCTACGTCAGCTTCTCCGCGATCTGCTTCACCACCGGGCCGTCCAGGTGCATCGTCTGGGTCGGATAGGCGAAGGACAGCCCGCGCGCGGCCACCGCGCGCATGATGCTGAGGTTGATCCGCTGGCGAAGCTGCAGGTGCTTCAGGTTGTCCGGACTCTTCGTCAGGTAGACCAACGAGATATCCAGCGACGAGGCGCTGTAATCCCGGAAATAGACGATCACGGAAGCCGGATCGACCTCCGCCTCCCGCAGGATGATCTGGCGGAATTCCTCGACGATCGCCTCGATCTGGTCGGCGGTGGCGTCGTACGTCAGCCCGAGCACCTGCTCCACGCGCCGCTGGATGAAGCGGGAGTTGTTGATGATCGCCTCGGCCGCCACGGTCTTGTTCGGGACGATGATCAGGTTCTTGGCCGGCGTGCGCAGCTTGGTGGAGCGGAGGCCGATGTCCTCGACGATGCCCTCGGAGGCGCCGATCTTCACCGTCTCGCCAATCTTGAAGGGCTGGTCGATGGCGACGACGATGGAGCCGAAGAGGTTCGCGATGGTGTCCTGTGCCGCAAGGGCGAAGGCGAGGCCGCCGATGCCGAGGCCGGCCAGGAAGGTCTTCACGTCGATTCCCACGCTCTGCGCGGTCAGCAGCACGCCCAGAACCACGAAGATGGCCACCAGGGTCTTCTTGATCCACGGCATGAACGCTGCGACGCCCATCTGCCTTTCGAGCGCGACTTCCTGGGCATGGTCGAGGATCGCATTGAAGGCGCGCAATAGGCCCCAGAATATCACCAGGGAAAACGCGACCGTGGAGCCGTAGCCGAGATAGAGGTCGGTGGTTTCCGAAAGCTTGAGCACCTTCAGTGCGGCAAAGATGCCCGTGACCATCACGAAGGTGGCCACCGGATCCTCCAGCGCGGGGAAGAGTTTGTCGTCCAGCGTGGTCTCCGTCTTCGCGGCCAGTTTCTTGAGCTGGTGGAAAATGATGCCCGTCACCACCCGGCGCAGCAGGAAGGCGCAGGCCAGCAACAGGGCGCTGATGACGTAGTGGGTCGTGGTGTTCTCGCCACTGCTCCGGACGTTGAAAATTTCCAGCACGATGTCCACCAGGTGTTCGAGGAAATCCGGCGTGCGGACCGAGGCGTGACCACTGGCCACCGCGGCGGCCGCGTTGACGCTGGCGGCCTGGGCATCACTCGCCGGGGGCGGCGGCGGGGCGGCTGGCTCGGCCGCGCCGGCGGATGCCGCCCACGCGAGTGTGCCGGCGGTGAGGATCAGGAGGAAAAAGCGCTTCATGGATGGCCGGAAAATCAACCGTCCCGGGCGGCGTTGTCAAAACCTCACTCCCGGGCTGCACCAGACTGTTTGCTTGCTGGAAACCGGTCGGACGATTCCAGCCCCGCACTCCCCGCTTGCCCGCCGCTCGCCCATCCCGCCATGCTCGCCGGCCGATGCTGCCATTGTTTCTTCCATTCGCATTCGTCGAGGCCATGCCGCCCTGGGCGTGGGGCGCGTTTTTTGCCTTCATCATCGCGATGCTGGCGCTCGACCTCGGGGTCTTCCAGCGCGAGGCGCACGAGATGAAAATGCGCGAGGCGCTCGCCTGGTGCGTGGTCTGGGTCAGTCTCGCCCTCGCCTTCAATACCGCGCTCTGGTGGTGGCGCGGGGCCGAGGCCGGCCAGCAGTTCCTCGCCGCCTACCTCATTGAGGTGTGCCTGAGCGTAGACAACGTCTTCGTTTTCATCCTGGTTTTTGCCTACTTCAAGGTCGCGCCCCGCTACCAGCACCGCGTGCTCTTCTGGGGCATCATCGGCGCCGTGCTCATGCGCGGCGTGTTCATCCTCGTCGGCGTGAGCGTCATCGCGCGCTTCCACTGGATTCTGTACCTCTTCGGCGCGTTTCTGGTTTTCACCGGCGTGAAAATGGCACTGCCGCAGAAAGCGGACAGCGAGATCGACCCGGAGCACAACTTCGCCGTCCGGCTCTTCCGCCGCTATTTTCCCGTCGGGCCGAACTTTGAGGAGGGGAAATTCTTCACGCACCATAACGGCTCCCGGGTCGCCACGCCGCTGTTCATCGTCCTCATCGTGATCGAGACGACGGACCTGGTCTTCGCCCTCGACTCGCTGCCCGCCGTGCTGGCGATCACCGCCAACAGCTTTGTCGCTCTCACCTCGAACATCTTCGCCATCCTTGGCCTGCGCTCGCTCTATTTCGCGCTCAGCGGCGTCATGCAGCTCTTTCGCTTCCTGAAGGTCGGGCTTGCCGTCATCCTGGTCTTCATCGGCATGAAGATGCTCGTGGCCCACTGGGTGGCAATCTCCACCACCACTTCCCTCGGGGTCATCGGCGGCGTGCTCGCCACCGCCGTGCTGATGTCGGTCCTGATCAAGGAGCCGCCAAAGGCCGGTTGAGTCCGGCTAGGTTCAATCCATGAACCTAGCCGCCCATTCCAGCCGCGGCAACGGGCGCGCCTGCCATGGGCCGAAAATCCGGTGCCGCACCCGCGCCACGAATTTATAGCCCGCGTCACGCAGTCCGCGCGGCACCACCGCCAATAACGCCGCCAGTCCCGGGCGACCCACGACTCGCAGCGCGGCCATGACTCCATCGGTGCGCAAGAGAAGCTTCTCCGCGTCGCCCGGCCAGTCCGGGACAAATACCAGAGTGCTGAAATCTTCCATCGGCAGCCCGTGTGCCCGCAAGCAGGCCTGCCCCGCCGGACCCTGGAGCGGGGCAAACCGCACTACCCCGCGCTGGTCAAGCCGCAGCAGCAGGCGCACCACGCGGTGACATAGCCCGCACTCGCCATCAAACAGCAGCACGGGCCGGGGATCGGATGCAGTCATACCAAGAAGGTTGATCCCCACCCGAAGCACCGCAAAAGCAAAAGACCGGATACCCTGCGGCATCCGGCCTTTGTCGATTCTTGGCCTGAAACTATTCCGGTCAGTTGACCGCAATCTTGCGCGGCTTCAAGGCTTCGGCTTTCGGCAGCGTCAGGCGCAGCACGCCGTCCTTCAGTTCGGCGGACACCTTGTCCGCCTGCACCGCGTAGGGCAGGCTGAAGCTGCGGGCGTAGGTGACGGTCTGCTCTGCGGCCGTCCCGGCTTCAGTCGTCGCGCCGGCCACTTTCCGGGTGGCGCTAAGGCTGAGGACGTCGTCGCCCAGCTCAATATTGACGTCCTCGCGAGTGACCCCGGGAAGCTCGGCACTGACCTGAAGGTTGTCCTTGTCCTCGTGCACGCTCAGCGGGATGGCCCGCACGGCGTTGGGTTCAAAGTCGGCAAGGAATGAATCGATCGCGCGGTCCAAGCCTCCCAAAACGGGAGCAAAGCTGCGGTAATTCGGATAGGTATATCGAACGAGTCTCATGGTGATGATATGGTTTTAAGGTTTGCTCACTCCCGATCCGCGATGGCGGAACGTCGGTGCGCGTGGGTTGATTGAGGCTGCTCACATTGCAGGCGCGATGCCCGGCGACACGCCGTCGTCAAGTGCCGCCGGGCCCGCGAGTTAGTTTTCTACAACGAGGCCAGCCGGGATAAAACGTCCCAGCCTGCGCCGTCCCACCTGGGAAGGATTTTCCCTCTTTGGCGTGGACCATCACCCATCACCCCGGCCAGCAGTGCCCGCGACCTCCGGCCATAACACACAGAAAATCCGTGCTCCTCCGTACAATCCGTGGTTGGGTCGGTGCTCGTTTCCATGACTTTCGATTTCGCCACGCCCCCCGACCGCCGGGACACCGATTCCCAAAAATGGCAGAAATACGCCGGGCGCGATGTGCTGCCCATGTGGGTCGCCGACATGGATTTTCGTTCACCACCCGCCTTGATCGAGGCGCTGCACCGGCGCGTGGACCACGGCATCTTCGGCTATGCCCGGCCGGTAAAATCAACGGTCGATGCGGTGGTTCAGGCCATGGAGCAGCGCTATGGCTGGAAGATTGAGGCGTCGTGGCTGGTCTGGTTGCCCGGCCTGGTCGTCGGCCTTAATGTCACCGCCCAAGCCTTCGCCCAGTACCGCGACGAGGTTCTGACGCTGACGCCGGTCTATCCTCCTTTCATGAGCGCGCCCAAGCACAGCGGGCGGATCTCCCTCCAATCACCCTGGCAACTGCAGCAGGGTGCCTGGGCCATCGACTGGGAGGCTCTCGAACGCACCGTCACCCCGCAGACAAAATTGTTTTTCCTGTGCAATCCGCACAATCCCCTCGCCCGAGTCTGGCGCCGCGATGAGCTCACCCGCCTCGCCGATTTCTGCGTGCGGCACAACCTCACGCTCTGCTCGGACGAGATTCACTGCGACCTGATCCTTGATCCGTCGCTGCCCCATATTCCCACGGCCACGATCTCGCCCGAGATCGCGGCCCGGACGGTCACGCTGATGGCGCCGAGCAAAACCTACAACGTGCCGGGCCTCGGCGTCTCGATCGCCATCATCCCGGATCCCGTGCGCCGCGCGCAGTTCGTGCGCGCGACGGCGGGCATCGTCGCCGAGACCACCACCCTTGGCTTCGCCGCCTGCGAGTCCGCCTACCGCGACTGCGAGCCGTGGCGGCAGGAACTGCTCGCCACCCTGCGGGGCAACCGCGATTTCCTGCTCGATTTCACCGCTTGTGAATTGCCCGGCGTAAAGGTCGAGGCACCCATCGAGGCCACCTACCTGGCCTGGCTCAACGTGGCCGCGCTGAACCTGCCCGACCCGGTGGCGCATTTTGAAAAACACGGCGTGGGCCTGAGCGATGGCGCCTTCTTCGGCTCGCCGAAGGGCCGCCATGTCCGCCTCAACTTCGGCTGCACCCGCGCGACCTTGGCCGAAGCTCTGCGGCGGATGAAGCTCGCGGTGGCGGCGTTGACGTGATCTCGGCTGTGATTTCATAGGTCCTATAGGACCCATGGGACCTATAAGACCCATGGACCTGAGGTCCCCCGGAGTTGCGGTGCTCCGCAAACACCCTTTGTCTCCCGGCCATGCGCATCGGGCCGCACGAGCTTTCTTCGAATCTTTTTCTCTCGCCGCTGGCGGGCTACACCAATCTGCCCATGAGGCTCACCGTGCGCGAACTCGGCGGCCTGGGCTGGGCCACCACGGACCTCGTCAACGCCCGCTCCCTGCTTGAGCGCAACCGCATCGCGCTCCAGCTCGTCGCCACGTCGCCGGAGGACCGGCCGCTCGCCATCCAGCTGTTCGGCAGCGTGCCGGAGGAAATGCGCGATGCCGCCGTGGTGTGCCAGGAACTCGGCGTGCAGGCCGTCGACATCAACATGGGCTGCCCCGTGCGCAAGGTCGTGAACATTGGCGGCGGCTCGGCGATGATGACGGAGCTCGACAAGACCGCGCGCCTCGTGCGTGGCATGATCGCGGCCGTGAAAATCCCCGTCACCGCCAAGATGCGCCTCGGCTGGGACGACGACAATCTCACCGCGCCCGATCTCGCGCGCGTGCTGGAGGACGTCGGCGTGGCCGCGATCTTCGTGCATGGCCGCACCCGCGCCCAGGGATTTTCCGGCACGGTCAACCTGGCCGGCATCCGCGCGGTGGTCGCGGCGGTGAAATCCATCCCGGTCATCGGCAACGGCGACATCACCACGCCGGAGGCGGCGAAGCACATGCGGGACGAGACCGGCTGCGCCGGCGTGAGCATCGGGCGCGGAGCGTTCTATGACCCGTGGATTTTCCGGCGCACCGAGCAATACCTCCGCACCGGCGAACTTGGGCCCGAGCCGGATTTCGCCGAGCGCGTGCGCGTCCTGCGGCGACACTTCGAGCGCCATTGCGAATTCTACGGCGAGGCGCAGGGCGCAAAGCTGTTTCGCAAGGTCGCGCCTTGGTACGCGAAGCGTTTCGGCCCGGCCAAGCCCTTCAAGCAACGCATGATCACCATCACTTCGCGGGCGGATTTTGAGGCGGCCGTCGCGGAGTATGTCGCGTGGCGCGCGCAATTCTGTGACGAGCAGGGAAACCTGCTGCCCAAATTCCAGCCCGCGCCGATGATGGCCACCTTCATGCGGCCGGAAGGGGAAAGGGACGCCGCGGAACGCGACGCCATTCCCGTGCCCAAGGGGCCGGTCGAGGTGTGGTGATGCACCGCGGGGCGCGTAGCCCTCAAAGGGTCGGAGTCAACGTACCTTACCCGCAAACCCTGAGACGCGGGCTGGACGGGCCTAGTACTTGATCGAGACTTTCGCGCCGGACTTGTCGCGGAAAATAATCGTCTTCTTGTCGGCATCGACGCTGTCGAAATAGACGCCGAGGGCATCGTCAATGATCTGGCCCGCATCGACCGCGCGGCTGTTGATGACCGCCCGGGGGGGAATCCGGCCCGGGGCGACGCTGACGATCCTGGCATTGGACGCCCAGACGCGGAAGGCCGGGCTGGCTTCCGGGGCCACCATGACATTCGTATTAGTCGCGGAGATGCCGGGGGCAATGGGCGCGGTGGTGGTGGCCATCTTTTCCGGCGGCGGAACAGCGGCCTTGATCGGCGCGGGTCCAGGCGTGCGCTTCTCGAGCAGGCCGTCACTGTCGTCGATCGCGGCGGCGGCTTTGGCCGCCGTGGTTTGCGCCTTGTCGACCATCTTGCCGGCCATCGAAGCCGGCGTGCCCGCGACGACCGGCGGCACGACGGGGGGTTTGGGCCTGACCACCAGCGGAGGCGGCGGGGGCTCGGGTTTGAGCCAGACGAAATAGACGCCCCCGAGCAGAAGCACGGCGGCCAACGACCCTCCCACCAGCATCAAGAACTTTTTCGAGGATTTGCGTTTCGCCCGCGGGATCGGCGGGGGCCTCACCCCCGGATCACCGGCGGCCGCCGGGACCTCGGTTGCTGGACGGGGCGCAATCGCAATTTTAAGCTTGGGCACCGGCGGCGGCGGCGCTGCCGCCGGCGCTTCACCGGCTTCCGGTGCCGGCGGGGGGGCAGGAGGCTCAGCCTCCGGCGCGGGGGGAGCATCCGTCGGAACTGCCGCTGGTGCTTCCGGCGGAGGCGCGACCGCTGCCACCACCGGCAGAGTCAGCGGCGCCGCTTCAGCGCTCTTGGCCTTGAGTTTGAACTTGGGGGCTTCGGAAGCTCCCCCCCCAGCAGCGGGCGCGGAGGAATCGGCCGCCGGCTCGGCGGGCGATGAAGGGGGAGTCGGCTCAGCCGGCGCCGCCGCGGCGGCCGCAGGTGCCTCGGCCGAGAGCCGCGGCTTCAGCCGCGGGCGTTCAGCCGCGGGCGGCGCCGAGGCGCTAGCCGGGACCGCCGGGACCGCCGGCTCTGCCGGAGAGGGCGGCGGAGGCGGGGGGGAACCGGCCTGCTTGGGACGAAGGGTTATTTTCGGAGCAGCGGCACTCTCAGGCGCCGCCGGCGCAGGAGTTCCATCGGCCGCAGGAGCGTCGGGTGAATTCTCGGATTTCAAGCGGGGCTTGATCCGCAGCGGAGGTGACTCGTCGCTCATACCCGTCCAGTAAAGCAACTTCACCGCCCGCACGAAACCAAAAAGATTCGCTCGCGGTCACATTTCTCCATCTTAACATTTCCTAAACCTGACCATGAAACGCCTCCCGTTGATCTGTCTCACCTTGTTCACTGCCATCGTGTTCTCCGGCTGTCTCTTCTCCCGGAAGAGCTCCAAGCCGAAGGAAAACCCGGATATCGCCGCCAGTGTCGAGGCCACCTTCAAGCAGCGCTGGGTGGAAAAGCGCAGCGCCGAGCTGAAAGCCACGGGTCTGGCGCCCGAGGCCGCGCTCGCCCAGGCCGGGGAGGAATTCCGCACGCGCTACGGCTACACCGGCGCGGCTGGGAAATAAGCGGGCGCCGGACCTCTGGCCGGCCTACTTCTTTTTCTTGTCGGCGGGGACGGGCGGGGCCACGGGCGCCGGCGGCGCCTCCCGCTTGAGCTCGACCAGGTCAATCTCGAAGACCAGCGTGGCGTTGCGCGGAATCTCCGGCCCATTGCCGCGCGAACCGTAGCCGAGTTCGGAAGGAACGATGAGCAGCATTTTTCCTCCCTTTTTCATCAGCTGCAGTCCTTGGTCCCAGCCTTGGATCACCATCGCACGACCCAGCCGGAAGTTGAATGTCTGCGCCGGATCCTGGGCCTCGTCGAAAACTTTTCCGTCCAGAAGGGACCCGCGATACAGCACGCTGATCAGGTCCCCGGGCTTGGCCAGGTCGCCCTCGCCTTCCTTCAGCATGATATAACGCAGGCCCGTGCTGGTTTTTTTGGCCTGCGGCCACTGCTTCTCGACGAACGCAAGATCCTCCGGCGGCAGCTTTTCCCGTTGGGCGTGGAGTGCAACCGGGGCGGCCAAGAGCACGAGGAGGAGAAACGGGCGGGCGAGGTACATGAGGATCATTGAACCACAAATCGGCCGGTTGAACACGGATTTTTTCCACGGAACCCCCACGGAGTGATCCCTTCCGGCGCGGAGCCACGCCGCGCGTCAGTCTTGCGCCTGCTCCGGCCGCAGTTTTTTATCGGACCTTCCCCCATGAATTCCTCCCTCCCCCTTGTCGCCATCGTCTGCCCCGTCGAATTCAAGTTCAGCGATCCCGAGGCCCTGCTGGAAAAACAGGTTCTCGCCGGGGTCGCCGACGTCAAAACCGTGCAGATCGGCCTAAATGCCCCCTTCCCGGACGAGGTGCTGACGGCGGATGCGATCATCCTCTGGCACGGGCCCAAGGTGGATGCGGGCGTGGTCAGCCGGCTTCAGAAATGCCGCGCCATCATCCGCAATGGCGTGGGGTTCGACACCGTCGACACCGCGGCGGCAGCCAAGCGCGGGATCCCCGTGTGCAACGTGCCCGACTATGGCACTGAGGAAGTGGCGGATCATGCGCTCGCCCTCACCCTTGCGCTTTGCCGGCAGCTTTTTCCTCTCGATACCGAGGCCAAGCAACTCGGCTGGAAGATCCAGGTCGCCGCCAAGATGCGCCGGCTGCGCACGCTGCAGTTCGGCTTGGTGGGTCTCGGCCGGATCGGCATGGCCACGGCCCTACGAGCGAAGGCCTTTGGTTTCCGCGTCGTGTTCTTCGATCCTTACGCCACCACCGGCACCCACAAGGCCGTCGGTATCGAGCGGGTGGCTTCGCTCGACGAGCTGCTCCGCACCTCGGATGTGGTTTCGATCCATTGTCCCCTCACGGCCGAAACCCGCGGCTTCATCGGGGAGCGCGAGATCGCGCTCATGAAGCCGTCGGCCTATCTGGTTAACACCGCGCGCGGAGACATCGTGCAAAAGGCCCCGGTGTTCGCCGCGCTGCGCGCGGGCCGGCTGGCGGGCGCGGGGCTCGACGTCGTCGAGAATGAGCCGTTGCGCACTGCCGAGGAGGCGGCGACGCCTAATCTGATCGTCACTTGCCATGCCGCCTTCTGCAGCCCGGAGGGCATGGTCGAGATGCGCACCACCTCCGCCTCGATCGCCCGCGCCGCCGTGCAAGGCCAGCCGGTGTGGAATAAAGTGAATTGAGGTAGGGCGCGTTATCCCTAACGCGCCGGTTGGACGCAGTCGGAGTCAAACGCGACAGGTTAAGGACAATCGGCCCTACCGTCGGAGCGCCTCGTGTTTCGCGACGAGCTGCAGTGCGCGGTTAAGCAGCGTTTTTCCCGGCTCCATCCGGTGCCAGGGTGACGCGCCCGATGGATGCGGCAGCGGGATGCAATCAACGGCGTATCCGCGATAGGAGATGGCGAATTCCCGGCCGATGACATCGTTGAGCGGCGCCGGCGGCATGAACTGCGAAATGGCGAGCTTGCCGACCGGCAGCACCAGCGACGGCTTCAGCAACGCGAACTCGCGCTCCATCCAGGTTGAGCAGTTCGCAATTTCATCCGGCGCCGGCACGCGATCGCCACCCTCGGGCCGCTTGCCGGGAAAACAGCGGCACACCGCCGCGAAATAGATCCGGTTGCGCACCTCGTCCTCAGACCAGCCCAGCGCGGCGTGAAACCATTTGAACAGCGTCTTGCCCGCCGTCCACGCAAAGGGCCGGCCGAGCTTGGGCTCCTTGTCGCCCGGCGCCTGCCCGACCAGCAGCACCCGGCTCGCTACCGGCCGGCCGACGACCACCGGCTTATGCATCCGCGGGCAGCGGTCGCACGCACGTAGCGCAGCGAGGTGTTTCTCGACGATTCTGGTGGAAGTAGCGCCCATGCGGTGATGCTGGGCGTTTTCAGCGCGGACGCGCAAGCCCCCTGGGGCGGCGATAGGTTATATGACATATAGGTCTAGTATGACCCATATGTCTCATGTCCCCTCGACTCAGCGCCGGCCGCGGCCGGCACCGAAGCGGCTCCAGCCGCCGCCCTGGCCCTGGCGCGGACGCTGGCCGCCACCGCCACGCTGCTGCGCGGGCTGGGCCGGACGAGCCACGAAGGGCTGGTACGGAAAACCCTCGAGCCGGAGCTCGGGAATTTTCTGACCGATGAAGCGCTGGATGTCGCGGATGTCGCCGGCATTCTCCGGCGTCACGAGCGTGTACGCATCGCCCACGGCCTGCGCCCGGCCGGTGCGGCCGATGCGATGGACATAGTCCTCGGGTTTTTCCGGGACATCGTAGTTGATGACGTGCGAGACACCGGCCACGTCGATGCCGCGGGCGGCAATGTCGGTGGCCACCATCACCTCGTATTTCCCGCTCTTGAAGCCGGCGAGCGCCTCGATGCGCTGGTTCTGCGAGCGGTTCGCGTGCAGGACGGCGACGGAATGGTTGGCGGCCTTGAGCCGGCGGGCGATCTTGTCCGCGCCGTGCTTCGTGCGGGAAAACACGAGGACGCTGTCGTAATCGATCTTCCCGAGCAGCGCGAGCAGCAGGTCGAATTTCTGGTCGTGGGCCACAGGATAGAGCGCGTGCGTGACGGACTCGGTCACGGAGCGGCTCACACCCACCTCGACCCGGGTCGGGTCGCGGAGCGCGAACGAGGCCACGGCCGCGATCTCGGGCGGCACGGTGGCGGAGAAAAACAGCGTCTGACGCTCGCGCGGGCAGCGGCCAATGATGTCCTTCACGACGGGCAGGAAGCCCATGTCGAGCATGCGATCGACCTCGTCGAGCACGAGGATGGTGATGTCGCGGAGGTTAATCGACCCGTCCTGAATATAGTCCATCAGGCGGCCGGGAGTGGCGACGATGATATCGACTCCGCGCCGGAGTTCGGTGCGCTGGACGCCATAGCCGACGCCGCCAAAGACGGCGACGGTGCGGAGGTCGGTGAAGCGGGCGAAATCGCGGAAGGCGGTCTCGACCTGGGCGGCGAGTTCGCGCGTGGGCTCGAGCACGAGCACGCGGGCGCGGCCATGGGCGCCGAGGCGCGTGAGGATGGGCAGCGCGAACGCCGCGGTCTTGCCGGTGCCGGTCTGGGCGGAGGCAATGAGGTCGCGCCCGGTCAGCACGGCGGGAATCGCGCGCAGCTGGATGGGCGTGGGATCCGTGTAGCCGGCGGCTTGCACGCCGCGGAGCACGGGATCGGAAAGATTGAGAGCTTTGAAAGACATAAATGAAAAATCAGGCGATCGAGGTGGGGCGGCTTGAACGCAAGCCACCCGGACGCGTTACGATCAACGCGCTCCACCACCGTCGCCGGCAGCGGAAAAGAAAAAGGACGGAGCCCCGGAGGAGCTCCGTCCTTCGAAAATTCGGTTAATGGGACCGAGTCGGATCAATAACGGCGCTCGCCGCGGTCGCGGCCACCGCCACCGCCGAAGCCGCCGCGATCGCGGCCGCCACCGCCGCCGCCGAAGCCGCGGCCACCGCCGCCACCACCGAAGCCGCCACCTGGGCGCTCTTCCTTCGGACGGGCTTCATTGACGGTCAAAGCGCGACCACCGAGGTCAACGCCATTCAGCTTCTCAGCCGCTACCTTGGCCTCTTCGGCCGTGCCCATGGTGACGAAGGCAAAGCCACGGGGGCGGCCAGTCATCTTGTCCATGGCGACGTAAACGTCGGTGACGCTGCCGAACTGGCCAAAGGCCGTGCGGAGTTCGTCTTCGGTCGTCTT
>CAIUWA010000051.1 GCA_903902745.1 uncultured Opitutia bacterium | reverse complement strand
GTCGCCTCCATCTTTTCCAGGAAATAGGCGAACTGCGCGACATACCATTGCTCAATGATGCAGGTCTTGGCGACGAGGGCCGCGTCGTTGTGGTGGTGGGTGCAAAAATGGTGGCCGTCGGGGACGCCGATGTCCGCGAAGTCGCGGTTGTTGCCATCGCCCGCGAACATGAAGGACGCGACGCGGGTGTTGTCGGTCTGCAGGGCGAGCACGAGCATGTCGAGGCTCAGGCGGAGGTAGTCCTGAAATTTGTCGGGGATACCGGCGGGGCTGTCCACCCCGGGATCGGGCCGGCGGTTCGAGGTCAGCTCCGCGCGCTGGATGCGCTGCTCGATCTCGCGGACGCTGGTGAGGTATTCGTCGAGTTTCTGTTGGTCGCGGACGGACAGGTTGCGGCTGACGCTCGCGGTCTCGCCCGCGATGAAATCGAGGACGGAGCGCTGCTGGGTCTGGCGCATAAGCAGGCTGTTCTGACGCTCGGCCGCGCTCGTGCCGGAGCCGAAGAGGCGCTCGAACATCAGGCGCGGGTTGTTCTCGGGGGCAAGCGGCGTGGTGGGTGAACTCCACGAGACGTTTTTCTGATAAACGCAGGCGTAGCCCGTGTCGCAGCCGCCGGCGTTTTGCACAATGTCGCAGGACATCTGGAGCGACGGAAAGGGCGTGAGGTGGCCCATGGACTGGGCGGCGACCTGGTCCACGGAGACACCGGCGCGGAAATCGGCGCCCGCCGTTTTCTTGCAGCGGACGGCGGTAAGCAGGGTACCGCCGCCGCGGCCATGGTCGCCGGGGCCGTCCGGTCCCGCGTCGGCGGAGTGGTCGGTGAGGCCGCCGAGCACCTGGATTTTGTCCTTCATGCCGGCGAGTGAGCTCATCGTCTCATTCAGCTGATAGTCCCGGCCGGAGCCGGTCGGGAACCATTTGCCGGGCACGCAGCCGTTGGCAAAGGTGAGGAAGGCCATGCGCAAGGGCGCGCCGGTGGCCGTGGTGGCGGCCGTGCCGGCTCCGAACGCACCGGCGGCACCGGGAGTGGCGGCCATCAGGCCGCGGGGGAAAAGTGATTCCATCGCCGGCAACGCGAGGCACACCCCGAGTCCACGCAGAAACTGGCGGCGGCCCAGACTGTGATGACGTTCGGCGGCAAGGTTTCGGTTCTGGCGCGGGTGGTTCATGGGCTCGGTGTGTTTTGGGAGAGAATCGGCGCGGCTTTGGCCGGCAGTGAGTCGGGCTGGAGGCGTTCTTGTTGGAAAGCGGCGGAGTCGATGACGCCCATCAACAGGGCGGAGAACTTGCCGCCGTCCTTGTCCATATTGTCCACGATTTTGTCCACCGTGGGCACGTCGTAGTACTCCACCCCGCGCCCGAGGGCGTAGGTGAGCAGCTTCTGGGTGAGACAGCGGTAGAACTCCTCGCGGTGGTTGGTGAGGAGTATCTTCTTCAGCTCGCGGATGTCCTTGAACGCCTCGCCGGTGATGAGCTTGCCGGTGGCATCGACCGGTTGCTGCGTGTCCTTGTCACGCCAGGTGCCGAGCGCGTTGAAGTTTTCGAGTGCGAGACCGAGGGGGTCCATGCGGTCGTGGCAGGAGGAGCAGTTGGGATCCAAGCGGTGCTTGGCGAGGATCTCGCGCATGGTCGGAGTGTGCCCCGCGATGTCCTTGCCGGCGGCCTCGAGGGGCGGGATGTTGGCGGGCGGGGGCGGAGCGGGGGCGTCGAGGATGTTCTCGAGGATCCATTTGCCGCGCTTAACCGGGGAGGTGCGCGTGGGATTCGAGGTGACCATGAGGACGCTGCCGAGGGTCAGGATTCCGCCCCGCCAGTTGCCCGCGCCGAGCTCCACCTTGCGCATTTCGTTACCCTTCAGCTCAAGTTCCTCGTCAAAATAATAGCTCGCGAGGGTCGAGTTGAAGAACGCGTAATTGCTGTCGATGAACTCGTCCACACTCCGGTTGTCGCGCATCACATAGCCGAAATACGCCTGCGCCTCCGCCTCGAGCGCGTCGCGTTGCGCCGGGGTCAGGTCGAGGCTCGCGGGGGCGTTGAAGTCCTCGCGCAGGAAAACTTCGTGGGCATTGATCGCCACGTTCGTCACCGCGCGGGACTGGAGCCACTGGCTGGAGAAGCTGTTGATGAAGTTGTTCGCGCGGGCGTCGGCGACCATCCGCTGGACCTGGGCGGCGAGATTTTGCCGGAGCCGCCCCGCGGCCGCCAGTTGCAGCAGCGTGTCGTCCGGCATCGTGGACCAGAGAAAATAGGAAAGGCGGGAGGCCAGGGAATACTCGTCCACCCGCGCGAAGGCGGCGGACGGGCCCGACCCCGCCTCCGGGGTGTCGATCCGGAACAGGAAACGGGGCGACGCCAGCACCGCGACCATCGCCTGGGCCACACCGGCCTCGAAGGTCTTGCCGGGTTGGGTGTAAACCTGCTCCGCGACGTTGACGAGTCTGGCCACGCTGTCGTCGGGGACAGGACGGCGAAAGGCCTTGGTAGCAAAGGCGCCCAGCAACTCGCGGGCATACGCGCGACGCCCGGCTGGGTCCGCCGGGGCGTCGTCGCGGGGGAAGAAGCGCGCGTAACCGGGCGGATGCTGCCAATACGCTCGATTGTCCGGGCCCTCGACGGTGGCGGTGCGAAGCAGGAAGTTGGCGTCGTGCCGGCCGTCGCTCACGCCGCTCAACGGCGTCACGGAGACGGTGAGCTTGTGGTCTCCGGGCGTCCAGTGGACCGCCACCGTGTCAAAGGTGGAGAACTGTTTTTCACTGGTGGAATTGGCGCCGTGCCACTGGAGGACGGATTGCTTCAGCTCCTGGCCGTCCACGAGGATCGTGACGGTGCAGGTTTGCGCGACGTAGGTGAAGTTGCTGCTGACGCCCCGCTCCACCACCACCTGGTAGTCGCCCTCGACCGCGATGGGAAAAACATGGCTGAACTTGGCGGCCTTGAAATAGCTCGTTTTCACGGCGGTACGGGGGGCCACGCCGTTCTCGAGGGTGGCGTTGTCCAGCGCGGGCGTGCGGCCGGTGGCGTCGTCCACAAAATCCCGGCCGAGCACCGTGGTCCGCGGGGCCACCCGCGAGGCCTGGGGCACGGCCTGCCCGACGACGGTTTGCGCCGCGGCGAGGTATTTCTCCATCAGCAGTGGCGAGACGTTGAGCACGTCGGCGATGTTGTCGAAGCCGTAGCCGATGTCGTCGCCGGGGAAAGCCGTGTCGGTGTCAAAGTCCACGCCGAGCAAATCGCGGATGGTATTGCGGTATTCGAGGCGGTTGAGGCGGTGCGCGGTGACGCGGCCGGGGTCGAAATTCCGCGGGTCCACGCCGAAGGCGGTGAATTTAATCCAATGGTCGAGTGTGGCCTGCTCCTGGGCCGAGAGCCGCGGGTTACCTTCGGCCGGCATCAGGCCCGCGCGGGTGTTCTTGATCACCTTGAGCCACAACCCGGGGTTCTTCAGGATCTGCTCCTCGGTCTTGAGTTCATCGAAGGCAATGCCCGCCTCGCTTTTGCCGCGGCCGTGGCACTCATAGCAGTTGGCCTTCAAAATCGGCACGATGCTCCGGTGGAATTCAGCCAAGCCCGGAGTTTCGGACGGCGTCACCGCCGGAGCGGCTGCCATGGCGGGAGCGGTCGCGGTGACTGCCCCGGGCTTCTCGAGCGCACAGGCCGCGAGCAGAGTAGAGACGATGAGGGCGGGCGCGCCCAAGCGGGCCATCGCCGGCAACCAGCAGCGAGACGGGGCGGTTTTTCCCTGGGCAATCATGGGGTAAGCGAGCGAACGTAGTTAGCCCGCGGGCCAGCTGGCAAATTTTTTACCGATAGGAAACTGGAATTTTTCGCGTTCGGCCTGGGCGGCATTGGCTACCTCCCACTCGGCCAGCCCGCCGACGGGGCAGATGCGGCCAAAACGGGGCAACCCTAGGCAATTGATATCACTATCCCGGCCTACCCCCTTCACTTCAGCTCCGTCCCGGGTCCATGGCAGGACCGGTGGGGCGATGCGACAAATGCTGGCGTCCATGGCGTTGATGCACTCAGATCGCCCGATGACGAAAGCGAGGTTACGCGGGCTATCGGCATGGTTGCTTTGTTTGATTTCGGCTGCCCATCCGATGTCCGGCGCTGACGCCTCCCTGGCATCGGCTGACCAAGCGGCTTTGGCCAAGCTCATGGAACTCCCGGAGATTGGAGAGGGCGACTTCCTCTTGAAGCCGCCTTTTGCCGACGCACCGGAGTTGACGCCGCGGGCGGACGTACCCAAGGGCAAGATCCTCCGGTTCTCACTGTCGACGGCAGCGAGCCGATTTTATCCCGACACCGGCTTGAAGGGCTCCAGCGTCTTGGAGCGCCATGGCGCGGTTTACATCCCCAGCCAATACGTCCCCGGCACGCCCGCACCGGTGCTCGTCACCCAGGATTCAATGGGAAATGGGCAGCTGCCCACGATTCTCGACAACATGATTTCCGATCATCGCTTGCCAGCGATCGTGGTGGTGATGATGGACTCGGGCGGAAATGACGGGCCCGGCAGCGAGCGAGGGCTCGAATATGACACGGTGTCGGGAAAGTTTGCCGAATTCATCGAGGCGGAAGTTCTTCCCGTTCTCGGCAAGGCGTTCAATATAACCTTTACCCAGGATCCCGATGGACGCGCCACGATGGGGGGATCCTCCGGTGGCACTGCGGCGTTCTCGATGGCGTGGTTTCACCCTGAGCTGTATCATCGTGTGCTGGCCTATAGCGGTGCATTCGTGAACCAGCAGTCGCCGGTAAACCCGGCGCTTCCGCTTGGCGCGTGGGAATATCATGAGCACCTGCTTCCGCAGAGTGCACCCAGGCCGTTGCGCGTTTGGCTGGAAGTGGGCGGGGATGACATTCGCCCCAACGATCCGGCCGAGACTTTGCACAACTGGGTGCTGGCGAACCAGCGCATGGCCGCCGTCCTGAGGGCGAAGGGCTACCACTACCAGTTCGTCTATGCGGTGGGGGCCGGTCACGTCGACGGGAGAGTGGTCCGGCAAACCCTGCCGCGGGCCTTGGAGTGGCTCTGGCAGGGCTATCAGCCGGCCAAGTGAATTTCACTGGCCGGCCCATCTGGGCTGGGAAACGACCGGTTGATGCGGCGAGGCCCGTTGCGGGCGCCCGCGCTATTTCGACTTGGCCGCCGGCTTTTCGCCGGGAAGGCGGGCCAGCTCGGCGCGGGCGAGGTCGCCTTCCGCGTGTGTGCTCGACTTGAGTTTTTCGAAGTATTCGCGGGCGCCGGCGGTATCGTGGGCCAGCAAGCGCATCATGCCGACGTAGTAGAAAGCCTCGCCCTGCTGGATTTCGAGCATCACGGGACTGGGTGCGCCCTCGCCGGCTTTGGCGAGAAAGGCCGCTTCCGTCAGCTGGCCCGTGATGAAGTCGCCGGGAGCCCGGTACCAATCGTCCCCCTTGTAGTTCATCAGTGCGTTTTTCAGCCGGTCGGTTGGATCGGCCCGCTGGAGCCGGCGCAGGATGAGTTCACGGTGGGCGCTGATGCTGGCGTTCAAGGTGGTTTCGTCCAAGGCCAGCAATTTCTCGTAGTCACTCAGGGCCCCTTCAAAGTTGCCCAACACTTCCCGCACGAGCGCACGACAGTAATATCCGGCGCCATCGGCCGGGCTCAGGAGGATCAGCTGATCGTAGTCCTTGAGTGCCCCGGCGAGGTCGCCGCCATCGCGTTTCACGTTCCCGCGACCGAGCCAGGCGAAGGGATATTTTGGCTGGAGGGCGATCGCCTGATTGTAGTCGGCGAGGGCGGCAGCCTTGTCCCCCTTGGCCGCCTTGATCTTGGCCCGCTCCACCCGGGCTTGGGCATTTTCCGGTTCGAGGGCGATGGCCTTGTCGAAATAACCGAGGGCGCCATTCGCGTCGTCCGTCCACAGACAAGCCAGGCCGCGATTGAAGAGCGCCGGGACCAGCTTGGGATCGAGGGCCAACGCATTGTCGAAGGCGTCGGTCGCTCCGGGAAAATCATAATTGCGGCCCTTCGCGATGCCGGTCTCCACCCACTCGGCGGCGGTTTGGGCCTGCGACACCGAGGCGCATTCCAGTGCCAGCAGCATCGTCAGAAAAGGGAGAATTTTCATGGAGATTGAAATTGCCTGTCCCCAACAAAAAATTCCATCACGAGTTTGTCCACTTCGATAGTGTAGAGCGGCAGGCGCCATTCGCCGGCGAGAATTCGGGCCACCATCGTCTTTCCCGTGCCCGAAGGGCCGGCGAACAATAGCTTGGGGAGTTTGAAATAGCCTGTCCCTTGCGAAAAAATCCTTCTTACTCCCCTTCCCCCATACCCTCATGAAATCGAAGCCCATGTCCCCCACCCGTCTGCCCAGCTTTCTGCAAATCCTCCCGGTGTTGTTGGCCGCCGCCTGTGGCGCGATGGCTGGCGAGGCTGCTTCGCCGACCATAACGATTCATGCCGACCAGATCAAAGGGCCGTCCAGCCCGATGCTCTACGGCATCATGACCGAGGAAATTAATTACTCCTACGATGGCGGGCTCTATGCCGAGCTCGTGCAGAATCGCGCCTTCCTCGACAGCGCCGACAGCCCGGTGCACTGGTCGCTCGTCCAGGACACCGGCGCGGCCGGCACCATTGCCCTCGATAAGACCCAGCCGCTGAACGACTCGCTGCCGGTCAGCCTCAAGCTCGAGATCACGGCCGGCGGCGCCCAGCAGCGCGCGGGTATCGCCAACGACGGCTTCTGGGGTATCGCCGTTCGTCCC
>CAIUWA010000050.1 GCA_903902745.1 uncultured Opitutia bacterium | reverse complement strand
CTTGCGCGCGACTTGGAGCAACGCGCCCTTCGCATCGATGCCCAGGTCCTTGGCGAGCCGCGGGCTGATGAGGATGGCATTGTCCCACGAGATCTTCGTGATCGGATCCGGACATTCCTGCAGCCAGCCGTTGTTGGCGAAACGGCCGTCGTCCATCTTGTGGTCGGTGACGAAACGCACCTCGAGGTTCTTCGGGCCAAAAGCCTCCAATTTGGCGGCGCCGCCGAGCAGGGTGGCCGCACCGCGCGGATTCAACTGCACCGCGACCTTCGCATACGCCGAACGCGCGAGCAGGCCGTCGTGCAGGAACTGGCGCATCGCCTTATCGGCATCTCCACCGGCCAGGCCGGTGATGGTCTCAAGAACCAGCGCATATGGCTCCGGATTCGGCTCACCCGCAATGCGGGCAATGACCTCGATGTCGGTCAGGCCGCCAAACAGCGGCAAAATCATCGGTTGAACCGGCACGATCGTGCCGTCCGCCGTGCGGGCGTCACCCCAAGATTCAAGATAATGCGCCGCGGCGAGCTGCGTCGTGGCGACGACGTTCTGCGTCGAGGTTTCGTCAACGTAGTAGCCCAGCCGGATGACCTCGCCCACCGACTTCTGCAGCGCTGGCCAGTCCAGGTCGGCCGGCGCATTGTAGGCGGGATTGCCCCCGAGAATGACCAGCGTCTTCACCGAGCCGGCCTTGATCGCCGCCGCCAGGCCCGATATGGACGCGGCGGAAGAGTCCTCCACCTCGACGAAATCAACCGTGCGGCCGATGTTGCCGAGGGAAGCATTGAGCGCGTGAACCACCGCGTGAACCGCGGCGGGCAGGTGCGCACCGGCGATCACCACGCAGTCGCCCTTGTGGTCGATGAGATCCTGGGCGCACTCGGCCACCCACTCGGGCTTCACCTCGAGACCCTGTGCAAGATTGGCGTAGGAAGCATCCCCCGTGACCTTGGCCGCCAGTGCCGCCGCCAGCGCCAGCATGTGGCTGCTCGCGAGCCGCAGACGATGGTCCGCCATCGAACCCGTCAGCGTCAGGCCGCTTTCCGCCATATAGAGGCGGTTCATCGGATCGTCCTTCTTCTTGACGCGCCGGCCGTTCGCAAACTCGCGGGCGTAATAAAGACTGCCGGACTCGGCATGGAAAAAATCCGCATCGAGCGAGACCACGCGTTTGGCGGCGCCAAAGCGGTACACTGGCTTTACATTCCGTCCGAACACGGCCTGAGCGGCCGCCATTGGCGGCTCATCGGCCACGGGCTCGTACTCGGCCCAAACGGCCTGGGGAAACTTCGCCCGCAATTTTTTGACGAGGCGCGCACGGGTCGGCGACGAGGACTCGTCGGCCAGAAACGCGAGACCCGCACCGTTGCCAGTGGCATAGGTCTTGCCCACGTTGGCCAGCAGATCACCGGCGGCAGCCGCCGATAACACGGCTCCCGCCTTGGTGTGGGCGGTGGCGCGATCCGGATCGTAAAGGTCGAGCACCGACGCCTGCGCGAGCAAAGAGCTGGCACCGCCATGCGGGGCATAAGAGGGATTGCCCTCCAGCTTGGTCGGGCGGCCCTGATGCGTTTCAGCCAGCAGGGGGATCGCCGACTTGCGCAGCGGCATCGCCGTGGCGAAATAAAGCGGCAGGCCCGGGATGACACCCTCGACGGACTTGCCATAGGGCAGGATG
>CAIUWA010000049.1 GCA_903902745.1 uncultured Opitutia bacterium | reverse complement strand
GGGTCGATGCCCTTCAGGGCATCAAGACCAACTTGGGCTTTGAACTGGGCACTGTGCTGACGGCGTTTTTTGGACATTGGGATCGTTCTTCTGACTTTGGGTTAACGATCCGACCTGTCCAACTTTCGGGGTCCACCTCAAAGATCAGCAGCGGGACTGTGTCAGGAATGTTGATCGAATAGCTTTTTATGTCAGTCGATGGCGAGTCATCATCGCTGTTTAAAACACTCCCTAGTATCCTGCCCAGGCCAGTCCAGCGACGAAGGCAGCGAAGCCCAGGCAGTAATAACCGAATCCTTTCCACCGGCCAGACTCCAACATACGAGACAGTAGCCACAGGGCGAGCAGGCCGGCAACGAAGCTGCAAGCCGCGCCCGCCAGTCCGGGTTTCAGAAGGGCTACCATATGCGACGGCTCCTTCACTTCGGGATGGGCTTTCAGCAGGCGCAGAACTGTCCGGCATAGCACTGGTGGGGTCAGGACCACTGCGAGCGCGAAACTGAACGCCTCGATTTGACGGCGGCCAACCCTGAGCATGAGGCCGGTAGAGATAGTTGTACCCGAACGGGAGAGCCCCCGAAAAGGTAGGCAGAGCCCCTGCGCAAGTCCGACGATTCCAGCAATGCGCGAAGAGATTTCCGTGTCCGTCGCGTTGCGCCGCGTTGGGCGGCTCGAAGCGAGGATCAAGCCGCCGGCGACAAGGAGTGAAGCCACGATCACGGGAAGCTTGGCGAACAGGAGCTCAATATCGCCGCCATCGAGGAAAAATCTCTCAATTATGGCCTTGAGTCCCAGGCCGATTAGGCCCGTCGCCAACGTGGCGATGGCGACATTCTTCATCGTCGCGAGAAAGATGGATTGGCTCGATAGGTACAGGGTGCGCCAGGTCCGCCAGAAATATGTGATCACGGCGAACATCGTGCCGGTGTGTAGCATGACGAGGAGGAATGTCATCTCTGGGCTGGAAGGATCAAGGCCCATGAGTTTTTCTACGACGATCACATGCGCGGAACTGGAGACTGGCAGGAGCTCCGCGGTGCCCTGCACCAGGCCGAGAATAAGAATTTGCAGAAAGGTCACGATATTCGGGAAGACAAAGCCAACGCGCGATTATTGAGCGGTGCGCCCAGTCGATGCGAGGTCAGAAGGAGGAACGCGCGTCGCAACATCCCAATTCGAAGTGGAAGCTGGGCGATAGGCGAAAATCGCTCTCGCACGATCCCCGCTTTTTCAAGGATTTGTCCAAGACATGCGTTTACTTCGTCCATGGCCACAATCGTCCGGCCCGGGCACCAGATGAGCCCCATGCGGCAGCGCGCCGAGCCCGCGAAAAAGTTGTCTCCCTGTGAGGGCAGATGTTCCGGCAAGTCAGTAAAGCGCCCGGTAGCCAATCCCCTAACCCAGAAACGTGATCCAGCTTTTCAGCGCAGGATCGAGGCCTCATCTGATGTCATCTGCTTGATGCCTTTTCGGCCCATCCTGGTTCGGCATCATGGATCGACCCTCGGGGAAATCAAGTTTGCATCGGCGGATTATAAAAGGTAGCGATTTACTAGCATGCATTATTCTCGGTATCTGATTTCCGGCATGTTTCTGGCGACCGTCGCCCTGCGCGCTGACGAAGGCTGGCGTCCGCTCTTCAACGGTAAGGATTTTGAAGGCTGGAGCACATTTATGGCAGCCCCGCCGCCGGAGACCGATGTCCCCGGCCTCAAGCGCGATGACAAGGGCGCATACCTTGAGCCGATCGGCTTCAACCGCGATCCGCTGCACGTCTTCATGATCGAGACGGTGGACGGGCGCCCTGCAATCCACGTCTCCGGAGCCGGCTTCGGCGTATTGACCACCAACGAGACCTTTGCCAATTTTCACCTGCGGATGCAGGTCAAATGGGGCGAGAAGAAATGGGGTTACAAGCGGACCACCCATGCCGCGCTCGACGCCGGACTACTTTACTTCTCGCGAGGCCCAGCCGGGATCGACCACCTTACCTGGCCGCGCTGCCTCGAGTTTCAGATCCAGGAAAAGGACTTTGGCGATCTCTTTGCCCTCGGGCTGACGGAGGTCTCCGGAATTGCCCGGATCGTGACGGACACCGTCAATGGCCGTCAGGTTAAATCCTACTTCTACGATCCCAAGGGCACACCGACCGTGTTTGTCGCCAGAGTGCCCATTGGCAACCGCCTCAGGAGGATTGAGGACATGGAGCAGCCGCATGGCGAGTGGAACACCCTCGACCTCGTTTGCCTCGGCGACAGCAGCATTCACATTGTCAACGGAAGGGTCGTCAATCGGCTGTACCATGCGCAAATTCCCGACGGTTCAGCTCTGGTGACCCTGGACTCGGGGCAGATCTGCCTGCAGACCGAGGGCGGCGAAGTCTATTACCGCGACATCGAGATCCAGCCGATCACAGCGATCCCGGCGGAATACGCCGAGAAATAGTCCACTACCGATCGGTTCGACCAAGAAGGCGGGTTGGAACATGGCGACGAGTGGGACCGGGAAGTCCGCCAAAAGATTCCTGCCTCACACCGCTGGAGAACTGAAGGCCACCCGATAGGCGCGCGTCACACATCGGTGGCCAGCACCGCCGCAACCGATTGAATTGAAACTGGTCACCAATTTGGAATTAGAAAGTACTGCACCTTAGGATTACCGCCAACGCAAAACGGTATTCTTCTATGGAAGTCTTCGTTGCACCAAGAATCAGGCTCGTCGACGTCGTCGCACCCGAGCGAGGAAATCCTCGAAAGTGCAGAAAGAACCCTTGAATTGCTCCAATCCAGCCAACTTCGCCCCAGCCAATATTTTTGTCACTTCACTATTCAGACGTTGTCGCAAGCCCGCATAAAGAACCAATTGATTCACTCTGTGTATGCGAAGGCTTGAATTGTCGGCGAAGGCAATCGCAGCATGTTCCTCCCTGGCCTAAAGCATGAGTCCCGATCCCATTGAAATTGAATCCGGCGCGGAGTCCGGCGCCCACAAATCATTGTGGGCCCACTTGGACGACCTGCGCAAAGCGCTGATCCGCTCCGTGATTGCGGTCGGCTTGGCGCTGCTGCTGTGCATGACCTTCACCAACAAGCTCGCCAGCGTGATCGAGTATCCCCTGCGTCACATCAATCTTTTCGAAAAACCGAAACCCACGGTGAGCTTTCAAATTGGAGAAAGCCGGCTCGGTCCGTATGTGGTTTCGCGCGAGCAATTCGCGGGGTTGCCTCCTGGCGTGGCGCCCCATGTGGTCTTTCAATTGAACACGGCGAAAGTGGGGGGGGAGCAAGTGGTCACGCTCAAGCTGGCGCCGGACGCGCCGGTAGAAGAATCCAGCTCGTTGAAAGTCCGGCTGCACAATTTCGGGCCGGCCGAGGGTTTTTCCGTGGCGTTTCATATCGCGCTTTACGGCGCGCTGATCCTATCGGCCCCGTTTTGGATGTATTTTATCGGGAGCTTTATTTTTCCGGCGCTGAATATCTGCGAGCGCCGCGCCTTCGGCCCCTGGGTGTGCTGGAGCCTGGGCTTGTTTCTTGCGGGCGTGCTCGCGACGTATTTTCTGTTGCTGCCCGTGGCCCTGCGCACCTCGGTGGAGTATTCCAACCTGCTCGGCTTCGAGGCCTACGACTGGCGCGCGGATGATTACATCAGTTTCGTCACCCGCTTCGTCTTCGGCATGGGATTGGGCTTTCAGTTTCCGATCGTCGTGCTGTTTTTGGTGAAGATCGGCATCCTCACCCACCGGCAGCTTGCCCACTACCGCCGGCATGTCTGCGTGCTCGCATTTTTCCTCGGTGCGGTACTGACCACTCCCGAGGTCATCACGCAGGTGGCGATGGGCATACCGCTCTATCTGCTCTATGAGGCCTGCATCTGGATCGCGTGGTATTGGGACTGGAAGAAGCGCCGTGCAGCCAAGGCCGTGGTGCCGTAGGCCGCCGGCCTGCGTTAGAGCTTACGCCCGCACTATTCCAGGTGACCGAGCGACGGTCGAACCCACATGCCAAACCGTAGCTCGGCGCGTGCTATGTGCCAAACGCGTAGATTTTTTTTGGAAAATGCATCACTGGGCAGCTTCTCGGCTACGAAACCTCCAATGCAGGATTCAAACTCGCTGGGGTCCCCCTCGGCGCGGGGCACAACATATTTACTGAACTCGAAAGTGAGTTGTAGAAATTGACTGCACTCTTGCCAAACGGAATGCCGGCGTGTGCCGTTAAGCGCACTCAGATGCTTTTCGGGGCATCGAACAATTTAATTTCTTCCTGTTTCATATACCCGGCAACTTGCCAATTTTTAGAGGCTTATAACGTTTCCGAGAAATCGGCGTGGTACCACTTTGGAAAGCCGCCCTACTTTCAAACTTCGGCGGTCATTTCATTTGGTCATGCGCAACAGGCGCACCCAGCACTAAAGTTGACGGTGGCACCGTTTGCAGATCGACACCCTGAACAAAAAATCCAACCTCGCCTCATGCGCGCGCTGACCCGCCGGGCATTCCTGGCTACCCTACCCCCGCTGACCGCCGCCCTCCTTCGGGCCGCCGACAGCTTGCCCCACAGCAAGAACATCAAGTGGGCCCTGAGCCTGGCACTCTGGAATTATTTTCCGCCGTGCCCCTTCATAGACATCCTCGACCTGATGAAGGAGACGGGGTTCACCGGCATTCGTCTCACCGGCTTCCCCGGCTTCCTGCAGAAATACAAAATCACCAAGGAGCAGCTGCAGGCCGAGCTCTCGAAGCGGGACCTCCAGGCGGTGACGATCTCCTGGAACGGGCCGCTGCAGGATCCCGCCCAGAAGCAGCAGACCCTCGACAACGCGCGCACGGCCATGCAGTTCCTCGCCGACCTCGGCGCCAACCACCTCGTGGTCTTCACCCCTGGCCGCGAAAAACCCGGCGGGACCACCCCCGAGGGATTCAAGGAGCTGTGCGACCGCTGCAATCAGATCGGCGAGATCGCGCATGGCCTGGGTTTTACCGCCGGGGTGCACAACCACTGGGGCCAGATGGTCCAGTCGCGCGCGGAGGTCGACCGGTTCATGGCCATGACCGACCCGAAGCTCTTCGGCTTCTCGCCCGACACCGCCCACCTCAATCTCGCCGGCTGCAACGTCGTCGACACGCTCGATCGGTACAAGGACCGGATCCGGTTTCTCGACTACAAGGACTCCAGGTGGACCACGCCGACCGCCGATGTGGTGCAGGCCAGCGGCGTCGGTCAGAAGAAGGCCATCCTGCCCAAGGACTCCGCCTCTGCGAAGTTCTTTTCCAGCATTTACGACTTGGGAGACGGGGAAGTCGATTTCCCCGGATGCCACCGGGTGCTGAAAAGCGTGAACTATCGCGGATGGATCTGCGTGGATCTCGACACCGCCCGCCAAGGACCGTTGGCCAGCTATCGGCATTGCGGCGCCTACATCAAGAGCCAACTGGAGCCGATTTACGTCTAGCGAGCCGCTGAAACCCCGCTTGGTCGCCATGAGTGATACGTGCAGTCGCCGGACATTTTTGAAGGGAGTCAGCCTACTGCCTTGGTCGGGCCTCGCCGCCGCAGCAGTCACCGGAAACGAGGCGCGAGCCGCATCGTATCCCGCTGTGCAATCCGGCGCGGCCGCCTCCCCAAATCCGGCTTCGGTGGCTCCGATCATCGATGCGCACGTCCACGTGTGGAAGAAAGACCCGCAATTCCCCTGGGCGCCGGAAACGAAAAATCCCCCCGATCGCGACGCTACAGCCGAGCAATTGCTTGACCTGATGAAGGCCAGTGGCGTGAGCCGAACGGTCATCATCCAGGTCATCCATTACCGCTGGGACAATCGCTACGCGGCCAGCGTCCTGAAGCGCTACCCACAGTATTTCCGTGGGGTGGCACGGGTGAATCCGGAGGACCCCGCCGCGCCCGACCATCTCTCGCGATTGACTGAGGAGGACGGGTTTCACGGCGTGCGCATCAGCCCATCGGGCGACGCGTCGGGCGATTGGTTCCACGGCCCGCTCATGCCCCCGCTTTGGCGGCGCTGCCGCGACCTGAAAGTTCCCATGACGGTCCTGGCACCGGTGACGCGGATGCCGGATGTCATGCGCCTGGCGGATCAGTTTCCCGACCTGACGATCGTCATCGATCACATGGCGGATTGTCCGCTCAACCAGCCGAAGGAACTGGAGAAGCTCCTCGCGCTCCAGCGCTTTCCCCGGCTGTACGTGAAGGTTTCCCATTCCTGGTCGCTGTCCGCGCAGCCGTATCCCTATCTGGATTCCCAGGATCAAATCCGGCGGCTTTACGACACGTTCGGACCCAAGCGGCTGATCGCCGGGACGGACTGGCCCTTGGTGGAGAAGTATTGCACCTACGCGCAGGCCATCGACATCGCCCACGCCCGAATCGGATTCCTCAACGCCGAAGACAAACGCTGGATGTGCGGCCTCACCGCCACGCAGGTCTGGCCATTTGCAGACGTGCCCAATCCTCCGGCCTAGAGTCGTGTCGCGGGATTCAGGGTTTACTTCTACTGTTCAGCAGGCACCCAGAAGTTCTTGGGTACGTCTTCAAAATCTGTCAGTTTTGAGCCACTCTCAAGAACCGATCCAAAGAGACTCGTGAAGACTGGCTAGCGGGGAGAGCAGGTATGTGAGCGGGAGCGAGCGGGAGTGCGGTCTGGGGAGATGTGCAATCCGAAGCTAGGGCGTGCTTGCAAACCTAGTGGAACCCGAGGAAGTGGAGTGGCTCAAAGGCTGCATTATATTGCTTGATAACCGGATGGAGAAGCCGTATCCGCTCTGGATTCGGCTAAAAAAATAAACTAATGCGGCCCGCAAAAGCGATCTGGCAGATTGGGGCAGGGGTGGTCGTCCGCCGAAGGACGACCCGACGCTGATCACCTCAAATTGAAAGGTATGTTGGTTCGCTTGATGGACCGAGCCAAAGGAGCAAGAAAGTGAGCCGGACGGTTGCCCGAGAAAAAGGAAGTTGAACCGGCGGGAACTAGTTTGAGCCGTGGGTCTTGCCGGTCTCGATGGGCTTTTTGGCCTCTGTGGGCTTCATTTCTTCGTCGTCACTCTCCTTGGCGGCCTTTTTAAATTCCTTGATGGACTGGCCAAGGCCCTTGGCGAGTTCGGGAAGCTTGGCCCCGCCGAAAAGAACAAGCATAATCACCAGAATAACCATCAACTCCGGGGCGCCCATGCCCAATATTCCAGCGAGGGGTGCATGTAGTGTATCCATGGGCCGAACCTATGCTGCTAAATGGCAGTGTAAAGTGGTTTCCGGCTTGGTACCGAGCGAGAAAATGCAACCTGATCATTTAAACGGGTGTAGTGCGACATCGTTCAAGGCGCCTTGTCCTTTCAATGATTGGGGTCGTTCAATTCAATTATCGTAGTAGAGCCAACTCCTCTGCATGAGGCGGCTCTATTACACACGACGGGGGACTCTTTCTTAGGCATGGAGGATCCCGCTAACAATCAAACAACAACCAGGCCTCCGTATCCCTCGGAGTGAGTGGCTCCCGTAGGAGCGAGAAAATCGCAGCAGTGGCGCGCGATTTAATTATCGGTAGCGGTGTGGCATGATTTTCCGATTGCCGTGCAGACGGGGAATGACGCTACGCTTCGGGCATCAAGCCTGCTGAGCCCAGCCTTCCCGAGACGCCGGCGACCCAGCCGATTTCCGACGCCTTCAAGTTCCGGTGGGACGTCCTGCTTTTATTCGCCTTCGTCGCCAGCACCGCGCCGAATGCCACTGGCGTCGCGCTCCACGAATGGGTGGGGCTGGGGCTCATCGTCATTCTGGTGGTTCATCTCGTCCTCAACTGGAACTGGATCGTGGGCACGACCCGACGGGTGTTTAGCCGCCTGCCGGGCGAAATGCGTTTCAATCACCTGTTGGACTCGCTGCTCTTCGTCGCGATGACGCTTACCATGGTGTCGGGAGTGCTGTCGTCGGAGTCGGCGCTCGCGACCATGGGGCTCGCCATCAAATCCGATCACTTCTGGGGCAACGTTCATGGTGCCTTTGCCTATGCGACGATCGGCATGGTCGGGGTGCATCTCGGGATGCACGTGCGCTGGATCGTCTCCAAGCTGAAGCGGACCCGGCGCGAAGCGGCCTCCGACGCGGAGGAGCATTCATGATTCAACTCCGGCGCGTGTTGCTGATCGTGCTGGCGTCCGTCGCGATGGCGCTGGCGGGCGCGCAACTGGGTCGGACGCCGTGGGCGGAGGGAATTCGTGCGCGCACCGAGCGCTACTTGCGCGAACATCCCCGCCCCGTCGTGATCGTAGCGCGTACGACCGATGACAATCGCCCGCGCCGCCGCAGTTTCGTGCGACACTACCTCAATCCCTTCGTGGGTCCCCTTTGTCTGGTCGGCGCGACGGGCGGCCTGACGTTCCTGGTTTTGAGGAGGGTGGGGCGTCGTGGGAAACGGGCGGGGTAGTCCCCTCATTCTCTCCCATTTCGATTCGATCAATGGTGTGAAGATGGCCGGCCGCCGCTGCTGACTGTTTCAAAGCATTATTCGTCCCGAAAACCGCCCCAGATTAGGGGAATCTGGACCTTCATTTAGCCCCTATCCGGGATTGGCGAATTGTGGGAAAGTGCGCGCCGATGAAATCGGTGAAACAAGAACTGCCTCATTCCGCGCGCGAGCTACTGCCGTCGTTCGTTCCATCGGTGAGCGTGTAGATTGGCAAGCGGCGCTCCTGCAACAACCTATAATTGGTGCAAATTCCGAGCGCCGATAGCCCCTATTTCGTTTTCGAGAACTGCGCTATTCTGGCCGGCAGAAAAATCCGCCCATGACCAAACTCACTTCCCCCATCGACCGTTCCTCCAGCCACGCACCGCTCAGCACGGCGGAGCCTGATTTTTCGGGTTTCGATTCCGCTGCGGACATCGTTCGCGATGCGGCCAGCTGGGGCCTGCTCGATGAGCTGCGGAGTTTGCTTTGCGGAACCGGCAAGAATAACGACGGCGACAAGCTGAGAATCGCGCGCGATATTGGGTACGAGCTGGCGGGAGCAAAAAATCGCGATTTTGCGGTCGATCTATTTGTTCACGTGACCGGCATCGCCGAATTCGGACCGACCAGCCTGCGGGAATACGGGTCCAAGCACGGCTGCACCCATGAATGGTTCCGCCGGGAGGCGGAAAAAATGAGAAAACGGCTCGATCTGCCGCTCCTGCCCTCGCAGCGGCCCGAAGAGATCCGGGCGGTCTATCGCCTGGCCAACCGACGCAACGATGCCGCCTGAATTCAATGATCTTCTGAAGGGATTGCCGCGGGAGCACATCGATGAGGCTTCGCGGCTTGGCCTTGCCCTCAAACCGGGCCTGGACCTTGCGAACTGGTCGAACCTGGTGGCGCAGCTTGTCCAGATGACCGGGCGCGCCAGCCGGAACCGGGATACGCTGACCGCGTGGCTCGGGGACTTGCTCGCGTTTGGTGCCGGGAGGTATCGCGGGCAAATTTCCGAGTATGCGAAAGCGGCGGGACTCGATCCGGGAACGCTGCGGGCGGCAAAACTCGTCTGCTCGCGGATTCCTCTGTTGAGTCGTCACAACACTTTGTCCTGGTCGCACCACTGCGAAGTGGGAAAGGCGTTCAAGGCGCCGGCTGAAATCGAAGCCTGGCTAAACCTTGCGGAACGCGAGGGTTTATCCGTCCGCGAATTGAGAAAACGCATCCGGCAGCATCTCGCCGGCCCAACCGCGCCGGATGGCGGCGCCGCGTCGGCCGGTGGGGCGGCGCCGTTCGCGCTCTTGAGGGAGCTGCGGGCCGTGGGACGATTTGTGCAGAATCACTCCGAGGTCTGGCAGGAATGGTCGCCTGCGACGTGCGAACTGGCGCTTTCGGAGATGCGACCGATACTTGATTTTCTTGAGGAGATGCAGGCCCGCAGGGTGGGCAGGCCCAGCCTGCCGATGGCCGGTTGACACCGGGCGGAAGGAAACGAGGCGCCTCGCCTCGCAACCATCCCCCATGAAATCCTCCATCCACCATCGGCTCATCGTTCCCGTGCAAGCCCGGGGAAACGTGGGGAAAAGCACCACCCTGGGTGCTCTCGCGGGCTGGCTCGAACAGCATGCGGTCGAATGGCGCGGCTTTGATCTCGACCCTGACCATCAGAGCTTCGCCCGGCTATTTCCCGAAATGGTCACGTTGGCGCCGCTGGGCGACGAACCGGAGGGTGATTTGATCAAGCTGCTTCGAGGCTGCACCGGCCGGCCCGTGACGCTCATCGATCCCCGGGCGCATTTAAGCGGATTCCTGATTCGCAGTTTCGAGATGATCCGGTTTCCGGAGCTGTACGGGTCAGCCGAGGGACGGGTGACGGTCCTCCTGTTCCCGGCGGACGACCTGGAGGTCATGACCGATCTGGATCAGACGGTCAGCCAGCTCGGCGGCGCCGTGGACTACGTTGTCGTCAAAAACCGCGGGCGGGCGCCGCGGACGCGGATGTTCGACGGATCGGAGCTTGAGGCCGAATTGCAATCGCTGGATGCCGCCGTGCTGGAGGTGCCGGCTTTGCTTTCGCTGGCCCGTAATCACCTTGCGGCCCTCGAAGCCGACCTGGGCCGGGGAATCTCCCATGTCGAGGCGGTCGTAAATGGTGACCTGGCGCTCGATCCCCTTGTCCGCATGGTCATCGAAGACTGGACGAAGGTGCTTTTCCGGCGGCTCGACCGGATTGCGGGCAAGCTTTTGCCCACGGATCTGGCGGTTAAAATAAACCCGGAGCCGATGGCGCCGCTGATGAGCGTTCCGGCCCGCCGTGGCGCCAAAATCAATCGGGGCAATCTTTGAATGCCGGTGAGCGATCCCGATACCTACCTGGAGCAGTGCATCGCGGCCCTCCCGCCGGAAAAGCGGGAGGCCGCGCGCCGCGCCTTCGCCGAGATTTCGGAGACGGGCGACGATTCGTATTTGAGCAAACTATTGGCCGTGCTGGAGGCGAACAGCGCTTTTGCGAGGACAATTCCAAAGGATCTGGCTGACGCCGGCGGGAAGCTCATTCGGGAGATGACCGGAATGACCGACAAGCTGGCTCAGCAGCAGTCGCAAGATGAGTGCCGGCGCGAGGCGAGCTTCAAAAAGCTCGTGGCCGAGCAATTTGCCGAATGGGCAAAAGCGCTCGACCTGGACAAGGTCGCGGTGGGGATCGAGAAGCAACGGGTGATTCTTGAGCAATTGAAGCGGCCGGCCAGTGAGCCGGAGGCGGATGGCTGGACCGGGGTCCTCTGCTTGATGGGCCTCGCATTCATCGTCGGGGCCGCCTTCTCCGTTTGGCTCCTTCGGGAACCCTACAATGAGGCGCGGCAGGCAAAGTCTTTCCTGGATCGGGTGGCTGATGCCGGAATTGAGCTGCAGCTCGAACCGACGAAGACCGGGAACAAGGTCTCGGTCGCGGGCCCGAACTTGAAAACACCCACGTACTTTACCAGCTCCGACGGATCGGTCGCGGGAATCGAGATCAACTTCGGCAAACCGAAGTAAGACCTCACATCTCCAGGTGAAAGCGCCGTTTGCGCCGGGTCGGACTCTGCTCGGGCGGTTCCAGTGCGTGGGCTGCCGGCAACGGCTCCCTTTGAGGCTGCCTGGCTCGGACTCTGACGAAGTCGTTGATCGTGCTTGGCCCGGTCGGGACGCTAAACCGTTCCCGGAGGGCGACGGCGATCTCCCGGTAGCTCCAGCGCCGCTGGCGAAGTTCGCGGATCAGTTCCGCGTAAGGCTCAAGCCGGCTTCGGGGCGGCCGCCCATCGGCCTTGGCGAGAAAGTCGGCGATCTGGTCATCGAGGCTCATGCCAGCGCTGCGGCGTCAACCGTGCGGCCTCAACCGGGTTTATCCGGCAGATATCCGGGGATATCCGGCGTGCATCGGCTCCGGTGGCCGGATGGACCCGGACAAGCCCGGACGCCGTCCGGGGCTGTCCGGTCTTGTCCGGCGTCGGCCACTGCTCGTTAGACATATTGCGTCTCCAATAATAACATGGGATTCGGCCAAAATTGGCGACGTAGTTGCGAGGGCTCTCGAACCGGCAGACCAGCGAATTCGCGTTGATGGTCACGATCATTGCGCGCTCTTCTTCAAGTCGCAGTTTAAGGCTCGTTCACAGCCTCGGCTTGACGGGTCCTCAGGTGTGGACCAATTTCGCGTCATGTCCACTGTGTCCAAAGCGGCGACCAAGCCGGAACCGATGACCAAGGGAACCGAGATCGGCGCCCGTCTCCGGGCGCGCGCCAACAAGCTCTCGGATTCGGCTCGGGAAGCCGCCCGTCTGCGCGGCATGCAATTGATTTATGGCAATGGCAGCGGCGACAAAGTCCACGCTCGTAGCCGTTGATACGAATTATCTCCTCGATCTGGCTGCCGACACTGCGGTGTCCTGGGAGGCGCTAGAGACGATTCGCAAGCGTTTGCCCGGACCAATCATTCTTGTTCCGCCGTCGGTAATCGACGAACTTTCGGTCGCCTACGACAATCCGGCCGATCCCGAGGAGCAGCGTTTGGCCGGTATTGCGCTGACCAGCCTGCGCGCCAAGTGGCGGTTTCAGCCCATTGATCTGGTGCCCGTTGGTCATGGCATTGTCGAACAAATCGCCGCGAAATTACGGGATCGCGGCTATTTGCCTCACGATGAGGTCAATGACTCATTGATCCTCGCAGAGGCTTCCCTGCTCAATTGCACCATGCTGGTGTCATCCGACAACCACTTGCTGGACGTGCCGGCTGGGCCGCTCAAATTGCTTTTGGATGCCCACGATGTCGCCTGCCCACTCATCGTGTCACCTCGCAAGATTGCCCGGGACTTTTTTCCGAAATAATCGATTTCGAACGGCGTGGGTAGTGCTCGGTTGACAGCGTCGCCCCCAAGAGGAAGCGACGCATGTTCACCATGGCAAAAATCAAGAGTGGCGGCACATATTTACGCCGGCATCTCACGGCGAACGACTATTACTGCGCGAAAGAGACCGTGATCGGGCAATGGATCGGCAGGGGTACGGAGCGACTGGGCCTTCGCGGTGAAATTCGCGCGGGTGATCCGGCATTCGAGTATTTGAGGAAGAACCGCCATCCTGGCGGGTCGGGCAAGCTGACGCCCCGCGACGGGGACAACCGGGTGAGGTTTTTCGACTTCCAGTGCAGCGCCCAAAAATCGGTCTCGGTCATGGCGGTCACCATGGGGGACACCCGGCTCCTCGCGGTGCATGACGCCGCTGCGGCCCTTGCGTTCGGCGAGCTGGAGAAATTTGCGGCCAGGCAGGCGAACACCCTCTCATCCCGGATCAACCGCCGAACCTCAAACGTGGTCGCTGCCGCCTTTCGGCACACGGCGTCCCGTGCGCTCGATCCCCAGGTGCATACGCACTTCGTCACGGCCAACGCGACCTGGGACTTGGCCTCCAAGGATTGGAGGGCATTGACGGAATTCGAGATGGTTTCCGCGATCCGGTACGCCGGGAAGGTTTATCAAAACGAAATGGCGCGGTCGTGCCAGGGGCTGGGTTATGACCTCGTCCAGATCCGCGACGCTCGCGGAACGATCACCGGCTTCGAGCTGGCGGGAGTTTCGGCCAACATTCGGGATCGGTTTTCCAAGCGCCGGGCCGAGGTCGAGGCCGGGATCGCCAAATTCAGCGAAAAATACGGCCGGGAGCCCAATACCTCGGAAATTCATTCAATTACGACTGAGAGCCGCAACGCGAAGCTCGCCGAGACGACCACCCCTGAGGTCCTGGCCGCGCAGCGGGCTCAATTATCGCCAGCCGAATTGAAGGAGCTGGGCATCCTAAAAACCCAAGCCATCACCCGCACCGGCCAGAAAACCACTCTTTCAGGACGCGAGCGCGAAAGCCTCACCGTAGCGATCGCTCACCTGTACGAGCGGCGGTCAGTGGTGGCTGGGCACGAGGTTCTGGCGGAGGCTTTGAATCAGAACCTTGGCCGGATCGAACTGCGCCGGCTCCACGTCAGGGCCAACGAATCGGGGCTGGTCGGCCTGACGGAGGAGCCATGGGTCCATCAGCGTTTTGCGACGATTGAGGGCCTCGCCCTCGAAAAGTGGGCGGTCGATTTTGTGGACCGCACCCGTGGGAAGTTTCAGCCCATGGGTGGCGGCGATATCCAACTGTCATCGCATTTGAGTCCGGAGCAGCATACTGCGGCGGCGGCTGTTTTGGCATCATCCGACCAGGTTGTCTGTCTCAGGGGCGCCGCCGGTGTCGGGAAGTCCACGGTTTTGCTGGAGATATTCCGGGAATTGGCGAAAACGGGCGTGCCGGTGCTCTGTTGCGCTCCGACCAGCTCGGCCGCCGATACCCTGAGGAAGGATGGGTTGGCAGTGAAGACCCTGAGCGGGTTCCTGCAAAGCGCCGCCCGTGGCGAACTTAAGGTTATCCGCGGTGGGGTCATAATCTGTGACGAGGCCGGACTTACTTCCAGCCATCAGGGCGCGGAATTGCTGGCCATTGCCGAGCGGTATGCGGCCCGGGTATTATTCCTCGGCGACAGCCGGCAGCACTCTGCAGTCGAGGCCGGAGATTTTCTCCGCGTTCTGGAGGCCCATTCCAAGCTCCACCGGGTTGAGCTGACGGCCATCCGCCGGCAGCAGAATAAGGCCTACCGGGATGCCGTGCGGTGCCTGGCGGCGGGCGCAGCCCGGGTGGGTCTCGAACGCCTCGATGCCCTCGGCTGGGTCAGGGAAGGCCACGCCGGCTACCTGCGCGATGCCGTCGCCGACTTTTTGCGGCTCTCCGACGACGGAAAGCAGGTGGGCCAGGTGCTGGCGGTAACGCCGACCTGGGCCGAGCATGGGGCTTTTACCGCGGAACTGAGGAACCAGCTCAAAACGATGGGACTGCTTGGCGCCGGAGAAAGCATCACGGTCCACGAACCACTCAAGTGGACCCTGGCTCAGGCCCGGAACGCCGGGAATTACGAGGCCGGAACGATCGCCACGTTCCACCGGGCTGCGAATGGGTTCAAAGCCGGGGAATTCGCCGAGGTGACGCGAGTCGCGGACGGGAACGTTTTTGTCCAATCGCCGGCGGGCGAACAGCGGCTGTCGCTCCGCAGCGGCGCCTTTTCCATCGCCCGTCCCCGGCAATTGGATGTCGCTGCCGGCGACCGGCTGCTTATTCGCGCCAATGACCGAAACGCTGGAGTCCTCAATGGGGAGATTGTGGTCGTGAACAGGATCGAAGCCGGCGTCATCCAAACCACGGACGGGCGCGGGATCGACACGCGGCGGTTTCGGGAATTTGCCCACGGATTCGCTGTGACGAGCCATGCGGCGCAGAGCAAGACCGTCCAGCACGTTGTCGTGGCGGCGGAACGATTGAACGCGAAGGCGGCTTATGTCGCATGTTCGCGTGGCCAGATGTCCTGCGTGGTTCACACGCCCGACAAGACCGCATTGCTGGAAAGGCTGCCGGATGGGAACCGGGAGGCAGCCCTCGATCTCTTGGGATCGGAGCACTCGTTGACCAGACAGGTTCTGGATCGAAGCCGGGCTTGGGTGCAGGCCGTCCGGAGCCAGGTAGGAGGGCTTCCTGGACCTGCGCGGCGGGTGGCAGCATGGGTATTGAGCCGGGGGCGAATAGGGCATCAAGCCGGTGTTCGACAGGCGCGTGCCCGACAGCGTGGATTTGATGAGGATGCCTATCATCGGATCGACACCCATTCCCAGCGCGGCCCCTCGCAGCGTCTGTGAGAACGATTGCGGCGCGCTGGACGCGCTCCACCGTCTTAACCAGCGCCTTCGGTCGGGGAGATTCTCTCGGCGCTATCCGAGCGAATCGGTCTGAAACGCGGCTATCAGCCGCGCAGAGGCACCCTCAGCTTGGTGCGGATCGGCGTAATGAACTCGCCGGAATGAGGGTCGCTGGGGGGGCGAGTGGCGGAACGGAGTGTCGGTGGGTTCACGCCGCGTTCCGTTTTGCGGTCTTGGCCTGCACTGTGCAGTTTTCTGCCAACGCCCGACGCACCGCATCAATGTCGAATCGGACTAGCCGGCCGATCTTCAGATGTGGGATTGTCCCGCGCTTCATTTGGCTCCTGAGCCAACGCGGGGAGGGACGACCGCCTTCGTCGAAGACGGCCTGAAGCAGTCCATCGGAATCGACGATGCGAACTGCGAATTGGGTGGTATCAAGTTGTGGGTTCATCCCCAAGGACGAGAGTCAACTCGTGCCGCTACTAGCCCTTTGAAACCGTGCCCTTCCTGTCAAAATCGGTCCCGTCAACTTGTCGGGAAGTCCACACAAGCCCGCCGCCCGCCGTCAGTGCTTCGGCCGAATCGCCCAAAACTTTTTCGCGTCGGCCGCACTCAGTAGGTTCAGGTAATGTTTTTTGATTATCCCCTCCGAATTTCCGGCTTGGAGTGCTGTGTCGCCAAGGCTGCGAAAGCGGGCGACGTGCGCCGAGATCATGGTGTGCCTTAATACGTCGTCGGATAGGGCGAATTTCTCGCGAACGTGCTGGACCATGCGCCGGATGTTGGGGGGAACGATGGGGAAGCGGTCGAGCGGAAAACGCCTCAACCAGGACGCGAGGTTAGACTGGATCGTGACGGATCTAACTCCCTTGGTCTTGGCGATCTCCGGGGAGATTCGGATGACCTTCAGCGCAACGTCGATGAATCGCCCAACGTCCTTCTGCTTGCCGAGCTTCCAGACCTCACCGTCGGGGATGCAAGGCCGCAGTCCGGCGAACAAGCACAAGGCGAAATAGGGCGCAATCGCGCCGTCCGCGTAGGTTTGGACGTACTCCATCAACTCGGCGGCCTTGGCGACTGCCAGAATTTCAGGAAGGCCCCGGTTGATCTCGAAAGTTGCAATTGGTTTGACCGGGTTCTGGCTGAGCCAACCACGCGGCGCCGCGATGCAATAATTGAAGAACGCATGCAAGTCCCCGCGAAGGTTATTCCATCTTTTCTTACCGACCTTGCGTGCCGTCAGGAAGGTTTGCACCTCGCCGGTGGTGATCGAGTGGACCGGACGGCCCGGCAACGCCGCGCAGAAAACCGCAAGGGTGCGCCGGTAGTCCCGTAGGGCGAATGTCCGGACGTGGAGGGCGCGGTCGGCCAGGAACGAATCCCGGGCTGTTTCCAAGGCGATCTCGGCGTTCGGGGGCCGATACGTGGTGAGGAACCAATCGACCGCGAGGCTCAGCGGTTTGCCCGTCAGCCGCTGAAAACAGGCTTCGGCCTCCATGATTTGCTCTTGGGTCAACCGGGTGTTCACGGCTCGCACGGCGCCGGCGCCGTTGGCCGCCTCGACTTGGAGGCGGTTCAACTCGCCCAAGGCACCATCGCGGGTCTTGAACTTCCGGCGGACCCGCTGGCCGTTCAGATAGCCGACCACCTGATGCGTGACGTAGTCAAACCCATGGTCCCGGACGCGGATGGGGCGGATAACGAAATCGCCGTTCTTCATGATGGCCTCCATGGGCTAGGAGCCATCGTCAACTTACTCGTGCCAGGAAATCTGGCACGAGTAGCGTTGTCTAAGTGTGTTTTACCTCTGGTAGAGGTGGTGCGGGCGGAGGGAGTCGAACCCTCTTTTCATGCTTGGGAAGCACACGTGATAGCCGTTATACTACGCCCGCAAGGCGCAGGATTCCCATCTGCGCAAAAAGCCGGCGCGTTGACAAGACCGCTTTGCAGCGGGCAGCGGGCCGGGATGATAGCCGGAGGCATTCCGGTGGACTGTAAACGTCTATGGCACCCGCGGGACATAATTTTAACCGGCACCGAACTTTCGCCCGCCTGCCCGGTCAATGCGGCGCACACCATCACTATCAAGGGCAACCAAGGCGCAGCTTTTAACCGCTCGCACCCAGCCCACCTCCACCCATGAATCACCCACAATTTCTGCAGTCTCCCGACTTCTCGCTGACGTGGCAGTCCTTCTCCCTCCTGCCGGACGCGCAGGCGGCCGTGGTTTCGAAATTCTGCTTCTTTTCCCTCGCGACGCTGGAGACCGCCGGTTGTTCCGAATGCCAGCACATCAGCCTGGTCGAGCAGGAGTATCCCGACGCCTGGCGCTGGGCGATCCTCAGTGTCGACGGCTTTATCATCCAGGGCGGGACCGAACCCACCCAGGCGCAGGCGAAAATGGCGGCCGAGGCGGCTTTGCGCTCGGAAGTGGCCTCCGACAGCGCTGTTTCCCGGGATTAGGCGGGGAGATTAAGCGCAAAGACGCGAGGATGCGAAGCTCCTGCCTAATTCCTCTTCCCTTTGCTGCCACCTTCGCGACTTGGCGTCTTTGCGCTTAAAAAATCGGCTCGGGCGCTTCGTCTCAGGAGCGGTTCTTCTGTCCGTAATACGCTCCCGGCCCGTGCTTGCGCTTGAAGTGTTTGTGGAGGAGCTCCGGTTCGATGCCCTTCAGTCTCGGGGCCAAGCCCAGAGACATCAGGGCCATGTAGGCGCAGCACTCGACCGCGATGGCCACTTCGACGGCTTTCGCGACGGTCGGACCCCAGGTGAAGGGCGCATGGCGGTTTACGAGGACCCCGGGTGAGTCGAGCGGGTCGAGCCGTTTGAAGCGCTCGAGAATCACGCTGCCCGTTTCCCACTCGTAGGCCCGGGCAATTTCCGTGGCGGTCATTTTCCGGGTCACGGGGATCTCGCCATGAAAATAGTCGGCGTGCGTGGTGCCAAGGCACGGGATCGCCCGCCCGGCCTGGGCGAACGCGGTGGCGCAGGATGAATGCGTGTGCACGATGCCGCCGATCTTCTTGAAACCGAGATAAAGCCGGCGGTGCGTGGCCGTGTCGGACGAGGGCTTGAGCTTGCCCTCCACCTTCTCGCCCTCGAGGTCGACGAGCACCATGTCCTCGGGCTGCAGCTCATCGTAATCCACGCCACTCGGTTTAATCGCAAAAATCTCTCGCGAACGGTCGATGGCACTGGCGTTGCCAAAGGTGAGGTTGATCAACCCGTGCTTCGGCAGCAGCAGGTTCGCCTCATAGGCCTCGCGTTTGAGTTCTTTGAGCATGCGGGAGTGAAAGTGAGAGTGAGGGTGAAAAGGGCGGATGGTGAACTGAAAACGGACGGAGGTGATTGCGAGGGTTTGGTCAGATTTCTCACACTTTCATTTTCACTCTCACCTTCATGCGCGCAGTCCCTGCGCGAGATGGTAGTAGAGTTCGTTCCAGCGGAGTTCCTTTTTGAACTCGGCGAGCTTCGTGTCGCCCTTGATCATGACCAGCTCGATGCCGGCGAGGGTAGCGAAGTCCTCGAGGTGCTCGCCGGTGACACTGTAGCTGTAACCGGTGTGGTGCGCGCCGCCGGCGAGGATCCACGCGGCGCAGGCGGTCTTGAAGTCGGGCCGGCATTCCCAGACGGCGCGGGCGACGGGGAGCTTTGGCAGCTTCGGGGTCTTCACGGCGTCGACCTTGTTCACGATCAGGCGAAAACGGTTGCCGAGGTCGATCAGTGAGGCGTTGAGCGCCGGGCCGGCCGGGGCGTCGAAGACGAGGCGCACCGGGTCCTCCTTGCCGCCGATGCCGAGCGGATGGATCTCGAGCGAGGGCTTGCCGGCGGCAATCGACGGGCAGATCTCGAGCATGTGCGCGCCGAGCACCTGATGTCCCTTGGGATGCAGGTGATAAGTATAGTCCTCCATGAACGACGTGCCGCCCTCGAGGTCGGCGCCGATGACTTTCATGGCGCGGAGCAGGGCGCAGGTCTTCCAATCACCCTCGGCACCGAAGCCATAGCCTTCGGCCATCAGCCGCTGCACGGCGAGGCCCGGCAGTTGGTGCAGCCCGTGGAGATCTTCGAACGTGGTGGTGAATCCCTTGAAGCCGCCCTCCTTGAGGAATGAGCGCAGGCCGAGTTCCTGCCGCGCGCCGTAGCGGAGCGAGTCGTGGCGGGGCCCGCCCGCGCGGAGGTCCGGGGCCACGGTGTAGAGTTCCTCGTATTCGGCGCAGAGCTTGGTGATGCGCGACTCGCTCACGGCGTCGACATGCTGCACGAGGTCACCAACGCCGTAGCCGTTGACGGCAAAGCCAAATTTCATCTCGGCGGAAACCTTGTCGCCATCCGTGACGGCGACCTGGCGCATGTTGTCGCCGAAGCGGGCGAACTTCGCGCCCTGCCAGTCGTGCCAGGCGCGGGCGGCGCGCATCCACGCGGCCAGGCGGTCCTGCACCTCGTGGTCCTCCCAGTGGCCGACGATCACCTTGCGGTTGAGCCGCAGGCGCGTGTGGATGAATCCGGCCTCGCGGTCGCCGTGCGCGGCCTGGTTGAGGTTCATGAAATCCATGTCGATCTCCTCCCACGGCAGGTCGCGGTTGAACTGCGTGTGGAAATGGACGAAGGGCTTCTTCAGCGATGTCAGCCCGCCGATCCACATCTTCGAAGGCGAAAACGTGTGCATCCACAGGATCAGGCCGGCGCAATTCGGGGCGTGGTCCGCCTCGAGGCAGAGGGCACGGATTTCATCGGGGGTGGTCAGCAGGGCCTTGAAGACGACCTTGAGCGGGATGCGCTTCGAGGCGCCAAGGGCGGCGGCGATCTTCTTGGAATTGGCCGCGACCTGTTTGAGGGCGGCCTCGCCATAGAGGTGCTGGCTGCCGGTGACGAACCAGATTTCGGAGGAGGAGAGGTTTTGGATCATGAAAGGGGTGGGGAGATTTTGCCACGGAGGCACGGAGCACACGAAGTTATGAGAATCTGAAGCCTACCGGGCGGACTGTTTGATGGTGAGCAGCTCTTTCATCACCGGGCTGAGGTCGGCGGATTTGTTGATGCCGCCGAAGGAGTCGTGGAGCAGGCGGTAGAGCTGGTAGAGCTGCTCGTAGGTTTTGCGGTTGGCGGTCTTGGGCCGGAATTGCTTCGGCTTGATCGAGGTCATGGCCGCCTGGGACGTCGGGAAATCCGGGTGAGCCCCGGCCAGCACGGCGGCCGAGACGGCCGAGCCGAGCGCGCAGGCCTGGCTGGAGCCGGCGACCTGCATCGTGCAGCCGGTGACATCGGCGTAGATTTGCATCAGCAGCGGATTTTTCTCGGCGATGCCGCCGGCGCAGACGACGCGGTCAATGGGCACGCCATATTCGCGGATGCGCTCGATGATGGCCCGGGCCCCGTAGGCCGTGGCCTCGATGAGGGCGCGGTAAATCTCGGCGGGTGTTGTGTAGAGCGTCTGACCGACGAGCAGGCCGGTGAGCAACTGGTCGACGAGGATGGTGCGGTTGCCGTTGTTCCAATCGAGGGCGAGCAGGCCGGACTGGCCGGGCTTTTGCTTGGCCGCCTCGCGGGTCAGCTTCGCATGCATCGCGTCGTCGCCCGCGCAGACGACCTCGGCCCACCACTTGAAAATGTCGCCAACAGCGGACTGGCCGGCCTCGATCCCGTAGAAACCAGGGAGGATTGCGCCCTTCACGATCCCGCAGATGCCGGGGATGTCGGGCACCTGCTTGTCTGCAGAGACCACGCCGCAGTCGCAGGTGGAAGTGCCAATGACTTTGACGAGTGTGCCTTCCGTGACGCCGCAGCCGATGGCGCCGTAGTGCACGTCAAATTCGCCGATCGCGATCACGATGCCCGCGGGCAGGCCAAGTTTCACGGCCCATTCCGGTGAAAGCCGGCCGGCGGGCTCGGTGGCGTCGTAGGCGTGTTGGTAGAGTCGGTCGCGCAGGTCGGCGAGCTTGGGGTGGAGCAGGGCGAGAAATTCCTTGTCGGGCAGGCCGCCCCATTCGTCGCAGAACAGCGCCTTGTGGCCGGCGGCGCAGATGCCGCGCTTGATCGCGCGCGGATCGGTCACGCCGGCGAGCACGGACGGCACCCAGTCGGCGAGCTCGACCCAGGAGTAGGCGGCGTTGAAGACCGCGGGGGCGGTGGCGAGGCAGTGCCAGATCTTGGACCACCACCATTCGGAAGAGTAGATGTTGCCGCACTTGGCGATGAAGTGTGGGCGGTGCTGCGCGGCGAGCCGGGTGATTTCTGCGGCCTCGCGCCAGCCGGTGTGATCCTTCCAGAGCCAGCACTGGGCGGCGGGATGCTTCCGCCATTTCCTATCCAGGGCGAGCGGCCGGTTTTGTGCATCCACGGGCAGCGGGCTTGAGCCGGTGGAGTCGACGCCGATGCCGATCACGCACTCCGCCTTGAAACCGCGCTGCTTCTTGGCCGTGGCGAGCGCGCCGCGCACGCTCTTCTCGAGTCCATATAGGTAGTCGCCCGGATGCTGACGGGCGAGGTGGTGGTCCTTGGGGTCGAGGATTACGCCTTGGCGGCCGCCGGGATAATTTACCACGCAACTGGCAATCTCTGCGCCGTCGGCGCACCGGACGATCAGGCAGCGCACGGAGTTCGTGCCGTAGTCAATGCCGAGGGTAAACGTGTCTTTCATGGGGGAGCCGGCGGGGCAGATCGGAAAGAGGTTGGTGTGTAGGGGGCGGGCCCGATTTCGGCAAGCGCGAGCTGCGGCGGCATTCAACCGTCTTTGGATTTCCCTTCCGATGTAGGGGCGCACCTCGTTTGCGCCCGGCTCGACGATCGCAAACTGGGTGCGCACCCCGCGGCAGGCTCGGGGCCCTGAGCTTGTCGAACGGGCAAGGCGCGCCCCTACGATGGATCAGAGTGAAATCCGGATTGCGCCGGGGAAGGGGCACCGTTTCGCTCGCAGGCTCCCCCTCGCACCCCATGAAAATCTACGCTCCCCGCATGTTCCTTCGCACCTGCCTCGCCCTGTCCGCGCTGATCCTGGCCCCCCTGGCCTCGGCAGCGACCAAACCGCTCAAGATCGGTTTCGCCCAGACCGGCGCCGAGAGCGCCTGGCGAACCGCGAACACCGAGTCGATGAAGTCGGAGGCTGCCAAGCGCGGCATCGATCTCAAGTTCGCCGACGGGCAGGGCAAGCCGGAGAACCAGATCCGTGCCGTGCGTTCCTTCGTGGCCCAGGGCGTGGATGTCATCATCATCGCGCCCATTGAAACCACCGGCTGGGAGCCGGTCCTGCGTGAGGCCAAGGCGGCGAAGATCCCGGTCATCGTGATGGACCGCTCGATCGACGTCAGCGACGAGTCGCTCTATGCCTGCTTCATCGGTTCCGATTTTGCCGAGGAAGGCCGCATGGCCGCCGACTGGCTCGCCAAGCACACGAACGGCAAGGGGCGCATCCTTGAACTCCAGGGCACGACGGGCTCTTCCGCCGCCGGCGAACGCAAGCGGGCCTTTGCGGAAGGCATCGCGAAATATCCCGACCTCAAGGTCATCGACTCTCAGAGCGGCAATTTCGGCCGCGAGCTCGGCAAACAGGTTATGGAAGCTTTCCTCAAGAAGCATGGCCGCAACTTCGACATTGTTTACGCGCACAACGACGACATGGCGCTCGGCGCCATCCAGGCGATCGAGGCGGCGGGCCTGAAGCCGGGCAAGGATGTGATGATCGTCTCGATTGATGCCGTCCGCGAGGGCGTTGAGGCGGTCGTCGCCGGCAAGATCAACTGCACGGTGGAGTGCAACCCGCTCTTCGGGCCCAAGGCCTACGACGCCGCGGCGAAACTCGCCGCCGGCCAACCGGTGCTGCCGCGCAAGCAGTTCAACAAGGACGAGCTCTTCGACGCCACCAACGCCGCCGCGGCCCTGCCGATCCGGAAGTACTGATCGAAGTTTAGCCACAAGGAGGCACAAGAATTTCCATGGCTCCGGCTCAAATTTCCCGCGCGCTTATGAGCGCAATGGAGAGGTTGCCGCAGCCCTGAAATCTTCGTGCCTTTTTGTGGCAATAAATTCCGACTCGGAGGGCCTGCTGCATGACTGAACCGCTGCTGGCCATGCGCGGCATCGGGAAGCGTTTTCCGGGAGTCGTGGCGCTCAACGGGGTGGATTTCAGCGTCCGCGCCGGCGAGATCCACGCGCTGCTGGGGGAGAACGGGGCGGGAAAGTCCACGCTGATCAAAGTACTGACCGGCGTGTATGAGTCCGACGCGGGCGCGATCTCGCTCGCCGGGCGGCGGATCGCGCCGGCCACTCCCAAGGACGCCGAGCATTGCGGCATCAGCACGGTTTACCAGGAGGTGAACCTTGTCCCATCGCTTTCCGTGGCGGAGAATATCATGCTCGGCCGCCAGCCCGGACGCCTCGGTTTCCTGAACTGGCGGGCGCTGCGGCAACACGCCCGGGCGGCGCTGGCCCGGCTGGAGATCGACTGCGATATCGACGCCGAACTCGGTTCGCTGTCGGTCGCGCTGCAGCAAATGGTCGCCATCGCCCGGGCGCTTGATCTGCGCGCGCGGCTGCTGGTGCTGGACGAACCGACCGCCAGTCTGGACGAAAAGGAGGTCGCGGAGCTTTTTGCCGTGATGCGCCGCCTGCGCGGGGAGGGGCTCGGCATCGTGTTCGTCACGCACTTCCTCGAGCAGGTCTACGCCGTCACGGACCGGATCACTGTGCTGCGCAACGGCGAGCTCGTGGGCGAATATGCCACCACGGGCCTGCCGCGCCTTTCGCTCGTGGGCAAGATGCTCGGCCGCGAGATCGTCGCCGAGCCCGCGCCGCCGATCGGCGCAAAGACAGGATCGGTGGAGCAGGTCGGTCCTCCGCTGTTCGCGGCCCGCGGGTTGGCGCGGCGCGGTGGGATCCACCCCCTGGATCTGGATTTGCGCCGCGGGGAAATCGTCGGACTCGCAGGTCTGCTCGGATCGGGGCGCACCGAAACCGCGCGGCTGATTTTCGGGATCGACCGCGCCGACGCCGGCGAAGTCCGGGTGAGGGGAACGTCAGTGAAACTGGCTTCAGCGCGGGATGCCGCCCGACAGGGTTTTGCGTTTTGCTCGGAGGACCGGAAGATCGAGGGGATTCTGCCGAACCTCTCGGTGCGTGAGAACCTCGTCTTTGCCCTGCAGGCAAAGCAGGGCGCATGGCGCGTGCTCGGCCGGGCGGAGCAGCTGCGGCTGTGCGACCACTACATCACGGCCCTGCGCATCAAGACGCCCGGGCCGGATGCGCCCATCCGGAATCTTTCGGGCGGCAACCAGCAGAAGGTGCTGCTCGCCCGCTGGCTGGCGACGCAGCCGGAGCTGATCATCCTCGATGAGCCCACGCGCGGCATCGATGTCGGCGCGAAGGCCGAGATTGAGCAGATCATCGCCAAGCTGCGCGCCGACGGGCTGGCGGTGCTTTTCATCTCGTCGGAAATCGAGGAGGTCGTCCGCAATAGCACGCGCGTCGTTGTGCTCCGCGAGCGCCGTCGGGTCGGCGAGTTCGCGGCAGGGGAGGCCACCGCGGACAAACTCATGGCGGCAATGGCGGGCGGGCATATCGAACACGAGCCGCCGGATTCGGATTTTTCGCCACGACGAGACACGAAATGACACGAACACGATCCATTCTCACGCAGAGGCGCAGAGAGCGCAGAGGTTCGGAAACTAAAAAACAAGGATCGAGCTCTGCGTACTCTGCGCCTCTGCGTGAAACAATCCCTTCCGAAAGGTGTGCGGCCAATGAGTGAAGCGCAGGCACATTCCTTCTGGCGTTCGCCGGTGATCTGGCCGCTCGCGGGCATTTTGGCCCTCGTACTGGCCAATCTTCTACATGATCGCAGCGTGGCGTTTTTGTCGGTCACGGTGTCGGACGGCCATCTTTACGGCTCGCTGATCGACATCTTCAGCCAGGGATCGCGCTGCATGCTGGTGGCGCTGGGCATGACGCTCGTCATTGCCGTCAGTGGCGTCGACCTCGCGGTGGGCTCGATCATGGCCATCGGCGGCGCGCTGGCGGCGATCCTGCTGACGCAGCATTCGGCGCCGCTGGTTCTCGCCGTGGCCGCGGCGCTGGCGGTCACGGCGGCGGCGGGGTTGACCAGCGGCCTGCTCGTGGCCGGGCTGCGGCTGCAACCGATTGTCGCCACGCTGATCCTGATGGTGGCCGGGCGCGGGGTGGCGCAGCTCATCACGGACGGCAACGTTGTCACGATCCAGCGCCCGGGTTTTGAATTCCTCGGGAACGGCTACCTGATCGGCCTGCCGTTTTCCGCGGTGCTGGTCGCGGTACTTTACCTCATCGTCAACACCGTGCTGCGCCGCTCGGCGCTCGGGCTTTTCATCGAGGCGGCGGGCGACAACGAGACGGCCAGCCGGTTTGCCGGCCTTGCCGTGGCTCGCGTGAAGTGCCTCGCGTATGTGGCCAGCGGCTTCTGTGCGGGTCTCGCGGGCTTGCTGGCCGCGTCCAATATCCGCGCGGCCGACCCGCTGACGTCCGGCACCAACATGGAGCTCGATGCGATCTTTGCCGTGGTGGTCGGCGGCACCGCGCTGACGGGCGGGCGTTTTTCGCTGCTCGGCTCATGGATCGGGGCGCTACTGCTGCAGACGCTGACCGTGACGATGTACAATCTTGGCGTGGCGCCGGCGGTCGCGCCGGTGCCGAAGGCGCTGCTGATCATCGGCGTGTGCCTGCTGCAGTCCGAAAAATCCCGCCGCTGGCTCGGCGGCCTGTGGAGGAAACCGGTATGAATGGACACGGATCCGGATCTCTGAATTCTTTAGCCGCAAAAAGGCGCAAAAATTACCCTGGCTTCGACTCGAAGCCCCCGCGCGCCTATAGGCGCAATGGAGACATCGGTGCAACCTTAGGGACCTTGCGTCTTTTTGCGGTTAAAAATCCGGAGGTACGAGGATGAAGACCTCGAGCCGGAGAAACCTGCCACTCTTCGCCACCGCGGTCATCTTTGCCGTGCTGTTCGTGTGCGCGGGCGTCATGTACGACGGGTTCTTCTCCACGCGGGTTTTGGTGAACCTGTTCACGGACACCGCGGTGACAGGCATCACCGCCGTCGGCATGACGCTCGTGATTTTTTCCGGCGGCATCGATCTCTCGGTCGGCGCGGTGGTCGGTTTCACGACGATCTTCACAGCCACGCTGATCCAGAAGCACGGCGTGCATCCCGTGCTCGCCGCGGCCTCGGCAGTGGCGCTGGGTGCGGCCCTCGGCGCGTTCATGGGGACGCTGATCCAGGTATTCAAGCAGCCGCCGTTTCTTGTCACGCTGGCCGGTATGTTCCTCGCGCGGGGCGCGGCGTGGTGGATCAGCACGGAGTCGACCGAGATCACGCATCCGTTTTTTGTCCACTTGTCGGGCTACGCGTGGGAGCCCGGTGGAGGTCTGCGGCTGACGGTCGCGGCCCTGGCGGTATTTGCGGCGCTGGCCGTCGGCTACGTCATCGCCCAACACACGCGGTTTGGCCGCAATCTGCTCGCGCTGGGCGGCAGCGAGCAGTCCGCATTGCTCATGGGCCTGCCCGTGGGTGCGACGAGGATCGGCGTGTACACGCTGAACAGTGCCGGGGCAGCGCTGGCGGGAATCGTGGCGGCGATCTATTCCGGTTCCGGCAACCCCAGTCAGGGAGTCGGGCTCGAACTCGATGCCATCGCCATCGTCGTCATTGGCGGCACGCTCTTGTCAGGCGGGCGCGGGCACATGCTCGGGACTTTCTTTGGCATCCTGATCTTTGGCACGATCCAGTCGGCGTTGCTCTTCGATGGCCGACTCAGCCCCGCCTGGGGCCGCATCGTGGTGGGCCTGCTGCTGCTGGGGTTTATACTGCTGCAACGGATCATGCTCCGCGGCGTCAGCCGGCGAGGAGATGGAGGATCGTTTCTGAAATTGTAGGCCACCTCGCTGAGGTGGCGCCGGGTCAACGACCTGGCCTACAGTTCGGCGACGGCTCCCTTTCCGCTGGTTTTCCCAAAAAATCCGCACCTATTCATCGGGTGATCCGTCATTTCCATATCCCCCATACCCTCATCATCATGACTACCTCCAAGTGTTTGCTCTCCGCCGTCACGCTCTCTCTCTTCGCGACCGCTGCCTCCGGCCTGTGGGCGCAGGCGGCCAAACCCCTCTTCACGGAGGATTTCGAATCCGGGGTGCTCAATGAAAAGGTCTGGCAGACGAAAACCGGAGGCATGGCGGAGGTCACCGTGCAGCAGGAACTGGCCGCCCACGGCAAATCCGCGCTGAAGGTGCACTATCCGATGGGGGGCAGCCGTCCTTTGGGTTTTGCGGTTGTCGGCAACCTGCCGGCAGCCCTGCAGCAGCATAATTTTGGGCGCGTCTACATGTACATCAGCCCCGGCATGCCGGCGGGCCATGGCGTGCTGGTCACCGGCGGGTCGGCCGGGTTTCCGCAGTCCAATTACCTCGAGGTCGGCGTCTCGGGCGGCAAGAACATCTTCCTGTCCTACCAGCGCCACGCGCCGGGGGCGCAGACGCAGGAAACGATGGCGCGCGGCGGCCCGTATCCGGTCGGTCGCTGGTTCCTGTTGGAGTGGGAGTTCAATGACCAGCCCGACAAGACGACGATCTGGATCGACGGCGAGCTGGCGAAGGAGAAGGCGTTCGTCCTCAGCAATAATCCCAAGGAGGACGCGCTCAAGGAAGTGGACCCCAAGGACGGCACGAGCAGCGGCCTCGTCGGGAATTTCGCGGAGTTTGCCTTCGGCTTCCGCTCTTTCGGCGCGGCGAAGGAAAACTTCGACATCTATTACGACGACGTCGCGATCGGTTCCGAGCGGATCGGCGCGGTGAAGTAAGGGCGCAGGTCAGCGGCTTATGGGGTAGGGCGAACCCTCTGGGTGAGCCGTGACTCGGCGGGGACGCCTCGCCCTACCATGTCTGATCGTCCTTACGCGTCGGCCTCGACCTGCTGGGCGCTGAGATTACGCCAGCGCTCGAGCACCCGGCGGTACAGGTCGTCGGCCGCGAGGCCGCAGGTGGCGCGGAGCTGTTCGACGTTGTTGCCGTGCTCCACAAATTTATCCGGCCAGCCGATGCGCTCGACCGCGGCGGGGCAGTCCGCCTCCTGCAGCGCCTCCAGCACCGCGCTGCCGAAGCCGCCGGCGAGGACATGGTCCTCCATCGTGACGAGCAGCGGGATGCACGCGGCGTGGCTGAGCAGGAGCGTGCGGTCGAGCGGCTTGACGAAGCGGGCGTTCACGACGCCGACGGAAAGGTTTTCCTCGACCGAGAGGCGCGCGGCAATCCGGAGGGCGTCGGCCACCATGTTGCCCAGCGCCCAGATCATGATGTTGGAGCCGTCGCGCAACACCTCGGCATGGCCGATGGGCACGAGGGCGGGCTGGTCCTTGATTTTGACACCGACGCCGGGGCCGCGCGGATAACGGATGAAGGCCGGGCCGTCGTGTTGCAGGCTGGTGTGCAGCATGTCGACGAGTTCGTCCTCGTCCTTCGGCTGCATGACGACCGTGTTCGGCACGCAGCGCAGGTAGGCGAGATCGAACAGGCCGTGGTGGGTGGGGCCGTCGTTCGGCGACAGGCCGGCGCGGTCCATGCAAAATGTCACCGGCAGGTTCTGCAGTGCGACATCGTGGATGATCTGGTCGTAGGCCCGCTGAAGGAAGGTGGAGTAGATCGCAACGACCGGCCGGAAGCCCTTGGTCGCCATGCCGGCGGCAAACAGTACCGCATGCTCCTCGGCGATGCCGACATCGAAGAACTGCCTCGGCACCTCGGCGGCGAGGTGGGAGAGGCCGGTGCCGCTGGGCATCGCGCCCGTGATGCCGACGATGCGCGGGTCGGCCTGGGCGTAGCGCACCAGCGTCCGGCCGAACACCTCCTGGTAGGCCGGCGCCGCACCCGGGGTGGACTTCAGGCTTTCGCCGGTGACGGGATCGAAGGGGCCCGCGCCGTGGAATTTCTCGGGTGAATTGACCGCGGGATCGAGCCCCTTGCCCTTCTTGGTCAGCACATGGATGAGCACGGGTACGTCGCAGTGCTTGGCGAAATCGAGATTCTTGACGAGGGCATCGATATTGTGGCCGTCGACCGGGCCGAGATAGCGCAGGCCGAACTTCTCGAAGAGGGACGACTCGACGAAGAAGTCCTTCGTCTCGCGCTTCCACTTCATGTAGACGCGGTTCATCTCGACGCCGGTGGGGAAGCTGCGGAAGAACGCCTCGATATCGTGGTGCAGCTTGTTGTAGGTCGGGCTGGTGCTGAGGCGGTTGAGGTAGCCCGAGATGGCGCCGACGTTCTTGGCGATCGACCACTCGTTGTCGTTGAGGATGACGATGAGGCGCTTGGTGGAAGAGACCACGTTGTTGAGCGCCTCGAGGGTGATGCCGCAGGTGAACGCCGCATCGCCGCAGACGGCCACGACGTGTTCATGGGAGCCGCGCAGGTCGCGGGCAGTGGCCATGCCGAGCGCGGCGCTAAGGGCGGTGCCGGCATGACCGGCACCGAACGCATCATGCACGCTTTCCGGACGGTAGAGAAAGCCACTCGCCCCGTCGGTCTGGCGCAGCTTCCGGAAGAATTCGCCGCCGCGTCCGGTCAGCAGCTTGTGGACGTAGCCCTGGTGCGCGACATCGAACACGAGCTGGTCCTCGGGGGTGGTGAAGCAGCGGTGGAGGGCGATGGTCAGCTCGACCACGCCGAGATTCGGGCCGATGTGGCCGCCGTTCTTGGCCGTGACGGCAATCAGCTCGTCGCGGATTTCCTGGGCGAGCTGCGGCAGCTGGGCCGGGGTGAGGGCCTTGACGTCGGCCGGGCCGCGGATGGCCCCGAGCAGGTGGGGGGGAGGGGTGGAGGGAACGGGAAGGGAGTCACTCATCGTGGGCGGAATCGGCGGGCAGCGGGTCAGGCCTCGCGCCCGGTGGAGAATTTTTCAAACACGACGCCGTCCTTCTGCTTCTTGAGCTGCTCGATCTTCAGCTCGGCATCCTTGAGGCGCGACTCGCAGACCTTGAGCAGCTTGTTGCCGTCCTCGAATTTCGCGAGGAGCTCGGCGAGGGGCACTTCGCCCGACTCCATGGTCTCGACGATCTGCTCGAGCTGGGTGAGGGCATCCTCGAAGGACAGCTTGGCGGTTGATTTGGCTTCCACGCCGCCAAGATGCGGGGGGTAATTGGGTTTTCAACCAAAACTGTAGCGGCGGTCTATGACCGCCGTGGCGACGATCCCGACGGTCATAGACCGCCGCTACAACATTAGCATTGGCCCGGGCGGAAAACCCGTTGGATTGACGGCATGGTTCTGATGATCGTGGCGGTGCTGATGGGATTGCGCCTTGCGGGCGAGCTGGTGCTCTCCGCCCTTAACCGCGCGGAGGTGCGCCGCCATGCCGCGGCGCCGCCGCCCGCCGCCGCGGCCATCATGGATCCGCCGACCTACGCCAAGGCCGTGGCCTACACTCTGGAGAAATCGCGCTTTGGCGTCCTGACGGAAGTTTTCGACACCTTGGTGCTGGCGCTCGTGCTCTTCGGCGGCGTCCTGCCGGTGCTTTTTGCGCACGTGGCGGCCTGGGGTGCGCCGGGTGCGGTGTGGGATGACGCGCTCTTCATCCTCATTGCCGGCGGCCTGCTCTCGATTCCCGGGCTGCCGTTTGAATGGTGGGCACAGTTTCGTCTCGAGGAGAAGTTCGGCTTCAACAAGAGCACCGTGGGCCTGTGGCTGACCGACAAGCTGAAGGGCGTGGCGCTCCTGTTCGCCATCGGCTTCCCACTGCTGTGGGCGCTGCTCTCGCTGGTCCGCCTGGCGGGCGCGGCCTGGTGGGTGTGGGGCTTCGCGCTGATGTTCGGCTTTCAGCTGCTGATGATGGTGCTCTATCCCAAGTTGATCCTGCCGCTCTTCAACAAGCTCACGCCGCTGCCCGAGGGCCCGTTGCGCGCGCAGCTCATGGCGCTGGCGGACCGCACGGGGTTTCGCGCGCAGACTATCGAGGTGATCGACGGCTCGAAGCGTTCCGGCCACTCGAACGCGTATTTCACCGGCTTTGGCCGGTTCCGCCGTATCGTGCTCTTCGACACGCTCATCTCCCAGCTCACACCGGAGGAACTCGCGGCCGTGCTGGCGCATGAGATCGGGCATTACCGCCGCGGGCACATCCCGAAGATGATCGCGCTCTCGGCCGCGATGCTGCTGGGCGGATTCGCGGTCATCGCCTGGCTCGCGCAGAGCGCGTGGTTTGACACCGCCTTCGGCTTTCCCGCGGGGGAGATCGCGCCGGCCTTTCTGCTCTTCGGCCTGCTGAGCGGATTGGTGACATTCTGGTTCTCGCCGGTGATGAACCTCTTCTCGCGGAAGCACGAGTATGAGGCCGACGCCTTTGCCCGCGACGCCATGGGCGGGGCGGAGGCGATGACGGGGGCGCTCCGCAAGCTCGCCCAGAAGAACCTCACGAACCTCACGCCACATCCCTGGTTCAGCGCGTTCTTCTATTCGCACCCGACCCTGGTCGAGCGCGAACAGGCGCTGGCAGCCCGGGCGTAACCGCGGATGATGTAGATGCGCGCGGAGTGATGAAATCATCCCGGCAGATATCCGTGAAATCCGCGCTCTCCGCGGGAAAAATTGGACTCAGCCTGTTGGTCGGACTCGCGGCGGTCCGGGCGGAGACGCTGACGGTGGCGACGTACAACATTGAAAACTATGTCGCGGCCGACCGGATGACCGAGGCCGGGTATCGCAAGGATTATCCCAAGCCCGAGGTGGAGAAGCAGGCATTGCGCAAGGTGATCCTAGGCTTGAAGCCGGATGTCCTCGCCCTGCAGGAGATGGGCCCGGGTCCCTACCTCGATGAATTGCGCCGGGATCTCAAGGCGGAGGGCCTCGACTATCCATTCGCCGTCCTGCTTGAGGGACCGGATGTCGACCGACACGTGGCGCTGCTGGCGCGGCGGCCGCCCAAGGCGGTGAAGCAGCATGCCGACCTTGGGTTCACCTATTTTGGCGCGCGGGAAAAGGTGAAGCGTGGCCTGCTCGAGGCGACCTTTGCGACGGAGGTGGGCGACGTGACGGTGTTTGCAGTTCATCTCAAGAGCCGCTTCACCGACCGGCCTGATGACCCGGAGTCGGCGATCCGCCGGGGAGCGGAGGCGCTGGCCGTGCGCGAGGCTGTGCTCAAGCGCTTCCCTGATCCGGCCGCGGCACGTTTCCTCATCCTCGGCGATTGCAACGACAGCAAGGACAGCAAACCGGTGCAGTCGCTGTTGCAGCGGGGCAAGACCACCCTGGCTGAATTGCTGCCTGCGACGGACACGCGCGGGGAGAGTTGGACGTATTCCTATCACAAGGATGACAGCTATTCGCGGGTGGACCACATCCTGGCTTCGCCTGCGCTGCACGCCGCGGTGGCGAATGGGTCGGCCAGAATTTATGACGGCCCGGATACGCGCGCGGCCAGCGACCACCGGCCGGTGGTGGTGACGCTGAAGCTGGAGAAGCCGTAGGAAAAATTTAGCGGCGGTCTACTTGTCCGCCATAGCTATAACGACGGGGATGACCGCCGGGATCGAAGGGTAGGGACGAGTGGCCCACTCGTCCGGGCAGACTTGCGACGTCGCCGAAGCCGGATGGCCCGAATCGGACGCGCGGGCCGTCCGTCCTTGCCGTCGGCGCTCATCCACCGTGGCTCTAGCTATGGCGGACAAGTAGAGTCTCGCTACAACAAAAAGGCCGGCGCCTTGCGGCGCCGGCCGAGATGAAATTTTTGCGCGGGCGGCTTACTTTGCCGTCACAGTCACCGGGATGGTGACTTCGCCGGAGCCGTAGCCCTTGAGGAAGAGACTGCCGCTGCCGGCCTTGCCGCCCTCGACGGTGACGCTGACGGACGTCGAGCCGGGAGGGACCACCACCTCAGGCATGATCACGGCGTCGGGGACATCGGTCGTGACGTCGAGCAGGAGGCCGCCGGCGGGCGCGGCGTTGGGCACGGTGAAGGTCAGGACCTGGCGTTCGCCCGTGCGCAAGCTGAGCGAGGCGGGGGAAACCTGCAGGGTGCTCGGATCGATGCGGAAGGTGCCGACGGGCGAATTACCCGTGGCGCCGTTGATCGCGATCTTGTAGTTCTTGTTGGCGTCGAGGGCCGGGACATAGAAGCTCAGCGCATTGGGCGATTCAAAGACGGTGCGGGCCGCGGTGTTGTCGACGTAGAGCACGTCCTGCGGCGTGAAGCCGCGTCCGAGCACGCTGATGCGGGCGCCGACGGGGCCGCGATTGGCCAGAAGCGCCAGCACGTTGCGGCGCACGATCTTGGTGTGAAAGACCTCGGTGTAGGACTCGCGCTCGCGTTCCTGTCCACTGGCCTCGACCTTGTAGGTCAGGAGGTAGTAGTAGGCCACCTCGTCACGGCCAGCGGGGAGCTGGTATTCAAGCTCGTAGATGTCGGTGCCCAGGGCGCTCTTCGTCATCTTCAGGTTCTGTCCGTCGATGATGATGTGCGGATCGATGCTCTCGGGCACGATCGCCGTGGCCTTCTGGGTGACGCGCAGCGAGAGCGTGTAGATCTGGGAGGGGTTCTCCGGGAGCGTGTTGGGCGTGAGGTTGGTGAGCTGGAACTCGCAACCCGTGACGAACACGAGGCCAAGCGCGGCGCCGAGCCCGAGGAGGATTTTTCTCGCGAGAGAAATTCGGTTGGTATGCATTGGGTCTTGGGAGGAAAACCGGGTGGGATTGATGCGCGCTAGTAATGAGTCACTTAGCAACAGAGCAAGCCAAAGCTGAAACAGCGGCCCCGCTGGGCCTCTATCTGCATGTGCCGTTCTGCGCCTCGACGTGCGATTTCTGCGCGTTTTATCAGACCACGCCGACCGCGAAGACGGTGGAAAGTTTCCTCGCCGGCATCAAACGGGAGGCGAATCTGGTCGTTTGGCCTCGGCCGGTGACCACGGTTTTCTGGGGTGGCGGCACGCCGGGGCTGCTGGCGCCGGATGATTTGCGGCGCCTGGGGACGACAGTTCGCTCCGTGCTGGGCGGGGGCGGGCCGGCGGAATGGACCGTGGAACTGGCGCCGGCCTCGGTCACGGCGGAGCGCCTGGCGGCCCTGCGCGAAATCGGCGTCACGCGCGTTTCGCTCGGGGTGCAGAGCTTTCAGCCGTCGTTGCTAGACGCGCTCGGCCGGCAGCACACCCGCGCGCAGGTGGACCGCGCGTACGAGCGCATCCGCGCGGCGGGGTTTGCGAGCGTGAACCTGGACCTGATGTTTGCGCTCCCGGGCCAGACCGCGGAGGAGTGGGCCGCTGATGTGCGCACCGCCGTGGCGCTGGCGCCGGATCACATCTCCACGTATTGCCTCACCTTCGAGGAGGACACAAAGTTGTGGGTGAAGCTGTCCGAGGGCCGGGTGAAACTCGACCCGGAGAACGAGGCGCGCCTGTACGAGGCGACTTGGGCCCAGCTCGCGGCGGCCGGCTATGCCCAGTATGAAGTCTCCAATTTCGCGCGGCCCGGCCACGCCTGCCGGCACAACCTCAACACCTGGCGCATGCACGAGTGGGTCGGCCTCGGCCCGTCGGCGGCCTCGCAGCAGGCCGGCTGGCGCGGCGCGAATATCGCCGACCTCGACCTCTGGCTCGCACACGTTGCCGATGGCGAACGCGTGACGGAAGATCGCGTGGCCCTCACGCCTGCGTTGCTGGCGGAGGATGCCCTGATCTTCGGGCTGCGCGTGAATGCCGGGGTTGATGTCTCCGCCTGGCGTGAACGCTGTCCCGGAGCGCCCTGGGTTGCGGTCGAGGCCCTGCTGCAGCGGCTCGTCGACGACGGGCTGGCCTTGCGTGCGGGCAGTGTGGTGCGTCTGACCGATCGTGGCCGGTTGCTGGCTGACTCGGTGGGCGCTGAAGTGATGGCAGCATTTGCCGAAGAGGAAGCGATGACTTTATGAATAACAGGTATGTCTCTGCGCTGCTGATATTGTGCGCTGTATTTTCCGCGTTCCCCGCTCATGCCGCCGAGCACGCGCTCGTGCTGCAGACTGATTTCGGCACGAAGGACGGCGCGGTGGCCGCCATGCACGGCGTGGCCTTTGGCGTGAGCGCGAAGATTCCGATCCATGACCTGAGCCATGAGAACACGCCCTACAACATCTGGGAGGCCGCCTACCGGCTGAAGCAGACGGCGTCCTTCTGGCCGGCCGGCACGGTGTTTGTCTCGGTGATCGACCCCGGGGTCGGCACCGAACGAAAATCCGTGGTGCTCAAAACCAAGAGCGGCCATTTCTTTGTCAGCCCGGACAATGGCACGCTGACCCTGGTCGCCGAGGAACTCGGCATCGAGACGGTGCGGGAGATCGACGAAACCAAAAACCGCCGGCCCGGCTCGGAGAAATCCTACACCTTCCATGGCCGCGATGTTTACGCCTACGTCGGCGCGCGGCTTGCCGCCGAGGTGATCACCTACGCGGAGGTCGGGCCGGTGCTGCCGGCGACGGTCGTGATGCTGCCCTATGAACGCCCGCGCCTGGAAGGCGCGGAACTCGTCGGCACGATTCCCTATCTCGATTTCCAGTATGGCAACATCTGGACGAACCTGGACGACACCCTCTTCGCGCGGCTGCAGCCGAAGTATGGCGACCGCTTTCACGTCAGGATCATTCAGGCGGGCAAAACCATTTACACGGGTGAAATTCCCTACGCCCGGACGTTTGGCGACGTGCCGGAGGGGGCGCCGCTGCTTTACCTCAACAGCCTGATGAATGTCGCCCTGGCCTTGAACCAGGGCGATTTCGCCCGGAAGCACGGGATCAGCTATGGCGCGGACTGGAGCGTCCGGGTGGAGAAGATCAAGCCATGAGGACGGCACTGGTCGTCCTCACGCTGCTGTTTGCCTCCGGCCTTCGCGCCGCCGACCGCATCGCCATCGTGTGGCCCACGCCCAACGAGGCGTTCGCGCAGGGCAAGGCCATCACGGCGTTCCTGCAGGACGCGGGCTCGGGCGATCCGGAGTCCGGGGGATTCGGCTGCGTGCGCAGCAGCGGCGGACAGTTTCACGAGGGCATCGACATCAAGGCCCTCACCCGCGACCGCAGCGGCGAGCCGATCGACGACATCTATGCGGCGATGGACGGCGTGGTGCGCTACATCAACCCGAAGGCCGGCGATAGCAGTTATGGCCGTTACATCGTGATCGAGCATCCGGATCTGACCCCGGCGGTCTACACCCTCTACGCTCATCTCACCCGCGTGGCGCCCGGGGTCGGTGTCGGCACCCGGGTCGCCCGCGGCCAGGTGATCGCCACGATGGGCCATTCCGCCGGCGGCTATGCGATCCCACGGGACCGCGCGCACCTTCATTTTGAAATCGGGCTCTGGGTCACGCGGGATTTTCAAGCCTGGTATGACATGCGGAAATTCGGGAGTCACAATGAGCATGGCGTCTGGAACGGCATGAATCTGATGGGCTTTGATGCGCTGGACTTCCTGCGGCAGTACCGCGCCCGCCGCGTGGACAATTTCCAGGAATATCTCGCCCGGCAGGAAATAGCGGTGCGGGTCCGAATCGCGACGCACCGCGTGCCCGATTTTGCCCAGCGCTATCCGGGGCTGCTCACCAAGCCGATGCCGCTGACCGTGGACGGCTGGGATGTGAAATTCAACTGGACCGGACTGCCGGTCGCCCTGACCCCGCTGACGGCGATGGAAGTGCTCGGGCTCGCCCCGAACAAGCCGGTGCTCCTGGACGTGAACGTGGGCATCGAGCGGCAGAACCGGTGCAAGACCCTCGTGGTGTCTCACCGGACCGGCTGGACGGCGGGCAAGGATCTCGAGACCGTCCTGCAGCAGATGTTCGGCATCAAGTGATGCGAAGGTGGAGCGTGTTGTCCCCAACGCGCTAAAAACGCCTGCCTGCCTGGATCGCCGACTGTGCCATACAACGCATTCGATTTTTTTCTCCGAACGGCGACGGCACCAAAAATTCCGAGGCGGCTACGGATTCAGCTGCAAAAGATAGTACCGGCCGAGCACGGGGTTCACATAGTCGGCAATGACCTTGATGGAGGGGTCGGCGGTTTGGGCCGCGAGCTGCTCGGCGGGCACATAGCGATAGTCGTCTGCGCATTCGCGAAAGGAGTAGAACCGGCCGCGGGGAAACGTGCCTTCCGCTCCGTGATTCACCCAGGCAGTGCGGGAGAAATAGGCGAGCAGCGTGGGGTCCTCGGGATAGATCGGCGAGTTGGCCGGTGCGACAAATCCGATGTGCGGCTCCCGGTTACCGGCCAGGTGCGGGTGTGGCACCAACGAGCGAAAGTGCGTTCCCAGCGAATCCATGGCCGCGAGGCTCTGCCGGTTTCTGGGCAGATGATCGTGCAGAGTCCTGAACTCAGCCCGGGACGCAAAAATCAGGCCGGCGAAAACGGCCACATTTAGCCCCACCGCCAGCGGACGCGGCAGGCGCCCGATCCCGTGCAACAGGTAATGCACGCCGCCGCTGGCGAGCAGGATCAGTGCGGGAATTGCCACCGTCAGATAGCGGCGGTCGATATGGTAGATCAGGATGAAGTGGATCGCGACGAAGCAGCCGAGCAGCAGGCAGACAGAGAGGCGCTGCGCCGGCGGGATCAGGCCGGTGACGAACATCCCCGCGGTCAGCAGCGCCGCTGCGGCCCACACGGGCGGAAAAAAATCGGGGTCATGGAAACTCAGGTAGAAGGCCTCCGTGTTCAGGCGCACGCGCCGTTCGAAGGCGGGAAGATTGTTGCGGAAGGCCCGGATGGCGCTTTCGCCGTTGGCCAGCGGATCGCCATACAGCTTGATGGCATAGGCGTAACCACTGCCCTCGGTATCCGCCACGGCGTCGGGCGGCGGGTCCGCCCAACCCTGGCTCATGTAAAGGGTGTAGATGCTTTTGCGGGCGAGCAGGCCGTCGCGGGTGGCGACATGGTCGGCATACGCATTGTACGGAATGAAGCAGACCAGAAACATCAGCCACCAGGCGGCCAGCGGGGCGAGGGGGAGTCGGCGCCGCCGATGCAGCCAGAGCATCAGCAAAAAATGTCCCCCGGCGAAGAGCATCAATTCGCTGCGGCTCAGGTAGGCCAGACCCCAAAGCAGCCCCGAAAGGGCGTGGAGTCGCCAGGTCGGCGCCATCCCGGGCGGGCGATCCTGCAGCAGAAGCAGCGCGCAATAGAGGGCAGGTCCCAGCACGATCAGGGCGCCGAGATGCGAGTAGGAGTGGAAGTGGTTGATCAGTCCCGTCGTGATCGCCGGGCAGGTCAGCGTGAAAAACGCGGCCAGATGCCCGGCCACGTTGCCCCACAGCAATCGCGCGGCCAGGAACATCATCACGGCCAGGCCGGCGAGGGTGGCGCCGCAGATGATCTGGTAGATCAGCATGGGGTCGGCCGTCCAGATCCGGACGAACGCGACGATGAGCGTCGGCACCACCGGCCGCCAGGTCAGGGCCGAGGGATAATCCAGGCTCGTGACATAGGTGCCGTATTGGAGCACGTGCTGCGCAATGAGCAGCTCGATGGTGTTCCAGGAAATCTGCTTGATGAACTGGGTGTAGTAAAAATAGCCGGCAAAGCCGCCCACGCCCCAGAGCAGGGGAGTCTCGAGCAGCCAATGGGCCATCCTGCCGGGCGGCTTGTTCACAGGGTCAAGGCGCCGGGGAGATCAAGGCTCAGCTCTGCGGCTTCGCCGGTGCCTTCAGTTGCGCCAGCAGCGAGCGGAACTCCGGGTGCTGCTTCAGCTTCTCGAGGTCGGGGTCCTGCTGCATCCAATCAAAGTCCCGGTAGCCAAACTGCACGGCCTGGCGCAGCGAGCGGAGGGCGTCGGTCTTGCGGCTGGAAAGGGCGAGGCTGCAGGCGAGATTGTAATGCGCAGTGGCGTTGCGCGGCTGCAGCTTCACGAGCTTGCGGTCCATCTTCAGCCCGTCGGCGATGCGGCCCTGGCGGGTGTAGAGCCCGCCGAGGATTTCCACCACGTCCACGTAGCCCGGCTCGCGGCGGAGCACCGACTCGAAGAACCCGATTTCAAACGTGGGATCGTGGGTTTTGTCCTTGGCTGACATGCGATGGTCGGTGGTTCAACCGTGGCGCGGGCACGTGCCGGTCTGGCGGAACTGGTTGCAGTTCGCGCTCACCTGCAGCCGCTGGGACACCGGGGTGAGGCCAAGTTTCGATGACACCGTGCTGCCGTACCATTCCATGAAGGGCGCGCTGATCTCGAAGATCCGGTCGCAATCGAGGCAGACGACCTGCGCCACCTGGGTGGAACCGCCCGTCTGGTTCGGTGTGTAGAATTTCTCGCCCGACCCGATGTCGACCTCGCGCAGCAGCGCGCTCTCGGTCATGATGGGCAGCGTCCGGTAAACCGTGGCGCGCGAGACGGAGTCGTCGATCGTCCGGGCATAGTCGAGCAGCTGCTCGGCGGTGAAGTGGTCCTTCTGCGAGAAGGCGGCGTCAAAGATCGCCAGCCGCTGGTTGGTCACGCGCAGTCCCTTTTGAGTCAGAAACTTTCGAAATTTCTCCAGGGCCGCAGGGATGCTCACGCCGCGACTGTTTTCCGCGAGCGCGGCGGGTGTCAATGCGTTTGCCGCCAACCTAGCAGCTAGTTTGGCCGCAAAGAGGCGCAAAAATTCCGGGGCTGCGGCCATATCCACATTGCGCCTATAGGCGCGCGGGAGATTCGAGTCGTAGTTCCGGATACATTTTGCGCCTCTTAGCGGCTAAAAATCCGGCCTCCGGCTTCTGTCCTCCGGCGTCTGCCTGCCGCGCGGCCCCTTCAGGTTTGCCATGCCGCGGAACGCGCTCCGTCATCCGGCCATGATTGTCGGCGTCCACCCGCTCGCGGGTTTTGACAAGCTCCTGCACTACCGCGTGCCGGAGTCGCTGCGGGCGGGTGCCGGCGTCGGCGCTCTCGTGCGCGTGCCGCTGCTCAACACCATCCGCCTGGGGATCATCGGCGAGATTGGCGCACCGCGGGATTTTCCCGTCGACCGGCTCAAATCCATCGTGCAGGTCGTCCACCCGTTTCCCGCGTTGCCGCCCGACCTGCTCGGGCTCGCCCGTTGGATGGCCGGCTACTACGCGTGCGGGCTCGACAGCATCATCGAGACGATGATTCCCGCGGCGGTGCGCAACGGCGCCGGCTTGAAGCAGGAGAAGCTGCTCACGGTGGCGCAGCGCCTGTCCGCCGACGAACTGGCCGCGCTGGCCAAGCGCGCCCCGCAGCAGGCGCGGCTGTACCGGTTTCTCGAGCAGCAGTTCAAGCCGCAGGGAAGGGCGCTGGTGCTCAAGCGCCTCGGCCTCACCGCTGCCGTGAGCAGCGCGCTGGTGAAGCGGGGCGTGCTGCGCGAGGAAACGCGCCGCGTCGAGCGCGTGGCCTACGCCGACGACTGGGCGCACGGCGAACTCGTCGCCTCCCAGCCGCATGTGCTGAATGGCGAGCAGGCGGCCGCCGTGGCCACGGTCACGGCGGGCCTCGCGGCGAAGAAATTCAGCGTCTCGCTCCTCCACGGCGTCACCGGCTCGGGCAAGACCGAGGTTTACCTGCGTGCGATCGACACCGCGCTGAAGGCAGGCACGGGCGTGATTTTCCTCGTGCCGGAAGTGGCGCTCACGCCGCAGACGGTCGCGCGCCTGCGTTCGCGGCTCGAGGCGATAGCGCCCGGCCACCGCGTGGTGGTCTGGCACAGTCATCTGAGCGAGGGCGAGCGGCTGGATGGCTGGCTGGCGCTGGCGACGGGCGAGGCGAGGGTGGTGGTCGGCGCGCGCTCCGCGGTCTTCGCCCCGGTGCAGAATCTCGGGCTCATCGTCGTGGATGAGGAACACGAGCCGGCGTACAAGCAGGACGAGACACCGCGCTACCACGGCCGCGATGTCGCGGTCATGCGCGCGAAGCTCAACGGCGCCGTCTGCCTGCTTGGCTCGGCCACGCCGTCGCTGGAGAGCTACGCCAACGCCCAGGCGGGAAAATACCGGTTGATCCAGCTCCTCCAGCGCGTGGACGACCGCAAGCTGCCGCACATCGACATCGTCGACCTCCGCATCGAGGCGATGCGCCAGCGCACGCTGCCGGCGCTTTCCCGCAAGCTGGTCGACGCCATGCGCGGCCGCCTCGACCGGCGCGAACAGACGATCCTCTTCATCAACCGTCGCGGCTACTCGTCGTCCATGCTCTGCACCAAGTGCGGCCACGTGGAGGAGTGCCCGCACTGCAGTATCGCTCTGACCTACCACCGCACCGACGAAACGCTGCGCTGCCACCTCTGCGGCGAGACGCGGCCCGCGCCGCTGCGCTGCCCGCAGTGCGCCGCGCCCGACATCCGCTGGCGGGGCCTCGGCACGCAGCGCGTCGAGGAGGCCGTGCGCCGTGCACTGCCGCGGGCGCGGATCGAGCGCATGGACACCGACGCGATGGCGAAGAAAAACCGTTTCCGCGAGATCCTCGCCGATTTCCGGGCGGGCAAGATCGATATTCTCGTCGGCACCCAGATGATCGGCAAGGGCCTGGACTTTCCGAACGTCACGCTCGTCGGCCTGGTCGACGCCGACATTTCGATGCACATCCCGGATTTCCGGGCCAACGAGCGGACCTTCCAGCTCCTCGTGCAGGTGGCGGGCCGGGCCGGCCGCGGCGACCGGGCGGGCGAGGTCATCGTGCAGACCTTCACGCCGCAGGCCGGCGCGATCCAGTTCTCGCGCCATGCCGACTATGCCGGCTTTGCCGCGGCGGAGCTGCAGATCCGGCGGGAGTTTCATTATCCGCCTTACCGTCACCTGATTCACCATCTCTTCCGCGGACCGAACCCCGAGAAGCTGAAGTTCTTCGCCGAGCAATGGGCGAAAACCGTGGAGAAGGAATTCGGCGACCGCCTGGAACTGCGCGGCCCGTCGCCGTCGCCGATCGAGAAGATCAAGGACGAGTACCGCTGGCAGCTCTGGTATTTCTGCGCCTCGGCAACCAAGGTGGTGCCCCGCCTTGCGGAACTGCGCGCCGCCTTCGCCTGGCCCGACGACATGACGCAGGTGCTCGACGTGGACCCGGTGAACCTGGGTTAGGAACGAGCATCAGATTGGTTTCCCGCAGAGGCGCAGTGGCCGCAGAGAGATACCTCAAGCCAGTTTTTCTCCGCGACCACTGCGCCTCTTCGTGAAACTTTCAGGGGCTTTTCTGGCGGCGCCTGTCCCTGAGATTACAGGCCGCGCTTGATGAAGGCCACGACCTCGTCCTTGTCGCGCAGGCGGATAATGATCGGGCCGTTGGTGTTGGTGCCGATGTGATCACAGCCAGCAGCTGCGAGGAGCGGCATGGACTTTTCCAGGTTTGGATCAGCGTCCTCGTATCCGATCGAAATATCCCAGACCCGGGCCGGAGTATCGGTCGTCGCGGGCTTGCGCTCGGTGGCGACGAGGTGGAGTTCCTTCAGGTAGACGATCTCGTCGGCCGTGTGATGGACCTGCTCGACATCCAATTCGGCCGGCGGATCGATATAAATGGGTTTTCCAAGGGGGCCCTCGCCCACGCTGCCACCCACGTGGTCGCCTCCGCCCCGCTTGATCTGATAAATGGACTCGTCCCATTCGCGCACGCGCCGCTGCTGCTTGATCTCGTAGGAGTAGGTCACGTCCATGTCCGCCGTTTCCGGGTTGGGCGCCTCGAACATGCCCTTGGCGGACAGCGCGGTGTTAACGAACTTCGCCGCGGCGGTTTGATTGGCCAGCGAAGTTTCCACGAGGCCGGCTTCGTGGACGGCGTAAGAAACGGGGGCGTCCTTGCCCGGACGGGCGCCGGCATCGACCTGCATCCGGTAAACCTGAGCGCAGCCGGAGAACGAAAGCAGCAGGACCGCGAACAAAAGGACTGAAGGAACGGACAATCGCGGGGAAGGCTTCATGAACCTTGGGGTGGAAGGAGCGAGTCACGGTGCCGCCGGTGAGTCAAACATACCGCGGGTAGATCCTCTCTCTTGCGGCGGCAGGTCTCACGCGAAGGCGCGAAGGCGCGAAGAGCACGAAGTCCGGACCCGATCCCCTTGGTTCGGCTTCGCGCCTTCGCGTGACACGATTGGATTCATGACTGGAGACACTTTTTCCCGCGACGGGCGTCAGGCTGCACGGAACCCTCATCGGCGCCCAAGGCCGGAACCGGATTCACCCCTTCACCCCCGTTTTGCTCCCCATGAAAATTCCCCTGTTTGATCCCCGTGGTTTTGCAATCGCGGCCATTGCGATGGCACTCGGCTCCGCTCCGGCCTCGGCCGAGGAAGCCCGCACGATCCGGATGAAGTTCGCCTTCGGCCCCGGCGCCGTGGCGCCCGGGTTCACGTCGGTGAAGCCGGACATGGTTTACAGCCGGGACCGCGGTTACGGTTTCGAGCCAGGCGCGACGGTCAAGGCGGTGGACCGCGGCGGCAGCGATCCGCTGCACGCCGGCTTTGCCACGGCGGACCCGCTGTTCAAGTTCTCGGTGTTCGTGCCGCCGGGCAATTACCGTGTGACGCTCACCCTGGGCGACGCGAAGGAGGAAACGACGACCACGGTGAAGGCCGAGACCCGCCGGCTGATCTTCGAGCGCGTGCATACGAAGGCAGGTGAGTTCGTGACCCGCTCGTTCATCGTCAACACCCGCACGCCGGAACTTTCGCCGGGCAACGTGATGAAGCTCGACTCGCGGGAGATCAACCCGCTGACGCACGAGGCTCTCACCGCGACGTGGGACGACAAGCTCACCTTCCAGTTTAGCGACGCGAAACCTGCGGTCTGTGCCCTCGAGCTGGAGAAGGTGGACAACGCCATCACGGTCTTCGTCATCGGCGACTCCACGGTCACGGACCAGGGTGGCGAGCTCGGCACTTGGGCGCAGATGCTGCCGCGCTGGCTCAAGGCCCCGGTGGCGGTGGCCAACCATGCCGAGTCGGGCGAGACGATGAAGGCGTTCCGCATGGAAAACCGCTGGTTCAAGGTCATGAGCGAGATGAAGCCGGGCGACTATGTCTTCATGCAGTTCGGCCACAACGACCCCAAGACCTCGCTCCACAACCGCATCTGGCCGGTCGAGGATACGCAGGGCGACTGGGTCAACACCGGTGTCGAGGCGAACACCGACTACAAGTGGCTGCTGGCCTCCTACGCCGTCGAAGTGCGGCGCCGCGGCGGCATCCCGGTGATCGTCTCACCCATGACCCGGATCAACATGACCACCGGCCTGCCGACCGACAGCCTTGGCGAGTTTCCGCAGGCGGCGATCGCCGCGGCCCAGCTGGCCGGAGTCGCCTCGATCGATCTCTACTCCATGAGCGTCGACCTTATCAACACCCTCGGCCCGAAGCTCGCGCCGCGGACCTCCGGGGACGGCACGCACAGCAGCCAGTACGGCGGCTACATGCTGTCCCGCTGTATCGTCGAGGGCATCCGCAAGGCGAAGCTCGGCCTCGCTGACTATATTGTGGATGATGCCGGCAGTTTTGATCCGAAGCATCCGGCGCCGATGCCCGATGATTACAAAATCCCGGTCGAGCCGCGGGGCGCCCCTCGGGGAGACGACCAGCCGCGCCCGGCCGCTAAAAAATAAGCAGCCGTCTCGGCCGAATTGGCCACAAAGACACGGAGTGACAAAGATCAATCCGATCGGAGTTTTCGCTGTGGCTCCGTGTCATTGTGGCTAATTCAGTTTGGCTTACGGCGCTTCGCTGTAGGCCGACCGGATGGCGCCGGTTAGGCGGCCCTGGTCGGGATACTGGGTCTTCATTTCGGCGGTGAGGGCTTGCACGGCCTCATCGGCTGTCTTGCCTTGCTTCTTCAATTCGGCGGCGCGCGATTGCACCGTGCTAAAAAGCGCCCGGTAGGCGGTGATGAAGGCCGCGTCGCCCATCGGGCCATGGCTGGGCACAATGCGTTTCGGGTGCAGCTGCTCGAGGATATCCAGGCTGGCCTGCCAGTGCTTCAGGCTGGAGTAGGGGCTGGCGAAGGAGGGCTGAGGCTTCATGACGATGTCACCGGAGAAGAGGATGCCATCCGGTTCGACCCAGAAGGCCGTGTCCCCGCGGGTGTGGTTGGCGCCCATGGCAATCAGGCGCACGCGGACGCCGCCGAGATCGACGGTGTGCTCGCGCTCGAAGAAGGTGTCGGCCTTGCGAAACTCGGCGCCCTTCAGGAGTTCGGCCGAGAACGGCGAGCGGCTGCTGAAGGACTGGGCCACTTGCAGGCCGAATTCCTCGATGTCCTTCTGCTGGTCGCGCGAGCGCAGCATCTCCGTGCCGGGGGGAAACGCCATCGCGCCGAGATCATGCTCGGGGTGGAAATGAGTCGTCGCGAGATGCAGTTCGGCATTTTTGCTCACCTTGCCCGTCTCGCGCAGTACGGTTTGCCCGTTGCGCACGCCCATGCCGGTGTCGACCACGAACGTCCCATGGGCCCCGACAATGATGCCGACATTGGGCACCATCGGCATACTGGCGTCGGGTATGACATACACGTGCTCGGAGATTTTTTCCGTCACGCCCTCCCGCACGAGCGGGTTCACCGGCTGGGCCGCCGCGGGCAGGGCGGCGAGCGCGGCCGCGGCGAACAAAATAACGGACATGGTGGGGCAGGGGAATTTCATACGGAGGGTTTTACGACAGAGGCACGAAGTCACGAAGGTCGATCCTCCGGGTGGTTTTCTTCGTGGTTCAAAACAGATCGGAGGATGTCGGCGAGGAATTTTTTGGGACTGTCTGGATTTTATGTCGGATTTCCGGGAGCAGTGGCGTTATCTCAGGTAAATGAGCACGGATGACCAGCAGTTGATCCGGGACTATGCGGCGGAAGGCTCGCAGGCGGCCTTCGCGACGCTGGTGAGCCGGCATGTCGACCTGGTTTATTCGGCGGCCCGCCGCCAGCTGCGATCGCCCGACCTGGCGGAGGAAGTCACGTAGACGGTCTTCGTCGCGCTGGCCCGTCACGGGCACCAGATGAAGCCTGATGCGCCTCTGACCGCGTGGCTCTACCTCACCACGCGCCGGGCGGCGATCGATGTCATCCGGCGCGAATCGCGCCGCCAGGCCCGCGAACAAACCGCCTATGAAATTGCCGCCATGAATTCGAATTCCCCCGGATGGCCGCAGGTCGAGCCCCTGCTGGACGAGGCGATGGAAACTCTGGCCGAGACCGATCGCAGCGCCATTCTGCTGCGTTACTTTGAAAACAAGAGCCTGCGCGAAGTCGGCCGGCTGCTCGGCACGTCCGAGGATGCGGCGCAGAAGCGCGTGAGCCGCGCTCTCGAGCAACTGCGGGGCTATTTTTCCAAGCGCGGCGTGGCGATCGGGGCGACGGCGCTCGCTGCCGATCTGGCCGCCGGCGCGGTCCAGACTGCGCCCATCGGGCTGGGCCTCTCGTTTTCGTCCGCCGCGGTCCTCACCGGCGCGGCCGGTCACGTCGCCGCCATCGAGGCCGCCAAGACTATTGCCATGACCACGATTCAAAAAACCCTCCTCGTCACCACCGTCGCCGCCCTGCTCGGTGCGGCCCTTTATGAGCATCACCTTGTCATCCGGCGCGATGATCAAATCCTAGAACTGCAGCAGCAGGCGGAACGGGGGCGCGGCGAGAATCGCCGGCGTCAGCAGGAGAATGATGAACTTGCGGGCCGACTGGCGGCTGCCCAGCAGGAGGTGGCGGCCGGACGGACGAAGAGCGTCGCGGATGAACGCGGGCCGGCGAACGGCGACAACGTGTTGGATGCCGAGTTGAAGGTCGTGTCCGAACGGGTGAATTTCCTGAAGGAAAAAATGGCGCAGGAGACGCGGCAGCAGATCCCCGAGCTTCGCCTGTTGAAGGACCAGGATTGGATCACCACGGCGACGAAGCACAAATTGGACTCCGAAGGAGATATGCGGGACGCATTCCAGGACCTCCGCAACAACGCCAAGGTTAATTTCTCCGATCTCATGTCCAGGGCTCTGTGGAAATACGCTCAGGCGAACGAAGGCCAGTTGCCCACGGATATAATGCAACTCGCCGCCTTTCTCGAAGCTCCCGGCGACAGCGAGTTGCTGGCGCGGTATGGCATGGTGCGCACCGGCCGGATGCGAGAGGTGCCGTCTGATGCCGTCGTCATCGCCGAAGTTGCCTCGGTGGAGGGGAAGCAGGATTCGACCCTCTACATGAGCGGACCGCGCAGGCAGATGAACGAGGGTAACCTCAGCATTCATTCCGGTTCTTACAGCGATATGAGCGGCACGGTGCTGCGGGCCATGGCGGATTTTATCAAGACCCGGGACGAGCCTCTGACCGATCCGGCGCAGCTTCAGCCTTACCTCGCGGCGCCGATTGATCCCGCCCGGTTGCAGGGATTTTGGACGGCCAGCGGACTCCCCAATAATCTGCACTCCCCGCACGACTGACCGTATAGGCCGACGAGCGCAGCAAGGCGGGTGATTTGCCACGAAGGCACGAAGTAGGGCAGACCGATCGTCCGAGGTTTTCTTCGTGGCTTCTTGGCGCGCCGTCTTGTCACGCCAAAGGCTGGGCGACGGCGGAAGCATCTGCGAAGGTGGCCGTACCTTCGTGGTTAAAATAGTCGGTGGATCATTCCGCTTGCGTTGAGTGGCGGGAGGGGAAAATTACGGGTCACCCCCGTGTGTTATACCCGCCCCGCCGTCTGATGCACAGCCACAGCCATGTCCCCTTGTTGCGCCGTCGGAGTTTTATCGGCCTCGGGCTCGGCGGGCTGGCGCATCTCGCGGGTTTCGGCAGCCTGCCGACCGCGCTCGCGGCCGCCGCCACGCCCAGCCGGAAGGGCCGGGCCAAGCAGGTGCTGGTGATTTTTGAGCAGGGCGGGGTGTCGCAAATCGACACTTGGGATCCGAAACCGGACGCTCCGACGGAGCACCGCAGCCCTTTCAAACCCATCTCCACGGTGGTGCCGGGGATGCAGTTCACCGAGTTGCTGAGCAAGACGGCCAAGGTGGCGGATCGCCTGACCGTCGTCCGGTGCATGACGCAGCCAACGCCGGGCATCGGCGACTCCCACCCGAAGGGCTCGCAGTATATTTTCTCCGGCGAGGCGCCCGGCGGCGCGGTCGAGATGCCGGACATCAGTTCCGTGGTGGCCTCGATCCTGGGCACGCAGGCCGAATTTCTGCCCAGCAACATTCTCGTGCCCGGCACGAGCGAGCAGGCGGCCACCTCACATGTCGGCTTCCTGCCGCCGGGCTATGCGGTGTTCAAGACCGGCGGCAACCTGGCCGACCCGAAGTGGCAGGTGCCGAATCTCGGCCTGATGGCCGATATCGCCCCGGAGCGCTTCAAGCAGCGGCGCGACCTGCTGAGCAACCTCGACGTCGGCTTCGCGCACAGCGGCAACGTGAAGGATATCGACGCGATGCACGCCCTCCTGCAGCAGGCGGAGAACATGCTGACCAACCCGCGCACGCGCGAGGCCTTCGATCTCGCGCGCGAGCCGGAGTCGATGCGCACCCGCTACGGCATGGGTCATCGCGGCCAGTGCTATTTGCTGGGCCGGAAGCTCATCGAGTCGGGTGTGCGCTTCGTGACGGTGGACGTGCGCGAGCCGCGCCAGTCGTGGGTCGACGGCAAGGACACCTCCTATGATGGCGGCACCAACATGAACTGGGACCACCACGATGCGATCTACTCGACCAGCCACACGAACATCCCGAATGGCGGACCCGGCGCCGGCCGCTGGGGCATCGGGACGTGGCCGATGATGGGTTCGACTGACCAGGCCTTCTCGGCGCTGATCGAGGACATGGACCAACGCGGGCTGCTCGACGAGACGCTGGTTTGTTTCGTCACGGAGTTCGGCCGCACCCCGAAGGTCAACGACCGCCAGGGCCGCGACCACTGGACCCACTCCTTCAGCTTTGCCTTCGCCGGGGCCGGCGTCCCCCGCGGGCAGCTCGTCGGCTCCACGGACCGCGACGGCGGCTACATCACCAGCTCGATGGCCTACACGATCGAGGATTACGCGGCCACGATCTACGAAAAGCTCGGGATCGACCGGACCAAGCCGCTGCATACAGCGGCCAACCGGCCGATCATGCTGGCCTCCAAGGGCCGGCCAATCCCGGAGCTGTTCGTTTGAGGTCAGCTCATTTTTCCCGATGCGACCACTCCACCTGCGTTTGCTTCTGATTGGGGTTTTCTGCGTGGGTTCAGTATTCGCGGCCGTGACTCAGCGGAAGGCAACGTCGGAGGTTCGGCTCGAGGCCAACCTGACCGAGCTGAAGTTTGAGAGCCGCCGCGCGGCCCGGCAGCTGGTCGTCACGGCCTACGTGGACGGCGAGCCGCACGACGTGACGCATCTCGCCCAGATTCTCAGCAGCAACGAGCGTGTGGTGAAAAGCGACCATGGCTACGTGACGGCGGCGGGCGACGGCGCGGCGGCGTTGACGGTCAAGTGGCTGGGCAAAACCCTTTCAGTGCCGGTGACGGTGGTGAATTATGCGCAGCCGGATCCAATCCGGTTCAAGTTCGAGACGATGGCGATCCTGACCAAGCAGAGCTGCTCGACCGGCTCGTGCCATGGCTCGCCCCAGGGCAAGGCGGGATTCTCCCTCTCGCTGTTCGGCTACGACCCGACCATCGACCGCCGCTCGCTGACGCGCGACGGATTCAACCGCCGGATCGACACCGTGGAACCGGAGGAAAGCCTCATGTTGCGGAAGCCGCTCATGGAACTCGATCACGTGGGCGGCAAGCGCCTGCGCCGCGGCGAAACGCCGTACGTCACGTTGCTGAACTGGATCGCGGAAGGGGCGAACATCGACCTTCCCGCCGTCGAGTGCGACCACATCGTGGTCTATCCCGGCCCTGACCGCGTGCTCAAGGCACCCTATCTCACTCAGCAACTCAGCGTGCTGGCCTACTACACGGATGGCAGCGTGCGCGACGTCTCGACGATCGCCACCTACGACACCTCGAATGCGGATCTCGCGGTGGTCGACGCCAACGGCCGCGTCACGGGCAAGCATCGCGGCCAGGTCGCCATCAGCGTCCGCTACCTCTCGCAGGTCCAGTCGGTGTACATCACGACGATCGAGGACGTGCCGGACTTCGCCTGGCAGGCGCCGGCCGAGGTCAATTTCGTCGACACGCTGGTCAACGCGAAGCTGAAGCAGCTCCAATATCTGCCGGCGGGAACCTGCGACGACGCGACGTTTGTCCGCCGCTTGTATCTCGATCTGACCGGCCTGATCCCGACCGGGGAGCAGGCCCGGCGGTTTATCGAAAGGAAGTCTCCGGACAAGCGCAGCCAGCTCATCGACGAGCTGCTGGCGGGCGATGCCTATGCGCATTTCTGGGCACTCAAGCAGGCGGACCTGATGCGCGTCTCGAAGACCCGGCTGAAGGACGGCCGCGCGGAGGCCTTCTCGGCCTGGCTGGTCGAGGCGCAGCGCCAGGACATGCCCTATACGGAGTTTGCCCGGAAGCTGCTCACGGCGAGCGGCGACACCCGGCAGGTGCCCGAGGCGAATTTCTTCCTCGCGATCGCGGGGCCGGAAGAGCGGACCGAGATGACCGCGCAGCTTTTCCTCGGCTCCCGACTGGAGTGCGCCAAGTGCCACAACCATCCCTACGAGAAGTGGACGATGAAGGATTATTACAGCCTCGGCGCGGTGTTTGCCCGCACCGTGGTGGACCAGGGCGTCGTGCAAATGGCCTCGACGGGAGAGACCGTGCATCCCGTCACGAAGGCGACCATGAAACCGTGGGGTGGGGTGGACGCGCCCGACGGTGTGGATCGGCGCGAGCCGTTTGTTTCGTGGCTGACGCAGCCGGACAATCCCTTCTTTGCGCGCGTGGCGGTGAACCGGATCTGGGCGCACCTGCTCGGTCGCGGCATCGTGGATCCGGTGGATGATTTCCGCTCATCGAACCCGCCGGCGAACGTGCCGCTGCTGGACGCGCTCGCGCGGGAATTCGTCAAGGGCGGCTACCGGAGCAAGCAGATCATCCGGCTGATCTGCAACAGCCAGACCTACCAGCGCTCGCTGGAGACCACGGCGTTCAACGAGTCGGATGAGCTCCTTTTTTCTCACGCGCGGCCACGCCTGCTGACCGCGGAGCAGTTGAAGGATGCCGTCGGCCTCGCCGCGGGCACGCTGGCGCCGGTGGAGGCGCTGCCCGAACAGATCGACCGGAACCGCGCCGAACTCGAAAAACGCCGCGCCGAGCTGGAGCCGGACTTTGCGGCCTGGATGGACCGGGCGGCGGCCGACGTGGCCTCCCGTGATTTTTGGATGGGCGTGTGGTATGCGGTCGGCCCGTTCGCGGGTGCCAATCGCGGGGAAGTCCGCGAGGAGGATTTCGGGCCTGAGAAGGGGGCGCTGGATTTCACGGCCACGTTTGACGGGGGCAGGCGCCATTGGCGGTCGCATCCGGAATGGAACGACCCCGAGCCGATCTACACGATCGACTGCCCGAAGGAATCGGCCGTCTATCTCGCCCGCGAAATCTACTCGCGCGAAGCCCGAACGATCCAGGTCACCGCGCGCGGCAGCGGGATGATCTGGTGCAACGGCAAGCCCGCCCTCAAGCAGGCGCTGACGGGCGAGAAGCGCATCTCGATTGAGCTCGCAGCCGGCATTAATCAGCTCGTCATGAAGTTCACGAGCCGGCAGGACGAGGCGCAGTTCCGCTTCCGGGTGGACGACCCGAAACCGGCCGACGGCGCCGCGGCTGCCCGGCTTCCGCTCCCGCCGCAGGTGATCGGCCTGCTCGCGAAATCAGTGGGCCAGCTTTCCACCGATGACCGTCAGGCCATCCACGAGATATATCCGCAGATGGATGAGGCCTACCGGAAAATCCAAGCCCGCCTGACGGGCCAGCAGCAGCACATGGAGTATGCGACGCAGCGGCCGTATCCGGAGGCGATGCCCTTCATGGTCGCCTTCGGCCAGCCCAAGCGGGAGACGGCCTGCACCTGCGAACGCGTGAATTCACCGACCCTGCTGCAGGCGCTGGAGTTGCTCAACGGCACGATGATGCACCAGGCCGTGCAGAAGGGCACCGCGCACTACGCGTCGATGGATAATGAAAAACTGATCGCCGAGCTTTATCTCACCGCTCTCTCGCGCTTCCCGACCGCGGCGGAGCGCTCGGCCGGCGGCCAGTTTCTCGCGCAGGCGCCAAAGCGCGACGAGGCCGTGATGGACCTGCTCTGGTCGGTCCTCAACACGCGTGAGTTCCTCTTCCAGCATTGAGTCCATGATCTTTATCGACCGATTTTCCGATCATGGCCCGCCAACTGTAGGAGCGGCTTTACGCCGCGATGATTCGCTCAACAGGCTCAAGCATCGCGGCATAAAGCCGCTCCTACATTCGATCACGATCGCCGCCTTATTGCTCGCCGGGCTTCCGGCCGCCGCCGGCGCAGAAGTAAATTTTGTCCGCGATCTCGCGCCGTTGATCGTGAAGCGCTGCACCGGCTGCCACGGCGAGCGGAAGGACTCGGGCGGTTACCGTCTCCATACTTACGAGCAGCTGATGCATGGCGGTTCTTCGGGCCTTCCGGCGGTGGTGCCGGGTGATCCGGCGAAATCGGAGCTTTTCTCCCGCATCACCGAGTCCGACGAGGACAACCGCATGCCGCAGCAGGACGACGCCCTGACGCCGGCGCAGATCGAGCTTTTCCGCACCTGGATCGTACAGGGCGCGAAGTTCGACGGGGCGGACACTAAGGTGTCGTTGAAGACACTTTTCGGCCCGCGCGATCACCCCGCAGCGCCCGCGGTGTACCGCATGTCGGTGCCGGTGCTGGCGCTGGCGATCGCGCCGGGGGGAAAGGAAGTTGCCGTCGGGGGCTATCATGAAGTGACGGTTTGGAACACGGCCACCGGGAAACTGGCGCGCCGGCTGGACCATTTGCCCCAGCGCATCCAGAGCCTCGCGTACAACCACGATGGCAGCCAGCTGCTGGTCGGCGGCGGCACGCCGGGCGACTATGGCGAGCTTGCCCTGGTGGACGCCGCGACGGGCAAGCGGCTCCGCGTGCTCGACACCTTTGGCGACGTGGTGCTGTCCGCCTGTTTCCGAGACGACGGCCAGCGCATCGCGGCCGGATCCGCCGATCAATCCGTGCGGGTTTATGACGCGGCCGACGGCCACCGGCTCTGGAACATGAAACTGCACGCCGACTGGGTGACGGGAGTGAGCTTTAGTTCCGACCACCGCTACCTCGCGAGTTCGAGCAAGGACAAGACCGTCAAGATCTACGAAGCCGAGACCGGCACGCTCTTCACCACCTACAACGGGCACAACCAGATGATCGGCACGTACGCCGGGCAGAATCCGGTCTACAACGTGAAGTTCACGGCGGATTCGCCAGTGGCGCTGAGCGCCGGCCGCGGCGCCTGGATCCAGCTCTGGGAGCCGGAGAAGGCGCGCGACGAGAACGGCACGGCCGCCGACATGGAAGATCGCTTCAAGAAGGTTGGCCACGCCCGCTATCTCGCGCACGGATTTCAGCAGGAAGTCTTTTCCCTCGCTGTGAGCAGCGGCCAGGTGTTTGCCGCGTCGGCCGACGGCCTGGTGAAGCAGTTCGACCTCGCGACCCTGAAGGAAGTGCGCCCCTACGCCGGCCACCACGACTGGGTCTACGCCCTCGACTACGACGCCGCGGAAAACCGCCTCGCGACCGGCGGCTACGACGGCGAAGTCCGCATCTGGGACACCACCACCGGCACCTGCCTCGCGACTTTCACTGCTGCTCCTGGTTTTAAGACTGCTGCAGGCTATGTGGGCAAATAGGTGGCGATTCGATTTTTTACAGGAGGAATACCGAGGTCGAACCGAGATTGGGTTCTGCCTCCTGGGATCGTCCTCGGCATTCCTCCTGTAAAATCGGATTGGAAGCCTTTGTTTAAGGCTTCGGGTGAGAAAGAGTCTTCACTTGGGATGAATCCTGACCTAGCTCTTTTGCGTCAGGCTCTCCGGATAGCCCCCGTTTGAGTTCCATGAGTCCTTCCCCTAATTCATTTCCCCTGCGCTGCGGCGCGTTTGCGACCATGGCCGCGGCTATCGTAATCCTGTGCGCTCAACCGCTGCGCGCGGCGCCGGTGTTTCCGGGGGCGGAGGCGTTCACGGAGAAGTATTGCGCGACATGCCACAACGACGTCGATCTGGAGGGCGGCCTCGATTTGACGGCGCTCAAGTATGTCCCGGATGACCGGGCCAATTTTCTTACCTGGGTGAAGGTGCATGACCGCCTGCAGTCGGGGGAGATGCCGCCGAAGGAGAAGAAGCGTCCGGATGCCGCCGAGCAGGCCGCATTTCTCAAGGGGGTTGAGTCCTCCCTGATCAGCTACGAGAAGGACGTTGCGACGCGCGAAGGCCGGGCCACGGAGCGCCGACTCAACCGCAGCGAATACGAGAACGCCCTGCGCGACCTGCTGCAGGCGCCGTGGCTGCAGGTGAAGGACCAGCTGCCCGAGGACGGTGAGGCCTATCGCTTCAACAAGGTGAGCGAGGCGCTTGATGTTTCCTACGTGCACATGGCGCGCTATATGAGCGCGGCCGACTACGCACTGCGCCAGGCGATGAGCGTGCAGTTTACACGCCCGCCCACGACGATCCGGCGTTATTATTCCCGCGAGAGCTTTACGATGCGCGGCGGCGGAGATGACGGGAATCCCGACCGCCAGAAATTCCCCGTGCTGGATTCAAAGCCGCAGCCGGAAATCCTCGCGGGCAAGGCGCCGTTCACGGTGGGCGAGGCGGATCCGGTCACGCGCGAGCGGGAGGCCATGGGCTGGACCTCGAGCAACTACTCGACGGGCTTCGGTTCGACGTGGAGTGCGTTTCGCGCGCCCGTCGCCGGGCGATACCGGCTGACCTTCAAGGGATACAGCGTGTGGGTCGGTCCGGGCGGGACACGACATCCGACGGTCTCGTTCATCGGCAAGACGCCCAAGGGCGGGGATCCCACGGCCATCGCGGTGCTGCCGCCCGAGTGGCACCGGCCGAACTTCGCGGATGTTTCCCTGGGCCGGCGCTACGAGCCTATCACGATTTACGCGAAGGGCGGGACGCTCAACCGGCGGGTGGGTGCGTTCGACATCACGCCGGAGCCGAGCGTAAGCACGCTCAACGATGTCTGGCTCGTGGCGAACGATGTCATCGCGACCGATGCCTCGCGCTTCTTCCGCTCCCGGCCCACGGGCATTCCGGACGGCTACACGAATCCACTGGCGCAGCGGGACGGGATGCCCGGCGCCGCGTTTCAATGGATGGAAGTGGAAGGCCCGCTCTACGACGAGCCGTCGGCCGCCGGCTACCGCCTGCTTTTCGGGGATCTGCCGATGAAGAAGGTAGAGCCCGGCGCACCCGGAGTGGCCATCGATGTGATTGCCGAGGCGGGGGCTGGAGGAGTCCGTGGTGGACAGAGAGGTGGGGGAGGAGGATTTGGCCGCGGCGGTGGGACCACGACGGCCAAGGTTGAAGTCGTCTCGGCCCAGCCCAAGCAGGACGCCGAGCGGTTGCTGCGGACATTTATGCGGCGCGCGTATCGCGGGCCAGTGGATGAGGCGGATGTGCAGCTATTCCTGGGCTTGATCAACCAGCGGATGGAGGCCGGCCTCGGCTTTGCCGGCTCGATGATCGCTGGCTACACGGCGGTGCTGTCGTCGCCGGGTTACGTTTTTATCGCGGAAAAACCCGGC
>CAIUWA010000048.1 GCA_903902745.1 uncultured Opitutia bacterium | reverse complement strand
CACCGCCGCTTAAACGCCGCCTGGCGTCACGCGGCGGAAGCCTGGCTTCGCTGCCAGGGTCTGATCACCGTCTCTATAAACCAAAAAGTGTTACCCAATTTACCGCTAAAATACGCCCGCCATTAGGTTGGTAGCACAAAGATCACCCCCGCACGCACGCCTCCGGCCGCACCAGGCGGAAAATCCGCTTCGCCGGGACTCAATTGCACGCTGTCGTTGCCGGACGGCAAGACCGTGGGACGCACCGGATAATCCGCGTCGTTGATCACACCGTCCATGTTTATGTCCACGAGGACGGCGATGTCGGTGTTTTCAAAGCCGTCATGCAGCAGACTGCGCTTGCCCGCCTCGGCATAGGTACTGGAGAAAAGATCATTCTGGCTGAAGATAATGAACGGCATGTGCCGGAAATTCTGGGCCTCAGGCGCGGAGGCGATTGAACCGGATGCCGGCAGCGCGGTACCATCGCGGCGGCGACCGGCCAGCAGGTCATGAAACGGATGCACTCCGCCCTCCGCCGCCGCGGCCCCGCCGTTTACCTTGCCCGACGCATCGAACTCCGGATAGCAGCCATATTCCTGGCGAAACGCCTCGATGGCCGTGGCCCATTGGGCGAATTGAACGCGCGTCCGCGCGCGGTTGGCCGCCATCCTCGCCCCCGTGGCTGTCGGAATGAGTATGCCCGCCAAGATGGCGATGATCGCGATCACGGTCAGGAGTTCGATGAGGGTGAAGGCCTTAACCTTCGATGTCGGGCGACGCAGCCAAAACACTACGCGTGGGGTGAGTTGTCCCTGGCGCGCTGGATCGAAGCAGTCTTGTGGCCACGCATTGAGGCCAACGTGCTCCATGTCCCGGCCCAAAGCCTTGGTCTGATCGCTCCCTTCGGGTGTGTCAGCGCAGCGGAGATTCATCGCATCGGCTCACCGGCATAAACGTTGTCGGCATTGGCGGCCGCGACCGCCACCTCCTGCGCGCCAAGGCCGCTCACGAATTCCGGTGGCACATGCCGGCCGTCCGGGCCGGCCGAGTATAGGATATAGCCCGCCGCCCTCCATGCCGCCGGATTGCTGGCGCTCTTATAGTAATACAGGTAACGGCGTCCCCAGGGATCGAGAAAGGAGGTGCACCGCTCCGCCCGTCGACCCGCACGCTCTACCGTAGCCACCTGCGCTCCATCCGGAGCGCGCTCAACGGTGAGCTTGGCCACATCGATGAATCCGTAACCATCGAGCCGGTCGTCCGGGCCAAAGGCGCGTGGCCCGAATACCCCGGTCAGCGCGTTGAAAACCTTGGTCTGCGCATACGCCGGAGCGAGCGGTTGCGTGGGATCGGGCGTCGCCTGGGTAAAATCCCCGGTCTGCGGATAATCACCGTATAGCCCGCGGTAGTTTTCCAGCGCCTGCGCCACAATCGCCAGCTCTGCACGCGCGCGGGCGACCGCAGTCCGCTGCCGCGCTCCGTGCATTGTCGGCAGGGTGATCGCCGCCAAGCCCGCCATGATCGCCACGACGATCAGGATTTCAATCAATGTGAAGCCGGGAGCTTTCAGGTCGGCGCGCATGGAACGGGATTACCCCGTAGAAACGGACCGCCAGACCGGTTTCTTTCACTAAATTTCTGTGGACCGATGATTTTTGTCCCGAGTTCGTAGTCCCGGTATCAGCCGGAATTCCGGAGCACAGAAGCCGGGACTATAAGCGGAAAGACCACTCGACGTTCGGCTACCGAGCGCGGGCCCATGTTCAGACTTTTTCGACGTACTTGGCCGGGGCGCGGTTGAACTGGGTTGATTGGCCCCGGGGGATGCTCAGGCTGCGCCAGGAGCCGCCCACCTGGTGCTTCGCGACGTAGACGATCTGGCCTGCGTGGTAGGCGTAGTGCGTGAGCTGCCGGTTAATCGCCTGCAATACGCTCAAGGGCTCTCCCCGAATGGTCACGGTGCGCTTGAGGTCCGCATCGGTGAGGGGCTCCAGCTCCGAGAACAGGGTCGCCCACCCCGATTCCCATTGCTGCATCAGCCGCTCGTGGCTGTCGCCGGGCAAAATCTCAAATTCCGCGTCGCGGTTGCGGCCGGGCTTTTCGCCGTCGGAGGTCAGGAAGTCGGTCCACCGCGACAACAGGTTTCCCCCGACATGCTTCACGATGACCGCGATGCTGTTGTCGCCGTCCGCGGGGACGGCGAAGAACTGCACGGCGGAAACCTGCGCGAGCGCGCCGTCGGCCAGCTTCTTCACGCCCTTGAACTCTCGGATGACCAACTGAAGGTAAGTCTCCTGTGGCATGGGGTGAAAGAAACCGCCGCATTTAGCCGGCGGTTGGCGATGGATTATTCCTCCGACTGCAAGGCGGCGACGACCGAGAAGTCCTCGAGCGTTGAGGTATCGCCCTTCACGAGGCTGCCGGAGGCGATCTCCTTCAGGATGCGGCGCATGATTTTTCCGCTGCGGGTCTTGGGCAGACCCGCGGCGAAGCGCACATCGTCGGGCCGCGCGAGCGAGCCGATTTCCTTCGCCACGTGGGCGCGGAGTTCCTCCTTGAGCTGCGGCGAGGCGGTGAAGCCGTTCTTGACCGTCACGAACACCACCAGGGCCTGGCCCTTGAGTTCGTCGGGACGGCCCACCACCGCAGCCTCGGCCACGGCGGGATGCGACACCAGCGCGCTCTCCACCTCGGCGGTGCCGATACGGTGGCCGGAGACGTTGAGGACGTCATCGATGCGGCCGACCACCCAGAGGTAGCCATCCTGGTCAAAGCGCGCGCCGTCGCCGGCGAAATAATAACCCGGCAGCTCGGACCAGTACTGCTTCTTGTAGCGGTCGTCGTCGCCCCAGAGCGTGCGCAGCATGGAGGGCCAGGGCTGGGCGAGGAAGAGCTTGCCACCGGAGCCGCGCGGGACCTCGACGCCCCTTTCATCGAGCACCTTCGGCACGACGCCAAAGAACGGCCGCGTGCAGGAGCCGGGAGTCGTGGCCGTGATGCCCGGCAGCGGGGACACCATGATGGCGCCCGTCTCAGTCTGCCACCACGTGTCGACGATCGGACAGCGCTTCTTGCCGATGAGGGTGTGATACCACATCCAGGCCTCGGGATTGATGGGCTCGCCGACCGAGCCGAGGAGGCGCAGCGACTTGAGGCTGTGCTTCTTCACGTAGTCGTCGCCCCAGCGCATGAACGCGCGGATGGCAGTGGGCGCCGTGTAGAAAATCGTGACGCCATGGCGGTCGATGATGTCCCAGAAGCGGTCGGGCTCCGGGTGGTTCGGCGCACCCTCGTACATCAGGACCGTGGCGCCGTTGGCCAGCGGACCGTAGACGACATAGCTGTGGCCGGTGATCCAGCCGACATCGGCGGTGCAGAAGTAGATATCGGTTTCCTTGAGGTCGAAAACGTACTTGGTCGTGATCGTCACGCCCAGCAGGTAGCCGGCGGTCGTGTGCAGCACGCCCTTCGGTTTGCCGGTGGAGCCGCTGGTGTAGAGGATGAAGAGCGAGTGCTCGCTGTCGTGGCCCTTCGGCTTGTGGTCGGCGGACTTGCCGGCGACGAAATCGTGCCACCAGCGGTCGCGTCCCTCCGAGAAGGCGACCGGCTGGCCGGTGCGCTTCAAGACGACGACATGCTGGACGCTCGGGGTGCCGGTGAGCGCGCGGTCAACGTTGGACTTGAGGTCGATGATCTTGCCGCGGCGCCAGCCGCCGTCGGCGGTGATGACGAGCTTGGCCTGACAATCGTTGACCCGGTCCTTGATGGCCTCAGAGCTGAAGCCGCCGAAGATGACCGTGTGGATCGCGCCCAGCCGCGCGCAGGCGAGCATGGCGACGGCCGCCTCGGGTACCATCGGCATGTAGATCGCCACGCGGTCGCCCTTGACCAGGCCGAGATCCGCCAGCGCATTGGTAAACTGGCAGACCTCACGGTGGAGCTGCTTGTAAGTGATGGTGCGGACATCGCCCGGCTCACCCTCGAAGATAATGGCGGCCTTGTTCTCGCGCGGCGTGCCCAGATGGCGGTCGAGACAGTTGGCGGCGACGTTCAGCTGTCCCCCTTGGAACCATTTGGCGTGCGGCAACTTCCAATCCAGCACCTTCTTGAAAGGCTTCTGCCATTGGAGGAGCTCCTTGGCCTGCCGGCCCCAGAATTTTTCTGGGGAGTTGACAGATTCCGCATAGAGCTTCTTATAAGTGGCTTCGCTCCCAAGGTTTGCTTGGGCTTTAAATTCGGCCGAGGGCCTGAACTTCCGGTGTTCCCGGGATACTGAGGTAATCGTCTGGTCCGTCACGTGAGTGGCTGATTTTGGGGATTATGGTTGTGTGAACAGCACGCCACTATCCCGCCGGGAATTTTAAGCGTCAAGCACCGGAGTCGCGTTCAGGTTCAAATTTTGTATGGAAAAATCCCCCTCGCCCGCTCCTGCGGGCCATTCGTCTGTTGCCGCGGATTCCGCCGGCACACCGCCAGTGCCTGCGTCCGCGCCGGTTGAAAACACCATCCATGTCGAGGGCATCCTCGACATCGACATCACGCGCGGCGGCAACGGCCAGCTCCTGGACCTCGGGAAGAACGGCAAGCGCCGGCCCACCGACCCCTTTGTCCCGAAGGAACTCATCCGCCGCTTCAAGCTGCGCACCGGCAGCACGATCTCCGGCACGGCCTTCCCGCCCGACGGCCGTTTCCCCAATCCGAAGATGAAGTTCATCGAGAAGGTGGACGGCCTGGAGCTCGACGCCCGGCGCCACATGCTCGACTTCAACTCCCTCACCACCGTCTCGCCCGACAAGATGCTGAAGATGGAGCTGAAGGACGGCCGGCTCACCACGCGCGCCGTGGATCTTTTCTGCCCCATCGGCAAGGGCACCCGCGGCCTCGTCGTCGCCCCGCCCCGCACCGGCAAGACCACCCTGCTGCGCGACATGGCGCTGGGCGTTCTGGAGAACAATCCCGAGTGCATCGTCATGATCCTGCTGGTCGACGAACGGCCGGAGGAGGTCACCGACTTCAAGCGCAGCGTCCCCGCGGAAATCTGGGCGTCGTCCAACGACGAGCAGATCGAGAACCACCTCCGCATCGCCGACCTGTGCATCGAGCGCGCCAAGCGCCTGGTCGAGGCCGGGAAGCACGTGGTGCTCTTCCTCGACTCCATCACCCGCCTCGCCCGCGCGCACAACACGGCGCGCAACAGCGGCCGCACCGGCTCCGGCGGCCTCGACGTGCGCGCCCTCGAGAAACCCCGCCAGCTCTTCGCCGCCGCCCGCAACACCGAGGAGGCCGGCTCGCTCACCATCATCGCCTCTGTGCTCGTCGAGACCGGCAGCCGCATGGACGACGTCATCTTCCAGGAGTTCAAGGGCACCGGCAACATGGAGCTCGTCCTCGACCGCAAGTGCGCCGAGATGCGCCTCTGGCCCGCGATCAACATCGCCCAGTCCGGCACCCGCAAGGAGGAGCTGCTGATCGACGCGAAGACCCTCGAGGGCATCCATTTTTTCCGCCGCGCCCTGGTACAGCAGAAGATCGAGGAGGCCACCGAGACGATGATCGCCCGCCTCTCCAAGACCAAAACCAACGAGGCTTTCCTGAAATTGATTGCCCGCTAGGCGGTTACCCGGGCGAACTTCCCCCTTGCCCACCCGGCGAAACTGCTGAAAAACCTCTCTTTTGCCGCGCCACCGCCCGGTTCCTTCCACTCCCGCCAAACCCACCGCATGCACAGTTTTTCCGAGCAATGTCTCGACATGGCCCGCTCGATGTTGGGCCACAATCTCGACTCGATCCAGCCCGACGGCACCATCCTTCCCGCCCCCGGCGAGCAGCCCCGCCCCGACGAGCCCGGCCACGTGGCCTACGCCCTCGGCGAATATTACCGGGCCACGGGTGAGACCACCCTCAAGGAATTCGACCTCATCGACCTGGGCGCACGCTGCGTCACGGCGCAGATGTTCACCGAGCCGCCCGCGGAAAATGGTCTCGCCTACGCCTCGCTCGGCCTCCTCTGCTTCGGCCCCTCCAAGGAACGCAATCCCGTCTGGGAGCGCCTCGTCGAGGAGACCCAGCTGCGCATCGACAAGCAGCTGCTCCACCGCAGCGACTACGACAACCACTGGCAGGCATTCAACGTCGCCAAGGCCGTCGCGCGCTACAGCTTCGGCCTGTCGAAGAAGGACGAGACCTCGCGGCTGATCGAGCGCATGGTCGACCGCATCAACCAGACCAGCTCGAGCGGGTTCTTCGACGACGCCACGCACGGCTTCGGCGGCAATTTCAACCTGTACGGCCTGATGAGCTTCGCGTTCATCCGCTCCGCGCTCCAGCTGCACGCCAACAGCGGCGTCCGCGACCGCAAGCTCCCCACTCTGCGCACCTACGCGGAGAAATACATCAAGATGATGCCCGACCTCGTGCGCTCGGACGGCCTCGGCTGGGCCTTCGGGCGCGCGGCCGGCGCCTACGGCCAGATGCACTGCATCACCCTCATCTTACAGGGCCTGCGCGACGGCTGGATCGCCGATGACCAGAAGGCGCGGTATTACGACATCCTACGCCGGCTGTTTTTCTTCTTCTACCACACTTATCTCGACCAGGAGCACGGCTTCCTCGACCTACGCGACGACGAGCGCACCGCCTACTCAAACCATACCACGCGCATGGCGAACTTCGACGCGGCGCGCTACCTCTGTCAGTGGTCACGCCTCGCGAAGACCGTGCAGATGCCGGCCGGCGTCCCGAAACCCGAGCCGGTGCGCACCAGCGGCCGGTTCGTCATCTTCGACAAGAGCAACCGCAAGGAGCAGGGCCTCTTCCTCTACCGCGATGCCGACAGCGGCCTGCACATGCAGATCCCGCTCATCAGCTCCGGGACCACCCTCACCAGCGATTCGCTGCCGTTTCCCCACGCCCCGGGCGTCTTCGACTGGCCCAACAACGTCTACCTGCCGATCATGCTGCCGGAGCTTACCTTCGGCGAGCAGGTCACGATCCCGGCCTTCTACGGCAAGAACTGTGTCACCGGCCTCGGCCTGCGCAACAGCTTCTATTTCCGCTACGAGCAGCCCGAGCTCATTTCCATCAAGGAGGAGATCATCAAGGGCCTCGGCAGTGTGAAAGTGCAGTGGACATTCACCGGCAGCAAAGTCGCGTGCGAGTTTGCCTACACCGTCAAGCAGCAGGTCACCCTCGACAAGTTCCGCTACGTCCTGGCAGTCGCTGCGCCCCACACGAAGTATCGCGTCGGCGGCTCACCCACACTCGGCCCGCTGGGCCACCGCTGCGGCGTCTTGAAAAACGACTTCCAAGCCAACTGGCAGGACACCGAGGTCGTTTCGCCCGATCCCACCTACCGGACAAACTACGGCAAGATCCACTACCTGCAGAGCCTCGTGCGCGACCATCCGTTGGTGATGCGCCCGGGACACATCTACCGCCTCGCCGTCGAGTTCGACCCCGAGATCGTGCCGGTCGAGGGCTGAGGCGGCGGCAAGCCGCCGCCAAGTTTCAAGTGGCAAGATACCAGTACCAAGGGTTCGATCACTCGCCGCTCCGCGCCCGATGATCCCGTCTTGATACTTGTTACTTGATCCTTGTTACTTCCCCGCCTCCCCACCGTGCTTTCCCGCCGCATCATTCCCTGCTTGGACGTGAACGCCGGCCGCGTGGTCAAGGGCGTGAGGTTCCAGGAACTGCGCGATGCCGGTGATCCCGTGCAATGCGCCCAGGCCTACGATGCGCAGGGCGCCGACGAACTCGTTTTTCTCGACATCACCGCCTCCAGTGACGGGCGCAAGATCATGCACGACGTCGTCGCTGCCACCGCCGAACATTGCTTCATGCCGCTCACCGTCGGCGGCGGTCTGCGTTCCGTGGCCGACATCGAGGCCATGCTGCGGTCCGGCGCCGACAAGGTCTCGCTGAACACGGCGGCGATCAAGGACCCCGCGCTCATCCGCGCCGCCTCCGACCGCTTTGGAGCACAGTGTATCGTGCTCGCGATCGACGCCAAGCGTGAGCCGGACGGGAAGTCGTGGCGCGTCTACACCCACGGCGGGCGCAATCCCACCGATCTTGACGCGGTCGCCTGGGCCCGCCGCGCCGTGGAGCTCGGCGCGGGCGAAATTCTCCTCACCAGCATGGACGCCGACGGCACGCAGGCCGGCTACGACTGCGCGCTCACCCGGGCCGTGAGTGACTCCGTGGGCGTGCCCGTCATCGCCAGCGGCGGAGCTGGCAAGCTCGAGCATTTCGCCGAGGTCCTCGAATCCGGCCACGCGAGCGCGGTGCTCGCGGCGAGCCTTTTCCACTTCGGCAGCCTGACCATCCCGCAGGTGAAGAGCTATCTCGCCGCGCATAACGTGCCCGTTCGTACCGCCAGCCTGCGCGGCACGTGATACCTCCGCCGCCGGCGGAGAAGCCTGTTCCTTTCCTCCATTCCCCATGAAGTTCATTCCCCGTCTTCGCGCATCCGCCTGGGCCCTCGCCTCCTTGATTGTGGTCGCCCTCGCACTCAGTTCCTGCACCACCACCACCCTCCCCGCCAAGATGCACACGTTCGAGGCCCGCAATCACCAATTCCTGATCGACGGCCAGCCCACCGTGATCGCGTCCGGCGAGATGCACTTCGGCCGCGTCCAGCCGGAGGATTGGGACCTGCGCATCAAGCAGGCCAAGGCGATGGGCCTGAACACCGTCTGCTTCTACCTCTTCTGGAACCAGGTCGAGACGCAGGAGGGCAAGTTCACCTTCGAGGGCATGACCGACGTCCGCCGGGTGCTGAAGCTCTGCCAGGACAATGGCATGTGGGCCATTCTCCGCCCGGGTCCGTACTGCTGCGCCGAGATCGAGTACGGCGGCATCCCGTCGTGGACGTTGAAATATCCGAACGTCAAGATCCGCACCAACGATCCCCAATACGTCGAGTGGAGCCGCAAGTACCTCGAGCAGGTCTACCGGCAGGTCGGCGACCTCCAGGTCACCAAGGGTGGACCGCTTCTCATGGTCCAGGTCGAGAACGAGTATGGCATCATCATCAAGGACAATGCCGACCACATGAAGACCCTTACCCAGATCTTCAAGGACGTCGGCTTCAATGTGCCGCTGTTCACCTGCGATCCGACCACCGCCGTCTGGCGCGATGCTTCCCTCCGAGTCCCGGGCCTGATGTACGGGCGCAATGGCCTGAAAACCGACCAGGCCTTCCAGCAGAGCGCGGATGGGATCGGCGATTTCCCGGTCTTTGTGCCCGAGGTCTACACCGCCTGGTTCAGCGGCTGGGGCGAGCCCATTGCCACGCGGAATTCGACCATTCCCCAAATCACCACGTGGGCGACCTATCTGCTCGATCACAATTATTCGTTTAACCTCTACGTGTTTTTCGGCGGCACCAACTACGGATTCTCCAACGGCTGCAACGAGTACCTCCCCGTGCAGACGAGTTATGATTATAGCGCCCCGATCGATGAAGCCGGCCGTACGACGGAAAAGTACCGCGCGCTGCGAGATCTGCTGTCGGCCCGCCTGAAGATCACGCCACCAGCCATCCCGCCGGAACCGGCCGTGGTCGAGCTTCCCACGATCAAATTCACGCAGAAGGAGCCGCTGCTCGCCACGCTGCCGTCCAGGCCGACTCTGGTCTCCGCCAAGCCCGTCTCGATGGAGAACCTCGACCAGGACTACGGCTTCGTGCTTTACCGCAAAAAGTTTCCCAGCGGCCTCAAGGGGACCCTCGAGCTGAGAAAGGCGATGGATTACACTGTCGTCATGGTCAACGGCCGGACCGTCGGCAATTCATTCGTCGGACTCGGTCTCGACAGCAACAAGCTCAAGCTCGATGAAACCGGCCCGGTGACCCTCGACCTGCTCGTCTACAATCTCGGTCGCATCAGCGTGGTCGTGAGCGAACACAGCCAGGACCGCGCGCGCAAGGGTCTGATCGACGGCGCTTACCTCGATGGCAGCGAACTATCCGGCTGGGAAATCTTTTCCCTGCCGATGGCCAAGGTGAGCAACTTCAAGGCCTCGGCGGCCCCGCATACCGGCCCGACTCTATATCGCGCCAACTTCAACGTCACCAAGCTCGGCGGCACGTTTCTCGACCTCCGCAACTGGACCATGGGAGTGGTCTGGGTCAACGGCCACAACCTCGGCCGGTTCTGGGACCACGGCGGCCTCCGCTCGCTGTTCCTCCCGGCCCAGTGGCTCAAGCAGGGTCAAAATGAGATCATCATCCTCGAGCTGGGCGATGCGCCCAAGACCGCAGAAGTGGCGGGAGGCACCAAGATCATCGAGGAAAAGCCCGTGCCCTTTGCCGTGAAGCTGGATCGCTCCACGCTCTGAGCAAAGTTGTAGTAGCGGTCTACTTGTCCGCCATAGCTTCAGCGACGGCAGATGACCGCCGGGATCGAACGGCGCTCATAGAGCGCCGCTACAACTAAACCGTCGCGGGCTGCGGTGCTGCCGCGCTGGGCTGCACCGTTCCCACCAGCACGCTGAGCTGCTCCTGTACCTTCAGGAAGAACTGCGCGTCGAGTTCGCCGGCCAGGACCTCGTACATTTGCTTCGACCGGGCGTGCTCATAGAGATTCCTGGTCCCGTCCACGCTCCGGCCCTTTGGCCGCAGGATTTTTTTCCGTTCCAGCATGAGCGCCAGGAACTGGATCAGCCGCGTATTCTCGACCGTGGGCTCGGCGGCCGGGTCGGCGAGGGTTACGAAAAGGTTTTCTGCCGTGAGCTTCATGGTCCGGTCGGAATTTTCATCGTGCCGGCGCGGCTTGTAGGCGTGCACCCAGCTGCAGGCCACATAGCCGGGCGCCTGGTACGACATGGCCGCACTCTCCAGCACGTCGTGCCGGATCACTTCGGTGGATTGCTCCGCGCGCACGAGGTAGCTCGCCACCCGCTGGCCCGCGCTGAAGGGCTGGCCCGTGACGAAACACACCGCGGCGAGCGGCTGCAGGTTCATTTCCATGTCACTTGTTTACTTGTGGTGGCTCGCGACGCTAGCCAATTTGCGGCCCACGGATATGAATGGACGTCTCATCGCCATCGGCGACATCCACGGTTGCCACCAGGAATTTGCCGAATTGCTTGAGCGGCTGAAGCTGACGAAGGACGACCAGCTCATTCTCCTCGGGGATCTCGTGAACCGCGGTCCCGACAGCAGCAAGGTCATCGAGCTGGCCCGGGCGAACCGGGCCATTTCCCTCCTCGGCAACCACGAGCTGCGCCTGCTCAACTACCGCCGGACGAGCGACACGGCCTTTCAGAAGGAAAACGACGCCGAGACCGCCGGAAAACTCACAGCCGCGGACTGGGCCTACCTCGAAGCCATGCCGCTCACCCACTACTCCGAGGAGTTGAACATCGTCTTTGTCCACGGCGGCTTTCTGCCCGACGAGCCCTGGCAAAAGCAGGCTGCCAATGTCGTCACCCGCATCCAGGTGATCGACCGCGACGGCAAGCCCCGCAAGCGCGCCGACGCGCCCGATGCGCCCGCCTGGGCCGATCTCTGGAATGGCCCGCCATTCGTCGTCTATGGCCACACGCCCCGTCCTGAGATCTACAAGCTGAAGTGGTCGGTCGGAATTGACACCGGCTGCGTGATGGGCGGCCACCTGACGGCGTATGAGCTGCCGGAAAAGCGTTTCATCCAGGTCAAGGCGCGCAAAGCCTATTACCCATGAGTCTCCATTCCTCCGACGGCGCCTTCCTGCTCTGCCTCGACCTGCAACCGGCATTTCTTAATGCGATGGCCGGCGGCGCGCGAGCTCTGCGGCGCTGCGCCTTCGCCATCGAGGCGGCGCAGGTGCTCGGTGTGCCCGTGGCTTTCACCGAACAGGTGCCGCAAAAGCTTGGCGGCACCGCTCCCGAGCTGCTGGCCCTTGCAGGTCGGTGTCCGGTCTGGGGCAAAACCGCCTTTTCCGCACTGGCCGATGACGGCATTCGCGACGCCCTGCGCCAGCGCACGGTCAAGCACCTGATCCTTTGCGGCCTGGAAACGCCGGTCTGCATTTATCAGACCGCGATTGCCGCGCTCGACGCTCCGTATCAAGTCACCGTGCTGATGGACGCGGTGACCGCCCGCCGGGACGAAGACGCGCAGGCGGCTCTGGCCGCCCTGGCCCAAGCCGGCGTGAAGGTGCTGCCAGCGGAAACAGTTTTCTACGCCCGGCTACACGATGCCATGCACCCCTTTTTCAAAACCTACACCCAATTGGTGAAAAAATATGCCTGAGTCCGCCCCAGCCCTTTCCTCCGTCCGCGACCTCAAGGCGCTGGACAACGCGAACGGCCGCGCCTTCGCCAGCGTGCTCGTGATCAAAAAGCTGATCGCGAAGACCGCCTCCAACGGCAACCCGTTCCTCAGCGTCGAGCTGGGCGATCGCGGCGGCTCCTTCGGTTGCACGCTCTTCAACGACAATCCGCTGTTCGAGCAATTCAAGGCTGCCGGAGAGGGCGGCGTGGTGCGGGTCGAGGGGAAAATCGATTACTTCCAAGGACGGCTCTCTCCTCGCCTGAACCAAGCCATTGTCCTCACGGAGGAGCAACTGACCGCGCCCGGCCTGATCGACAACCTGGTCGAGACCGCTCCCGAGAATCCCGAGGCGCTCTGGCAGGAGTTTAACGGCTTCATCGATGGGATCCAGCATGTCGAGATCCGCATGACGGTGCGCGCGGTCTTCGAGGAGATCGGCGAGTCGTTCCGCTGGTCGCCCGCGGCGGTCTCGATGCACCATGCCTACCGGCATGGTCTGCTGGAGCACACGACCCACATGGCGCGGGCGTGCAAGGCGCTGCTGCCGCTCTATCCGGAGGTGGACCCGGACCTCGCCATGGCCGGCATTCTTTTGCACGACACCGGCAAGACCATCGAATACGAGGGCTCCCTCGCCACGAAGCGGAGCCGCCGGGGCATCCTGCAGGGCCACGTCGTGCTCGGCTACCAGCTCGTGCGCAAGGCCGGGATCAAGGCCAAGCTCGATTCCGGCCGACTCGAGCGGCTGGAGCACATCATCCTCAGCCACCAGGGCGAACCCGAGTGGGGTGCGGCCGTCTATGCCGCCACGCCTGAGGCAGTCTTCGTGGCCAAGATCGACGATCTCGACGCCAAGATGGGCATGGTCCAGCGCGCGCTGCGGCAAGCTGCCGGTCATGAGGAATTCTCGGAGCGGCTCCCCGGGCTCAGCACCCAGCTCCTCACGAAAAAACCGGAATAGCAGGTGGAACGCGTTGACCTCAACGCGTTGTTTCCCTCGGTCAACGATCGGGTACCGACAGAGATTCCCAGCGCGTTGAGGTCAATACGCTCCACCTGCGTCCGCCGCCTCAGCTCATCAGCTGGATGATTCGGATAATCGGCAGAAATAGCGCGATCACGATCACGCCGACTATCACGGCCATGCCCACGATCATGACCGGCTCGATGATCGACGTGAGGCTGGCCACGGCATTGTCGACCTCCTCCTCATAGGCGTCGGCCACGCGGGCGAGCATGTCGGGCAAGGCCCCCGTCTCTTCACCGACCTCGATCATCCCGGCCACCATCTCGGGAAAGATTCCCGACGCACGTAGCGGCCGGGCCACGGAGTCGCCTTCCTTAACCCGATTGTGTACCGCGGTGATGGCCTCGGCCACATGCACATTGCCCGCCGTGTCTCGCGTGATCGCAAGTGCGCGAAGAATGGGCACGCCACTGGCAAGCAGGGTGCCGAACGTCCGGGCAAACCGGGCCACGGCCGACTTGAGGAACAGATCACCAATCAGTGGCAGCCTGATGAGGAGCCAGTCGGTGATCCGGCGCCCCGGCAAGGAACGCCGAAAAAACACCGCGGACACTCCAAGCCCGAACAGAAGTCCTCCGACGAGTGGAAAGTGGTTTCGCGCAAGATTGGAGACCGTGAGCACGCCCTGCGTCAGCGCCGGCAACGGCTGTCCTTTGAGCAGGCCGTTGAAGATCCCCTGAAATCTCGGTATGACAAACGTCATCAGCGCCGATACGATCGCGACCGCGACAATCACGATGACCGCCGGATAGGTCATGGCCGACTTCACCTTTCCCTTGATGCGCTCGGCTTTTTCCATGAAGCGGGCCAGCCGTTCAAGCACGACGGCCAACACGCCGCCCGCCTCCCCCGCCTTCACCATGTTCACATAAAGCCGGTCGAAAATCCCGGGATGCTGCAGCAGACCATCGGAGAAATTGCCGCCGGAGCGAATGACCGTACTCATGCCTTCTATCGCTGCCTTGAATTTCGCGTTTTTCTCCTGGCGGGAAAGTGCGTCCAAGGCGCGGACGATCGGCATGCCCGCTTTGATCAGCGTGGCCAGTTGTCGTGTAAAAATCGCCCGTTCCTGGCTGCCAACCACTCTCCGGCCAAAAACAATTGTTCGCCTGGTCTTTTGGGCTGCAGCCATTCCACCTTCTGAAACGCCGGCATTCTACTGATTCTTTCAACTTTCGCACCTGGCGCACTTCACTGCCCCCCCATCCAGACGTGACAGTCAGAGCCCGCCGCAAGAGCGCTAAGTGTACTTGATGATTTCCTCGATGGTCGTAAATCCCTCGAAAACCGCTCGCAGCCCCTCGGCGCGCAGAGTGCGCATGCCCTGCTGTTCGACCGCCTTAAGCTGGATCCGGTGCCGCGGGGCCTTTTCACCGATAAAGCGGCGAATATCGTCCGTCATGCGCAGCCACTCGAAAATGCCCATGCGGCCGCGATAACCCGTGTAATTGCACTGCTTGCAGCCTTCGCCGTGGAAAAAAGTCCGGTCTGCCACGCTATCCGGAGTGAGCCGGCACTCGGCGAGTAATTCCGGTGAAGGCTCGGAGGCGGTGCGGCAATGCGGACAGATGCGCCGCACCAGGCGCTGTGCGAGCACGCCTTGCAGGGACGAGGAAATGAGAAACGGTTCCACGCCGAGATCGATCAGACGAGTGATGGCTCCGGCGGCATCGCTGGTGTGAAGCGTGGAAAGCACTAAGTGCCCCGTGAGCGAGGCCTGCAGCGCGATCTGCGCGGTTTCAAGGTCGCGGATTTCCCCGACCATTACGACATCCGGATCCTGCCGGAGGAAAGAGCGCAGGGCTGAGGCAAACGTGAGTCCGGCCGGCGGGTTGATCGGCACCTGCATGATGCCCTCGATCTCGTATTCCACCGGATCCTCGACGGTCAGCAGCTTGAGGTCCGGCCGATTGATGCCGCGGAGCGCACTGTAAAGCGTGGTGGTCTTGCCCGAGCCGGTCGGGCCGGTGACGAGGAAGATGCCGTTGGGCCGGCGGATGACTTCGCGCAGCTCCTGCTCTACTCGCAATGGCAGGCCGAGTTGCGCGATGTCCAGTTGCACTGCCGACGAATCCAGCACGCGCAACACCACGCTCTCGCCAAACTGGGTCGGCAAGGTCGACACGCGCAGGTCGACGGCCCGGCCTGCCAGGGTGATCCGGATACGACCATCCTGCGGCAGGCGCCGCTCGGCGATGTTCAGATTCGCGATCACCTTGAGACGCGAGATTACCGGCAGCGCGAGGTGGCGCGGTGGCGGAGTCAGATCATGGAGGGTGCCATCGATCCGGTAGCGGATCTTGAATTCATGCTCGAATGGCTCGAAGTGAATGTCGCTCGCCTTGTCGCGCACCGCCTGGCCGAGCACGTCATTGACCAGCCGGATGACGGGAGCCTGACTCGCCATGGCCGCGAGATCATCGGATGAAAGTTCGCCATCGGCCCTCGCCGTTTCCGGATCGGTCATCGCCACCGGTAATTCTTCCGTCCTTCCGCCACTGGCTTCGCCGTAAAAACGCTGGAGCAGGCCCGCCACCTGATCCGGAGGCGCAAAGGATAGACGCACATCCCTCCCGAGGACAAATGTCAGATCGTCGACGGTCTGAAGATTGAACGGATCGCCGGTCAGCAGCTCGATTCCATCGGCATCGGCGCCCACGGGAACGACTCCATAAGCGCGGGCAAGGTTGGGTGGCAGTTCGGCGATGCTCTGCTGGGAGGGTGACGCCGGCAGCTCCGAGCTGATTTTGCAGCCACTATACTCGGAAAGCCTCTCGCGAAGGACTTCCTCCTGGATGATGCCCTCCGCCACCAGGACATCGGCCAGCGGGCGCCCCGCACCCTGCGCCTTTTTCCTCACGGCATCCAGATCCGCCCGCCGTACCAGACGGTGCGCGTCCAGATAGTCGTAGATCTCCTGGTCGTGGTTCGCGAACATCGCGGTTCCTGTTGAATAAAAATGTAGCAGCCGAGGTAACGAGGCTGTTTCGGGCGGTGTTTAATCAGCCACGCTACCTTGGCTGCTACGGTCTCTAGAGCTGCCGCAGCTCAAAGCCCATGCCGGTGAGCTTCTCCCGCATACCGACGGGATCCTGGGCCTTCTCCAGCGCCTCGTCGGGCGAGACCAGTTCGCGGTTCACGAGGCTCATCAGATGGGTGTCCATGGTGATCATGCCCAGTGCTGCACCCGTCTGGATGTCAGAGGAAATACGGAAGGTCTTGTTCTCGCGGATGAGGGAGGCGATCGAGGTCGTGTTGACCATGATCTCATAGCCCGCGATGCGGCCGCCACCGATCTTTTTGCAAAGCACCTGGGAAATGACCGCCACGACCGATGAGGCCAGCTGGGTGCGGATCATGTCCTTCATGTTCGCAGGAAACGCGTCGACAATACGGTCGATGGTCTTGGCCGCGCTGTTCGTGTGCAGGGTGCCGAAGACCAAGTGACCGGTCTCGGCCGCGCTGATGGCGGCCTCAATCGTCTCCAGGTCGCGCATTTCACCCACCAGAATGATGTCGGGATCCTGCCGCAGCGCGCGCCGGATTGCCTCGGAGAAACTCGGCACGTCCGAATGCACCTCGCGCTGGGTGACGATGCAGTGCTTGTGCGGGTGATAATACTCGATCGGATCCTCGATGGTGATGATGTGGCCGTCGCGGTTCTCGTTAATGTAGTTCACCATCGAAGCCAGGGTCGTGGACTTGCCGGAACCGGTCGGGCCGGTGACGAGAATCAGGCCGCGGGGCCGGTACAGGAGCTCGCGAATCTTGTCGGGCATGCCGATGTCGCGCAGACCGAACATTTTGTAGGGGATCTGCCGCAGCACGAGGCCGTAGTTGCCCTTGGCCTTGAGCACCGAGACGCGGAAGCGCGCCTTTTCACCGAAGGCAAAACCGAAGTCGGCGCCACCGTTCAGCTTCACGTTGCTGATGTGCGCATCGGGCGTGATCGACAGCATGAGTTTCTCCGTGTCGGCCGGTGTCAGGGGCGGGCCGTCGATCGGCGTCATGCTGCCGCTGAGCCGCAGTGAAGGGGGCTGCCCCACTTGGATGTGAAGATCAGAGGCGTTCTGATCCACCATCAGGTCCAGCAAGTCGTTCATTTCATAGCTCATGGGCGTTCCTTGGTTAAAGTGGTGCCGGCATCAGTCGCGGTCGTCAACCGTGATGGAGACGACTTCTTCGATGGTGGTCAAACCGGCGGTGATCTTCCGAATGCCATCCTCGCGCAGGGTGTGGAGGCCGAGGGCCACGGCCTTCTCCCGGATCTGTGCCGCGCCGGCCTGGGCATGAATCAACAGTCGCAACTCATCGTCCACCACCAGCAGCTCGAAAATTCCGATCCGGCCGTGATAACCCGTGCCATGGCAGTCCGCACAGCCGCCGCCCTTCATAAAAGTCGCCAGGGCCGCAGCCTCCGGCGCAATTTTCAGGAGTTGGAGTTCCTGTGGCTGGGGCTGGTAGCGACGGGAACAGGCCGGACAGTTCCGGCGCACCAATCGCTGGGCCAGCACCGCGCGCAAGGACGTGGAGACCAAAAAGGGTTTCACCCCCATGTCGATCAGGCGGATGACCGCTCCGGGTGCGTCATTGGTGTGTAGCGTCGAAAACACCATATGGCCCGTGAGCGAGGCATTGATGGCGATCTCGGCCGTCTCCCGGTCGCGAATTTCGCCCACCATCACGACATTGGGCGCCTGCCGGAGCATGGCGCGCAATGCCGCGGCAAAGGTCATGCCAATTTCCGGGCGCACCGGAACCTGATTGATGCCGGCCAGCTGATATTCCACCGGATCTTCCACCGTGATGATTTTACGGTCGGTCTGGTTAAGATGATGGAGGCAGCTGTAAAGCGTCGTGGTCTTGCCCGAGCCCGTGGGGCCCGTGACTAGCAGGAGGCCGTCTGGCAGCTTGATCAATTGCTCGAAGAGCCGCCGGTCTTCGTTGGAAAACCCGAGTTCGGACAGGCCGGTCTTCACACCTGCCTGATCCAGCACGCGCATCACGATGCTTTCCCCATGGGCCGTGGGGAGCGAGGACACTCTCAGATCAAGTGATCGCCCCGCCACGGTCACCCGGATGCGTCCATCCTGCGGAACGCGCTTCTCCGCGATCGAGATGTTCGCCATGATCTTCAGGCGGGAAATAATCGCCGCCTGCAGACGCTTCGGCGGATTCCCGTCCTCGACCAGGATCCCGTCGATCCGATAGCGGACACGGAAGCGGGTCTCCAGCGGCTCAAAATGTATATCGGACGCCGCGCGCACCACCGCCTTTTCAATGATGGTCTGCACCAGCGCGATGATCGGCGCATCCGATTCTTCACCACCCGCAAGTTCATCGGCGATGCCGGGTTCTTCTCCGTCAAAATTGGCCGTGAGTAAACTGACATCGGCGGATGGCTCCAGCGCAGAGGACGCATCCGGTCCGTAAACGCGGTCGATCGCCGAACGCAATTCATCCGCCGCTGCTAGAGTTGTGACGACATCGAGCCCGGTCAGATAGTGCACCCCATCAATGCCATCGGTATTGAACGGGTCGCCCACCGCCACCTGCAGGCGCCGCGAGTCATGGCTCAAAGGCAGCAGGCCGTGTCGCACCGCAAAGGCGCGCGGAACCAACCCGAGCGTTTCGGGTTCGACCCGAAGGTTGTGCAGGCGGATCCGGGGCAGGCCGGATTCGGCGGCGAGAAATTCCGTGACCTTGCCCGTCGACGCCAATCCCCGGTCGATCGCGATCTGGATCACATCGTCGTCCGAGGTCACGGGTGGGCAGGGTCTCGGGGCGGGACGGAACCTCCGCCCAGCTAGCGGTTGAGGCTCATGAGGAACTCCGCGTTGGACTTGGTCTTCTTGAGCCGGGTCAGGAACATCTCCATCGCCTCGACCGACGGAATGCCCTGCATTGCGCGGCGCAGGCCGTAGACACGCTGCATCTCCTCGGGATGATAAATGAGCTCCTCCTTGCGCGTGCCGGAGCGGTCGATGTTGATTGCGGGAAAGATGCGCTTCTCCACAAGGCCGCGGTCAAGGTGGAGTTCCATGTTACCGGTGCCCTTGAACTCCTCAAAGATGATCTCGTCCATGCGGCTGCCCGTGTCGACCAGGGCGGTCGCGAGGATCGTGAGGCTGCCCGCGCCCTCGATGTTGCGGGCCGCACCGAAGAAGCGCTTGGGCTTCTGCAGGGCAGTGGCCTCGAGGCCGCCGGACATGATCTTGCCGGCATTGGAGGCGAGCGCGTTGTAAGCGCGGGCCAGGCGCGTAATCGAGTCGAGCAGGATCACGACATGCTCGCCCATTTCCAGCAGGCGGCGCGCCTTTTCCCCGACCATCTCGGCGCAATGAATGTGGTTCTCCGGCGATTCGTCGAAGGTCGAGCTGACGACCTCGCCCTTGGTATGCCGTCGGAAATCGGTGACCTCCTCGGGCCGCTCGTCGATAAGCAGCATGATGAGCTTGGCCTCGGGATAGTTGTTCGAGATGGAGTTGGCGATGTTCTGCAGGAGCACGGTCTTGCCGGTGCGCGGCGGAGCCACGATCACCCCGCGCTGGCCAAAGCCGACCGGCGTGAGGAGGTCCACGGCCCGCATCGACACGTCCTTGTGAATCTCCGTCGCCTCGAGCAAAATGCGCTTCAACGGATAATAGGGCACGAGCTCCTCGAAGGGCGTGATCTTCTCGATCGCGTCCGGCTTGAGGCCCATGACCTTGAAAACCTTCAGGACCACCGGGCAGCGCTCCGCGCCCTCGGGCGCGCGCACCAGCACCTCGACTTGATGGCCGCGTTTCAAGCCATAAGCCCGGATGAAACTCTCGGGCAGATAAGCGTCCTCGGGATAGAGCCGGTAGTTGACGTGCTCATGCACCACGAAGCCGAATGCGCCCCGGTCGGTCAGGTCGATCCAGCCGCGGTCGCGGATCTCGCGTTTGTTCTCCGCCGCATAGGCAAAGATTTTCGATAGCAACAACCGGCGGGCGGGAGCGCCGTCGAAGGTGGCACCGAGCTTGCGCGCAAACGCCGTCAGGTCCGCCAGGTTAAGCGCATAAATTTCATCGAGGTAAAACGCCTCGCCCTTGCCGCTCGATACCTCGTCGGCGAGTTTGTCGAGCGCCGCCAAGTCCGCAAATTTCGCCGGATCGGGCAGATCTCCGTAAACCTGACCGGTATCCACCGGGGGCCTCGGTTGCTGGGGATGCGGCGAATATCCGCCGCCATTGCCACCACCACCGCCACCCGGCTGCCATGGACCGCCGCCAAATTTACCGCGTTTGCCCCGCTTATCGCGACGGTTCCTTTTCCAGAATCCACGCTCCTGTCCCTGCCATTCGCCCTGCTGGGGCTGGCCGCCACCGTGGCCCTGATCATTTCCCGCCGGAGCCTGTCCGGTGGATTCCACCGGAGCATTGCCGCCAGACGAAGGTCCGCTGGGAGCGCCGGAAGGCTCGAACATCGCCCGCTCGTCCACTTGGGGCTGGGGCTCCCGGACTGGCTCAGCCGCTGGAGCCGGGGCCTCCGCAGCTGACTCCACGTCGGAGCCGGAGCTTTTTTTGGAGCGCGTCCGGGGACGCGGGCGGCGCGATTTTTTGGCGTCGCCAGACTCGGTTTCGTTGCCAGTGGAGGCAGGGGTATCGTCGCTATCGGTCTTGGGAGGAAGCTCCATACAAATAAATTAGGCTTGAAAAGGGTTGGGCCGCGGGGAAATGCGGCGGAAGGAAATGGCCCGCTTCAGCGGGCGACAGGCAGGGCATCGACCAGCAGGTCGATCTGTTTGTGGAGAAAATCGGGGGACCCGTCGTTCAGCAGGACAAAATCCGACAGCTCAATTTTGCGCGCCAAGGGCAGTTGCTTGGAAATCCTTTGCGCAGCGAGCGTGCGTGTCAGACCGCGTTGCTCTAGCCGGGTCAGTTGCTGGGTCGGAGCACACGTGACGCAGACAATGAAATCAAACCAATTCTCCAACTGTTTCTCGAAGAGCAGCGGCACTTCCACCACCCAGCGCGCCGTCGGTGCCGCCGCCAGCAACGTGCGCCAGCGCGCAAAAAGCAAGGGATGCGTCAGATGCTCGAGCCAGCGCAGAGCTTGATCATCGGCAAAAACCATGGCGGCGAGGCGGACGCGATTGACCATTCCGTCCGCGCCGACCGCTTCATCGCCAAAGCGCTCCAGAATTGCCGCGATAACCCCAGCATCCTTAAGCACCTCATCACGGATCAATGCGTCCGAATCGATGTGCTGAAATCCGTGATTTATAAATACTTTAGCTGCAGTGGATTTACCGCATCCAAGTCCACCGGTAATACCTAAAATCATAATTAACTACATGAGGGTTTAACCCTAGATTTCACTTGCCTACGCTATGCCTGAAAAGCATTAAATTTAGTCGCTCAGGGTCAGCTCACACCGCCTTCCGGGGTTATTTCAATCGAATCATCTCCATGCTCGCAAGCATCGACACCAGAAGCGCCCCGGCCGTTGGCGCCGCCGTAAAGGGTTTGTTTGCGGAGATGTTTCCCGGCGCGTCTTCAGACTGGCTCGGGACGTTGCTGTGTGATGTCGACGCGTTTTTCACCGGGCGCCATCCCGACTACCAGGCGGTGGATCTGCGCTATCATGATCTCGAGCATACCCTGCAGGCCACGCTCTGTTTTGCGCGACTGATGGCCGGGCGCCATCGGGCCGATGCCGTGCCGCGCGTGACACCGCGCCAGTTCGAGCTTGGGCTGGCAGGCGTCATTCTGCATGACACCGGATATCTGAAGTTGCGCACCGACACCCAGGGCACCGGCGCGAAATACACCTACACGCACGTCTTGCGCAGCTGTGCCTTCGCGGCCGCCTATCTGCCCCGGCTTGGCGCCACGATCACCGAGGTGCAGGATGTGCTGGCCGCCATCAGTTGTACCGGCCCCCGCACGGAAATCGCCCGCATGGATTTCCGCGCTCCGGTCGAGAAGATTATCGGCTGTTCAATCGCCACAGCCGACTACCTCGGGCAGCTGGCCGCCCCCGACTACCCCGGCGAGTTGGAGATTCTCTTTGGTGAATTCAAGGAATCCGATGATTTCTATCATGTGCCACCTGCTGAACGGGCCTTCCACTCCGCCGACGAATTAATTGCGAAGACCCCGGCGTTTTGGACCAATTTTGTCCGCCCCAAGCTCGAGAACGATTTCCAGGGCATGTACCGCTTTCTGGCCGATCCCTACCCCCATGGACCCAATCCCTACATTGACGCCATCGAAGTCAATATTGCGGAGATAAAATCCCGGATTTCGGCGTCCACGCGAAAATAACTGATAGACTGGACCCGCGGCATGCGTTCCTACGCATATGCTCGCCTCCATCACCTCCGCTGCGCTCCAAGGCATCGCCGCTGCGCTGGTCCACGTCGAAGTCAATACCGGCGAAAGTGGCAAACCGGATCTCGTGCTCGTCGGGCTGCCCGATGCGGCGGTCAAGGAGTCGCGCGACCGGGTCTACTCCGCGATGGCCAACAGCGCCTTCAAAATGCCATGGAACCGCACCACCATCAACCTCGCCCCCGGCAATGTCCGCAAGGAGGGTCCGATCTATGACCTGCCCATTGCACTCGGGCTGCTGGTCGCCACGGACCAACTCCACGTTGATGACCTCGGCGACTATCTCATTGCCGGTGAGCTCGCCCTTTCCGGTGCGGTCCGGCCCGTGCGTGGCGCCCTCGCCATGGCGCGGCTGGCTCGCAGTCTTGGCCTGCGCGGCCTGCTGCTGCCACCGATCTCCGCCGCCGAGGCCTCGCTCGTCGAAGGCGTTGAAGTTTACGAAATCGATTCTCTTGACCGGGCCTTTCGTTTCTTCGCCGGAGAAATGAAACTCACGCCGTTGTCACCGGATCGGACGCGCCTGCGCCAAGCCGGCCCGGTGGTCGGGGGACCCGACTTTGCTGAGATCAAGGGCCAGCACGCCCTGCGGCGCGCCGTGGAGGTCGCTGTGGCGGGCAACCACAATCTCCTCATGATCGGCCCGCCTGGCGCCGGGAAATCCATGGTCGCAAAGCGCATTCCGACCATCATGCCCGCTCCCACCCTCGACGAACATCTGGAAATTCTCTGCATTCACTCCGCCGCCGGCCGCACCATCAGCGGTGAAATGACGTGGGGCACCCGGCCCTTCCGCGGCCCCCATCACACGATATCCGACGTCGGCCTGCTCGGTGGCGGCACCATTCCCGGGCCCGGGGAAATCTCCCTCGCCCACCACGGCGTCCTGTTTCTCGACGAGTTGCCGGAGTTCAAGCGCTCCGCGCTGGAGGTGCTGCGCCAGCCGCTGGAGGACGGCGATGTCACCATCTCGCGCAGCGCCGGCAAAGTCACCCTGCCCTGCTGCTTCATGCTGGTGGCTGCCATGAACCCCTGCCCGTGCGGCTACCTCGGCGATCCCAAGCACGAATGCCGCTGTTCGCCCACCCAGATCCAGCGCTACCGGGCGCGCATCAGCGGACCCTTGCTGGACCGCATCGATCTGCATGTTGAAGCGCCGGCCCTGTCGCTGACGGAATTGCGCTCGACCAAATCTGGCGAGTCTTCCCGGGCCATTTGCACGCGGATTGAGGCGGCCCGTACCCGCCAGCACGCTCGATTTGCCGGGACCAAGGTCACCAGCAACGCCCGCATGAGCCACGCGCAGATCCGCCAGCACGGGGCCCTCGATGCCACGCTCGGCGACCTGCTGCAGCAAGCCATGGAACAGCTCCACCTCTCGGCCCGCGCCTATGACCGCATCCTCAAGGTCGCCCGCACCATCGCCGACCTCGCCGGTGCTGAAACCATCGCCAGCCCGCACTTACTCGAAGCCATCCAGTACCGGAGCCTGGACCGGAATTTGTTTTACTGACTGCCCGGTCCACGCTGCTGCTACTTCGCAATCCAGCAGGCGGCGATATGGCCCGGAGCAGATTGTTTCTGCTCCAGCGGAGGAGTCTCCTCGGCACACTTTCGGAGCACGCGCACCTTCGCGCCACCCACCGCGATTTCCACGGTGTCACCCGCCCCGGCCGAAGCCGCAGTCAGGCGGGTCAGGGCGCAGCGTGGATGAAAGGGACAGCCCCCTGGTGGATTGCTGGCCGACGGCACTTCGCCGGAAAGCACGATTCGCTGCCGGCGCGGCCGGGGATTCGTCTCGGGCACAGCCGACAGCAAAGCCAGCGTGTAGGGATGCTTCGGATTCGCATAGAGATCCCGCGCGGCGGCCTTTTCCACGATCCTCCCGAGGTACATGACCGCGACGTCATCGGAAAAATGCTCCACCACCGCCAGGTTGTGGGCGATGAAGAGATACGCGATGCCCCGTTCCTGCTGGAGGTCGGCGAGCAGGTTCAGGATTTGAGATTGGATCGAAACGTCCAAGGCACTCACCGGTTCGTCGCAAACGATGAAGTCGGGATTCAGTGCCAGTGCGCGCGCGATGCCGATGCGCTGGCGCTGTCCCCCGGAAAATTCATGCGGATACCGCGAGGCATAGGCCGGATCCAGCCCTACGCGCCGCAACAACGCGGCTACCTGTTCCTCGCAGTCCCGGCCTTGAGCGATGCCATGGACCCGCATCGGTTCGCCGATGATATCCGTCACGGTCAGTCTCGGGTTCAGGCTGCTCACCGGATCCTGAAAGATAATCTGCATCTGCCGCCGCAGCCTGCGCAGTTCCTCTCCGCGGGGCTGGAAAAAATCCGCGCCTTTGAACCGGACCGTGCCGCCGCTGGCCGGAATCAGGCGGAGGATAGTCCTTCCCACCGTCGTTTTTCCGCAACCCGATTCCCCCACTAATCCGAGGGTCCGTCCCGCCTGCACCGTGAAAGATACACCATCGACCGCCTTCACGTGGCCGTGCGTACGCTTCAAGATGCCCCGGCGAATCGGGAAATAGGTCCGGAGGTCTTTTACCTCCAGCAAGGGGGATCGATTGGCGGCGTCCTCGCTCATGCCGTCACCTCACCCACGGTTGTTGGCGTCACGGTGCGCTTGTGCTCGATCCGCGGCGCGGTCGGCGGGTGGTCATCATATCCTGGCACCTGATGACACGCCACCCAATGCCGGGCCGCCATCTCGTGCAGCCGCGGTTCCTCGGCGTGGCAGCGTTGGGGCACCTGGAAGCGCTCGCCGCCCGATTCCACCTCCACCGTCTCGGCGGGCGGCAGGCCACCGGCGAGCGCGCGCGCCCGCGAACAACGGGGATGAAATTTGCAGCCGCCCGGAAACCGGGCTGGATTCGGCACCGAGCCCGGGATCGCCATCAAGCGATCCGCCTTCACCCCAAGTTTGGGCACCGAGCGGAAAAGTCCTTCCGTGTAGGGATGCATCGGCCGGTCAAACAAGTCCTCCACCGTCGCAGATTCCACCAACCGGCTGGCGTACATGACATTCACGACGTCAGCATTTTCCGCCACCACGCCGAGGTCGTGTGTGATCAGCAGAATCGCCATGCCCGTTTCGCGCTGCAGTTTCCGGAGCAACTCGAGAATCTGGGCCTGGATCGTGACATCAAGCGCCGTGGTCGGCTCATCGGCGATCAGCAGCTTGGGCCGGCAGGCCAAGGCCATCGCAATCATCACTCGCTGCCGCATGCCACCGGAAAGCGCGTGGGGATACTCAAACAGCCTCCGGCCGGGCTCGGCGATGCCGACATCGCGCAAAGCCTGCTCGGCAATGCGATACGCTTCCGCCAGCTCCACCTGTTGATGCAGCACGACCGCCTCGGCGATCTGCTCCCCGATCGTGTAGACCGGATTCAGGCTCGTCATGGGCTCCTGGAAAATCATCGCAATCTCCTTCCCCCGCACCGCCCTCATTTCGGGTTCAGTCAGCGCCAGCAGATCCCGGCCGCCAAAATTGATCGAACCCTCCAGCACTTTTCCGGGCGGAGAAGGAATCAACCGCAGGATCGACAGCGCCGTGACTGATTTTCCACATCCGCTCTCGCCCACGAGGGCGACGGTCTGGCCGGGGTGAATGACAACGTTCGCATCCCGCACCGGAACGACCTGACGCGAACCCGCCGTGAATCCCACGGTAAGGTTGCGAATCTCCAAGAGGGGCTCAGACATGGTGTATCCTCGTTTTCATGGGCTTAATCGCGCGAACTACCGCGCAGCTTGGGATCCAGGGCGTCGCGCAGCGCCTCACCCACGAGGATGTAGGCAAAGACCGTGAGGAAGATCGCCAGGCCGGGAAATGTCGCGATCCACCAGTTGAAACCCGTGCCGCTGGAACGGGCCTGGTTGAGCAGCTGGCCCCAGCTGGGATCCTCCGCCGCCAGTCCAAGGCCCAGAAAACTGAGGACCGATTCCAGCAGGATGGCGCCGGCGATGCCGAAACTCGCCTCGACCAGCACTGGTGCGATCGCGTTCGGCAGCATGTGGCGGAACAGGATGCTGCGCAGCGGCAAGCCAGCGGCGATTCCCGCCTGCACGAAATCCTGGTTCCGCAGCTTCAGGAATTCGGCCCGGATAAACCGCGCGTTCCCGGTCCAGCCGAGCAGGCCGATCACCGTCATCATTAGGTAGATGCTCCGCCCAAAAAACGAGGTGATGATCAGCAGGAGGATGAGCCGGGGAATCGCCTCCACCATCTCCGTCACCCGCATGCCCAGCAAATCCGTCCAGCCGGCGAAGTAGCCCATCAGTCCTCCGGCGATTATCCCGATGACCACGGAGAGCACGGTCGCTAGAATGCCGATGGTCAGAGCCACCCGCGATGCGTGGATCATGCGGCTCAGCATGTCTTCGCCAAAGACCGTGGTCCCGAGCCAATGCCGGGCGCTGGGCGGCTGGAGGGTGTCCTCCGGATGGTCGCGCATGCGGTCATTCGCGCTGTAGGGAACCGGCGCATGGTAGACTTTGGTGAATTCACCGGCGACCTCCCGCACCCGGTAATTCTCCCAGACGATGTTCTGCGGCGGGCCGGGAATAAACGGAGCGAGCAGCGCCGCAATCGCGACCACGCCCGCGGCGATCTTGACCGGACGACGCGAAGCCCGGCGCTGGAAAACAGCCAGGAATATCCCGGCCATGAAGCTCACCACCAACAATAGATCCAACGAACGCAGATTGTGAAACAGGGGAAATTCCCACGATCCATCCCTGAGTTGCAGCGCCACCGGAAAACTGCTCGCCAGAAACGGGGCAAACACCGCGATGCAGGCCAGGATCCCAATCCAAATAATGCCGGCCCGGGCGCCGTGCTCTCCCATGATGTCCACCATGGCCTGAACCATTGGGGGCCGGCTCCGGCGCTCAACCGGCGGCAGGGAGGAAGGCGGCAGTTCAGGCGTCATAGCTCACCCTCGGGTCCGCCACCACATACGCGACGTCCGCGAGGAGAAACCCCACCAGCTCGAGGATCAGGATGATCGTGGAGATGCTGAGAAACAATTCGCGGTCGTTGGCGAGGAGCGAGAAGACCACCAGCTTGCCCATGCCGTTCAGGCTGAAGATTGTCTCCACGACAATTGAGCCGGTGATGATCGCCGGAAGAAACGAGGCCGCAACCGTGATCAGCGGCAGCAGCGAATTCCTCAGCGCGTGCCGGTAAACGACGACATTCTCGGAGAGGCCTTTGGCCCGCGCCGTTCGGACGTAGTCACTCCCCAGGGTCTCCAGCAGGCTCGTCCGGGTGAGCTTCGAATAAAAGGCAAAGCCGCCGTAGCTGATACAGATGATCGGCAGGATCAGGTGCCACGCGGTATCGAGCAGATATCCGGGTTTGAAGCCTCCCGCAACGCGGGGCAGAAACGTCATGGTATCGGCATTGATGCTGTGCAGCTCGCCGACTGGAAAGGCCTTGATGAATTCCACGTTGCCGAGATAGCCGATGAGCATCACCCCGACCCAGATCACCGGGATCGAATAGAGCGCCAGGAGGAACGTGCCACCGACAACATCCTGCTTTTTCCCGCGATACCGCGCCGCCCAGATCCCGCTGAACAAAGCGATGCCGATCGTGAGCGGCAGCGAGATCGCCTGAAGGATGATGGTCACGGGCAGAGCCTCCCGAATGATCGGGCCCACCGGCCGCGACTGCACAAAACTGTCGCCAAGGTCGGGCCATTTGAAAGGCAGACGGTCGAAACGCAGGTCGCCAGGCATGGGACTGATGCCCTGCTCTCGGGCCATCGCACGCATCCGGGTGCGGATCGTGCGCTCGGTCCAGTCAAGGTGTGCCGCCTTCAGCTTCGGCAGGTTTTCCGCAAAGAGCTTTTCGCGCTGGGCCAGGGCCGCCCTCACCGGTTCGTCGTCACGCTTCCACACGTGAAAGCCGAGCGGCGAGATATTGTTCAGCCAGTGAAAATATTGGACGTAGCCAGGCCGGTCCAAGCCATACCTCTCCTCAATGTAGGCCTCGCGCACGGCACGCTGCCCGGGTTTCATATCCCCGCCCGGCGGCAGGAGGACGTCCACGATCTTGATTGGCGCATAGGCCATCAGGAGAAAAATGATGGCCGTCGCACCGATCATCGTCGGGATGAACAGCAGGATCCGGCGAATGAGGTAGCTGACCATCGGCCTCCGGAATCACTGCGCCACGCGCTGCTGGCCCCGGGGGATGAACCACGGAATCATGCCGGGATTAAGGTATTCGAAATTCTGCCCGATCTTGGATGGCGTGACGTTCTGGACCCGCTTGTTTATCAGCCGGAGCGCCGCGCGGTTGAAAAGAAAGGTGTAGGGCTGGTCTTCATGTACAATCCGATGGACCTGATGCCAGAGTTCCATCCGCTTGGCCACGTCCATGGTGCCGCGAGCCGCTACGATCGCCTTGTCGAGCTCCGGGTTAATGTAGCTGATTCGGTTGTCGCCCTGATCGGCGATCTGGCTGGAATGAAACATCTGATAGACGTCGCTTTCCGGATTGGCACTCCAGCCCAACGTGACGGCATCAAAATCGCCCAGATTGAGGTGATTGATCAGTACCGGCCAATCGAGCCGGTTTGGTTCCATCGCCACCCCGCCCTTGGCCAAATTGTCACGGACGAGGAACACCATCTTTTCAATCGTCTGGTTTCCTCCCGGATACGATAATTTGAATTTGAGCGGAATGCCGGCGGGATCCTCGAGGATCCCATCCTTGTTTCGATCCTCGAAGCCGGCTGCCTGCAGCAATTTCTTCGCGCGCTCCGGATCGAAGGGCCAGGGTTTGATGGCTGGATCCGACTGGGGATTGTCCGGCTGAAACGGACCGGAGGCAACCGTCGCGTAACCCAGCAGCACCTCCTTGTTGATCCTCTCGCGGTCGATGAGCAGGGTCATGGCCTGACGCACACGCTTGTCGGCAAAGGCGGTGGAAGTTTCGCGCCCATCGATTTTTCGCTTCTCGTTCCACCCGATGTAATAGTAGCCGCTGTAGGGATTGGGCACTTCGTAGGCGTTGGCGAGGCCCATGATTCTTTTGTCATGGATGAGGCGCTCATAGGTTTCAGGCAGTGCCCGGATCAGATCCTGCTCCTGATTGCCAAAGCTCACTTCTTCCGCCGCGGTATCCTCAATCTCGTGAAAAATCATCCGGTCGTAGGTCGGCGACACTCCCCAATACCGCGGATTCCGCACCAAGGTCACACCATTGCCCGGAGTCCAGGTTTCGGGATTTTCGAGCATGTACGGACCGGAACCGAGCAGCAGCCCCACCTTTTCGTTGAATTCCTTCGGCGTAAACTTGGAGTAGAAATGCTTCGGCAGAATCTGGGTGAAGGCGGCGACCTCAAAATTCAAATAATAGGGTTCGGAGAATGTGAACTCGACCGTGAAGTCAGAGATCTTTTTGACACTCTTGAAAGTGGTCAGGGCTGACCGGTCACGCGGGGCATCCACCTCGGGATTGCGGATCCAATCGTAGGTAAAAACCACATCATCGGCGGTAAAGGGATGGCCGTCCGAAAAGGTCACGTCATCGCGCAATTCAAACCGCATGGTCAAACCGTCGTCGCTGACCTTCCACGAGCGAGCCATGCGCGGTACGAACTCCACGCTAAATGGATCACGCACGGCCAAAGTTTCCTGGACCAAGCCTTGCACCCAGGCAGCATATACGTCCTGGCTGACGAGTGGAGTAACCCGCCCTATCTTGGTGGCAAAGTTGTCCACGAACCATCCGCCACGGGCAAAGCCCGGGAGCTTTTCCGCCTCCCGAATGTGAGTAAAGGCATCGACGCCCCCCGCCACTTCCTGAGGCCGCACAGTGCTGCCGGTGGGGGTGGTCAACGGGCCGCCGGCGGAAAGCTCGCTCAGTTGCCGCTTGATTCGCGCCATCTCGCTCGAGAGCTGGTCGTTCTGGGTCTTGATGGTGAGGACCTGCTCGTATTGGCGGTCGAACTGGACCATGGCGAGGATGACCACCGCAATGAGTCCGGCCAGGAGCGAGGCCACCACCAGGTCTTTGATTCCAAAACGTTTTTCCATCGAATTGCCTGTCGTCTGAATTTGGGGGCTGAGAAAAGATTTAAGCCCTGAGCGGCCTATCGGCCAAGGAAAAATCCCGCGAGCACAATCGCCGGAGCGGGTCGTTCATCCAACCAGAATACATCTCATCGGCCACTCTCATCGGAGCGGACCATGGGCTCCAAGGAGGCTCCATGCGCTAAATTTATCCGACTAACTCGCACTTGACGCAAAGCGACAAAACCCAACTGTTGGCCGCTCGATTGATGCCCTCATCGTCTATCGGTTAGGACAGGAGATTCTCAATCTTCAAAGCGGGGTTCGATTCCCCGTGGGGGCACCAGCCTACGCCTGTTGGCTACGGCTTGGCAGGCCAGCCTACGCCCGTTGGGCTACAGCTTGGCAGGCCTCCTTCGCCTGATGGCACGGCCAATAAGGAGGCCCATGAATTTGCCCGCAACGGCCTCGGGACGCTTCACGCCGGACGTGGGGAACTTTACCAAAGAAAAACCCACCCCCCTTTCGGGGGGTGGGGCTGTTTTCTTATTTATTCAACTTCGGCAGTTTCGTTCTGTAGTCAGCCGCGGCGATGAATAATACGCCGAGGATGCTCCAAACCGTTACCACGTAGTTGAGGGCTGTCGTCATTTGCATGGCGGTAGTCCTTTCTATCTCTTGGGTCTTACTCCACTGAGGGAGCTCGACATTTCAATGAACTAGGAAGTTTTCCCTAGTAGGCTGTGAAAGTAGAGTGACTTGGAGCCGTGTCAAATATTGCGCAGGGTAATATTTCCCAAGACGCTATCTATGAGGAACTACAAATATTTTTACTGCTCAAATCCGATTCTCTGCCATGAGACAGGAAACGGGCATCCAACTGAAGCCAAATGGTTTGAGGGAATATCTTCCGACTTAGCTAGTACTTAACAGGCAAGCTGTTGGGAAATAATGGCAAAGCCGTTCTCAGGCCTTGAAGAGCTCATCCGCTTTGAAGAAACGCGCCAACTCAATCCGGGCGTTCTCATCGCTGTCGGAGGCGTGCACCACGTTCTTCATCATATCGGTGCCAAAATCGCCGCGGATCGTTCCCTTGGCGGCCTTTTTCGAGTCGGTCGGCCCCAGCAGATCCCGAACCTTGGCCACAATATTCTCCCCCTCCAAGGCCAGCACTAGCACGCGGCTCGAACTCATGAATTGCTCGATCTCAGGATAAAACGGCTTAGAGGCCACATGCGCATAATGCTCACGCAGAATCTGCGGCGTAAGCTGGATCATCTTGCATCCCACAATGCTGAATCCCGCATTCTCAAAGCGGCCAATCACATTACCGACATGTTTTTGCGCCATGCAGTCGGGCTTTAGAATAATTAGGGTTTTTGACATAAAAGTCCGCCAACATACTCCGATGCGGTTGCATGGAAAGCATGATTTTCAGAATCCCGGCCGCGGTGATGCGGCGGGCTCAAATCTTTGCCCGCATCATCTTCCAAGCGTCCAATGCGGCCCGGCGGGCGGACGTATGCTCCACGATTGGCCGGGGATAGTTCACACCCAGTCGCACGCCAGCTGCGGCTAGTTCCTCCGCCGACATTTCCCAGGGACAATGAATGTGCGCAGCCGGCAGTTGTTTCAATTCAGGAACCCAGCGCCGGACATAGTCGCCCTTCGGATCGAACTTCTTGCCCTGCAGCACCGGGGCGAACACCCGGAAATATGGAGCGGCATCCGCACCACAGCCCGCGCTCCACTGCCAACCGAGGGTGTTGTTTGCGAGGTCGGCATCAACCAGCGTGTCCCAAAACCATGACGCGCCCAGTGTCCAGGGCAGCCGAAGGTGCTTCACGAGAAACGACGCGACCACCATTCGCACCCGATTATGCATCCATCCGGTGTGCCAGAGTTGCCGCATGCCGGCGTCAACGATCGGATAGCCCGTCCGCCCGCGCTGCCAAGCCTCTAGCTGCTTGCCGCCAGGATCCCTCGCCCACGGAAAGCGCGCGAACTCCTTGCGCAAGGGCCGCTCCGGCATGTCGGGAAAGTGGACCAGCAAGTGATGCGCAAACTCACGCCAGCCGATCTCGCTGAGAAATATCCTCGCGCCGTTGCTCGGGGGAAACACACCGGTGGCGCTGGAACGAGTCTTGACCGCCGCCCAGACCTGTCGCGGCCCCAGCTCGCCAAAATGTAGCCGGGGCGAGAGCCGTGAGGATCCGTCCACATCAGGCCGGTTACGCTCATCCGCGTAGCTGTCCAGGGCCCTGGCCATGAATTTCTTCAGCTGGGCCTGTGCCCCCTTTTCGCCCGGGGTCCAATTGGTGTGCAGTCCGACATACCACTTTATAGCCGGCAGTAGCTGCAATTGCCCGAGTTGCAGCGACGCAGGCCAGCGCACAGGCGCCGGCAGGATCTTGGCCGTGAACCCGACCGGCTCTGACACCGGCAGCGCGAGGCAGCGGCGCCAGAACGGTGTGAACACTTGAAAGGGCCCGCCCTCTTTGTTGGCGATCTCCTGCGGCTCGAACAGCAGGGCGGCATTGAAGTTTTTCACTTCAATTCCATCTCGGACGAGTCCGTCCTCGACCACGCGATCACGCGTCATCGTCGCCGGCTCGTAGCACCGGTTCAAATAAACCGCCCCGGCGTTCGTGCTCCGGACAAATTTGCGCAGGATGTCTGACGAATCCCCCCGGGCAAAAATCAAGCGGGAGCCCAACTCCCGCAATGAAGAATCCAAGGCGGCCAACGAGTGATGCAGCCACCAGCGCGCCGCCCCACCAGGCGGCCAGCGGCCGTCGCCAGCCACATCCAGAATATAGAGGGGCAGAATCGGAGCCGCACGCGCCAGCGCCGCCTTCAGCGCCGGATTGTCGGCCAGCCGGAGATCGCGCCGGAACCAGAGCACAGTCGGTGCAACCGCCGCCGGTGAGCGGGAACCCATCCTGCGGTCAGGTCGCGGCCCCCGGCTCAAAGTGAATTCCGATAAAGTTCCTCGTAGGCCAGGGCGGCCTTTGCCCAGCTAAAATCCTTTTTCATGCCGCGCTGCTGCACGGCGGCGAGCCTCGGCTTGTCGGCGTAAAGCTTCAACGCCCGCTGCAAGCCGTCCTCCAGACCTGCAATGGTCGGGGAAAAACACAGGCCGCTTCCCGTCTCGGGTTCCTCATCAGCATCCGTCACCGTATCCACGAGACCGCCCACGCGGCTCACGAGCGGCACCGTGCCATAGGCCTGCGAATACATTTGATTCAGGCCGCAGGGCTCGAAAAGCGACGGCATCAGGAAAAAGTCGCTGCCAGCCTCGATCAGGTGGCTCATCGGTTCATCGAGCCGGAGACTGATGCTGATCCGGTCCGGCGCGGCCGCGGCCAAATCATGGAGGGCTTCCTCATAGCGTTTCTCGCCCGAGCCCAGCACGATCAGGCGGCAATTTTCACCCAGGAAAAAATTCTTGTTCGCGAGGATGAAATCGAGGCCCTTTTGCTCGGTGAACCGGCAGACCATCCCAAAGACCGGGCCTTTGAATTTCGAGTCCAACCCATGCAATTTCAGGAGTTGGGCGCGGCAGTTCTGCTTGCCGGCGAGATTGCTCGACGAGAACTTGGCCGGCAGATGGACATCCGTGGCCGGATTCCAGACCGCGGAATCAATCCCGTTGAGCAGGCCGGTCAGGTCATCGGCCCGGGTCGCCACGACCCCCTCGAGCCCGCAGCCAAATTCCGCCGTTTGGATTTCCTTCGCATAACGCGGGCTCACGGTCGTCACACGATCCGCGAAGAGGATGCCGCCCTTGAGCATGCTGATCTGGCCGTAATATTCCAACCCGTCGATGCCCAGCAGGTCGTCCGGGAGATTCGTCCGATAAAATGAGCGCATCGGGAAGATGCCCTGAAAGGCAATGTTGTGGATCGTGCAGACGGTCTTCATTGCCAGCGTCAGGCCGTGGCTGCGCTCGGCGTAGCGCAACAGCACCGGCAGCAGCGCCGTCTGCCAGTCATGGCAGTGCACGATATCGGCCTGCATTTCCAGCAGGCGCAGGGTTTCGACCACCGCCTTGGAGAAAAAGATGAAGCGGTCGTGGTTGTCCTCAAAATCGCGCTCGCCGTTGCCATAAAGCCCGCGGCGGTCGAAAAATTCCTCCCGGCAAATCAGGTAGACCGTGAGGTTCTTCCCGGGCGAAAACACCCGCACCTCGCCGGTCAAAAACACGTCGCCCATCTCAATCTTCAGGTTCAGCTTGCGGGCGGCACCGGCGGCGTCGCGGTGTTCCAGCACCGCCCGGTAGCCTGGTAAAAATACCGAAACCTCATGACCGTGATCAGCCAGCGTGCGCGCTAGCGAACCCGCCGCATCCGCCAGGCCGCCCGTCTTCACATAGGGGAACAATTCCGCGGCGGCTTGGACGATTTTCATCGCCCCACGTTATGACGGCCGGTTTGTTCAATCCAATCCCAAAGCTCGGCCTGCGCGCCGGGTCGGGGAATCTAATATGAATCTTCGCGAACGTCTCCTGGCCCTGCTGTCTGAGCCGGGCTACCGCCCGTCCAATGAAACCGAGCTCTCCCGCCGGCTGGGCCTCAATAAAAAGCTGCGCGGCCCCCTCGCCCATGAACTGGGCCGTCTCCTCGGCGACGGCCAGATCGTGCGGGTGCCCGGCAACCGCGTGAAGCTCCGGGTGTATGCCCGCGATCTGCCCAAGCCTTCCCACACCGCCCGCCCGATTTTTGTCCCGGGCTCCCGTCATGCCCCGGCCCCAGCCCACACCCCCGGGCCCGGCACCTCGCATAAGAAGCCCCAGCGCTCCCGTGCTGAGCCAGCCGCCAGCGGTGGGCCGGGCGAAGTGCTCGGGCGCATCCAGTTCCGGGCCGGTGGCTCGGCCTTCGTCGTTCCCGAAGGCGCGCGCGATCCCCTGCAGACCTCCGTGCAGATTTTTCCCGAGGACAGTGGCGTCGCGCTGCCCGGCGATCGCGTCGCGGTGCAGGTTCACAAGGGCCGGAAGGGCCGGCGTGCAGGCGAAACCGTCGGCCGCGTGCTGCGGGTGGTCGAGCGCGGGCGCGACACCATTGTGGGCGAGCTGCGCCGAACGGGACGCAATTTCTACGTCGCCCCGGATGATCCACGTTTCGTCTACGAAATCCTTGTCCCCGATCCCGCCAAATCCGGCGTGAAACCCGTGCCGACCCCCGGCGACAAGGTCGTCGTGCGCCTCGCGCCGTGGGAACGCAGGAACGACCCGCTCACCGGCGAACTCACCGCGCGCCTTGGCCGCACCTTCGAGCCGCGTGCCGAGCTGCTGGGAGTGTTCACTAAATTTGACCTGGATCCAACCTTCCCCGACGAGGTCGAGCGCGAGGTCGCTCATCTCCCCGACACCGTGCAGGCCCGTGATCTGGCCAACCGGCTCGATTACCGCACGGTGCCGGTCTTCACCATTGACCCGGACGATGCGAAGGATTTCGACGATGCGCTTTCGATCGAGACGCTCGCCGATGGCGAGACTCGCGTGGGCATCCACATTGCCGACGTGTCGGCCTACGTGAAATCCGGCACCGCCCTCGATCGCGAGGCGCAGCGGCGCGGCAACTCCACTTACCTCGTCGGCACGGTGATCCCAATGCTGCCGGAGAAGCTGTCCAACGGCCTCTGCTCGCTGGTCGAGGCCCAGGACCGCCTGTGCAAGGCCGCCTTCCTCATCTTTGCCCAGAACGGCCGGCTCAAGGAGACGACGTTCGCCAACACTGTCATCCGCAGCCGCAAGCGCCTCACCTATAAGCAGGCTTACGCCCTGCTCTTCGAAAACGACCTTGAGCGCATCCGCGCCCTGCCCCTGCCGCCCAAGCACCAAACTGGCGCGACCGGGCGGGCGCTCAACTCGCTCAGTGATCTCGAGCTTGTCGACCTGCAAAGCTGGGTGCGCAAACTCTGGACCATCGCCAAGCGCCTGCGCACCGAGCGCATGGCGCACGGCAGCCTCGACCTCGACATGCCCGAGACGAAGATCTTCGTCGACGCTGAGGGCTACGCCGACCGTCTGGAGAAAATCGAACATGACGAAAGCCACCAACTCATCGAGGAGTTCATGCTCGCGGCCAACGAGGCCGTCGCCCGGCTGACCCGCACGCACAAGCTGCCGTCGCTCTACCGCGTCCACGACGATCCCGATGAGGAAAAGCTCGCCGAATACCGCCAGCTGCTCGGCACGTTCCATATCCAGGTGGGCAACCTCTCGCACCGCGAGGAGATCGTGAAGCTGCTCGAGACGCTGCGGACCCATCCGCAGGGCTACACGTTGCGCACCCAGCTGCTGCGCAGCCTGAAGAAAGCCGCCTACCGCGCCACGCCGGACGGGCATTATGGCCTGCACAAAAAGGACTACACCCACTTCACGTCGCCCATCCGGCGCTACGCCGACCTCGTGGTGCACCGCGTTTTCGATTTCTATCTCATCAAGCATGCCGGGCACCCGGTCACACCGGGTCAGGCTCCCAACTACAACCTGGCCGGGATGGAAAGTCTCGGCGAACACCTCAGCCTCACCGAGATCAACAGCGCCGAGGCCGAGCGCGAAAGCGTCAAGATCAAGCTACTCGAGTTTTTCGAGCGGGAGGCCGAAAAGAAAAAGAAGACCGTCTTCGCCGCCGTCATCACCGATGTCCGCCCCCACGGTTTCTTCATCGAGCTCCTCGAGTCGATGACCTTCGGCCTCGTCCCCGCCTCCACGCTGACGGACGACCAATACGTGCCCAATTCCGCCGGCACCGCCCTGATCGGCCGGCGAACCAAGCGTCGCTTTGAGCTGAACGGCCGCCTCGACGTCATGGTCCACAAGGTCGACCGCTTCAAGCGCACGATCGATTTCAAGCCGGTCTGATTTATTAACGCAGAAAATGCGGAGCGCCCGGAGATTTGAATTCCGAAAATTGATCCGCTGGCTTGCCTCCCGGCTCGCTCTGCGTCCTCTGTGCTAGATTACCCCCGCTATGAAACACTACGACTTCGCCCAGAAATTCCACGCGCTCTACGACAAGGCCGCCGGGCTTTATGCCGGGGGCCAGCGTGACGCCAAGACCTTCTTCACCCCCGACGAGCTGGCCTGGCTTTCCAGCAACGGCATCGGTGCCCAGAGTCTTTACGACTACGCCGAGGACCAGAACAACCATGGCGAGCCGGGCTACGACAACGCCCTCGCGATCGAGGCGGTGCGCCGCGATTATTTTCTCAATATCCAGGCGGGCAAGGCTTCGACCACGGTGCTCGACGATGCAAAAATGCCGGCCAAGGCCGACGCGATCAATGGCATCGCCTGGCTGCCACGCCTCCTGCCGAAAGCGCGGGCCAAACTCCGGGGCGAGCTGCCGGCTTCGCTCATGTACTGCTGCGGGGGCGACCGCAACTTCTTCAAGACCCATGACATCCAGCCCGCTGAATTTCTAAGCCTCGTCTGGCGACATGAACGCGATGACGCGCCGATTGTCGACTGGGTCGTCCGCCGAAGCGCGGCGGCTAAGTAAGCAGAATTTCACCGTCACCGAAATTTCACCCGAACCGCGGATCTCCCATTGACCGCGGTTTTATTTTTGTTACTTTTCTGACTGTTCCCCCGCGGTCAGTCAGCCCCCATTCCCTTCGCTCATGAGCAAATATACGCTGCAGATCAACGGACAGTCCCGCAATGTGGACGTAGCCCCCGACACCCCGCTGCTGTGGGTGTTGCGTGACAGCCTCGAACTCGTCGGCACCAAATTTGGTTGCGGCGTCGGCCAGTGCGGCGCCTGCACCGTCCACCTCAACGGCGTGGCCACCCGCAGTTGCATGACCACCGTCTCCACGGTCGGTCGAAAACAGGTCACCACCATTGAGGGTCTCTCCACCGATGGCTCGCATCCGCTGCAAAAGGCCTGGTGCGAACTCGACGTCGCCCAATGCGGCTACTGTCAGGCCGGCCAGATCATGGCAGCTGCGGCCCTCCTCAAGGAGAATCCCAAGCCGGCCGACCAGGAAATCGACGACGCAATGACCAATCTCTGCCGCTGCGCCACTTATATTCGCATCCGCGCCGGCATCAAGCGGGCCGCGGGCATCCCCATCGAGGGCGACGCCATGAATTCCATGGGAGCCGTCCCCACGGTCGCTTCACTGCAGGAGGCCGTCAAATGAACACCCCCACCCTTTCCCGCCCCGTCGATCGCCGTGATTTCCTGAAGTTCTCCGCCTTCGCCGGCGGCGGCTTGGTTCTCGGCTTCTATCTCAAGTCCTCCGGTTCCGCGACCGGGGCCGAAGTCGTGAAGCCCGTGGCCGGAGCCGAGTTCAAGCCCAACGCCTTCATCCGCATCGCGCCCAACGGCGTCGTCACCATCGTTTCCAAGCAGCCGGAAATCGGCCAGGGAATCAAGACCTCGCTGCCGATGATCATCGCCGAGGAACTCGAGGTCAGCTGGAAGGATGTCGTCATCGTCCAAGGCGACCTTGATGCCGCCTACGGCAGCCAGAGCGCCGGTGGCAGCCGCTCCACCCCGACCAATTACGATGAGTTCCACAAGCTCGGCGCGACTGCTCGCACGATGCTCGTGCAGGCTGCCGCCCAGACCTGGGGCGTGCCCTCTGCTGAATGCAACGCCTCCGGAACCGCGATCCACCACGCCGCTTCCAAGCGCACCCTGGGCTATGGCGAACTCGTCGCCAAGGCCTCCACCCTCCCCGTGCCCGCGCCCGCGGATGTGAAGTTGAAGGATCCGAAGGATTTCAAGCTCCTCGGCACCCGCATCACCGGTGTCGACAACCCGAAGATTGTCACCGGCCAGTCGTTGTTTGGCATCGATACGAAGCTGCCCGGCATGCTCTACGCCGTTTACGAGAAGTGCCCCGTCTTCGGCGGCACGGTCGTCAGCGCCAACACCGACCAGATCAAGACGCTTCCCGGCGTGAAGGATGCATTCATCATCGAAGGCACCGCCAACACCGCGGGGCTCATGCCCGGCGTCGCGATCATCGCCGACTCCACCTGGGCCGCGTTCAGCGCCCGGAAACAGCTCAAGGTTGTCTGGGACGAGGGCAAATTCGCCAATGACAGCTGGGATGCGTTTACCTCCAAGGCCAAGGCGCTCTCGAGCCAGGCCGGCGGCTCGACCGTGCTCAAGGACGGTGACGTCGATGCGGCCTTCGCCGGTGCCGCCAAGGTGATCACGGCCGACTACAGCTATCCGTTTATCTCGCACCTGAGCATCGAGCCGCAGAATTGCACCGCCCACTACCACGACGGTAAGATGGAAATCTGGGCGCCCACGCAAAACCCCGCCGCAGGCAACCCGATGATCACGCAGCTGCTCGACATCCCTGCCGCCAACATCACGGTGCACATGATGCGCGCCGGCGGTGGTTTCGGCCGGCGTCTGTCGGCGGATTTCATCATTGAAGCCGCGGCGATCGCCAAGCGGGTTCCTGCTCCCGTCAAGCTCACCTGGAGCCGCGAGGATGATCTGCACCACGATCAATTCCGCGCCGGTGGCTTCCACTTCCTGAAGGGCGGGCTTGATGCCAACGGCAAGCTCGTCGCCTGGAAGAACCACTTCGTCACCTTCGGCTCGATGGGTGTGGGCCGTGGTGGTGGCGCACCCTCGCTGCAGACGAAGAGCGGCGGCAGCCTCGATGCCGATCAGTTCCCGGCGCGCTTCCTCACAAACTATCTCGCCGAGCAGAGCGTGATGGAGTGCAACATCCCAATGGGACCATGGCGTGCGCCCGGCAACAATGTGTTCTCGTTTGTCATGCAAGGCTTCATCGACGAGCTCGCCCACGCCGCCGGCCGCGATCCGCTCGAATTCCGCCTCGATCTGCTCAGCCAGAAGAAGAGCGGCAATTATAACGCGGATCGCATGACCGGAGTCGTGAAGCTCGCCGCTGAAAAGGCCGGTTGGAATCCGAAACGATTCCCGAAAGGCCAGGGCCAGGGGATCTCATTCCACTTCAGCCACGCCGGTTACATCGCGATGGTCGCCGAGGTCACCGTCTCCAAGGACGGCCAGCTCAAGGTCGACCGCGTCGTGGCCGCCTGCGACATCGGCGCCCAGATCGTCAATCGGAGCGGCGCCGAGAACCAGGTGCAGGGCTCCGTCATCGACGGACTCGGCACCATGATGTTCCAGGAGCTCAACATCGAGCGCGGCCGGATCGTGCAGAACAACCTCAACGATTATCCGATGATCCGGATCAACGATGCCCCGCCCCGGGTGGAGGTGCACTTCCTCTCGACAAACTATCCGACGACCGGCCTCGGCGAGCCCGCGATCCCACCGGTGGCGCCCGCCATCGGCAACGCGATCTTCGCCGCCACCGGCAAACGCGTCCGCCAGTTCCCGCTCTCGCGCACCGACCTGCGCTGGAGCTGAACCGGCGCCCACGTTCCAACCTCCTCCCCGCCGCGCTGCCGTTGAACGGAGCGCGGCGGTTTCTTTTTAAATCATGCTCAGCTCCCGGCGCGACTATCTCCTGCGCCTCATCGAGGAAGTAAGCCAGTTCCTCGCCCGCGCGGTCTTCCACCGCAAGGCCGGCCGGGAACAGGAGGCACTCGAAGCCATCGTCCAATCCTGTGAGCGTCTCTTTGCGCTCGAGGCCGCACAATTGTTCCAGTTCACCCCCGAGCAGCACTTCCTCATGCTGACAGAGGGCGAGGAGCCCGACAATGCCCGGGCCAGGGTATTGCTCTACGCCGCGCTCAATTTGGAGGCGGGCCGCAATTATATGGCGCTCAAAAGGCGGGAGCTGGCCCGCATTTCCTTCCTTAATGCCCTGCGCTTCACCTTGCGGGCCCGGCTCTCCTTTCCCACTGACACGCCTCCCGCCTATGCCCCGCACGTCGATGAGCTGCTGGAGCTGCTCAAGGAGGAGCCGCTGGATCCCGAAACTCTTGGACTGCTGAGCAGCGCCGCTCCTCCGCCGGTTTGACCGAACCGGCGTCCCTGCCGAAGGTCCAAGCGGTAAACATAAATTGGAATTGATCCGCTGCGGCTCCGCCCTAACAAGGTCGATTTGATTTCCGCCATCACATCACCTCAAGCGGCCCTACACCTCCGACTGCCCACCTCATTCAACCATGAAACCAGTTTTGCTCCTTCTTTTGGCCGGCGCTGCCGCTGCTGCACCCAGTTCCGTCTGGGACGGGGTCTATTCCAGCGAGCAGGCCGGGCGTGGCCAAAAGCTTTACAAGTCCGATTGCTCCCGCTGCCACGGGCAGGATCTGGAGGGCGTCGACGACTCCCCGCCACTGGTCGGGGAGGCCTTTCTGAAAAAATGGAGGGGCAAAACCGTCAATCGCCTGGTGGATTTGACCCGGCGGACGATGCCGTCGGATGACCCGGGCGGCCTGACTCGGGAGCAATGCACCGACCTGACCGCCTATCTCCTCAGCGCCAATGGCTTTCCCGTGGGAAAAACCGATCTCCCTTCTGACATTGAATCCCAGCGCGGGATCATGGTCGAAGCGAAGAAGTGAGCCGGCTTCAACGCCGGCGGCCAGCGGACAACTACAATAGTTCGCCCTGCCCGTCGCCCGGCGGTTTCACTCCCAGAAACCGGCCATATCGCTCCAACCAGTCGTCGAGTTTGTCCGTGTAATAGACTGGATCATAGGGCGCGGCGACCGCGTCATAGAGAGCAACCGCACGGGCCCTCTGCCAGTCGCTCGTTTTACCCTTGGCCTTCGCTGTGATGTAATAGCTCACCCGGTCGCCCATGCGCGGCCTTGGGGTCAGCTGCAAGGCCGCCTCGGCCGCCGCGCGCCGGGGTTTTCCGCCTTCGGTCATGAGCCGCTCGTACGCATCGGGATTCTGGCTGAGGGTCTCACTCTTGGCGATTTCATCCACCGGCACCGTGCGCGCCTCGAGGCGTTTCCGGTAGCCCTCGATCAGCGGCACCGGTGACTCCGCCGATTCACCCACCAGGAAGCGGATCAGCTGATCGCTCAATTTTTTCAAATATGGTTCGATTCCACGCGACCGGAGCGCACTGCCGCGCAGCGTGATCTTCCGACCGTCGAAGAGCGCGTAGTTTTTCGCCTTGTAGCAGAACATCGCCGCATAACGTCCATCATACTCAAGTTCGATGCCCGGAGGCAAAATCGTGGCGACGAGCCCGAGCAGTGCATCGGGTTCGGCAAAATACCTTTCCGATGAGAGGTAGATCCCGTCGGTATCGGCCTCCAGGATGGTGCAGCCGTGTTTCGCAAACTCGTCGATCAGCGCCTGCAGCAGCTCGCGCCCCCGACGCGTGACTTCCGCGGCGAGTTCACCGTCGCCAAAGCGCGCGCCGGAAAAGCCCAGGTAGCCATAAAACGAATTGATCAGGATCTTGAAGCTCGACTGGCGGGCCTGGGCCTCTGCTCGCTCCTCCTCCGTCGGGGCGTTGCGGGCGAGCAGCTTGAATTTCAGGCGGTACTCCCGGAGGGTCTTGAGCAGCGGGATGAAGACCCCCAGCGGGTCGTTCCGCGGATTGCGATCGATCGCCAGGAGGAGGCTGGGATAGAGCGAGGCCACATCGAAGTGCAACACATGCCGGAATACGCCCTCCTGAAAGCTCCGCGTGTACCCTCCTTCAAACGGCTTCATCTCCGGTGGCACCGGGCAGGCATGGCGCGCGTGGTAATACTCCTCCAGAAACAGCAGGTCGATCTTGCTGGTGGTGCCGCGCAGCGTGGCCTCCTGCAGCATCGTGGGAAACGTCCGGGTCTGCTCGAAATAGGTCGGCAGCAGCAGGTCGGCGATGCCCTGCGTCTCGCGCAGGTCGTCGCCGAGATAAGCCAGGAAGTTCGGGCGGTCATGCTGGTACGCGTCAAAGATCTTGTTGCCGGCCAGGTAGGTGCGCTCCGCGCTGTCCTCGTCGGTGATGCCAAAATAGACCGCCACGTCCTTCAATCCATAAGCGGTCAGCTCGCGGGTCGTGATGTCATAGAGCTGCACCAGCAGATACGTGTCGACGATCGCCCGCCCTGGCAGGTCGCACCGCGGAAAATCGATCCAACGCTCGGCCACCTTCAGCCGGCTGTTGCGGAACGCGGCCTTCTGGCCAAAGCGGCCCCAGGCGCAGGGCACCTTGTGCAGCCGGCAGCGTTGCCGGAGATAATCGAGGTCGAACTTGAAGATATTGTGCCCCTCGATGACATCGGGATCCTCCTCGGCCAGCACCGTGTTCAGGGATTGGAGCAGCTTTTTCTCGGCCGCGTTGGTCAGCTCCTCCAGCACGAGCAGGCGGTTGCGACCGTTGAAGCGCAGGCCCACGGCCAGCACCCGGTCACCGGGGCGCATCGCATCGCTGAAGCTGCCGTCCGTGGACCCGGTCTCAATGTCGAGCTGGCAGCGTCGCAACTGGCTGAAGCTCAGCTCGCGATAAAGTCGCTGCCGGTGTTGCAGCAAAAACTGGCTCTCCATCGGCCGGATAGCGTCGACGCCCACCGTCTCCTTGGCCTGCTTCAGGAACGCGTCGTAAACCCCGAGGTCGTCCGCCTGCACGAGCCGGTCGAACGGTCCCGTGCCCTGCAATCGCTCGAGCGTGAGGCCCTGCAGGCTGAGACCGGCCGGCGTGTCGTTGAGCCAAGCGAACGGCCGGAATGATTCGACGTGCTCCTCGCGCGCACCTTCCGGGGTGGCGACTGTGACATGGGCCCGCCCATCTTCCGCAATCCACAGCCCGCAGATCGTGCCAGCCATGAAGCAGCCGCCTTAGAACGTCGGCTTGAGGTAAACCATGAACAGGGCAATCAAAAGCAGGCCCAGGCCACCGGCCGCCAGCTTTCCGCGGAGCAGCGGACGGCGGAACGCGATCCCAGCCAGACCGGTGAACAGGAACCAGCAAATTATTTTCACCACCATCCAGCCAAAAACGTGCCCTTGGTATACTCGTGCAATCATCCCAAAGCCGCTGACCAGCATCAACAGGCTGGCGATGCCCGTGATGATCAATGTCTGCCTGCGCTGATCCGGCACTGGGTTCGCAAACGCCATGAACGTGTGCGCCGTCAGGACCAGCAGCGAAAAGACATGGAGGATGGAGTAATAAACCGGGTTCATAAGAGAAAGAGTAACACCCCACCTGTGCCGAGCGCTTCAAAGGCTCAGGACCTTTTTATGTTTAGGTGGGCACCTCCACCGCAGCGTCTGCTTTCCGATTTACGGCCTAGCATCTTCCGCGACGGTTTCAGCTCCCGTAATGATTTCAAGGCAAAGAGCAGTTATCAAAGCACCTCGAACACTGCAGGGTGTCGGGGAAGAAGGTAGGTCCCGCCCCGCCCCCGTCAAACGCCAATGCGGGAATAAATGTGCGCCCACTTCTATTCGATGCGCGGTAGGGCGCGGACTCCGCTCCGCGCCGGGCCCAAGGTCCGAGCCCATCCAGCAGCGAGTGGCTCCGCCTAGACCCCGACGACGTTCCCGGCGGCGAGCGGAGTCGCCGCCCTACCAAATCAGGACCCAACCCGAACCTCGGACAACGCCAGCCGCCCGCTCACGACTCGATGATCGATGAATCGAGATGCTGGATGATCAGCTCCTGGATGGTCGCGAGAAACAGGTAGCACATGAAGGCCTTTCGCACCCCTTCGTCGAGCTGCACGAGTTCGACGTCCCCGCTCTCGAGTTTCTCATCCTCCAGCCCCACGAGATAGCGTGCCCGCAGGCGCAGGCGGACCGCCGAGCAGGCGCGGACAATCGCCTCCGCGTTTTCCTCGTCAAAACCGATCACGCCGGTCGCAAAAAACTCGCTGTCGAAAAGCGCCAGCAGCGTGCGCAGGTCTCCGTTTTGCGCGGACAGCAGTTCCCCGTTCCAGGCGTCGCGGAACTCCCCCTCGATGTCCTTCATCGCCTGCGGGGCGGCCAGGTCGACTTGCAGCGAGTCCGCCGCGGACTTGACGATGTCGAGCAGCGGGGCGACGACGGGCAGGCTCAGTTTGACCTCAACGCGCTTCATCGGCTTCGAGCACCGCAGTCAGGTGCCATTGCTGCAGGGTAAACGCATACGCCTCCGCCTTCTCGCGCAATCCGGTCCAGACCACCGAGCGGCCCTGCTCGTGCACCTCCAGCATGTGGCGGCGGGCCTTGTTTTCATCAAAGCCGAAGACCTTTTTGAAGACCATGACGACATACGACATCAGGTTCACCGGATCGTTCAACACCACCACGCGCCAGATGCCCTCCAGCGCCAGCTCGGTCTCGTGCTGGGGCTGCGGGGCATGCTGCGGCTTGGCCTGGGCGACAATCATGCCTTGGTCCCGGCCTGCGCCTTGGTCACGGCCGCGGCTACCTGTTGCTCAGCCTCCGCGAGCGGAATCTTCGCGACTTCCTTCTGGTTGCGCCATTTGAGTTCGATGATCCCTTCCTTGAGCCCCTTGCCGCCGATCGTGAGCCGCAGGGGAATGCCGATGAGGTCGGCATCCTTGAATTTCACGCCCGGCCGCTCTGCGCGATCGTCAATGAGCACGTCCGCGCCAGCCTGCTCCGCGGCGGCCGCGAGCTTTTTGGCGTGATCCATCGCCTCCGGCAGCTGCGGATCCAGGACGCAAATGAGGACCTGGAATGGTGCCGCCGGCCAGGGCCAGACGATGCCGTCAGCATCGTGGCTCTGCTCGATGAGCGCCTGCAGGGTGCGGCTGATGCCGATGCCGTAGCAGCCCATGACCACGGGGTGCGACTGCTTCTGGTCGTCGGTATAGACCGCGCCGTATTTCTCGGAATATTTGGTGCCGAGCTTGAAGATGTGGCCGACCTCGATGCCGCGGCGAACCTTGAGCGGCTGGCCCGATTTCGGATCGGGCTCGCCCGGCCGCACGCGGCGAAAATCCCCGAATTGGGTGATGGCGAGGTCGCGGCCGACGTTAACGTGACGCAGGTGGAATCCGTCCTTGTTCGCGCCGGTGGTGCCGTTGCCAACGAGGCGAATGGCATGGTCGGCGAAAACGCCCGCGAGGGCGCCGGGATTTAAGATCGTGCCCTTGACCGCGCCGAGACTGCCGGGTTTCGCACCCATCACCGGTGCGATCTCGTCAGGCGTGGCCGGACGCCGCAACATGAAGCCGAGCGCGCCCAGCTTCGCCTCCTCCAGTTCATCGCTGCCACGCAGAATGACCAGGAACGGCTTGCCGTCGCCGATGTAAACCAGCGTCTTGAACTGCTGGTCCGCCGGGACCGAGTAAGGTGCCGTCTCCAGCGCCGCAATGGTCACCACGCCGGGAGTCGCAAATTCCTCCGTGGCCCCGGTGGGTGGCGCATCCTTGAGGTCGGCGGGCACGAGGGCGCTGGTCGCCTTTTCGCGATTGGCCGCGTAGCCGCTCTCCTCGTTGTAGATCACGTCGTCGTCCCCCACCTCGGCGGGCACCATGAACTCGTGCGAGAAACTGCCGCCCATCACGCCGGTGTCGGCCTCAACCGCGATCGTGAGCGCGCCGATGCGGCGGAAGAAATTCTCATACGCGGTCTTCATCGCCTGGTAGCTTTTGACCGCGCCGGCATCGTCGGCGTCGAACGAGTACGCGTCCATCATCACGAACTCCTTCGCGCGCATCAGGCCGTAGCGCGGGCGGATCTCATTGCGGAACTTGGTGGCAATCTGGAAGAAATTCTTCGGCAGGTCGCGATAGCTGCTGATCTCGGCCTTCACCAGCGGAGTGATGACCTCCTCGTGCGTCGGGCCCAGCACAAACTCGGGCTCCTTCGACCGGCCCTTGCCGCTGCCGGCGCTGTCCGTGCGGAACATGATTTCGCGCGCGGCGGCCCACCGCGGGCCCTGCTCCCACAATTCCGCGGGATGCACGTGCGGCATCCAGAGCTCGATGCCGCCGCCGCGCTCGATCTCCTCGCGGCAGATCTGGGTGAGCTTTTGCATCACCCGCAGGCCGAGCGGCAGATAGGTGTAAAGCCCGCCGCCGAGCTTGCGGACCAGGCCCGCGCGCACGAGCAGCTTGTGGGAGGCGATCTCGGCGTCCGCCGGACTTTCCTTGAGCGTGGGGATAAAATACTGCGACCAGAACTTCATGAAGTCCGCCACGAAACAGCCCCCTGCGGGCTGGGGCAAATTTATTTGGCGCGGTCCGCGTCAAATCATGGCCGGCGGATCGGTGCGCTTCGCGATTGCCTCCCGCGGCCCCCGCCCCTTTCCCTCGTCCTCCCTCCGCCATGCCCGCCGCTCCTTCCCGCAAGCCCTGGCCCATGAAATGGGTCGTCCTGGCGATCATCGTCGTCATCGTACCCTACACCTATCTGACGCTGCATTTCCGCAAGCCCGGCCCGGCTTTCCGGCCCTACGAGGACACAAAGAACCGCGCCACCACGGCCCGGCTGCTTTCGACGGGTTATCAGCGCATCATGCTTGGGACCCAGCGTCCCGCCGATCCGGTTCGTTCCGGCGCCTCCACCGACGTGACCGCGGCGCCGGGCGGCCTCCCCGCGGCGCTCACCGGCGCCCTGATCGACCAGCCCGTCCTCCCCGTCTCCATCGACAGCGTCACCGCCACTGGCAGCGCAAACTCGGACCAGGCTTACTCCATTCAGTTCACGTGCACGCTCGCCGACAACAAGGCACAGCCCACAGGGGGTCAGCTTTACCGCCGCGACGGCGAACTCATCCTCGTGCCGGCCTTCGAGAAACTCGACGGCGGCCTGCTCGCGCGCACTCGCGACACCACCCTTTTGCTCACGGTGCCGGCCGGGGCGCTGAAGCCGGGCCGCTACGCCGTGACGCTGGTCGGCGGCCGCACGTCGCGCCAATGGACGCTGCAAGTGCATTGACGAGGCGCGCCGCATCGTCGAGAACGAGCGCGTCCCACCACTGATGAGCAACGGCAATGGCAATTCCACTCCGTCCCCCGCGGCCCCCGCGCAGGCGACGGTGATCAAACCCACGGACCTCCGCGGCATCCTGAAATACGTGCCGAGGTTCCAGGGGCAGATTTTTATCATCGCGCTCGATGGCTCCATCATCGCCGATGAAAACTTCAGCAACCTGCTCGTCGACGTCGCCGTGCTCCGCAGCCTCGGCATCAAGGTTCTGCTCGTCCACGGCATCGGCCAGCAGATCCAGGAACTTTCCGTGATGCGCAAGATTCCGATCACGAACGCCGATGGCACTGGCGTGACTGACGCCGCCACACTCGACCTCGCCATCCGGGCGTCGTCGCGGGTCGCGCATGCCCTCGTCGAGGGACTCACCCAGAACGGCCTGAAATGCGCCACGACCAATGCCGTGCGTGCGCTCCCGGTCGGCATCATCAAGGGCGTGGACCAGCAGTTCACCGGCAAGGCCGAGCGGATCGACAAGGATTTCATCGGAGAACTCATCGACCGGCAGGTCGTGCCCGTCGTGTCCCCCATCGCCTTCGGCCCCGACGGCCGGTCCCTGCGGGTCAACTCCGACCTGCTCGCCGCCGAGCTCGCCGAGGCCCTCCATGCCACGAAGGTCATCTATCTCACCCCGCAGCCGGGACTCGAGATCGACGGCGAGGTTCGCCGCGAAATCTCGGTCGACGTCCTCCGCGCCCTGCTGAAGGACCATCCCGAGCAGATTGGTGAGACGAGCTTCAGCAAGGCCCAGCATGCCGTGAAGGCCATCGAGTCCGGCACGCCGCGCGTGCATGTCGTCGACGGCCGGGTCTTTGACGGCCTGCTCAACGAGATTTTCTCCAGCGAAGGCGTCGGCTCGCTCATCTACGGCAACGACTACCAGCAGATCCGCAAGGCGCAGCGGCGCGACGTGCGGCTGATCTACAACCTCACGCGCAATGCCGTGAAGCGCGAGGAACTCGTCTACCGGACGCAGAAGGCGATCGAGGAAAACATCGACCAATTCTTCGTGTTCGAGGTCGACGAGAACATCATCGCCTGCGTCACGCTCTATTTCTATCCGGGCAAGCCGCTGCTGGCCGAAATCGGCTCGCTCTACGTGCTGCCGTTCTACCACAACCGTGGCATCGGCAAGAAAATGGTCGAGTATGCCGGCCTGATGGCCAAGGAGCGGGGCGCCACCACCGCGATCGCCCTCTCAACGCAGAGCTTCGGTTTCTTCACCGGCGTCTGCGGCTTCGAGGAGACGACGAAGGACATCCTGCCCGACGCCCGTCTGAAACTCTACGAGGACAGCGGCCGCAACGCCAAGGTGCTGGTCAAGACCTTGTAAACTGCCCCGCTGGGGTCGGGCGTAGGGCCGCGGTTCGGTCGCAAAATTATTTTGTCGTCCCGGCCGTCCGTCCGGCCTTGCTCAGCTCGTACCACGCCTGCGCATAGCGCCGGCCAAACTCACGCGCGGCCGGCGTGTCGAAATGCACCTTGTCGCCCTTGTCCGCGAGGCCTTCGGATGAAACGCAGGCGCACAGGGCCACGCGCGCCGGCAGCTTCGCCAGCATGGGATTGATGGCCGGGCTTCCGACGTGAAAACGCCCGATCTCGCCCACGATCACCGGCACGTCTCCGGCATTCAGGTCGAAACGCAGTTGCGCGATCATTTTGGCGAAACGCTCCGGATAAGAGGCGATCTTCTCCGGCGCATTGTCGGACTCGCCCTGATGCCAGAGGATCCCCGCCAGCTTGCCATGCTTCATCGCTTCTCGGGCCCGAGCCACGGCGTTGGTGTAAAGTTCCCCGCCCACTGCCCATTGATCGAGAGAAGTGCTGCCCACGGCCGCGGGAATCAATCCGACCATCACGCCCGCATTCGCCTCCGCCACTACGCGCCCAAACGTCGAACCCGGCCCCGCCCCGATCCGATCCGGGCGGTCCCAGTGCATCGGATCGATCGCGGGCACCCAGGCGAGCTGCTCGTTGAGCATGAACACGCGGGGATGCGGCACCTTGTCCTGCGCCTCGACGACCCCGCGGCCCGCCATGTTCGACTGACCGATGAGGAGAAAGAGTTTCATGTCCGAGGGAGGAGTCGATTGAGCTTGGGCCGCGACAACCCCTATGGCCAGCGCAGCGAGAAGAGTCAGGTGCAGCAGGCGCCCTGGGCGGTTGGAGGGGTTCATGGCTTGAGTTCCACGACCACCTGTACCTCGGCGGTCGAGCCCCGTGGCAGGCCGCAGACCGCCACCGCCGCGCGGGCGTGCTTGCCGGCATCGCCGAAGACTTTGAGGAAAAGCTCGCTCGCCCCATTGATGACCGCGGGGCTGTCGGTGAAGCCATTCACCGCGTTGACGAAGCCGCAGACAAAGACGACCCGCGCCACCTGGTCGAGCGAACCGGTGGCGGCCTTGATGTTCGCCAGAGTATTGAGCGCGCAGATCTCAGCGGCCTTGATCCCGGTCTCGATGGTCTGCTCCTTGCCCACCTGTCCCGTGTGGGTCAACTGGCCGTTCCAAACACAAACGGTGCCAGCGCAATAGAGCAGATTGCCGGTGCGAACGGTGGGCACATAACTGCCGGCAGCAGGAGGTGGATTGGGCAGCGTCAGACCGAGTTCAGCGAGGCGGGCTTCGGGGTTCATGTGGCAAAAGCGTCAGGCAAAAATTCCTCGACGCAAAGATTTTTCGTTCGGTCATGTTTCGGCAGAGACGCAAAGGCGCAGAGCAGTGAAACCGTAACCATAAATTCGCCGATCGGGCGGATTGGGGGAGTTTTTATTTGAGCCATATGCCTTCGCACCTCCGCGACTCTGCGCGAAACTTGCCTTGGGATCTGGCTCTGTCGAAATGGAGTCATGCCCGAACTGCCGAACAGCTTTACCGAGTGGCGACAGATGGCCGGCGATCCGGCCGGGGCCACGCGGGAGTTGCGCCGGCGGGTGGCGACCCGGCTTTCACCCGCCCAGCAGCGCGCCGTGGTGGCCTGGCTCCCGACGGAGGAAACACTGGCCGCCGCCTTTGCGGCTTCGGATGCCCGTGCGCCGCTGCATGGCGTGCCGTATTTGATCAAGGATCTCTTTGATCTCGCCGGCGTGCCCACTCTTGCCGGATCCACTTTCCTGCCCGAGGTGCGGCCGGGAGCTGGCGACGACTGTCATCTCGTGCAGGCGCTCCGACTGGCCGGTGCAGTGTGCGCGGGCAAGACGCACCTGCATGAATTCGCATATGGCATCACGGGCGAGAACCCCAATTACGGCGACTGCGAACATCCCCGGTTTCCCGGCCGCACGACCGGCGGGTCCAGCAGTGGCTCGGCCGCAGCAGTGGCGGCGGGTATTGTCCCGTTTGCCATCGGCTCCGACACGGGTGGCTCCGTCCGCGTACCGGCCGCCTTCTGCGGTTTGTTCGGGTTCAGGATGACGCCCAGGCACGTTTGGATCGCCGATGCCTTTCCGCTTGCACCCAGTTTCGATACCGCGGGCTGGTTCACCGCCCGCGCCGACGACTTGGCCGCCGCCAATTCTGCACTCCTCGGGCTCGGCTCCAGCCAGCGCAAGCTGCATGGCTGCTACCTCGAACTCGGAGAACTCGACGCCGATGTGGCGGCGGCCTGCCGCATGGCAGCCGGCAAACTTTGTCCACCCGCGGATGAGGCAACCCGCGGTGCTCTGGCTCACGCCTTCGCCGGAGCCACCGGCAGTTACAGTGTGCAGACCGCCCTCGAGGCCGCCTCAGCCCACGCCCGCTGGCTTGATTCACACCGGGCCCGCTACAGCCCGACGGTCTGGGAGCGAATTGATCGCGGGCGGCACCTGACCGACGAGGAGCGTGCGAGCGCCGCAATTATCCGCACTGCGGTGCGATCCGTCTGGGCGAGTTATTTCCTGACCTTCGATTATCTGGTTATGCCTGCAACCCCCTGTCCCGCTCTGACGAAGGTGGAATGCAACCAGGCCAATCGCGTGCGCCTGCTCGATCTCACTACTCCCGTTAGCCTCGGTGGCCTTCCCGTACTGACGCTGCCCGTGACTCTTCCCTCCGGTTTGAGCACCGGGCTCCAAGTGATCGTCAACCACCTGCAGAGTCCCGTGATCCCCTGGGCGCTGCAACAGTGGCGCGCTTATCCCTCTCTGTAGGGCCCGAGCTTGCTCGGGCCTCTCCGCTTCTGCGCTTCGTCCAGCAGCGCTATCGTCCCAAACCGGCCGTGACCAAGGTCGGGCCCTACGCTACCCGCTCCTACAGTCGGAAAATTCGCGCTACGTTATCGTGGAAAACAGCAGCCAAACCATCCGGCGCGAGACCGGAGCTGCGCGCTTCCTCCACCAACCGCCCAAGCTCGGCTTCGAGTTCAAGTTTGGGATAAAGGTTGAGCGGAAAATCCGATCCAAACAAAACGCGCTCCGCCCCCACGGCGTCAATAAATCGGTGCCAGATTTCCGGTCCATATAGCAACGGTGAGGCGGCCGTATCATAAAAGACATTCGTCAGCTTGAGCGCGGCAGGATCGCGCAACGGCAGCAGTCCACCCCAGTGGGCCAGGATGAAGGTCGTTCCCGGGAATTCCGTCGCCAGCCGCGTGAAGTCCGCCAGTGGCGTCGCCACCCGGCCGGGAAAATCGCGGCTGTCGGGATCGGTGACATGCAGGTTGACCGGCAGTTTCAAGTCCGCGGCCAGCGCGAGGACCTCGCGGAATACCGGATCATCCACGGCATAACCCTGGGAATGCGGCGACAGCTCTCCCAACCCGATCAGGCCTTCATCGCACGCCCGGCGCACCTCGGCCAGAGTCGCCACCCGGCCAGCGGCGGGATGCAGCGAGGCACAGGCGGACAGACGGTCCGGATGCAGCCTGACGCACTCCGCATGGAACCGGTTTTGCTCGGCACAGGTTTCCGCGTGCTCCCAATACCAGCCGAGCAGCACAGCGCGCGCGATGCCGGCGGCATCCATCGCGCGCAGCAGTGTCTCCACTCCGGCAAATCCCTGGACGGGCCGGCCATCCTTGCGCCTCCGCGTGGCCAGGGTGGCCCAATGGGTTTCCTTCCGGGCCGCCGCCCAGCCCGCCGGATCCCGGTTGGCCTCGGGCGGATAAAGGTGAACATGGCTGTCGGTGACCGGCATCCCAAAACCATTCGTCATTCCGCTGCCCCCGCGCAATCCGCAACTCGACCGGCGGCACAGGCCGTGCTTTGGCAACTAATCCGGTCCACCATGATTATTCGCCCGCTGCTCGGCCTTACCCTGCTGGGAGGCTTCCTCCCGTCCGCCCACGCCGCGGCGGATCTCATCCGACCCAAGGTGGTCGTGGTGACGATGTTCGAACCCGGCGCTGACACCGGAGACACCCCCGGCGAGTTTCAATTCTGGGTTGAGCGTGAGCACTTGGATCGCGTCATTCCCCTACCCGCCGCAAGCCATGACGTGCGGGCCAACGCCAATGGTTCGGTGATCGGCCTCGTGACCGGAGTCGGCAACACCAACGCAGCCGCCTCGATCATGGCGCTCGGCTGCGATCCGCGCTTTGACCTGCGCCAGAGCTACTGGCTCGTGGCCGGCATCGCCGGAATCGACCCCGCCGACGCCTCTCTCGGCTCCGCCGTCTGGGCCGACTACGTCGTCGACGGCGATCTGGCGCACGAGATTGATGCACGGGAAATTCCCGACGGCTGGCCGAGCGGCTACGTGCCGCTCGGGAAGAGCCGCCCTTATGAGCAACCACGCCGCACCGAAGACTATGCGGCCGGCCAGTTCTACCAACTGGATCCCGGACTGGTGCAATGGGCCTGGCAACTCACCCGTGACACTCCTCTGATCGACAACGAACAAATGCAGAAGCGTCGCGCCACCTACACCGGCTCGCCCAACGCCCAGCGTCCGCCCTTCGTGATGATCGGGGCCAATCTCGCCGGCAGCACCTACTGGCACGGCAAGCTGCTTAACCAGTGGGCCAACGCCTGGGTCGGCTACTACACCGATGGCAAGGGCAACTACGTGACCACCGCGATGGAGGACAGCGGCACGCTGCGCTCCCTCACCTACCTCGGGCGCGCCGGCCGGGCCGATCCCAAGCGCGTACTCGTGCTGCGCACGGCGAGCAATTACGATATGCAATGGCCCGGAGCCACCGCGGCCGAAAGCATGAGCGGGGAGCAACTCGGGATCTACAGCGCGTATCTTCCATCGCTCGAGGCAGCGTATCGCGTAGGCAGCCGCGTGGTCCATGAACTCGTCGCCAACTGGAGTCGCTATTCCGATCACTTGCCGGAGGCACCCCAGCCATGAAGCGCCTGTTCCTTTTTTGCGTGTTTTGCGTCGCGGTCGTGGCGCGCGCCCAGACGGAGAAGGTTGACCTGCTGCTGATCGCCGCGGACGACGCGCTCCTCCAGCCGCTCGTGCAACAACTCGGCCAGTCCAAGAGTGAGACGCATGCCGCTTGGACCTTCTGGCGCGGCACCCTGGCCGGCAAATCCGTCCTGCTCGCGCGCAGCGAAGGCGATCCGCTCAATGCGGTGGCCGCGACGACGCTCGCCATCCGCCTGCATGCTCCCCGACTGATTCTCTCCTATGGCAGCGCCCGGGCGCACGATCCGGCGCTCAAGGCCGGGGACATCGTGGTCAGCGAAAGTTTTGCCGCCTTCGATGGACTTTTTTCTCCGCCGTCCAGCCTCGGACAGGGCATTCATCCGCTGCAATGGCAGCAGCTGCCCCACCTCCTGATGACGGCGGGCGAGAAGGAAACACCGGCCATGACCTTTCCCGCCGACGCCCCCGCGCTGTCCGTCGCGTTGGCCCTCACGTCTCCACACGGCCGCGTGCTCCGCGGCGTGCTCGGCTCCGCCAACCAGGTCAACCGCGAGGCCGACCGGGTCGCCTGGCTGCACACGATGTGGCACACGAGCACCGAGGACGGCGAATCCGCCCACATCGCCGGTTGTGCCGCGCTACTCGGCGTGCCCGTGCTCGGCGTGCGCGTCGTGGACGGCACGGCGGCCGATGCCGCGGATTTCGCCCGGCGCTTTGTGGAGGCCTGGCGATGAGACGCTCATTTTTCCTGCTGCTGGCGCTCGCCAGCGTCCTCCGCGCCGCCGAGCCGGTCGATGTCCTCGTGCAGGGCGCCGAAAAACTCGAGGTCCGCGAACTCATCGCCGGGCTTGGGCCCGAGGCGCGCAAGGTCACGATCGGTCCCTTCAGCTTTTGGATCGGACATATCGGGCCGCACCGCGTCGCCGTCTCGCTCACCGGCCAGGCCCTGATCAATTGCACGACGGCCACCGTCATCGGGATCGAGGAGTTTCATCCCACCCTCATCGTCAACGAGGGCACCAGCGGCGCCCAGGCGCCCTATCTCACGCTGCATGACATCATCGTCGGGCAGCGCGCGCTTGACTACGGCAATTTCATCTCGCCCGTCACGGCCGCCGGCCAGGGCAGTTCGCCGATGGCTTGGACGCCTGTGGCGCAGCGCCTGCGCGATCCCGTGTCCGGTCAGCTTGTGCCCTACCCTGAGGGATTTGCCGGCGACCCCGCCGCCCTCGCGGTCGCGTTGCGCAGCCGCAACCCGATGGGTCGCGTGTTTGCGGGCGTGATCGGGTCGGCGCATGAGGTCAACCTCGAGCTCGACCGCGTGCGCTGGTCCGCGCGGAATTTCGGCATGGATGTCGAGGAGATGGAGTCCGGCCACGTTGCCGCTGTCGCCCGCGCCTATGGCATCCGCTACATCGCCTTTCGCGTCGTGAGCGACGCGCCCTACGAGGGCGTGCCCTTTAATGCGTCCGCCGCCCGGGCAACCGGATTGTTTACCTTGAATTTCCTGGAAAATCTACCTCCGCTGGCCATGCCGATGCCGGCGCGCACCCCCTGACGCTCCCCCTGCTATTTCCATGCTCAATCGTTTCTTCAAACTCGACCAATCCGGCACTACCGTCCGGCGTGAACTGCAGGCCGGCCTCACCACGTTCACCGCGATGGCCTACATCCTCGCGGTTAATCCGCTCATCCTGAAGGACGCCGGGATGCCGCAGGCCGCACTCGTCACCGTGACGGCCATGACCGCGGCGATGAGCACCATCCTGATGGCCCTGATGACGAACTTCCCAATCGCCCTCGCCCCGGGCATGGGCATCAACGCCTACTTCACCTACACGGTCTGCCTCGGCGCCGGCGTGCCGTGGCAGTCGGCCCTCGGCCTCGTTTTTGTCAACGGCGTCGCGTTCCTGCTGCTGTCACTCACCGGCGTGCGCGAGAAGATCGTCCAGTCGATCCCGTATTCGCTGAAGATCGCCATCACCTGCGGCGTCGGGCTCTTCATCGCCTTTATCGGCCTGAAGAACGCCGGCATCGTGGTGGCCAACCCCGCGACCTTCGTGGCGCAGGGCAACTTCGGCTCCCCGCCGGTCGCGCTCGCCTTCTTCGGCATTGTGCTGACCGCCGTGCTGGTCTCGCGCCGCGTGCCGGGCGCGATCGTGCTCTCGATCCTCGTCATCACCCTCGTCGGCCTGTTCGTGCCGGACGGCAAAGGTGGGCATGTGACGCCCATGCCCTCGTCGATCTTCTCCCGCCCGGCCTCGCCCGAGCCCGTGATGCTGAAGCTGAACTTCGATTTCCTGCTCCAGCATTTCTCCCTCGCGCTGCCGATCATGCTCACGCTCCTCATCGTGGATATGTTCGACAACATCGGCACCCTGATCGGCGTGACCAAGCGCGCCGGCCTGCTGAAGCCCGACGGCACCCTGCCCAAGGCCGGCCGGGCGCTCGTCGCCGACTCGCTCGCCGCCATCATCAGCTCACTCTTCGGCACCTCGACCGTCGTGAGCTACATCGAGTCCGCTTCCGGCGTCGAGGCCGGTGGGCGCACCGGGCTAACGGCCATCACCACCGCGATCTGCTTCCTGCTCGCGCTGTTCCTCACCCCCCTGATCCTGATCATCCCCAGCGCCGCCACGGCCGCTGCACTGGTCGTTGTGGGCGTCTTCATGTTCCAGACCGTCGCTGAGATAAAACTGGATGACTTTACCGAGACGATGCCAGCCGTGGTCACCCTGCTGTGCATCCCGCTAACGTTCAGCATTGCCGAGGGCCTCGGCATGGGCGTCATCGCCCTCACCCTCATCGCCCTCGCCACCGGCCGCGGCCGGACGCTGACTCCCTTCACCTACGGCCTGGCCGTGCTCTTCTTCCTGCACATTTTCCAAGGCTTGTACGTGCCGGCCTTGAAGCGCTTCTTCGGCGCCTGAGCCGGGACATACCGTTTGCCGGTGTCCCGCTCAAATCTCCGCCAGCAGCTGCGCTGACAGCCGGTTTGTCTCCTCCACCAGTTGCGGCAACTCCACCATGGTCAGCCGGCCTTGGTCGACGACACGCTTTCCGTGGATGAAACTATAATCCACCGCATCCGCCTGGCAAAGCACCAGCGCCGCGACCACGTCGTGTTGGGCGCCAGCAAATGAGGGACGGTCGAGGTTGATCGCGATAAAATCGGCGGCCATGCCCGGCTCGAGGCTCCCGATGTCATCTCGCCCCAGCACGCGCGCGCCGCCAAGGGTCGCAAGTTCCAGCGCCTGCCGCGCCGTCATGGCCGAGGCATCCTGTTCGCCGACGCGTGCCAGCAGGCAGGCGGCGCGGGCCTCGTGCAGGAGATTGGAAGCGTCATTTGACGCCGCGCCGTCCACGCCGAGACCGACCGGCACGCCCTGGCAAAGCATCTTCCTCACCGGGGCGATGCCGCTGGCCAGGCGCATGTTGCTGCACGGGCAGTGCGCCACGCCGGTGCCGGTGCGGCCGAACTTCGCGATCGAGTCGTCGCTCAGCTGCACACAGTGCGCGTGCCACACCTCGGGACCGACCCAGCCTACCGACTCGGCATAATCTCCGGGCGTCAGACCGAATTTCTCCAGGCTGTAGGCCACGTCCGCGGCATTTTCAGCCAAGTGCGTGTGCAGGCGCACGCCGGCGTGAGTGCGGGCCAGCACGGCCGACTCGCGCATGAGGTCACGCGAAACGGAAAAGGGCGAACAGGGCGCCAACGCGATCCGCAGCCGGGCATGGCGCGCCGGGTCGTGGTAGCGCGCGATCAGCCGCTCGCTGTCGCGGAGGATGGCCGATTCCTTTTCCACCAGCACATCCGGTGGCAGGCCGCCCTGGCTCTCCCCCACGCTCATGCTGCCTCGACAAGCATGGAAGCGCATCCCCATTTCCTGCATGGCACGAATCTCGTCATCGAGCGTGCAGTCGTTCGGGAAAAGGTAGAGGTGGTCGCTGGTCGTGGTGCAGCCCGAGAGCATCAGTTCCGCCGCCGCCATCCGGGCACTGCCGTAGACTCCCTCCGCCGTGAGTCCCGCCCAGAGGGGATAGAGCGCCTTGAGCCACTGGAACAAATCACAGTTCTGCGCCGCCGGGATCGCGCGAGTGAGGGTCTGGTAGAAATGATGGTGCGTGTTGACCAGTCCGGGGAGCACGACATGCCGGTCCTGCAAATCCAGCACCTCATCCGCCACCGGTGGAAGAGCCGCCGCCGCGCCCGCCTGCTCGATGACATGGTCGCGCACGAAAAGGGCGCCATGGCGGATTTCCTCCCGCGCCGCGTTCATCGTGACGAGCGTGTGGATGTTTTTGACGAGCAGTGTGCCCATGGTGACAGCAGCGAATGCCGGAGGCCCGGCGGGAGCAAGGGCTCAGCCGGCTCTTCGATCGGGCCAGAGAATATTCAGGATCAGTGCCGTCAGCCCGCCGGCCGAGATACCTGACTCCAGCAGTGATTGCAGAAATCCCGGCAGGCTGCCGAGAAGCGCAGGCTGGGTCGGCAGCCCGAGCCCGACCCCCAGCGCGAGCGCCACAATCACGCCCTCGCGTTGACCCAGCCCGGCACCGATCAGGAGCCGCACGCCCGCGACCGCTACGAGGCCAAACATCATCAGCGCGAGCCCGCCAAGGACGGAGGGCGGCATGACTGTTACCCAGCGCCCGATGGCAGGGAACAGTCCCAGCAGGGCGAGCATGACCGCCATGACATAACCCACGCGCCGGCTGGCCACGCCCGTGATCTGGATGACGCCGTTGTTCTGCGCATAGGTCGCGCTGGGGAAACCGCCGAAGAGAGCGGTGACCGTGCTGTTGAGCCCATCGGCCAGCACCCCGCCCGAAATCCTCCGCCAGTGCTCCGGTCCGGTCGTGACCAGCCCGGAAAGTTGCGAGGTGGCCGTGATGTCGCCCATCGCCTCAAGCATTGACACGAGATAGATGAAGGCGAACGGCGGCACAAATTTCCAATCGAAGGCAAAGCCATGCGGAAGCAGCCGCGGTTGCGTGAACCAGGCGCCGGACGCCGGCTCGGGCGCATGCAGGCCGCCGGCCAGGCCGCAGACGATGCAACCGACGATCACGCCACAGGCCGCACCCGCGATGCGCGCCCACGCTCGTCCCGTGGCTTGCGCCCCGACGATGACCGCGATGACCACCAGGCCAATGACCAGGCTGAGCCACGGTGGTGAACCTGGGTGGACCGGCGCCGCCAGGCCGTAGAACGCAGTGGGAATGAGGGAAACACCGATGAGCAGCACGACCACCCCCGAAACCAGCGGCGTGAAGACCTTCCGCAACCGCGAGACAAAGGGCGCCAACACAATTAGAATCGGCGCCGTGACACATGATAGGCCCAGCATCAACGCGAGGCCACCGGCCTGGCCGGCGACCGTCAGCGGCTGCAGAAAGGCGAAGCTGGTGCCCGTGACACTCAGCAACCCCGATCCGACGGGGCCGCGCCGGCGGCACTGCAGCCAGGTGCCGAGTGCGGAGGCGAGCAGCGCAACGCTGATGAGATAGGCGGTGTCGGCCTGCGAAAACTTGAGCACACTCGCTAGGATGAGGGGCGGCGTGATCGTGCCGACCACCATGGCGGAAACATGCTGGGCTCCGACGAGGATGGCGGTGCCCAGTGGGATGCGATCCTCCAGGCCATAAACAATGCCCGTGGTGGAGGAGGCGGTGATGGGAGGCGGCAGGACTTCCATGAGGATAAGCGGGCAGGAGATGCGACAGGTCGGGATTCCTTGCGCAACAGAAAGCTTAGCCGGACTCATGCCGTCCAGGCATGGGGCTATAAAAAAGGCCGCCCGACTTCGGGCGGCCCCCCTTGAAGCCGGACCGGCTTTGCCTTAGAAACTATACTTGACCGTGAGCTGCCCCTGGGTGCCCGGCAGCGCCAGAATGGAGGCGTTGCCGTAAACCGCGTTGGGAGGAGCCCAATTTTTCTCGTTGGTCACATTGGAGATGTTCAAACGGTATTCCCAGGCCTTGGAGTGGTAGGAAATGCCCGCATCGATCGAATACTGCCATGGAATGACCAGTGTGCCGGCGAAGTTGTTGTTGATCGGGCTGGTGACGACGGCGTTCGCGGTGAAGCCGATACCGTTGTCCAACACATAAGAGACCAAGCCGTTAAAGAGGCTCTTGGGCAGACCGGAAACCCGTCCCTCCCCGCTCTTGGAATTGTAGAATGCCCCCACGCCGCCATCCGACTGAAAGCCGGCCGTCGTGGTCGCATCGATTGCCGAATAGGACAACGTGCTGTAAAAATGCTTGTCCGGCTGGTAGTTGAGCTCGGCCTCAAATCCCCGGGTGTGGAATTTCTGGATGATCGTGCTGCTGGTGCTTTTGAACGTGCGCTTCTGGTCGTAGACCGCGAAGTTCAGGAACACCTTGCTGTTCATCAGGGCATATTTGGTGCCGAGTTCCAGCAGCTCGCTGGGCTGCGTGAAGCTGTCTTTCTGCAGGTAGCCAAGGAAGTCGCCAGCCGGGTTGTTCGCCCAGCCCGTGATGCCACCGCCGTTGCCGACGGCGCCGGACGTGTTCTTGCTGTAGTTGTAGGTCAGATAAACGCTGGAGGTTGTCGTCGGCTTGAGAATCAGGCTGCCGTTGTAGTTCGGATTCGTCACCGTGATGCTCTGCTCGACGTGGTCCACCGGCCAGATGAAGGCCGGGACTGTCAGCGGTTCACGCACATGGGCGGTAAAGCGGTCCAGCCGGGCCCCGGTGACAAAGTCGAATTTCTCGCCGAACTTCCAGGTGGCCTGCGCAAAGGGCCCAATCGTCGTGCCGTGGCTGTCGTTCGAATCACCGTTCATGATGCCCGCGGTGGCATAGCGGCCCGGCCAGCCCGGAACGGGCCGGCTGGTGACGAAGGCGGGGAAGTTGACCGAGTTGTACACGTTCACCGCTGTAAGGTCTTTGGTGATGTCCCACACGTTGGCCGGCTCGAAGAAGTAATCATCGTACGCCTTGGTCCGCTGGTAGCGCAGGTCGAGCCCCGCGTTGATCGAATACTTCGGCTTGCTGAAGATGAATTCCGTCCGGTTCTCGGCGAACCAGGAGGGATCGATGATTTCCGAGTAATAATAGGTGCTCAGCGTATTGCGCGCGGTGTAGCTCCAGAAGGTATTGTTGATGACCCGGAAGTCAGGGCTCCCGATGTAAGTCTGGATTGCCTGAAAGTTGAACTCGCGGCCGGTGGAATGATTGCCCGGCATGAGCAGACGGGCGTGCCGGTCGATCTGCACGGTCGGCCCGAAGACCACGCGGTTCGAGACCGGGTAACCCGAGGTCACCCATTTTGAATTCTGGGCATCGGATTGCGGCGCCGCGGGACCCGCGGGAGTGCCGAGATTCATCGGGAAAAGCGCGATCAATTTTCCCGTTGAGTCGAAGTAATTGCCCGAGGCATCCGGCGCCGGATTATTATTGATGCCGGTCATGTAGTTGCCGTTGTCGATCAGGTCCTGAGTCGGACGATTGATACCCCAGTTTTCCGTATAACGGTAGAAGGCCGCGGTCGTGTTGAAGAATATCTCGTACTGGGGCGAGGGCTTGAACGTGAGCGCGCCGTAAATGGAGTGGTTCTTGTTGTAGTAGTCGTGCCAGTAACCCTTGCTGTCCTGCCCTGAATAGCTGAAGCGGTAGGCGGTCTGCGGGGAAATCGGGCCACCCACGTCGACCGTCCACTCCTTTTGCGAGTACGAGCCGATGGTCGCGCTGACCGAGCCCTTGAAACCGTCAAAATACGGGCGCTTGGTGATGAGATCGATGAAACCGCCGACGTACATCGAGGTGCCCTGCACGGCTGTAGCAGGCCCCTTTACGATGTTGACTGACTCGACCGAGTTGAAGTCGAGCGGGAGACCGTTGCCGTTGCTGGTGATGCGGCCCCGCACGCCGTTAATGAACAAATCGGCCGTTTGGCCGCGGATGCTCGGGTTGGAGGGGGCGCCAAAGTTGGTCGTCGTGTAGGCGCTGGAAGTGAGCTTCGAGAAATCAAGCACGCTATCGATGCTGATGTCCCGCAGTTGCTGGCTGGAAATGATCGTCACATTGCGCGGCACGCTGACGATGTTGTCGTCCGTGCCGAACACGGAGTTGAACGGCCGCGCCGTCGGCAGGATCTGCTGCGCGATCGGCACGTCCTTTACTTCGAACGCATCCATTTTTATGGGTTCGCCCGTGGGCATGTCGCTCGTCTTGGCGGGAGCCGCGGTTTGGGCGGCGAGTTGCAGGGACGAGGCCAAGAGGGCCGCGAGCGCGAGGATAGGTTTGGTCATGAGGGTGCCTCCCTTAAGCAGGCCATATGCCATGCGCCGTCCGGTCCAATAATACCAGCGACGACCGCCCAACGGCCATTTTCTCCGCCTGCGCCCACCGCTGGCAATCAGCCCAAGCAGCCTTCCTGCATCATGCACCCGGAAGAATTTATCTCGCTCTGCCGCTATGGTCGGCAGCCGATCTTTCAGCCGCCTCGGGGTTCAAAAATGCCAGCGCACTCGCAAAACCGGGTTCCAGTCGGCGGCGCCGCGGGTAAGTCCGGCGGAAAACTCGAGGTCAATCTGCACGTTCCGGGTCGCCTCCACCGTGAGGCCGCCACCCGCCGTCAGCGCCGTGCGCGAAAGACCGGCGGTAGTAAGGGCCAGCGTGCTTTCGGCATATAATCCGACCGAAGGATTCAAATCGCCCTGCAGCACCATCGACGCGCCCCAGCGCGAATCATAGCCGTTGTCCGCATCGTTGCGCACCACCGCCCACTCCGCCATCGCCCCGGCGCGATAGCCGCGATCGAGAGCCATCGACCAGGGCACAATAACCCCACCCTCGGCCGCATGATTGCCCACCCCGCCGGAATTGCTCGGCAGTTTCACATAGGGCATCACCGCCGCCAGGGACTGCAGGCCGGCGTCGCTCCAGAACGTCCACTTCGGCCGGATGTAGAGGTCGCCGATGCCGGAATTCGACGTCGTGCCGCCGCTGGTCTTGAGCCGGGCGCGCAAAAACAATTCCAGCCCAACCTGCAGATCCACATGCTCCGACAGGCCGGTGGTCAGGAAAGTCGCACCCACGCCCACCGCGGAATAACGGGTGCCAACGGGCACCGACGCCTGGTCCTCGAACTTGAGGCTCACCGCATCCACCTTCAGTAGAAAGTGGCCCGGGGCCACGGTCATGGGGCTTTCCGTGACCTGCGCCGCCACCCGCCCGGCAGCCATCAGCACCGTCAGAGCGAGGGCGGTTCGCCGAAGTCCCGGCCAATCCCAAACCACGGATTTTTTGCCACGAAAAGGCCTAAAAAATTCCAAGGCTCCGGCTTGAATCCTCCGCGCGCCTATAGGCGCAATAGCGATTCGTGCCGCAGCCATAGATTTTTTGTGCCTTTTCGTGGCAAAAAATGGTTGGACGAACGTCTTCAACTGGCGGGAGTTTCGTAGAGCTTGGCCAGTTCCAGCAGCAGCGCTTCCAGCCGGCGGTAATATTCATCCTCCGCCAGCTTGGCCTTCGAATCGCGCAGTTTGCCCAGCGCCAGTTCCAGCTCGTCGCGCTGCGCGCGCACCGCCGGGGAAAGTTTCTGTTCCGCGGCACTGCGGACGAGCACGAACTGTTGGGCCCGCAGGCCGTCCGCCGTGGCGCCGTTCGCCGCCTTCTTGATGGCCCGGACACCCCGGAACCAGTCCGGCGGCGTGCCCAAGCCGTCACCGTTGTCGTCGAGTAGCGGATGCTCCGTCGCCAGTCGGCCCTCGGTCTTGTAGAATTCCGTCAGCCGGGCTGACGCGCTGAGGAAAGCCTCCAGCAGCGAGGTTTCCCCGTCCTTGTCGATGTCGCCCTGCGGATCGCTGATCGCCTCGGACAGGTAACGCCCGAAGCGGGCATAATTCTGTTCAAAACCGCTGCGGGTCGCCGTGATCACCACGCGGTTGGCACCAGCGAGCTTGTTCAGGAAGGGCGCGCTGGCCGATGATGTGTCAATGACAGCGAGCGGCCGGTGAAACGGCTGGAGCCAGAGCGCGAGTTCCGTCGCGGCCAGATCCGGCCCGCGCAAATTGAACTTGGCCTCCTTGCCGTCGAAGGTGCCGTGGCCGATGAACACGAGCCAGAGCTCACCCCGACCCTCCGTGGGCTCGGCCTCGATGGCCTGCTTGAGCAGGTTGAAATCGCTCGTGGCTCCGGTTCCGGCAGCCGTGAGTCCGATCGTGCGCAATTTGGCTCCCGCTTGGGCAACCACTTTTTCCCAACGCCCGGTTTCCTCCGTGAACACCGTGCCGTATTCCTCCTCGCCCGGGGCACCCACGACCACGATCACCGTCGTGCCATCGCTGGTCGCGGCCGGCATCGGCATGGCCATTGGCGCAGTCTCGGCGAAGGCCGGCACCGCCAACAGGATCAGACTGGCCATCCAGGTTCTCATGGCATGCCTTTCAGGCGTCGCAGGCCCCATTCGGAGAGCAGGCAGGCCAGGGCAAAGATAAACATGAGGGGCGTGTGCCACAAGGGATACGACCAGGTTTCCATGACCGGAGCCTTGAAGCTCGGCAGTTTGCGCGCGAACGAACTCAAATCGGCGGCGGCGACCACCTCGCCGCCGGTCTTGCGCGCGATGGCCTCCAGAAGCGCGACGTTCGGAGTCAGCGAGCGGAATTCCTCGCCGGCCAGGTCCACGCTCCAGCCGGCCTCGGCGCGCCCGACTTCCGCCCCCACGGTGTTGGTCACCACGGCCGTGGCCTTGTAGCCTCCGGTCAGGCGGGGAATGTAGGTGGCCTGATAAAGTCCGGCCTCGCTCAACGCCGGCTCGGCCTGCAGGCGGATGGGATTTCCGAGGGCGCCCGCAGTGCCCTCGAACAGCACCGGCTGGACCTCAATGGTTACTGCGGCGTCATCCAGCGGCTGGTATTTTTCGTCACGCACACGCACCTGCAGCAGCACCGCATTGTTGGCTTCCTCGGCCTGCGGCTCGACCGCGAGTTCCACGCGCTTCGGCACGTCGGCCACGAGCCAGCGCATCATCTGGCGCCAAGCCTTGTCCATGTCCGAGTGAGTGTCGGGATTTTGAAAGCCCCAGTGCCAGACATCGCCGACCATCAGGGCCGCCGTGCGGCCGCGGCCAAAACGCTGCGCGGCCAGCGCGGGGATTTCGCCGCCGTTGGGATCGCGGAGGGTGGCGATCACGCTGGCACCGGGCTTCACGCCCCGGACCCGGTTGATCACTCCAACACCAGGCATCGCCTCGCGGCGCGCCTTCTCGTCGGATTCATTGTCCCGCAAGCGGGCCCACGGCTGCAGCCAGCCCTCGCGCGTCAGCTCAAGTCGCGGCTCGACCGCGGGCGGCGGCATTTCCCGCGGCTGGTCCAGATATACCGGCAGCATGTCGCCGACCGGCGTGCGCGCGTATTTGCCCTCCTGGAAGGACTCCATGCCGCCGAGCATCAGGAAACCGCCGCCGCGCTCCGACACGAACTTCTGCAGCAGGAGCGCCTGCTCGGGGGCGAAAAACTCCGCCTCCAAGTCATCCAGGATGACGGCGTTATAGCCATAAAGATCCTCGGGCACGCGGGGAAACCCGTTGCGCAGCTCGACCTCATCCTTGGTGTTGAGGCGGATCAGGACCGGCTGGTCATAACGCTGCACCTCTTCCGGGGTCTGGTCGCCGAAGCCACGAAAAAGGGGATTGCTCGTCTCGCCCACGCGACCGCGGAAATCAAACTTGGGTTCCCGCTTGGCGACGCGAATCAGGCCGACGAGGTCGATCTCCTTGTCCTCCTGCACCGCGCGGTTGAGGAACTTGTACTCCCAGTTGGGCCGGCCCGCCACGTACAGGATGCGATAAGGCCCCTCGCCGCGGTTCACGACGAGCACGCGGTCGTTATTGGCCAGGGTGGCCTCCCCGGTGCTGTCGGCGGCGGCCGGCGCGTTTGGCGTGGTTGGCTGGGGCGCGGGCGCTTCGCGCGGCGCGACCTTCACCTGATAAAACGAGAGCCCTTTCTGTTCGGGCTTCAACTGGAAGCGAAATGCCAGATTGTCCCCTTCCCCCCGGCCTTCGAGGGTCTGCTCCTGGATGACCTTGCCGGTCCGGTCAATCAGGCGCGCCCCAATGGGCTGGCCGCGGTAGCCGGTGGCAATGACATCGGCCTGGATGGAAACGGGCGCATCCTCGAACGCCGTCTGGCTCACCGCCACCTGCTGAATGGAAACATCCCGCACCGGATCGCGGCGTCCAATGACCACCGGATAGATCGGCGGCAGCTTGGACAGGTCCGGCAGCGGCTCGTGGAGATCCGTGGCATTGCCATCGGTCAGCAGGATGACACCCGCCAGCGGGCGGCCCTGAAAGCGTTCCGCCAAGGTATGCAAGGCGGCGCCGATGGCGGTGGAGCGGCCATCGAAGACCAGTTCATGGAAATCCGTCGTCGTTTGCAGACGGGTGTCGAAGATATAGCGCCGCAGGTCGAAAGTGTCGCCGAGAGTCGCCATCCAGTCCGCCTGCGCCGGATCGACCAGTTTTTGCAGGGCTTCACCGCGCGAATGCGTGTCGCCCGCGTCCTTGATCTGCATGCCCTGGCTGTTGTCCGCGACGACTGCGAACAGGTTGGCCCCACGACGCGCGCGCTGGCCGAACCAGAGTGGCTCCAGCAGGCAGAGTGCGAGGGCGGTGAGGCCCGCGACCTTCAGGCCGAGGCAGACCCAGCGCACCCTACCACCCGGCGAGGTCCGGTAGCTCCAAACAAGGATGACCGCGCACACCGCCAGGAAGCCGGTCGCGGGCCAGAGCCAGTTCCACCCGGAGAAGGTAAGCGCCGCAAATGACATCACGGTTGGTCGCTCACTTGTCCTTGCCCAGCTCCTCGTAATATTTCCGGACCGACTCGGCGAACCGGTTCGGCACGGGATCCCGGTCGATGGGCACCAATGAATCCCGCGAGCCGCGGCGGGCCAGCTCGTCGCTGATCCGGCTGCGCACCTCGATGAGCGGCTTCACAATCTGCAGTTGCACGACCGCCCAGTCGGGCTTTTTGAGGTCACGCTTGAAGTCCAGCCGCAGAAGACGCGCGCGTTCCCGGGCCGCGGCCACCGCGGCCCGCAACTCCGGGGAATCAACCATTTCCTCCACGTCACGCAGCCGGTCCGACCAGACGCCAAAATTGTCGCCGGTGAGGGGGCCGCCGTTTGCGACCGGACCGCGATCCGTGCCGCCGTTGAGCAGATTGTCGAAGCCACCCCAAGCACCGCCGCCACCGCCACCCGCTTGGTTTCCGCCGCGGTTGCCACCACCGGCAACGCGCTGTCCGCCATTGGCGCCGCCTCGCTGCCCGCCACCGCGTTGTCCGCCGGCTTGGGCCTGACCCTGTCCTTGACCCTGTCCCTGGCCTTGACCCTGGCCTTGTTGACCGGCCTGACCCTGCTGGCCCTGGCCTTGACCTTGCTGGCCCGGCTGGCCGCTCGCGTCCGCCACCTGCTGGCCATCCTGGGCCTGACCTTGTCCTTGGCCTTCGCCCGGTTGCTGTCCCGGCTGGCCGCCCTGCCCTTGCTGACCGGGCTGGCCGCGTTGTCCGCGCTGACCTTGGCCCCGTTGGCCGGGATTCTGCCCGCGGCCTTGATTGCCCGCATCCGCCAGGCGCTGTGCCTGGCCGGACGGATCCTGCCCGTCGGCCGCGGCGCGTTCGCCCTCACCCTGGCGCTCACCCGGTTGACTGCCACCGGGGGTTCCCGCATTCGCCTGCTGCTGGCCTTGGCCCGCGGCACCGGCTTGCGCCCCTCCCTTTTGCGCCGGGTCACCCTGAGCTCCGCCGCCCTGGGCCTGCGCCGCCTCGCGCATCAACTGCTCCGTGATGGCATCGAGTTCGGACTGCGCAATCTGTAGGGCCGAGGTGTCGTCCCCGAGCACGCTTTCCGCGGCGCGCTCCACGCCGGTCTTCAAATCATTGATTCCCGCCCGCACCCGCTGCTCGGCCTGCGTGGCCTGCGGCAGGTAGCCCTGCCGCAGCATTTCGGCGGTCAGGTCGAGTGACTTCGATCCCTCCTGGGCATTCTTGTCCTCGAGGCGGTCGTTGAGGCCGCGGGTCAACAGGCCATTGCGGAGCAGTTCCTGCTGGAACTCCTTCGCGGTCGCCTCGTCGGTCTGCCCGAGCTTGCGGACACTGTCGTAAAGTTTCTGGGCCAGGAGCGGCTCGGTGTTTTCCGCTTGCTCCGAGACCTGCTTGGCCCGGTCAACCAGCTCCTTCATGCGCTCCTTCTGCTTCTCAAGCTGGTCAACCACACCCTGCTGGTCCGGCGTGTCGCTGAGACTTTTGCGCTGCTTGGTGTCGCCCGCCCCGCCGATCTTCTGCGCAATGGCCTCTTCCTGGCTCGCCAGTTCCCGGGCTTCCGTGCGCATGTTGCGCAGGTCGTCGGCAAACTGACTCGAACTCTCCTTGCGCAGTTCATCGCGCATGTCCTGCAGCTGGCGCTGCGCGCGCGTACCGGCGGCCAGCGCCTGGGCGACGGAGCCCTCGCCCGCGGCGTCGGCGGCGCGCTGCAGGTCGCTGCGCGTCTGGTCCATCTGCTTCCGCTGCTCGTTCATCTGCGATTGGTTTTCCGGGCGCTCCATGCGCTGCCGGACTTCGTCCGCGTCGGCGAGCATCTGCTGCTGCTCCTCCTGCAGCCGCTTCAGCTGTTTTTTGATCTCCTCCTTTTGCTGCTCCGTCTTCGCCTCCTGGAGCGAGGTCTGCAGCTCCTTCAGCCGGTCGTTGACGTCCTGCTGGCGGCGGGCGAGTTCCTGCAGGCGGTTCATCACCTGCAGTTGTTCGCGCCGCTCCGGGCTCTGCACTGGCGACGCCTGCTTCTGGGTTTCGTAGCGGTTTTCCTGCTGGGTAAGATCGAGCTGGTCGAGCTGGCGCTGGTTGGCCTGCTGCCCGCCTCCGCCCTGGCCGCGGCCGCGCGAACGGGAAACCTGGGTCTCGCGGGCCTGCAGCTTGAGCAGGGCCTGATAGGCCGACTGCTCCGCCGTGAGCGCCTGGGCGAGCGGGCCAGGTGACTTGGCCGCCTCCTTCAGGCGGGTCGACGCCTGCTCCATCTGCTGGGTCACTGCCGTCCAAAGCGCCTTGGTCCGGGGATCCTCCGCCTTCTCCTGGGAGGCGCCGGCCTGCGAGCGGGCGTCTTCCTGGGAGTCGTGCACCACGGTGGCATCGTCGGGATACTTTGGGTTGGACGCATCACGCTGCAGTTTCCAGGTGGCATTAATGATCTGCTTTTGCAGCTCGGTCAGTTTCCGGTTCTGATTACCCTGGCCCTGACCCTGCTGTTGTTCCTGCTGCTGCTGGCTCTCCTTGAAAATTTCCTCAAACGGGCGGATCTCCGCAAAAAACAGGTCGCCATTGGTCCGGCGCACCTTGCCGTCGGGCCCGATGTCGTCGGCCCAGACATACCATGAGATCAGCTGGTCCGGCTGCACGCCGAGATCCTCCAGGTGCAGGGTGGAACTGAATGGACGCTTTTCCTTGGCCGGCACCGCGTGGCCCAGCTCGACGGTCTTGGTTTCGCCTCCGGCGAGGGTGTAGGCGATGCCGTAGGCCGGCGAACCAAAGTCGTCCCACACTGTGCCCTCGAAGGCGATTTCCTCGATGGCCGAGGGCCGCACGTCGCCCCGCGGCGACGTCACGTGCAACTCCGGCGGCTTGTTGGTCAGCACATCGATCACAAAGGGCGCGGAGACCTTGTTGGTCCGGCCCTCGGCGTCGACGAGTTGCAGGTCATAGGTCTGGCTGGCCGCGAGCGAGAATTTCGGCAACGAGGCCACCGCCTTGTCCGCGGCCACCTGCAGCGGAATCACGGTTTTCTTCGCATCCCGGGCCACCAACTTGGCCGAGGTAACCGGCTTGTTGAGCTGGAGCGAGAGATCGAGCCGCGTGCCCTCGACCGCGCTGATGCGGCGCGTGTTTTCAATCCGCTTCGGTTCCTGCGCGGTGTAAGTGGGGAAAGTCAGTTCCGCGTCCGCCCGCTCAAGCCGGGGATGCTCATAGACAGTGACCTTGTAGTCGCGCGTGCTCTTGCCGCCGTATTCGAGGTGGTACACCAAATCCTTCGCCACCTCGGGCACGCTGCCGCCGAAGACCGGATCGGCGAGGCTCTTCACGAGGACAACGTTGCGCGGCGTTTCACCGGAGGCGTGGACAACCATGTTGACGTTGGCCGGCAGCGCCCCGCCAAAACGGGCCAGCACCACGAGGCTTTCGCCGCGCTCCAGCTCCACGTCGCCCGGCGTCACTGCGACGCCCGAAAACGGCACCCGCGGCAGGCCGCCGGATTCCGTGACCCGGCCGGTGCGCAAATGCGAAAGCGTCAGGACAAAAAGGGCCAGCGCCCCGAACTGCGCGCCCACGGCCAGCCACAGGCGCGAGCGCGGGACGATGTTGCGCCAGTCGCTCGCGCGGCTGCGTTCCATGGCCTCCTGCAGCACGCGATATTGCAGATAGCCCGGCGTGCTTCCGTCCGGCAGTTTCTGCTGCACCGCCGTCAGGAGCAGTCCCTTCAACTCCGGATTCTGCTGCTCGATCCGCTGCGCAATCGCACGGTGGTCCGGACGCCGCTCATACTGGCGCACCAGCACGAGGACGGAGGCACCGGCGGCCAGCGCGGCAATGACGGGCATGGTCAGCGGCGAGGCCCAGCCGGTCTGCCGCTGCCAGACGAGGAACGCGGAGCCCGCAAGCGCGGCCACCGTCCACGTGACGGCCAGCTTCCAGCTCAGCGCATACCATTGGTGGCGGCGGATCACCGGTTGCAGCCGCGAATTCAGGAATTTTTCCATCATGGTGTTATGCCTCCCGTAGTGACACTGCCCGCCTGCCGGCGTGCCGTCCAGCCTGCCAGTGCCGATTCAAATAAAAGGACCGCCATCGTCGCTGCGATAAACCAGCGCCAGAGCTTCTGCCGGCTTTCCGCCTCGGCTCCCTGCATCAACGCCTCGCGCCGGGCCTCCCGCGCGGTATCGACGACCGGCTGCGGCCCGGGCGCACCGTAGCGCTCCAACTGGTCCGCGGGCAGCGGCGCCGTGCGGCTCTCCGCCGCATCGAGGTTCACCGCCACACGCAGCGTGCGCGAGCCCAGGTTCAGCTGATAAATGCCGGGCTGCTGCGTCTGCGCAAAGGCCGGCGCTCCGGCGGGCAGGGTCGCCGTCGTCCCATCCGGCAATCCGACGGCCACGGCCGCCACCGGGTCGGTCCCGGCGGCGATCGCAATCGGATCACCAACGGAAATCTGGGTGCTCTGGGCGGACAGGCCGCCGCCGAGCTCGAGCATGGAATAAAGCAGCGGGACGAATTTCGAGGAAACGGCCAGCTGGCTGTCCTCCGGGTTCCACCCCGCCATCAAAGCCAGCACGCGGCCCTTGCCCACCGGGATTTCCAGCAGCGCCGGGTCCCCGCTGTCGAACTTGGCCAGCACGCGCGCCCCGGGAATGGCGGCGGCTTTGACGCGGCGGTAGTTCCAGACGTGGATCTTGGTGAAGTCGCTGTAGCGCGGATCCGCGAAGGGCGCGAACAGCGGATGCTGGAAGTCAATCTCCGCCAGCATGGCATAATTGGCCGGCTGCACGTTCTCCAGGCCCAGGTCATTGATCGCGAGCAGTTGTGCCAGCGTCGGCGCGGCCGCGGCAGCCTTGGGGGTGAACACGACGGTTTTTCCCGCGAGCACCTGTTCCCGCAGCTGCGCGGCGACCCCGGGGGACAGCGCTTCGGTGACGAAGAACAGCTTCGTGTCCCGCTCCTCGACCGGCGAAAGCGCCGCCGCGGGGGTGTGCACGTTAACCTTCACGGAAAGATGCGGGTTGTTCGGCAGCGCCCGCTCCAGGAAAAACAGCGGCTGATGGGTGTCATCCGCCGCATCGCCGCCAAAATAGGCCACGTTCAACTGCTGTTTCTCCGGCGGCATGACATAGACGGTGTTGTCAAAGTCCTCGTCGTCGCCACGCAGCACGATGCGCTGCAGACCCGCCGTGTTCGCCGGCACCGGCACCGCCATCACCCGGCTCTGGCCGGGCGGCACATAGGCGTCGACTGCCGGCCCCGAAAATTCGGTCCCTTCCGCCAGGGCCCAGCCCACCCGGAACTGCTCCCGCGTGGAATCCGCGGCATTGCTGACCCGCACGCGCACCGCGGGCACCGCCTGGGCGTCGGCGTCGGGCGAATCCGCCACCAGCTGCAGGCCGGCGTTGGTCGGATTGCGGGCCTTCAGTGGTTCCACCTGGATTTCAAGTCCCTTCGGCCAGTCGTAGGCCTGCAACGAGTCAAAGGCGCTCCCGGCCTGCAGATCGCTGACCAGCACGATCCGGCGCGGACCGGGCGCGAGTTTCAATTCGGCATCGGCATCCGAGAGCGCCTCGGCGGCGCGGATGAGCGCGTTGCCCAGATGCGTGCCTTCCCAGCCGGGCACGGTCGCCGCCAGCCGGGTGGCCACCAACGCGGGCCGCTCGTCCGGCAGCGCGTTCCTCCATTCCTCAAAACTGACGACCGGGCTCACCTGCCGGCCAAAGGTAAACACGGCCACCTGGTCGCCGGGCGTGACTTTCCGCAAAACCGCCGCCACCCGCTCGCGGGCGTCGGCCCACAGGCCGGCGCGCCGCATGCTCGCGCTGACATCGACCAGCACCACGATCCGCTGCGACTGCCCGGCCGCCGCCGCGCTCGGGGCCGTCTTGCGCAGAAACGGGCGGGCAAAACCCAGCGCCAGCAACCCGAGCGCCAGGCACCGGAGCAGCAGGAGCAGGATATGTTCGAGGCGGCTGCGATGCGTCAGGCGCGGCGCCGTGGGCAGCAGGAACATGAGCGAGCTGAAGACCGTCCGCTCGCGCGTCGTCCGGCGGATCAGGTGATAGATCACCGGCGCGGCGATCGCCAGGGCCCCCAGCATGAAAAGTGGCGCGAGAAAACTCATGCGTGGCTTCGCGCAGCCGGCCGGCTCAGCCGGCCGCGGCGCATGCGTCCCTGGACAAATTCAAACAGCGCCAGATCGAGGGGCTGATCCGTCGCGAGACGGTGATAACTGATGCCGAGTTTTTCGCACATCGCCCGGACGGCCGCACAATGCGCCTCGATCCGGGGCACGTATTCCTTCCGCGCCAGCACGGGATCGATGTAGATGGTCCGCTCCGATTCCACGTCCTCGAACATCGCGGCTTTCTCCAGGTTCAGGGTCAGCTCCGCCGGGTCCAGCACCTGGAAAACCGTCACCTCGTGCCCGCAGGCCGTGAGCGCGAGCAGGCTCGGCTCCAGTTGCTCGATGGGCGCGAGGAAATCCGACACATACGCCACCAGGCCGCGCTTCCGGACCAGGCCGGTGATGCGCTCGATCGGCGTGGTGAGATTGGTGGCGCGGCCGCCCGCCGGCTTTTCCAGCGCGTGCATGAGCTGGCGCAGGTGGCCCATGCGATGGCGGGCCGGCAGGTATTCGCGCACCTGCTCGTCAAAGGTCAGCAGGCCGACGGCGTCGCCCTGCAGGTGGAGAAAATACGCCAGCGTTGCGGCCAGCGTCGCCGCGTATTGTGACTTGGTGTAGCCGGTTGAGCCGTAGCCCATCGAGCGGCTCTGGTCCACCAGCAGGTGGCAGCGGAGGTTGGTCTCATCCTCAAACTTCTTGATGAAATACCGGTCGCTGCGCGCATACACCCGCCAATCGAGGTAGCGCGGATCGTCGCCGGGCGTGTACTGGCGGTATTCGGTGAACTCGACGGAGAAGCCGTGATACGGGCTCCGGTGCAGGCCCTTCCAGAAACCCTCGACGACCACCCGCGCGCGCAGCTCCAGGTTGCGGATGCTCATCAACGCCCGCGGGTCGATGAGCGCCGTGGAGGACAGGCCTGGACTGTGCGCGCTGGCGATCATGCGCTGGTGGGCGACTTGGCTGCGGCGAGCAGGCGGCGGATGACTTCCTCCACGCGGATGCCCTCGGCCTCGGCGCGATAATTCAGGAGGATGCGATGGCGCAGCGTCGGGTAGGCCAGCGCCTGGATGTCCTCCACCGTGACATGCGCGCGGCCCTGCAGGAGCGCACGACCCTTGGCGCCGAGCACGAGGAACTGCGCCGCGCGGGTGCCTGCGCCCCAGCTGACCCATTCGTTGATGAAGTCCGGCGTGCCCGACTGGCGCGGCCGCGAGGCGGCGGCGATCTGCACGGCATAGCGGACGACTTCCTCGGCAATGGGCACCGAGCGCACGAGCTCGTGGAAGCGCAGCACGTCCTCGCCGGTGAACAGCGGCGCGATCGCGGCGCCCCGGCCGGCCGTGGTCTGCGTGACCACCTTCACCTCGTCGCTCTCGGGCAGGTAATCCATCACCACGTTGAACATGAAGCGGTCGAGCTGGGCCTCGGGCAGCGGATAAGTGCCCTCCATCTCGATCGGATTCTGGGTGGCGAGGACGAAGAACGGCTCCTCCAGGATATGGCGGACACCCGCCGCCGTGACCTGGTGCTCCTGCATGGCCTCCAGGAGCGCGGCCTGCGTCTTCGGCGGCGTGCGGTTGATTTCGTCTGCCAGGATCATGTTCGCAAAGATCGGTCCGCGCACGAAGGTCATCGTCCGGCCGCCACCCGCGGCCTCCTGGAGGATCTCGGTGCCGGTGATGTCGGCCGGCATGAGGTCCGGGGTGAACTGGATGCGCTGGAACTTGAGGTGGAAGATCTGCGCGATGGATTTGACGAGCAGGGTCTTCGCCAGGCCCGGCGCGCCCGTGATGAGGCAGTGGCCGCCGGCGAGGAGCGCGAGCAGGATCTGCTCGATCACCTCGCGCTGGCCGACGATCACCTTGGCCAGCTCGGCCTCGATGCGGTCGCGGCCGGCGAGCAGCTTCTCAACGGTTTCGCGCTCGGCGGCGAAGGAGTTGGTGCGCGCGGTTTCGGTGCTGGGGGTGGTGGTGTCGGGTAGGCTCATGTTAGTGGGACATCGCGTAGAAGATGATGTTGATGCCGAGTGGATACGCGATCTTCTCGGAAAAGTTTTCGAAATAGTAGTGGTTCTCGCCCTCGCGCTCCCAGCCGTCGCCGTTGTCGGTGTTGTGCGTCGCGATCACCATGATGCGGCCCTTGTCGTCATAGATGACGCGGTGGTGGACGGTCCGGACATCGCCGTCGTGAAACGGCTCCCACGTCACGCCGTCATACTGGCTGGCTTCGCCCTGCCGGTAATTAGGCACTTGACCCTTCGAGTTGATCTGGAAGACGCAGTGATAGATGGGGTGGTCCAGCGGGAGCTCGGCGAAGCTGCGTTCGGGGAAAACCTGCTTCAGCACGTGCGCCGCGTTGGCCCACTCTGAATCGCCCCAGAAGTCATCCAGCATGAGGAATCCGCCGTTGAGGAGATACTTCCGCAGGGCGACGACCTCCTCCTCCGTGAGATAAAGGCTGCCCGGCTCCACCATGTAGATGAAGGGATAGTCGGCCAGTTCCTTGTCGGTGAGTTTAAGATACCAGCCGTCCGGACTCACCTTCATCGAGGTCATCTGCTGCAGCCGGTAGGAAAGGTTCAGGTCGCTGTCGGGCGTGTCCGTCGTCCAGCTGCCGCCGGGGCCGTTCCCGCGCTGGCGGCGCACCCGCACGAAGGTGAACACGTCCTTGGCAAAGCCGGCCGGATTCGTCCACACGGGCGTGTCCGTGCTGTGCGACGGGACCTCCCGCGCCGTATGCACATTCTCGGGAATGTTGCCGCCCTCCCCTCCTCCGCCATAACCGCCGCCGCCAAAGCCGCCGAAGCGGCGCCCCCCAAAGCGCTGCGCCATGACCAGCCCCGCCAGCAGCAGAAACACGGGAAGAATGATCCGCGCCTTTTTCATTTTACGGGAGACGGAGCGGCGCGGACGGCGGGACGGTTTCCGGCCCGCCCGGCGACGCCGGCACGGGAGGCGCCGGCGACCGGTTGATCTCGGTGAGCAGCGCCAGCGCCTCGCGGTAACGCGGCGCTTCCTCCAGCGCCTCGAGCACGTGCCGCCGGGCCTCCGGATCGCCGGTGCGGTGGAGCAGTTGCGCCAGTTGGAAATGCGTGTCCGCCGGATTCGGCGGATCCAGTTTCAGGAGCGTGCGGTCCGCGGCGATCGCCGCCTTGGTGTCATCCAGCTCGAGGCTGGCCCGCGCCAGGTAGCGGTAAGGCGGAACCACCAGTGGGTTGACTGCCAGATAGCGTCCGGCCGCATGCGCCACCGCCGGCCAGTCCTTCGCCTCTTGGGCGAGCTCCATCAGCCGCAGGTAGGATTCGATCGCGTCGTCATCGAGGTCGGTCAGGCGCGCGAGCACGGAGCGTTCCTCCTTGGCTTCCCCCAGCGCGCGATGCACCTCGGCCAGCAGCCGGTAGGCGCTCTCCCCCCCGGCCTGACGCGGATACAAGGTGATCGAATGTAGCAGCACGTCCTTCGCCTCGGGCCATTTCTTCGCCCCCATGAAATCGCGCGCACTTATCGTCAGGGCCCAGTAGTTGTCCGGATGCTTGTGCGCCCAGTCCAGCAGGTCCTTCTCCGCCCCCGGCTCCATCAGGTCCGCCTTCGGTTTCTCCCAATCCAGTCCGGGGGCCAGTTGCTCGGCCTGTGTCTTCGCGTAGGCCGAAAATTCCTTCTCGATCGCCGGCAGCGGCGCCGTGTGCGCGGCGATCGCCTCGTTGATTTCCGAGCCCTCACCCAGATCCTGCAGGATGGCCTTGAGCCGGTCCGCCCCGTAGTGCTCGACGATGAACTGCACGACGAGCGAGGACTCGAAATAGGCAAATTGGAGATGCTCCGGGCTAGGCGGCGCCAGGAAGGCGGCGCTCAGGCTCGCGACCGGCGTCATCTCGCCCTTCATGATGATCTCCCGATAACGCGGGGTCATGCGCATGCCCCACGAGGGATCGGACTGACTCTCCTCGTAGACAGAGATTCCCTCGCTCAACCAGCGCGGCATCTTGTTCTTGGTGAGTTGCAGCGTGATGACGTGGCAGAACTCGTGCCACAGCACCGCCTGCCAGTTGGCCGGAGACGCGGCGTTGGCCGCGGGACCGTTGGCCGTGACCACGCGACCGAAGCACACGCCAAGAAAACCGGGAATGTCCGGCATGCCGAACGTCCGCACCGCAAAATCCTTCTGGTCGCCAAAGACCTCGACGTACGTCGGCTTCGCCAGCTCGATCCCGTACTTGACGGTCAGCTTCGCGCGCGCGCGGACCAGGAGGTCCAGCACCTGCGGGCCGTAGACCTCCGCCTCGTGGGCGGTCATGCGCAGGACAAAATCCTCGTTCGTCAGCGTGGTGTATTTCGCCATCGTGTCGTGCAGCGTGACGAGATTGAAGGCCTCGACATCGTAATCGTCCTTCGCATGCACCTGCTGGGCGAGATCCCAGCCCTCCTCCTCCTGGCCGAGCCGGAGCAGATCACTGGCGAGCTCGGCCTTGGCCGGCAGATAGAGCGGATCGAACTGCAGCGCCTGGCGCTGGTAGGCCTCCGCCTCGGCAAACCGGTATTTCTCGGCGAGCTTCTTCCCAATGAGCCAGTCGACAAGCGGGTTCGCCGGCCAGAAGTGCAGTGCGTTGCTGCGAAAAACCTTCTCGGTGGCGGGCTCATTCTTCAGGTGGGCGATGACCGCGCGATATGCCCAGGCCTCGGGCCGCCAGGGGTTCACCGCCTTGACCTCGTCCAAAAGTTTTCCAGCTCCGTCATAATCCTCGGAATCAATCTTGTGGTCCGCGAGCAGGAGCAGGCTGGGCACATGCTTCGGATTGATTTTCAACGCCGCGTTCAGCTCGGTGAGCATCGTGGCCCGCTCACCGCTCGCAAACGCCTGCGCCAGGCCGAAGTGAAAATCGGGATCGTCGGCAAACTGCTTCAATCCCTCCTGGTAGGCCTTGGCCGCGAGGGAGAAGTCGTGCTTCTCCATCGCGAGCTCCCCTTTCGCCAGGTAGACGTCGCGCAGCTTGGCGTCGCCCTTCTGCGCGGTCGCGAGGATCTTGTCCATGACATCCTTGGGGTCGGCTCCGAGCAACAGGGCCACGCGGGCAAAGACCACGAGGTTGACCGGATCGCGATATGCCCAGGAGCGGCTGGTCACGAGCTGGCGGATTTCATCGCTCAGCCGGGTGGCCGCTTCCGGCCGGCCGTTCGCAAAAGCCGTCTCGCGGCCGAGCCAGCGCAGCCGGATGCTCTGCGGCACGCTCGCGAGGCCGCTGGTCAGAGCAGCATTGGCATCCGCATAGCGGCCGATGGCCAGGAGCCCCCTCACCAGCAGCAGGTTCAACTCCTCATTGTCCGGCGCGGCCCGCACTTCGCTTTCCGCCTGTCGGGCGGCCCCCGAATAATCCCCCGTCTGGAACTTTTGGAGAATCTCGTCCGCCGGCGCGGCGTGGAGCAGACCGCCATTCAGGGCAAACAGCCCGAGCACCATGGAGAAGAAGCCGCGCCGGTTGATTCCTGTCCCGGCGGGGAGCTTCCTGCTGGCTGTCATGGGGTATGGGTAAGTGCGGATGGGGGGCATTGCAAGCGACCGCGGAACTCTGGGCATGACGTGCGCCCCTAGTTAATGTTACCCCGCACTTTCACCGCGCTTTGGGCAAGTCTGATTATTGCCGCGCCCATGACAAAATGGTTATCCGGAATTGGCCACAGATCCCCCAATGCGACGGCGGCGTAAGCATATCGACCCATGCTTTGTGTCACCGTTCCGCGCCCTCAAATAATCGGAAGATTGGCCGCAAAAAAGCGCAGAAAGCGCAAACATGGTCCAGCTTCCCGCCATCTCCCTTTTGCGCCTTCTGCGCCTTTTTGCGGCTACACTGTCCTCCGGTATCCCTGGAATGAGGTCGGTCAAAAACCGATGGCGCAGTCTACATCGGCGGGCGCGAGCCGCCGCTGCCGGCCCGCACCACGAGGATCGGAATCACCGTGTTGTGCCGCACTTTCTCGATCGTGCTGCCGAGGAAAATATCGCCCAGCAGCTTGTGCCCGTGCGAGGTCATGGCGATGAGGTCGCACCTTTGCTGATCCGCGGTCTTCAGGATTCCCTCCGGCGGATTGCCCCGCACCAGCACCGTCGCCACGACAAGCCCCGCGGTGCGCAAGCGGGCGGCCACGCCATCCAGGTAAATTTGGTCCGCCTTCATCTCGTCGGACTCGGCGAGCTTCAGGTGGTCAAAATTTCGCGCCGCCCAGCCGTCGGCCACATGCACGAGCAGGAGTTCCGAGCCGAGCCGGCGCGCCAGGTCGCTGATGTGCGGCACGAGGGTTTCGTCGGCCGGGCCGTTCTCCAGAGCGACAAGAATTTTTTGATACATGGCGGGGTAAGGGCAGGCCTCAGGTGGCGGACAAACCGATCAGGCCGTAGAACCGCTCCATCCATGGCGCGGGCAGCAGGGTGTCGGCAAGCAGCTTCAGGTTCAGGAGAATGATCACGAGCGTGATCGTCCAGCCGAGGAGCTTGATCCACCAGGGGTTCACAAACTCGCCCATCTTGGCCCGGTCGCCCGTGAAGCGCATCAGCGGCCAGCAGGCAAAACCGAGCTGCATGCTCAGGCACACCTGGCTGGCGACGAGCAGCTCCGTGCTCTTGCTCTCGCCGAACAGGCCGATGACCAGCACGGCGGGCACGATCGCGATGCCGCGCGTGATCAGCCGCCGCAGCCAGGGCCGCAGGCGGATGTTGAGGAAACCCTCCATCACGATCTGTCCCGCAAGCGTGCCGGTGAGCGTCGAGTTCTGCCCCGACGCCAGCAGCGCGAGCGCGAAGAGTGTGCTGGCGAAGGTCACCCCCAGCACGCCGTCGAGCAGGTGAAAGGCCTCCTGGATTTCCCCGACCTGCTGGTGGCCGCTGCCGTGGAAGGCGGCGCCGGCGAGGATGAGGATCGCCGCGTTGATGAAGAGCGCGAACATGAGCGCGCAGGTCGAGTCGATCGTGCCGAACTTGATCGCCTCGGCCTTGCCCGCCGCATTCTGCACAAACTTCCGCGTCTGGATGACCGACGAGTGCAGGTAGAGGTTGTGCGGCATGACCGTCGCGCCAAGGATGCCGATTGCCACGTAGAGCATCTCGGAGTTCCGCAGGACCTCGAGCCGCGGGATGAAACCCGCGAAGACACCGGCCGCGTCGGGCTTCGCAATGAACAACTCGACGGCAAAGCACCCGCCGATGGTCAGGATCAGCGTCACAACCAGCGACTCCAGGTAGCGGAAGCCGCGGTGCTGCAAAAGCAGCACGATCAGCACGTCGAGCGCCGTGATGCAGCAGCCCCAGATCAAGGGAATGCCGAAGAGCAGCTGCAGTCCGATCGCGGAGCCGACCACCTCCGCCAGATCGCAGGCGGCGATGGCCGCCTCGCACAGGATCCAGAGGAACCACACCGTCGGCTTCGAATAGTGGTCGCGGCAGGCCTGCGCCAGGTCGCGGCCGGTGGCGACGCCCAGCTTGATGCACAGATGCTGGAGCAGGATCGCCATCAGATTGGAAATCATGATGACCGAGAGCAGCGTATAGCCGAATTGCGCCCCACCCTTGAGGTCGGTGGCCCAGTTGCCCGGATCCATGTAGCCGACGGCGACAAGGTAACCCGGCCCCGAAAACGCCAGCAGCTTCCGCCAGAACCCCGCGCCCGCCGGGACGCTGATGGTCCCATGCGACTCCGGGAGGCTCGGGTCGGCCGCGCCTTTGCGCCAGCCTTCCTGCGGCTTGGGAGTGGATTCAACCGGTTCGTTCATGGAAAAAATCCGCCGCCAATCCGGCGGCACACCCATGAATTACAGCCCCTGAGTTTTAATCAACGAATTAAATTAGGTAAGACTAATATTATAGCGAAACGCCTCTCCTCTACCTCATGGCAGGCCTCGCCGCGGGGTGGGTCCCGAAAGATTTCACGCAGAGCCTCAGAGGCGCAAAGTCGGCAGCCTACTTTCAACAATTGCCATTTCGGATCTTCCTTCGCGTCTCTGTGCCTCTGCGCGAAGCCCGGATCGAATTCCATTTTCCGCCTTGCGGCCACCTCCGGCCCACGCGCATCCTGCCGGCCGATGTCGCAGTCGTTCGCGCGCCTTGTCTTTGGCCTCACCGCCGCGTTTTTCGCCGCGTTTTTCATCTGGCCCATCTTCCAGATTCTCAAGGGCGGCTTCATCGACGCCGACGGCCACCTCACTTTCGCGTATCTGACCGCGCTGCTCTCGGACCCGACCTATCTCGCCGGCCTGCGCAATTCTTTCCTGCTCGCCTGCGCCGCCACCACCCTCGCGCTGCTCATCGCGATGCCGCTCGCGTTCATCAGCGACCGTTTCTACTACCCGGGCAAGGGACTCCTCGGCTCGATCGTGCTCATCCCGATGATCCTGCCGCCGTTTGTCGGCGCCATCGGCATCAAACAGATCTTCGGGCAGTACGGCGCGCTCAACGCCCTCATCATCCAGCTCGGGCTGCGGCCGCACGGCTGGACGTTCGACTGGTTTGCGGCGAACCAGTTCTGGGGCGTCGCCATCGTCGAGGCGCTCTCGCTCTACCCGATCATCTACCTCAATGCCGTCGCCGCCCTCGCCAACATCGACCCCGCGATGGAGGAAGCCGCGCAAAACCTCGGCTGCACCGGCTTCCGCCGCTTCTGGAAGATCACGCTGCCGCTCATCAACCCGGGCCTCTTCGCCGGCGGCACCATCGTCTTCATCTGGTCCTTCACCGAACTGGGCACGCCGCTCGTGTTCGACTACGCGCAGGTCACGAGCGTGCAGATTTATTATGGGCTGAAGGATATTGGCGGCAACCCGTTCCCCTACGCGCTCGTCGCCGTGATGCTGGTCAGCTCCGTCGCGCTCTATGCCATCAGCAAAGGGCTTTTCGGCCGGGCGAGCCATGACATGATGGCCAAGGCCACCAGCCTCGGCGGCCCGCGCGCGCTGCCCGCGGCTCAGGCGTGGCTCTGCACCGCGCTGTTCGCCGGCGTCACGTTCGTCGCCGTGCTGCCGCACCTCGGGGTCATCTTCGTCGCGTTCTCCCGGGACTGGTACGCCACCGTGCTGCCGCATGACTACACGCTCGACAATTTCCGCTACGCACTCGGCAACGACCTCACAGTGCCGGCCATCGCGAACAGCCTGAAGTTCGCCAGCATCTCCACGGTCGTCGACGTCTTCCTCGGCATCGCCATCGCCTACGTGGTCGTCCGCACCAAGATCGTCGGGCGCCAGCTGCTCGATTTCCTCGCGATGCTCCCGCTCGCCGTGCCCGGCCTCGTGCTGGCGTTCGGCTACCTCGCGATGTCGCAGGACGGAAAATTCTTCTCCTTCCTCAATCCCGTCCGCAACCCGACCATCCTGCTGATCATCGCGTACTCGGTGCGCCGCCTGCCCTACGTGGTGCGCTCGGCGTCGGCGGGTTTCCTGCAGACCAGCGAGACACTCGAGGAGGCCGCGCAGAACCTTGGCTGCCCGCCCCTCAAGTCCGTCATCAAGATCACGCTCCCGCTCATCGCCGCCAATCTTATCGCGGGCGGCCTGCTCGCCTTCGCCTTCGCCATGCTCGAGGTCAGCGACTCGCTCATCCTCGCGCAGAAGCAGGCGTATTATCCGATCACCAAGGCGATCATGGAGCTCTTCCAGCTCCTCGGCGACGGCAAGTTTATCGCCAGCGCCCTCGGCGTCTGGGCCATGGTCTTCCTCGGCGTCACGATCGTCGGCATGAGCCTGCTCCTCGGCAAGAAGCTCGGCGCGATCTTCCGGGTGTGAGGCCAAGCGTCGGATTTTTTCGCCCAGAGGCGCCGGGACGCAGAGCGAAGCCAGGGAGATCAGGGATTTTCTTTGCGCCACTGCGCCTCTGCGCGAACTCGGATCGTTTCATATTCTTTGGTCAATCCTTGCGGCCTTGAGGCCGGTTAAGCCTAACTCCCCCTCCATGCCATTGCTACTCCTCGTCTCCTTTATCTGGGCGTTTTCGCCCGGGCTGACAAAGGGGCTGCTCATCGGGGTGGACAGCGGATTCACCGCGGCGGCGCGGGTCGGTCTCGCCTGCCTCGTCTTCCTGCCGTTCCTGCGTCTGCGCGGCGTCACGGCCCGCACCGGCTTCGCCCTCGCGGGGATCGGCGCGGTGCAGTTCGGGCTCATGTACCTAGCCTACAATGAGGCGCTCCGCCACCTGCAGTCCTACGAGGTGGCGCTCTTCACGCTCACCACGCCCATCCTGGTCACGCTGCTCGCGGATGCCTTCGACGGCACCCTGCGGATGCGCGCGCTGCTCGCCGCGCTGCTCGCGGTCGTCGGGGCGGGTGTGGTCACGGTCAGAAACATCGCAATCGACAGCACCATCATCGGCATCGTGCTCGTTCAGCTCTCCAACGCCGCGTTTGCTCTCGGCCAGGTCTGCTACCGCCGCGTGCGCGCGCAAAACCCGGGGCTGGCCGACCAACAGGTCTTCGCCCTGCTCTATGCCGGCGCCTTCGCCGTGACGGTCCCATTCGCCCTCGCTCACCTCGACTTCGCGACGTTCGCGCTCAATCCCCGCCAGACCCGGACATTGCTTTACCTCGGGGTGATTGCCTCGGGCCTCGGCTTCTTCCTCTGGAACGTCGGCGCCACGCGAGTGGCCAGCGGCACCCTCGCCGTGATGAACAACGCCAAGATCCCCCTGATGGTCGCCTGCTCGCTCCTCATCTTCGGCGAAAGCGCCAACCTCCCCCGCCTCTTCCTCGGCGGCGGCCTGATGGTCCTGGCCGTCTGGCTCGCCGGGGACCGCAGAATGTTTAGGCCACGAAGAGGCACAAAATGACACGATAATAAACCTCGGAACGGATTAAGAGTTCGGATTCCAATTCTATGTATTTTTTTGTGTCATTTCGTGTCTTTTCGTGGCCAAAACTCCGAATCATCCATGCCTACCGAAAAAGATAAGTTCTGGTTCCCCGTGAAAACCTATGGCTGGGGCTGGGGGCTGCCCAATTGCTGGCAGGGTTGGTTGGTCATGGCCGTGTATGTCGCGCTGATCTGCTGCGCGGCCTTTCTGCTCAACCCGGGCCGGCATCCCGCTTTTTTCATCATCGCCGTTTTGGCCCTGTCTGGCGCCCTGACCTGGGTCTGCTGGCTCAAGGGGGAAAAGCCGGGCTGGCATTGGGGGAAGGAATAGGAGGAAGCCGGAATTTCTGGCCACAAAGATTCCGTGAGGATCGGCAAGCAGACCATCGCGGCATAAAGCCGCTCCTACAGTTTGACTCACGGCCCACCGCCACACATTCCATCCTTTCACCCATCCCCATGAAAACATTTCCCTTCCTTCTGGCCTGTTTCACCGCCGTCCTTGGCTTCGCCTCCGGTCTGAGCGCGGCGGAGCCCGCGGCTGACACCCGTGTCTTCGAGCTGCGCACCTACACCGCCACGCCCGGCAATCTCGACAAGGTCCTCGCGCGCTTTCGCGACCATACCCTGGAAATCTTTGCGCGGCACGGCATGGAGAACATCGCCTACTGGGTGCCGGCGGACGCCAAGGACGGCGCCGGTGAGAAACTCGTCTATCTCATCGCCCACAAGAGCCGCGACGCCGCGACCGCCAACTGGGCCGCATTCCGGGCCGACCCCGAATGGAAGGCCGTGAGCGCCGCCAGCGAGGCCAACGGCAAGATCGTCGCGAAGACCGAGTCGGTGTTCATCGCGGCCACGGACTTTTCGCCCATGCCCCGCGCTGGCGTCGCCCCGGGCGCGCCGCGAGTCTTCGAGTTGCGCACCTACACCACGCCCGAGGGAAAACTCGCCGCGCTGGATGCGCGCTTCCGCGGCCGCGAGCGGGCGCTGTTCACCAACGCCGGCATGGGACACTTTGGCTACTTCCATCCGCTCGACGCCGACAAGGGTGCCGGCCACACGCTCGTTTACGTGCTCGTGCACGCCAACCGTGATGCCGCGACCGAATCATGGAAAAAATTCCGCGCCGACCCCGAGTGGATCGCCCTGAAGGCCGAGACGGAGAAGGACGGCAGCCTCACCACGAAGACCGAGTCAGTCTTCCTCACGCCCGTGGATTTTTCGCCGACGAAGTGAGGCCTAAGCGAATTCGATCCCGGAATTTTCGACCATACTCGATCCGGTTTCACGCAGAGGCGCAGTGATCGCAGAGTTCAGAAACGCGCTAAAGGGAAATTCCCTGCGGCCTCTGCGCCTCTGCGTGAAGCGGTTTTATTCCGGTGCCTTCAACGGGGATAAAAAAAGGGGCGTCCGCGAAGGACGCCCCTGGAAGATGCGGAGAGCCAAGGCTTATTTCGCCGTGGTCTTGTAGGTCCTGGAGGATCCGGTCGATGGCACGGTGATCGTGTAGCTCTTGCCGTCGGCCGCCACGGACATCTTGATGATGTTGCCGTCCTTCGGGCCGCCGGTGACATCCGTGTTCGCGATCAGGGCCGGATCGGTATTGCGATCGGAGTCGACCATGAGGGTCTCGTGCATCTGGTAGAACGCCTGGAGCGTGGTCTGGGCCTTAAGGGTGGCATGCGCGCCGGCCTCGTTGCCCTTGCGCGGGCCGTTGTTCATCACCGCCACCGTCGGCGCCAGCCCGCGGATGAGTAGCGGGTTGTTGCTGCGGTCGAGGCCGTGGTGGTCGGTCTGGTAGACGTCGACCGGGCCGACGAGATTGATCGGCGAGACGAGCTTCGGCTCGTGGTTCCAGGTCAGATCGCCGCCGTCAAAGAAGCGGAATTGACCGAAGGAGAGGAGAAAGACCGCGCTGTTCTCATTGTCGACATCCTGGTCGTGCGGCTTCTCGGCCGGCACCTCGCCCAGCGACGGCTGCTTGGCCGCGCGCTGCGCCGCGGTCGGCTCGATGAACTTCTGGCTCACGGCCACGCAGCGCAGCAGCAGGTCCGCCGTGCCGGCCGTCTTCTTGAGTGGTATCACCTTGCCGGGCTCGAGCAGCTCGCGCTTGCCGACCTTCATCTCGCGGTAGGGTTTGATCCGGATGGGAAAATTCGAGGGGACTTTGTTGTCCGGATCCTGCTCCGGGATGCCTTTGTCCCAGACGGTCCCGACCGGAATCGCATCCGCGACTTCCGCCGCGCCGCCGAAATGATCACCGTGGAAATGGGTGATCATCATGTTGTCGATGTGCGTCAGTCCGGCGGCCTTCGCCGCCGCGACGATGCGGACGGAATCGCGCGCGCCGGGGCTGCCGGTGTCGATGAGCACCGATTCGTCACTCGGCGTGACGATGAGGGTCGAGCCGCCGCCCTCGGAATCGATCCAATACACGTCGAGGGTCTTGTCCTTCGCGCCGGCAAAGGCGTTCGGGGCCAGCAGCCAGCCAGCGGCCAGCAGGGAAATCAGGAGGAGTCGGGGTGTTTTCATGGGGAAGCCGGAACCATGGCGGGCCGCCGCTCTTTCGACCAGCCGTTTTTTTGGCGGCGCGGAAACATCCATTCTCACCCAGAGGCGCAGAGAGCGCAGAGAAATCCATTTCAAGTCCTTTGATTATCACTCTGCGATCTCTGCGCCTCAGCGTGAAAATATTCCGGGCGTTCCTCTCCCTGCCCTACTTCGTATAGTAGGCGTTAATCCGCGCCGCGATGTCGCGGTAGATCACGTCGTCGGCATAGATCAGCTTGAACTCGGCGATCGCCAACTCGCGCTGGCCCAGCTTCTCGTAGCACTCGCCGAGCTGGTAGATGATGTCTTTCTTCTGCTCGTCCAGCGGGCCGAGTCCGGTCTTCACCAGGACAAACTGGGTCACGGCCAGCTCGTAGAGCTTCTTCGCCTTGTACGCCCGGGCGAGCCCAAGCAGCGCCGCGGGGCGCACGGCCGGATTTTTCTGCGCCTCCTGAAACTGCGCGATCGCGTCGTCCCACTGCCCGCGCTCGAGGTAAAGCGCCTCGAGCGCCTGGCGGGCGGCGAGATCGTTCGGGCGCCGCTCGACATTGCCCCGCGCCTCAAACAGGCGGAAGGAAGCCAGCTCGCGCTTCGCCGCCGCCATCCGGGTTTCAACGTCCGGATCGCCCGGCGACGCCATGAGCTCCGACTGGGCCGCCTTCACCTGGAGTTCGAGCAGTGTGACACTGAGCTCCGACTCCTGCTTCTCCAGCGCCATGTCCACGGCGCCCGCTGGGAGCTTGCGGGCCTTGCGCAGCCAAGCGAGGGCCTCGGCCGGCTCCGCGAGCTTGCGGTAGCGGTCGACAATCGCGCGGTAGTGATCGAGATGTTCCGGCTCGCGGGCCACCAGCGCGACCGCCTCCACGAGTTCCCGGCGCATCTCCTCCTCCGGCACAGGAGTCTTAAGTTTGAGTCCGCCGGCACCCTCGTTGGCTTCGCCCTCGGGTTTTGCGCGTGCGGTTGTCCAGCCGTCCCAGCCGCTCTCGCGCGTCGTCTTCGCGATGGCGGCCTTGCGCATGAGATTCTGCCCGGCGGAGTCCAGCGGCTTTAATTTCAACAGGGTGTCCGCCGTGCGCAGCGCCTCCTGCGGGTTGCCAGCCGCGAGCCAGGCTTCGCCAAGCTGGAGCAGGTTTCCGTGGTCGTCCGGCTCGTGCACGTGCGCCGCCTCGCGCGCGAACGCCGCCGTTTCCGGCATGTCCATGGCCATGGCCGCCTCGGCCAAGAGCTTGAGCGCCGACGCGCTCGTCGGATCGGTCGCGAGGATTTTTTCGGCGCTGCCGAGCGCCTTGGCCGGATCCTTCGTCACGCTGCTGAAGATGAACGGCGTGGAGGAAAGTCCGCTCATCACCTTCGCGAGCAGCCGGTTTTTGTTCTCGAACTGCCCCAGCTGCGCCTTGCGCTGCAGTCGGCGCGCCTCCACGCAGCCCGGCACGGCCTTCAGCACGTGGCCGCAGGCCTCGGTCGCGTAGTTAAAATTGCCGTTTGCCAGCGCCACACGCGCGTTTTCGACCAATTTTTGCTGCCGCGAATCAAGGGCGGAAACCGGAACGTCGGGCATGGATGAGGCCAGCGAAGCGCCCACGGAAGGCAGGTCAACGCTAGAGTCTAATGCCTACTCGGCCGGCTTGAGCCACCTATTCACGCTGTAGTATCTTACTCAAGCGCGGTTCCAGTTTTGCAGCGATGTGGATGGTTTGCACGAACTCGATCACTGATTTTTGGCCACAGATTACACGGATGAGCACAGATCGGGGCATGCAATATCTGTGACCAGCTGTGTAATCTGTGGCCGGTTTTCTACAGAATGGCCGAGCTGTAGGCCAGGTCGCTGACCTGGCGCTACCTCAGCGAGGTGGCCTACAACTAATGTCCTGATTTTCAGTCTTTCGCCGGGCCCGGGGCGCAAGCAGTATCACCGCCCTTCCCGCATGAGTTTAAGGCGCAAGGCGACGGATACACCCACCACGACTGATCAACCGGCCCCGGCGACGCCGCGCCGTACCGTGATGCTGGCCGGCACCCTCCTCGCCCTCGCAGCGCTGGCGGCCTACTCCAACAGCTTTTCGGGGCCGTTCGTTTATGACGACCTGCCGTCGATTCCGGAGAATACAACCATCCGGCATCTCTGGCCGCCCAGGGACGCGCTGTCGCCTCCGGCCGGAGGGCTCACGGTCGGCGGACGGCCGGTGCTGAATTATTCGTTCGCGCTGAACTATGCGCTGGGCGGCGTTCGCGTGCAGGGTTTCCACCTGGCAAACCTGCTTATCCATGCCCTCGCCGGGCTCGCGTTGTTCGGCCTCGTGCGCCGCACGCTGGTCCAGCCGACTCTGCGGGGCCGCTTCGGCGAAGACGCGCTGCCGCTCGCGCTCACGGTGGCGGCACTGTGGACGCTGCATCCGTTGCAAACCGAGTCGGTGACCTACCTGGTCCAGCGGGCCGAGTCGCTCATGGGTTTGTTTTACCTGCTGACCTTGTACGGCTTCATCCGCGCCGTGCAGTCGGGGAAACCGGGGCTTTTCTATGTCCTGTCCGTCGCCGCCTGCCTGCTGGGCATGGGCACGAAGGAGGTCATGGCGTCCGCCCCGCTGATGGTTCTTCTTTACGACCGCACCTTTGCCGCCGGCACGTTTGGCGCCGCATGGCGGCTGCGCCGCGCCTACTATCTCGCGCTGGCGGCCACCTGGATTCCGCTCGGCCTGCTCGTCGCCGGCAACGGCGGCAACCGCGGCGGGTCGCTCGGTTTCGGCATCGGCGTTTCCTGGTGGGACCACACGCTCACGCAGTTCGAGGCGATCACGCGCTATCTGCAGCTGTCGGTCTGGCCGCATCCGCTGGCCTTTGATTACGGCGCAACGTGGGCGCGTGGCGCCGCGGGGATCCTGCCGTACCTGGTCATCGTCGGCGCGCTGGTAGTCGGAACGGCTTTCGCGCTCCGGCGCCGGCCGGTCCTGGGATTCCTCGGCGCGTGGTTTCTCGTGATTCTGGCGCCGACCTCGCTACTGCCCGGCCCCACCCAGATGATCGTTGAGCACCGCATGTACCTTTCGCTCGCGGCGGTCCTCGCGCTGCTGGTCGCGGGAATTTGGCAAGCCGGCGGGCGCCGCAGCCTGGCCGCACTGCTCGTGATGGCGGCGGTCCTCGGCGGACTGACCTTCCGGCGCAATCTGGACTACCGGAGCAACCTCGCGCTCTGGCAGGACACGGTGGCCAAGCGGCCCGGCAACGCGATCGCGCACTGCAATCTCGGCGCCGCCCTGTCGGCGGCCGGCCGCCTGCCGGAGGCGCTCGCGGAATTCGAAATTACGCTAAAGCTGGATCCCGAAAATCCCGAGGCCCATATCAATCTCGGGGAGGCGCTGTCCAAGGCCGGGCAGGCGGCGGAAGCCATGCCGCACCTGTTGAAGGCCATGCAACGGGCGCCGAACATCGCGGAGTCGCATCTCAACCTCGGCGCGGCCCTCGACCGCCTCGGCCGGACGGAGGAGGCCAGACAGCACTATGAGCAAGCCCTGCAAATCAAGCCGGAGCTGGCCGATGCGCACAACAACCTCGGCGATGTGCTGCTGCGCCTCGGCCAACCAGACGCCGCGATCGCGCAGCTCGGCGAGGCGATCCGACTCCGGCCCGATTACGCTGGGGCGCACTACAACCTGGCCGTTGCACTGGCGAAGGCGGGCCGCATGCCCGAGGCGGAGGCCGAGTTTGCCACGGGGCGGCGCCTGAAGCCCGACGACGCCGCCGCCCGCCACGGCTGGGGCACTGCCCTGACCAACGCCGGCCGCTTTGCCGAGGCCTTCCCCGAGTTTGAGCTTTCGCTCCAGCTGAAGCCGGACGATCCGGTGACACATTACGATTATGGCACCGCGCTGGCTGCGGCGGGTCGATTGCCGGACGCGCTCGTACACTACACCGAAGCCGTCCGGCTGCGGCCGGAATATCCGGAGGCCCTGAACAACCTGGGCAATACCTTCATCATGCTGGGCCGGAATGCAGAGGCCCTCCCCCATTACCAGGCATCCTTCCGGCTCCGGCCCGACAATGTCGCCATCAGCAACAATCTCGGCCTCACCCTCGCCCGACTGGGCCGGATGCAGGAAGCCGCGACGCAGTTTGCGACCTCGCTCCGGATCGATCCCAATAACCAGGAGGCGCGTGACTACCTCGTCCACGCCCAAGCGGAACTGCAGGGCGGAGCGCAGAAAAAATAAGGATCGACTGTAGGAGCGGCTTTACGCCGCGATGCTTAGGCCGGCCGAGCGAACCATCGCGGCGTAAAGCCGCTCCTACAGTTCGCCCAAGTTTTATCCGTGGCCACTTGTCTCGCCAAAGCCCAAAGGGCGACGGCGGATCCGCGGGAAAAATCCGGGCGCTGCGCTCGCACTTCAAATCACTTCGAGCTCGCTCCGCACCGCCGCCTCCAAGCGCGCAATGCCGGCGTTGACGGCCGCATCAGTCGGCCCCTCGACCAGCAGGCGGAGTTTCGCCTCCGTGCCGGAATAACGCACCAGCACCCGGCCCTGGGAGCCCAGTTCCTTTTCGAGCGCAGCAATCGCGGCGGTGATCGCCGGCAATGACTCAAGCGGTTTTTTGTCCCGCACCTTCAGAGCCGACGACCGCTGCGGAAATTTCTTCAGGACACGGCGCAATTCCGAAAGCGGCCGGCCGGTCGCAAGCATCACCTCGATCACCTTGAGCGCCGCCACCAGCCCGTCACCCGTTGGTGAAACCCCCGCGCAGATGATGTGCCCCGACGACTCGCCGCCGAGCGTGGCGCCCTCGGCCAGCATGCGCTCGCTCACGTAGCGGTCGCCAACCGCGGTGCGCAACACTCGTCCGCCGGCGGCGGCGATCGCCGCGTCGACCCCGAGATTGCTTTGCACCGTGACGACCAGAGTCTTCCCCGGCAGCGCGCCGCGCGTGAGCGCGTACGTGGCGAGGATCGTCAAAATCTCGTCGCCATCGAGGATCTCACCCCGTTCATCGCACAGGATGCAACGGTCGCCGTCGCCATCGTGTGCAATCCCTAGCCGGGCCCCGCTTTCGCGGGTCCGGGCCGCGAATGGTCCCGGATGTTCGCTGCCCACTCCCGCATTGATGTTGTTGCCGTCGGGTGCATCGCCCAAGCCGATGACCTCGGCGCCCTGCGCCCGCAACACGACCGGGCTGGTGGCGCAGGTCGCCCCATTCGCCGTGTCGAGCACGACGCGCCAGCCCGCCAGCGCCCCCGCCGGCAGCAGCCGCGAAGCCGTGGCGATGTAGTCAGCGACGGCATTCAGTTCGGTCGCAAGTTCCAGACGCGGCCCGCCGTCGGCCTTTGCCGGCAGCAGCCGCTCGATGCCGAGTTCCTCTTCATCCGAGAGCTTCACTCCGCCCGGGCCGAAAAATTTGATGCCATTGTCCGCCGCCGGATTGTGGGACGCCGTGATGACCACGCCCAGCACCGCATGCGCCGTGCGCACTGCCCGCGCTACCGCCGGCGTGGGCAACACCCCCAGCGAAACCGGCTCAAGTCCTCCCACCTGCAATCCCGCCGCCAGCGCCGCTTCCAGCGCCGCCCCCGAAGCCCGCGTATCACGCCCAATAAAAACCTTCCGCCCCCCCGTCTCCCGCGTGTCCGCCGAAGCCTTGGCGAAGGAGGATCTCCTGTCCCCTGTCCCCTGAGCGTTTTCCGCCAACCACTTCGCCACCGCCACGCCGAGTCGCGCCGCAAATTCCTCGTTGATCACCGGTCCGCCATAGGTCCCGCGAATGCCATCGGTGCCAAAGTACTGGCGCTTCATGAGCGGTAAAACTCCCGCGTTGCCGCGATTTTCTGTTTCACTGCCCCGCCGAGCAGGCGCTCGCGCGCGAGGCCGAGGCCGTCCTGCACGGCGGCGGTCTTGCCGGTAATCCACAGCGCCACGGCGGCGTTCAGCACGATGGTGTCCACGAGTCCCGTGGGACCGCGCCCGGCCAGGATGTCTTCCACGATCACGAGATTGGCCGCGAGGTCCCCGCCCTTGAGGTCGTCGAAGGGCGAAAGCGGCAGGCCAAAGTCCTTCGCGCTCCACTGCGCATCAAGACTGGCGAGGCGGCCGAAACCACGGACGCGGTTCACCGTCGCGGTGGTGAGTTCGTCGATGCCGCGCTCCGGTGCGATGATGCCATGCGCCGCCAGCCCGGCCTGCGCCCCGAGGGCGTCAAGCGCACCGGCGAGCTTCGGTACCCAGGACTCGGCAAACACGCCGAGCAGCACATGCGCCGGGCGGCCGGGATTGATGAGTGGCCCGAGAATGTTGAAAACCGTGCGCCGGCCCTGCGCGGCCAGCGCCTTGCGGACGGGAAGGATGTGCTTGAACGCCGGATGATAGGCGGGGGCGAAGAAAAAAACGTAGCCCAGCTCGGTCAGCGCGCGGCGAAGTTTTTCGGGCGGCGCCTGCAGGTCGACGCCGAGGGCCGCGAGCAAGTCCGCACTGCCGCATTTCGAGGTGATGCCGCGGTTGCCGTGCTTCATCACCGTGACGCCCGCGCTCGCGAGGGTCAGCACGACGAGGCTGGAAATATTGAATCCGCCTGCGTGGTCGCCGCCCGTGCCGACGATGTCGATGGCCGACGGCGCCCAGGCCTCGACCCCGGGATTCACGGCCATGCCGCGAAACGCCCGCGCAAACGCCGCCACCTCGGCGACGCTCTCGCCCTTGTCCGCCAGTGCGGTGAGAAAGCCGGCCTTGGCCTCGTCGCTGACGTCGGCCGACGCGAGCGCCGCCGCCGCCGCGGCCACCTCGTCGGCGCGGAGATCCTGGCGGGCAGCCAGCCGGGCGGTAAGGGAGGCGAGATCCGTCATGCGAGCCGGCAGCGTTGGCACGGCGGCGCGGGCCGCAAATAAATTTGCGCCGGGGCGTGAAAGCTGAAAACAAGCCGCGTGCGAAAAACCCTGCTGTTCCTTGGCGGACTCAGCCTCGCCCTGGCCCCCACCGGCATTGGCGCCCCCGCTGCGCCGGTCGCGCCCCGGCCCGCCGCCGAGCTCAGCACCGGCGACGCCATCATCCTCGGCTTGATCGAGGGCGTGACGGAGTTTCTGCCGATTTCCTCCACCGGCCACCTCATCATCGCCACCAACGTTCTCGGGCTCGAGTCGGAGAAGCCGCTCACCGGTGCCGATGGCCAGGTTCTCTGGCACAAGAAACCCTCGGCCAAGCACCCCGCAGGCGTGCCACTCACGCCCAAGCTCGCGGCCGACACCTACACGGTCGTCATCCAGTTTGGCGCGATCGCCGCCGTCGCCCTGCTCTACTGGCGCCAGCTCATCTCCCTTTTCCGCGGCTTGCTCGGCCGCGACATCGCGGGCCTGCGCCTGCTGGTCAATCTCCTCGTCGCCTTCATTCCCGCCGGCGTGATCGGTTTTCTCGCCCACGACTGGATCAGCGACCGGCTGTTTTCCGTCGGCGCCGTGGTCACCGCGCAGGTCGCCGGCGCTTTCCTTATGCTCTACGCCGAGCGCTGGCGGCGGCGGCGGGCAATGTATGTCCTCGGCTCACGCGAACCCGCCGACCTCGGCGTGGCCTCCGCCGCCAAAATCGGCCTGCTCCAATGCGTCGCGATGTGGCCGGGCACGAGCCGCTCGATGATGACGATCGTCGGCGGCTATTTTGCCGGGCTTGATCCGCGACGCGCCGCGGAATTCAGCTTCCTGCTCGGCTTCGTCACCCTCACCGGTGCATCGGTGCTGAAAAGCTACCAGAGCGGGGCGTCGATGATCGCGGTCTTCGGCTTGCCGCACGTGCTGCTCGGGGCCGCCGTGGCGGCCCTCTCGGCGGCCGCGGCCGTGCGCTTCCTGGTCGGCTGGCTGACCCGGCACGGTCTGGCGGTCTTCGCCGTTTACCGCCTGGTCACGGCCGCGGCCATCGCGGCATGGTTTTTCTTTTGAAACCGGGGCCTTGCGCGTCACCGCTTGTGGTCAGCCTCTTCCGACCAACCAATTTCACGCAGAGGCGCAAAGTCGCAGAGCGCTAACGGGCGGAACGCCCCTGAGCTCACCGGCCGAGGCCTTTCCTTCGCGCCTCTGCGCCTTTGCGCGAAAACCCACCGGATATGGCGCTTGACGCCCGAAAACACAGCCCTTTACTCCCTCGTTTTTCGCGCGTGTCGCGGGCGTTTTTCAAGAACGCCACCGTCCACGCAAAACTCCCTCCTCCCATGGCCAATCCGAAACGCAAGCAGTCCAAACGCCGCAGCGCCAACCGCCGCGCCGCCAACGCTTTCAAGGCACCTGAGTTCGCCAAGGACCCCGCCGATGGCAGCCTCTTCCGGCCGCATCGCGTGAATCCCAAGAATGGCATGTATCGCGGACGCCAGGTGCTCAACGTCGAGGTCTAACCCTCGCGTCCGACCCTTCCCACCATCCCTGCGATGGTCAATCCCTCGGGCGCATCCGGACGCATCGCCGTCGATGCCATGGGCGGCGACCTCGGTCCGGCCGAGGTGGTCGCGGCCGTCAAGCTCGCCTTCGACGAGTTTCCGGAGCTGAACCCCATCACCCTCGTCGGGGAGGAGTCCCTCCTCGGCCCGCTGGTTGCCTCGGCCGGCCTCAGCGGCCAGCCCCGGCTGAATGTGTTTCACGCGCCGGATGTCATCACGATGGATGACAAGCCGCTCATGGCGCTGAAACGGAAGAAAGATTCCTCGATGGTCCGCGCCATCGAGCTGGTGAAAACCGGCGACGCCAGCGTCGTGGTGAGCTGTGGCAACACCGGCGCCCTGATGGCCTGCGGGACCCTCCGCCTGCGCACCATGGAAGGCGTCGACCGCCCGGCGCTCGCCGCCGTCGTCCCGCGCGAAGGCGGCCATTTCATCCTCATCGACGCCGGCGCGAACCCCGAGGCCAAGGCCGACCACCTCGTGCACAACGCCATCCTTGGCAGCCACTATTGCCATGTCGTGCTCGGCGTGGCCAACCCGCGCGTCGGCCTGATGACCATCGGCACCGAGGAGGGCAAGGGCAACGCCCTCGTCGCCGAGACCCACGAGCTGCTCAAGCGCGTCGGCAGCGTGCTGAATTACACCGGGCCGGCCGAGGGCTTCCACGTGTTTGAGGACCATGTCGACGTGCTCGTGTGCGACGGGTTTGTGGGCAACGTGCTGTTGAAGAGCTGGGAATCGCTTTCGCGCTTTTTCTCCACGCTGCTCAAGGACGAGCTGAGCACCAACCCGCTCCGCATGGCCGGCGCCCTGCTGTCCCAAGGGGCGTTCGACGCGCTCAAGCGCCGCATCAATCCCGAGCGTTACGGCGGTGCGCCCCTGCTGGGCCTGCGCGGCAACATCCTGAAGGCGCATGGCTCGAGCAACCGCCAGGCGATCAAGAGCGCCATCCGCGCGGCCAGTGAGATCATCAAGAACGACATGAACCACCGCATCGAGGCCGACGTGGCCCGGGCGAACGAGTTGCTCCGGCCGCCGGGCGTTTGACCGCACTTCCGCCCGTGCCCTCCCCCCTTCGTCCGCCCGCCCTCGCGCCCGTTTCCACGGTCATTCTCGGCACCGGTTCCTTTGCCCCCGCCGGCATTCTGACCAATGCCGAGCTTTCCAAGCGGATGGATACCTCGGACGAGTGGATTGTCACCCGCACCGGCATCCGCGAACGCCGCATCGCCGGCCCCGGCGAGAACACGTCGGACATGGCCGTCAAGGCGGCCGCCGCGGCGCTGGCCGACGCCAAACTAACGCCGGCGGACATTGACCTGCTAGTGGTGGCCACGATCACTCCCGACCTGACGATGCCCGCCACGGCCTGCATCATCCAGGCCAAGCTCGGCATCCCCACCACCGCCGCGTGCTTCGACCTCAACGCCGCCTGCTCCGGTTTCCTGTACGGCCTCGACACGGCCTGCGCGATGATCTCCTCGGGCCGCTACCGCCATGCGCTGGTCATCGGCGTGGAAAAACTTTCGACGATCGTGGACTGGAAGGACCGCACGACCTGCGTGCTGTTCGGCGACGGCGCGGGCGCCGTGGTGGTCGGCGGCTCCCCCCGGCCCGGCATCGGCCTGATCGGCACCCGGCTCGGCGCGTTCGGGGAGAGCGTCGACCTGCTCCATATTCCCGGCGGCGGCAGCAACGCCCCGGCCACGCCCGCCTCGATCGCCGCCGGCGACCACACCATCAAGATGAAGGGCAAGGAAGTCTTCAAGCTGGCGGTCCGGGTGATGGAGGAGTCGGCCCGGGATATTTTGGAACAACACGGCCTGCAGGCTGATCAGATTGCCTGCGTGATTCCCCATCAGGCCAACCTCCGCATCATTGAGGCGATCGCCCAGTACCTTGAGCTGCCGCTCGACCGGTTCTTCATCAATGTCGACCGCTATGGCAACACCTCCGCCGCCTCCATCCCCCTCGCCCTTGACGAGGCCCGCCGCGCCGGCCGGATCAAGGCCGGCGACCTTACCCTGCTCGTCGCCTTTGGGGCGGGCTTGACCTACGGAAGCGCGCTGATTCGCTGGTAAAACTTTTTCCCGATGCGTTTTTCCTCCGTCCGTCCCCCCGTGGCACTTGGTGTTCTGGCCGCCGGCCTGCTTTTACTCACCGTGGATTCCGCCCGGGCCGACCTGGTCTGGTCGCCGCAAACCGGCTGGACCATCGAGGGCGGTGCCTTGTCCGGCCTGTCCGGCGAGGAAGGTCGCAACGCCCTGGACCTGATGAACAAGGCGCGCACCTCCGAGGAAAACGGCAGCCTGCGCCGCGCCGGCAAGACGTACGAGCAGGTGGTGAAGAAATACCCGAATTCCATCTACTCCCCCGAGGCCCTGTACCGCGCGGGCCAGGCCTTTCTCGCCCACAAGGAATTCTTCCGATCCTTCGAGGATTTCCAGAACGTCCTGAACAATTACCCGAACACGAAGCGCTTCAACGAGATCATCGGCGAGCAATACCACATCGCCAGCGCACTGCTCGGCGGCGCCCGCAACCGCTTCTTATTTGGCATGATCCCCGGTTTTCAGAGTCGCGAACGGGCGCTCGGCTATTTCGAGGTCATCCTTTCGAACGCGCCCTACAGCGACTACGCCCCGCTCGCGCTGATGAACATCGCCAACGGTCACCAGAAGTTCGACAACATCCCCGAAGCCATCAACGCGCTCGACCGGATGATCAATTTCTATCCGCAGAGCCTCCTCACCCCCGACGCCTACCTGAAGCTGGGTCAGACCAACGTCTCGCTGGTGGACGGCCCCGCTTACGACCAGACCTCGACGCGCGATGCCATCACCTATTTTGAGGACTTCATGATCCTGTTTCCGGGCGACCCCAATATTCCCGTCGCGGAGAAGGGCCTGGCCGACATGAAGACAGTGCTTGCCGACAGCAAAATGAAGATGGCCGACTTTTATTTCTACAAACGGGACAACTATACCGCCGCCCGGGTCTTCTACAACGAGGCCATCACCGCCTATCCCGACTCCCCGATCGCCGCCGTGGCGCGGCAGCGGCTTGAGCAGGTCGAAGCCAAGGCAGCGGGCAAGCCCGTTCCGGCGTCCACCCCCGTGGGCGAGAAGAAGAAAAAGCGTTTCTGGCTGTTTTGAGGCGGTCGAACGCCGGGCGTTCCTTGTGGACAGGATGCCGGCTTCCGATGGATTCTTCCTTTCGCTTAGAATGACCATCCGCTCCTCCGTCCTCCGTCGTCTGTTCTCCGGCCTGGGCCTGGCCCTCGTCCTCACGGGCTGCTCGCACTACCGCCTCGGCACCGGGGGCACCCTCGCTTTCCGGACCATCTACCTCGCCCCGATTCAGAACAAGACGCTCCTGCCGCAGGCCGTTGCCTTGACCAGCAGCACACTGCGTGAGGAATTCCTGCGCGATGGCCGCGTCACCGTGGTCAATTCCCCGGAGCAGGCCGACGTCACGCTCGCCGTGATCCTCACGGGTTACAGCCGCGAGGTCGCCACCGTGCGGCCCGGCGACACCGGCCTCGCGCGCACCTTTGCCCTCACCCTCAGCGCCACCGTCACGCTGCATGACAATCGCGCGGGCAAAGACCTCGTGACGGCGCGGCCGGTGGACACCGCCCGGGACGCCTTCACCGACAGCGGCCAGCTCCAGTCGGAGTACCAGACTCTGCCGCTCCTCGCCGGAGCCTTGGCGAAAAAGGTTGCCCACACCGCCCTTGCCGTGTGGTGAAACAAGCGCCGTGCACACTCCCATCCTCGTTCCCTCCCTTCTCGCCGGCGACCACGCCAATCTGGCGGCCAGCGCCAGCAAGGTCGAGCAGCTCGGCCTGAAGTGGCTCCATCTCGACATCATGGACGGCCACTTTGTGCCGAATTTCACCTTTGGGCCGGAAGTGCTGGCCGCCCTGCGCCGGGCGGGTTCGACGCTCTATTTCGACACCCACCTGATGCTCGACGAGCCGGAGCGCTACATCGAGGCGTTCGCCAAGGCCGGGGCCAGCAACATCAGCATCCACATCGAGCCGGACTATGACCATGCCGCCGCGCTGTCCCGGATCCGCGACGTGCGCTGCCAATGCGGCATCGTGATCAATCCCGGCACGCCCGCCCGCGCTATCGAGCACTTGCTGCCGCTGGTCGACCTCGTGCTCGTGATGACCGTGCAGCCGGGCTTTGGCGGCCAGAGCTTCCGCCGCGATATGCTGCCCAAGCTCACCCAGCTCTCCACCTGGCGAAAGGCGCGCGGCCTGAATTTCCGGCTGGAAGTGGACGGCGGCATCGATCCCGTAACCGCGGCCGAGTGCCGCGCCGCCGGGACCGACACCTTTGTGGCCGGCACCTCGTTCTTCAAGGCCCCGGACCAGGCGGCCTTCGCTGCCGCGTTCGCGAAGCTGTAGTACGGAAGGCCCGACCAAGGTCGGGCCCTACAAGGGCAGGCTCGTGTATGTAGGGCCCGAGCTCGCTCGGGCCGTTCGATGCTTCGATCCAGCCTCGTTAACTTGGCTGCCACTCCCGCTCAGCGACCCGCGGCCAGCTCCTCGGCGCGGGCATAATTGCGGCGGAAGGCCGCACCGAGTTCGTTGGCCATGTTAATGCCATCGACCTTGTTTTTCGAACCGAGCGCCTTGTGGATTTCGCCGGCGACCCGGTCGTAGTTCACCGCCGACATATCCTGCAGGGCGGCGAGCGCGCGCGCTTTCTCCGGCTCGGGGGCCGCAATGATGGCCCGCCAGGCTTGCACCAGTTCGCTGTGCGTGTCTTGGCACATCACGCTGATGATGACCGCCATGTCCTTAAACAACCGGCCGGTCCAGGCGTCCTGATAGATGAGCTGGTCCTTCTCGGTGAAGGGCTCTGCCTCCGGATCGCTGCGCAGCGCCTTCCAGTCTTCGCGAGCATAGAAATCCCGGCGGACCGGCAGGCGGCGGAGGGCGAAACGCGTCGGGCCACCCGGCGTGCCGGGTTTGAAATTCCACAATTTCTGCCCTTCGGGTGAAAGCACGTACTCCATGAAAGCGATGGCCGCCTCGCGGTGCGGCGCGCCCCGCAACAGCGCAATCGGGTCGACCGAGTAGGCCGTGCCTCCCGGCGGAGAAACGTAGCCGAGCCGCTGGGAGTTGTCGCGGCGCTGGACCGCCTCCGCCTGCTGCCGGCCGTAGAAATCAATGCACATGCCCGCCGCGCAATTGCCGGCGGCCACGTCAATCGGCGGCTTTTGCGACGTGTCGGTGAAATAGCGGGAATTCGCTCCAATGAGCTGCATCATCTGCAGCCCCTTGATCCAGCCCTCGCGCACCGCCTGCGCCTCGAGGGCCTTGGGCTCGCCGGCCGGGTTGGCGGCCCGCAGCGCCTGCCAGCGCTGCTGCATCTGCTGCTGGATGACATTTTCAAACGCCTGGGCGATCGAGCCGCTTTTGCGCGGATCACACAGCGCCACTTCGCCCAGCAGACGGGGATCAATCAGGTCGGCCCATTGCTCGGGCTCGCGGGTGAAACCCAACCGCCGCATGGAGTCGCGGTTATAGATAATGCCATAGGAGCTGAGCACGGAGCCATACCAGCGGCCCTCCTTGTCCCAATATTCCTGCCCGGTGTAGTGCTGGGGAATCACCGCATCGGTGAACCAGTCCGGATGGCTTTTCAACAGGCCCGCGTCGACCAAACGCCCGGCCAGCGCTTGGGTGGAAAAATCGGGCGCACCACCGCCAAAGAAGACATCAATCCCGCTGCTCGCTTCCGAGCCTAGGAACGCCGCGCGCGCCTCCTGCACCAGCGGAGGCGAACTGGCGGACACCGTGCTGCTCTGGAATCCGGCCTGCACCTCGGCGCTCCAGGGCTTGCCGAGTTTGTTCGTCCAGAAGTTCTGGAAGGACGCCACATATTCCCCCTCGAGGAACCGGGCGATCTCGCTCGTGCCGCCGATCACGCGCCAGTCAATTGCCACGGTCTTGCCCGTGCGGGCGTGATACCACTCCTTGAAGCCGCGGGTGTATTCCTGCCGGATGGCCTCGTTGTGCGGCGTGATGATGATGACGGTGACATCCGCCTGCTCCGGCGCGGCCTGCCGGGGCCGCATGATGAACGGCAGGGCGACCGTCGCCACCAGGGCCAGGATGATGGAAAGGCGTTTGATCATCTTGGAATTGTCACGCGTGGCGCCCCGAACCGGTGCGATCAGGCGGTGAGCACCACGACATCCTCCGGATCAACGCTGGCGAACAGGTCGCCGCGCGCGGCGTGGCCGACAAACCGCGGATTCAATTCAAAGATCTTGAGCGTCGTGCCGCCGCTCACAAACGCGTACTGCGCCACCTCGCCGAGATAGACCGACTCGCCGATGCGACCCGGAACGGAATTTTGCCCGGACGCCTCGTGGCCGATTTTCCAGCACTCCGGGCGGATGGAGACCGTCACCTCCGCCCCCGCCGCCGGCTTCTCGGCGGGATCGCCCAGCACCCCTTCGAATTTGCCCACGACCGTCTGCACCACGACATGTTCGCCCTGCCCGCCCAGGACCCGGCCCGGGATGAAGTCGGTTTCGCCGATGAAATGGGCCACCGTCTTCCGCTTCGGCCGGCCGTACACCTCGCGCGGCGTGCCGACCTGCAGGATGTGGCCGCCCTCGAGGATCGCCATGCGGTCGGAAATCGAGAGCGCCTCCTTCTGGTCGTGGGTGACATAAACGGTGGTCAGCTTGAACTCTTTGCAGACCCGGCGGATTTCCGTGCGCATCTCGAGGCGGAGCTTGGCGTCGAGGTTGGACAGCGGTTCATCGAGCAGCAGGCAGCGCGGCCGGATGACGAGCGCGCGGGCGAGCGCCACGCGCTGCTGCTGGCCGCCGGAGAGCTGGTTCGGCCGGCGGGCGGCATACTGTCCCATGCGCACGGACTCGAGCGCCTCGCCTACGCGCCGCGTGATCTCGGGCCGGGCCACCTTCCGCTCCTCCAGGCCGAAGGCCACGTTCTCCGCCACCGTCATGTGGGGCCACAGCGCATAGCTCTGGAACATCATCCCGGTGTTGCGCTTGTGGGGGGCAAGCCGGGTCACGTTTTCCTCGCCAAACATGATGCTGCCCTCTTCGGGAATGTAGAATCCGGCCATGCTGCGCAGCAGCGTCGTCTTGCCGCAGCCGCTCGGGCCGAGCAGGAAGAAAAGCTCCCCGGGTTCGATGGTGAGATCGAGGTGGTGCAGCGCCGTGACCGTGCCAAAACGCTTCGTCAAATTCTGGATCCGAATGGAAATCATCCCGGTGGCAAAAACCGTGCGGACGCAACCGGCCGCCCCGGGTGAAGTCAAAATAATTAACCGCGCCGCGGCGCCGGATGCAGTTGCGCGGCGCGGCCCGGCTTTGCTTTGGTACTGCCCCTCCCCATGCCCACCGCGAAAAAAACCGCCGTCACCCACCGCGACTTGGAAAGCGTCCTCATCACCGAAACCGCCATCCGCCGCCGGATCAAAAAGCTCGGAGCCGAGATCATGACCGCCTATGGCGACGAGCCCATCACGGTGATCTCCATCATCAACGGGGCCATCCTTTTCACCGCGGACCTGCTCCGCCAGATCGACAATCCCATCCGCCTCGACTGCATCCGCATCTCCAGCTACCGCAACGAGACCAAGTCCACCGGCAAGCCGCAGCTCATCCATTCGCTCACGCTCGACATCGCCAACCGCCATGTGCTGCTGATCGACGACATTCTCGACACCGGCAAGACTCTATCCCTCGTGGCCGAGCTGATCCGCCGGCTGAATCCCGCGAGCCTGCGGGTCTGCGTACTGCTCGACAAGCGCGGCCGCCGCGAGGTGCCGTTCGAGGCCGATTTCGTGGGCTTCAAGATTCCCGACAAGTTCGTGGTGGGCTACGGCCTCGATTTCGCCGAACGCTACCGCAACCTGCCATGCATCGGCGTGCTCAAGCCGCAGCTGCAAAACCCGCCCGAGTGGGCGTAGGAGGGGCGCGGCCCGTTCAGCGGACCGCTGCGCGCCGGCGCCAGCCGGCAATGGCCAAGGCGACGAGGCCACCGGAAATTAATTCCAGCACTCCCGGCTCGGGAACCGCGACCACATTATCAATGAAAAGCCCGGTGAGAACCGCGGTGTCACCGGTGTTATAGACGGCGAACCCGAAGGTGTGGGAGCCGGCGGCCAGCGAGACACTGATCGTTTGATAGGGAAACCCGAAGCTGTAGGTGCTACTGTTCACCGTCACACCGAAGCTATTGTTAAGCGCCGCGCCATTCCGGTCGGGATTGGGGAGGACGATAAAATTACCATCCAGGTAGAAGACCGACATGTCCCACTCAGAGTTGAGAGACTCAGCGGTAACGGATTTGAAATCGAAGGAAAGAGTCTCCGGCGCTGCGGCAACAAAGGTTTGCTTAATTGCAGAACCATTGGTCGCAGAACGGGGCGTGGTGAAATTGTCCTTCGGCAAAACAGCATTGTTGAAAAAGGCGGACAGGTCGGCGGCGGCCACCGCTGTACCCGAAACGTTGTCGATAAAAGCTTGGGCTGAACCGTTTGTCGGAGTGGTCACACTGGAGTTGGCAATGGAAACACCACCAATTGTTGTCCACCCGGTAAAGCTGCCTCCTCCTTGCTGGAACGAACCATTAATGATCGTCTGGCCTCTGGCCTGAAACGCTCCTACCATCATACCCGAGGCGATGATAAGTGTAGTGACGAGGCCTTTTCCACTAACCGGCATAATGCATATATCTAACGATATGGGCCTTTATGCGAGCCGATTCTTATGGAAATCATCACCTAACTGCAGTTTTAAGCTTCGTCCTCAGCCGCCTCCGTTCCGATTACGGCGCCGGGCGGGATAGCTACCGGCGGCAGCCTTTGCCGCCTTCTTGAAATCCCCTGATTTCAACGAGTTAATCTGATCTCGCAGCACCGCGGCCCGCTCGAACTCCAGGCGGCCCGAGGCCTCCTGCATCTCCTCCTCCAACTCGGCGATGACTGCGGCCACATCATCCACCGATTCGGCGACCGTGGCCTCCGGCCGGTTACCCGAGCCGTCATAGGTCTGCAGGCTGCTCTGCGCCGACCGTTTCACGCTGCGGGGCGTGATACCGTGCGCCGTGTTGTAGGCGAGCTGCTTTTCCCGACGGTAGGTCACCATGTCCATGGTCCGGCGGATCGAATTCGTGATGTTGTCCGCATAGAAAATCACGCGGCCCTTTTCGTGGCGAGCGGCCCGGCCCGCGGTCTGGATGAGGCTGGTGTAACTCCGTAAAAAGCCCTCTTTGTCGGCATCGAGGATGGCCACCAGCGCCACCTCCGGCAGATCCAGCCCCTCACGCAGCAGATTGATGCCGATGAGCACGTCAAAGTTGCCCAGCCGGAGATTGCGGAGGATTTCCACGCGCTCGATCGCATCAATGTCGGAATGCAGGTACTCGACCCGCACCTTCGCCTCACGCAAATAGGTCGTGAGATCCTCGGAGAGGCGCTTGGTCAGCGTCGTCACCAAGACCCGCTCGCCCGCGGCAGCGGCTTTTCTGGCTTCACTGATCAGATCCTCCACCTGCCCTTTCGTCGGACGGAGGGTGATTTCGGGATCGAGCAGGCCAGTCGGCCGCACGAGCTGCTCGGCGATGACCGCCGACTGCTTCAGTTCGAACTCCGCGGGGGTCGCCGACACGTACAAGGTCTGCCCGGTCACCCGCTCAAATTCCGCAAAGCTCTGCGGACGGTTGTCCAGGGCGGAGGGCAGGCGGAAACCGAAGTTCACGAGCGTCTGCTTCCGCGCCAGGTCACCGTTGTACATGCCGCCGATCTGCGGCACGGTCACGTGGCTCTCGTCGATCATCAGCAGGAAATCCTTCGGGAAGAAATCGATGAGGCAGAACGGCCGGTCGCCGGGCTGGCGGCCCGTGAGATGGCGCGAGTAGTTCTCAATGCCGCTGCAAAAACCCATCTCCTGCAGCATCTCGAGGTCGTAGTTGGTGCGCATGCGGATGCGCTGCGCCTCGAGGTACTGGTTGTTCTTCTCGAAAAACGCCACGCGCTCCTCGAGCTCCGCCTTGATCGCCTTGATCGCCGGCTCGAGTTTGCCCCGCGTGGTCACGTATTGGTTCGCCGGATAGAGGTCGAACTGCTCGAGCACCCGCAGGACTTCACCCGTGAGGGGGTCAAATTCGCTGATGCCCTCCACGGTGTCGCCAAAAAATTCCACGCGGAGACCCTGCTCCGAGTAGGCCGGCATGATGTCGACCACGTCGCCGCGCACGCGGAAGCAGCCGCGCTTCAGGTCGTAGTCATTGCGCTCGTAAAGGTTGTCGACCAGGCGCTCGAGGAGGACGTTGCGGCCGAGCGGCAGGCCCCGGCGGAGCTCGATGCGCATTGATGTGAAATCCTCGGGCGAACCCAGGCCGTAGATGCACGACACGCTCGCAATGACGATCACGTCCCGCCGCGAGACCAGCGAACTGGTTGTGGCGATGCGCATCCGCTCGATCTCCTCGTTGATTGAGGAATCCTTCTCGATGTAGGTGTCGCTCGACGGCACGTACGCCTCCGGCTGGTAGTAGTCGTAGTAGCTGACGAAGTATTCGACGGCGTTCTCCGGGAAGAAATTCTTGAACTCTGAGTAAAGCTGCGCCGCGAGCGTCTTGTTGTGCGAGATGATCAGGGTCGGCCGCTCGCACTTCGCGATGACGTTGGCCATCGTGAAAGTCTTCCCCGATCCCGTGACGCCCAGCAGCGTCTGGTACCGGTGCCCCGCCCGGAGCGACGTGACCAGCTGGTCGATCGCCTGCGGTTGGTCTCCCGTCGGCTGGTAGTCGGAAGCGAGCTGGAAGAGCATGGGCTAACCGGAAACCAATGTCTGTAAATCAGCAACCGTGAGCTCATCGAGCCGGTGGACCACCCGATCGGCTTTCCCCGCGAGCAGCTCCGCCAAATGGGTCGTGGCCACCCCCACCACCTTCATGCCACCCGCCTGTGCCGCCTCCATGCCGGCAAAGGCATCCTCGAACACCACGCATTGCTCCGGCCGGCGCCCGATTTTCGCCGCAGCCTTCAAAAAGACATCCGGATGCGGCTTCCCGTGCGTGACGTCCTCCGCCGTGACCATCCCGGCGAAGAAATCCCCGAAGCCGAGCACGTGGCTGATGGTGGCGATGTTCTCGCGGTGGGTGGAGGAGCCGATGCAGCACGGCACCCCGGCGGTCTGCAGGGCGGCGAGAAATTTGTGCACTCCCGGCAGGGCCTCGAGCCCGCGCTCGAGGACAATCGCGCGATAGAGCGCCTCCTTGCGCAGCGATAGACGGTGGATCTCGCGCGGTTCTGCCGTCCATCCGAGCAGGTTGGGAATGATCCACTCGTTCTTTTTTCCGAAGCCCTGCTTGAAATGATTCTCCGGCAGGGCCCGCCGCTCCTCTACCGCGAGGCGTTCCCAGCTTTCCTCATGCTGGCGCGAGGAATCGATGATGACGCCGTCCCAGTCAAAAATGGCGCCAAGGTCGGAAAAGTCGGATGTTGGCATGAACGTGCACTGGAGCAGATTTGCCCGGCCGGGCGAAGCGAAGAATCGACACGAGCAATTTTGGGAAGTTGTAGCGGCGGTCTACTTGTCCGCCATAGCTCTGGCGACGGCGGATGACCGCCGGCCTGGGAAGATCGGCGCTCTTAGAGCGCCGCTACAACAAACCGAAAATCCACACCTTTCACTCCGACCGCGGGCGCGGGGCGAACATCAACAGGCCCATGGCATAGACAGCGAGCAACGCCGTCACCGCCCACCCCGTCCGCTCCCATGCCAGAGTCAGATAATACCCGACTGCGGATTTGTGCTCCTCCGCAAAGGCGATCTGCTCTTCGACCCGGCGGAGTTCCAGTTCCAGCCCATCGCGTTCCCAGACCAGGCGGGTGGCCCCCTCCTTCAACGCGGCCTGCTTCGCTTGGGCGAGGTCCCGCACCTCCTCCATGCGTTTGATCTGCTCGGCATTCGCCTTCTGCTGCGCCGGGTTGCCAATGAAGCGGTCCCAAGTGCTTTCCAAGTCATGGAGCGTGGCGATGACCTTGCTCGCCTGAAGCGCCTGCGCGTCCTCTGCCGTGAGTTCGGTGGCCGTCTCCTCGCGGCGCCGGTTCACACCTTCCAGCGCCCGCTGGAGTTCATGCCGCTTGCCGGCGAGGCTCGTCATCCGCTCGTTGCGCCGCAGATCGAAATCGGCGCTGTCGCGCTGAAACAGCCACAGGGCGTACGCCCCCAGCCCCAGGCAGGCAATCAGCCCGGCGAGGATGAATTTCAACAGCACCCAGCGGAAAAGTTGAATCAGTGTTGTCATGAATCAGGTTAGGACGCGTAAAATCAATCAGTGACATTCAGCTGGGGCGGCCGCCGGAAGCCAATCGTTATTCCCGCGGTGGGATCCCCGGGCCAGCTCCGGGACTTTCCGCATTGCTGGATCTCGCTGCGCTGTGCCACATTCACACCGTTTCCCACCCCCACTTCGGTACCGTCAGTCATCATGAAGCACTGCGTCATTTCCTGCCTCACGGCCGCCATTTTCGCCAGCCTGGCCCACGGCACCCCGGTCGACGACGCCATCGTGGCCGCCATGAAGCTGGCGGATCAGCCCAACTACAGTTGGACCGCCAACGTCGTGCGGGATGCCCGTTCGTACACGGTTGAGGGCAAGACCATCGTGGGCGGCTTTACCCAGGTGATCGTGCCCGCCAGCGTGGCCATGCCCGCCAATCCGGAGATGCGCGGCCGTGTGGGCCGCGGCAGCAGCGACAGCAATGTCGCGGCCATCTTCAAGGGGAGTGAAACCCATGTGGTCGAAACCGCCGAGGGCTGGATGACTCCGCTGGAGCTGGCCAGCCTGCCCCCTGCACCGCGTTCGGGGTCGGGCCGGCGCCGGGGCCTCGTGAATGATTTGCCCCTGTCCTTCGCCATCAGCCTGCCACACGAGGACATCGGGATTATCATCGGCGGTGGCACCGACCTCAAGGTCGAGGGGGGCATAGTCAGCGGTCGCCTCTCCGACACCGGGGCCAAACTGCTGCTCCTCCCTCCCGGGCAGGAGAATGTCGCACCGGTCGCGGCCTCCGGCACCTTCAAGCTGTGGATCAATGAGGGCATGCTCGCCAGATACGAGGTACAACTCACCGGCATCGTGGCGGTCACCGCCGGCCAGAATCGGCGCGCGGTCAAGACCACCCAAACGATCACGACTGAACTGAAGGACATTGGGTCCACCAAGCTGGCTGTACCGCCGGAGGCGAAGGCCAAGCTGGAATAGCCGCCTCTCGGTGGAAGCTGGCATGTAACGCGCGCTGCGCTGGAAATAATCCCTTCCCATCCGCGCTGCCCCCGGTAAGTTTGGCCTGCGTCCCCAGCCATCTATGCCAACCTATCATTCAAGGAGCCGGCCATGTTGAAGGAATTCAAGGAATTCGCCATCAAGGGCAATGTCGTCGATCTCGCGGTCGGCGTGATTCTTGGCGGGGCGTTCGGCGGCATCGTCAATTCCGTGGTCAAGGACGTCATCATGCCGCCCATCGGGCTGCTGATCGGCGGCGTTGATTTCAGCAACCTCTTCGTCGTGCTGAAGGCCGGGGCCAAGGTCGCACCGCCTTATGCCACCCTCGCCCTGGCGACGGAGGCCGGCGCGGTCACGCTGAACTTCGGCCTGTTCATCAACACGCTCATTAATTTTCTCATTGTCGGTGTTTCCATGTTTGCCGTGGTCAAGGTCATCAACCGTCTGCGCCGTCAGCAGGAAACCCCTGCTCCACCGCCACCGCCCCCCGGCCCGTCCCGCGAGGAAGTTCTCCTCACCGAGATTCGCGACCTGCTTAAGCGCTGATCCGCGCCAGATTCCCTGACCCGCATGACCACAGGTGAATTCGAGCAAACCCGGCGCGTGGCTTGACGACCACGACTTTACGACGGACCGGGATTGAGTTGCTGGCCGCCTCCTTTGCCGCGCTGCTCCTGGAGCTGGCGTTGATCCGCTGGCTGCCGGGCCAGGTTCGCGTCATCGCGTATTTTCCGAACCTCGTGCTGATCGCCGCCTTTCTCGGGCTCGGCGTGGGCGCGCTCGCTCGCTTCGGGCGCAGCGCCCTGCTCGGCACCGGCGTGCTAGCCGTGGTCGCACTGGCTCTCGGCCTCGGCCGCATCGCCTTCACCTCCAGCAGCCCCAGCGAGCATCTCTGGCTCCTGTATTTCGACCTCCCGCACGACGCCCCGGTGGTCCACGGCGTCACCCTGCCCCTCGCCCTCGTGTTTGCGCTGGTGGCTCTCGCCTTCGTGCCGCTCGGTGGGACGATCGCGGGACGCATCCAGCAGTTCCAGGAACGCGGCCGGCCCCTGGCGGGCTATGCACTGGATCTTCTCGGTTCGCTCACCGGAGTCCTGACCTTCCTGCTGCTCTCCGCCGGCGGCACCCGGCCGGTCTGGTGGTTCGCCCTCGGGCTGGGAGCGGCGGCGGTGGTCGTGCCGGCAAAATGGTGGTCGCGCCTGGGCTATGCCTTGCCCGCCCTCGCCGTGCTGGCCGCGATCCACCTGACCGATCGTGCGCAGTGGTACAGCCCCTATTATGCCGTGCGGCTGGCCCCGGAGGATCCCAACGGTGGCATTAGCGTCCTGACCAATGGATCGCTCCATCAGAACATGATGGACCTGCGCGAAAACCGGCCCGGTCCCCCCAACCCGACGCGGGAGTTGATGCGCCTGGGTTATCAGCTCCCCGTGAGGAGCCTCCTGCGGAAGCCGGCCCGCGCCCTGGTGCTCGGCGCCGGCACGGGCAACGATGTGTCGGTCCTGCTCGACGCCGGCGTGCCCGAGGTGCACGCGGTGGAGATTGACCCCGTCATTGTCGAGATTGGCCGGACCCGCCATCCCGCGCGGCCCTACGACGACCCGCGGGTGATCGTTCACAACACGGATGCGCGCGCGTTCCTGGAAAGCACCGACCTCAAGTTTGACCTCATCATTTTCGGCACGCTCGATTCCATGACCCGCCTGTCGGCGCTGGCCAACGTGCGCCTCGACAATTTTGTCTACACCGTGGAAAGCGTGCGCGCCGCCCGCGCCCACCTCAGCCCCGAGGGCGGCCTCGCGCTGATGTTCATGGTGAACGAGGACTACATCGACGCGCACCTCTTTGCGATCCTGACCCAGGCCTTCGGCACCCCGCCGCTCGTCTGGAAACATTACTACGGGATGTTCAACCACCTCTATCTGGCCGGGCCGGGCTTCGCGCACCTGGCCGCGAACCCGCAGCTCCATGACCCGCTGAAGGAACCCGTCGCCGGCCGGCTCACGGCGCCCGGCGATGACTGGCCCTACCTCTACCTCGAGCGGGCGGGCGTGCCCTCGTTTTACTTCGGCATTGCCGGGGTCGTGCTGGGCATCTCCGCCGTCCTGCTGCTCTCCGTCTCGACCTCGCTGCGTCACGCGGTCTTCGCCGGCCGGATCGATGTGGAGATGATGCTCTTTGGCGCGGCGTTCCTGCTCGTCGAAACGAGTTTTGTCACCGAGATGAATCTTCTCTTCGGCGCAACCTGGCGGACGAGTGCGATCGTGTTCGCCGCACTGCTGTTCGCCCTGCTCCTGGCCACGCTCGCCGCGGCGCGCCGCAGGATCGATGCCCGCCTCGCACTGACCGGGGTAATCGTAGCGCTCACCGTTTTCGCCTTCCTGCCCTTGCGGACCCTGGCGCCAACTGGCGAGGCCGCTCGCGTGCTGTTTGCCCTCGTCGTCTGCGGTACGCCGGTGGCCTGCGCCGGGCTGGCCTTTGCCGCGCGCTTCGCGGTGCGCACCAACGTGGCCGTCGCCTTCGGCTGGAACATCGTTGGGGCCGTCGCGGGCGGAATCCTCGAGCTCTCTTCCATGCTGTTCGGCCTGCGGGCGCTGTTCCTGCTCGCCGCCCTGCTCTACCTGCTGGCGCTCTGGCTCGGCGTCCGCGCCGGCCCGGCGCTACGTTCGGGACGCGCGTAGGCGCGAGGAATGGGGAAATAGGAATTTGGAATTGGGAATTGGGTCGGAAACAGATCCCGGATGACGCGCGCACCCTCCGATTCCGTCCCCATTACCAAATACCAACTCCCTGCTCCCACCTTCAGAAAGTGTGGATGAAGAATCCCGAGCGCAGCTTCGGCTCAAACCAAGTGCTTTTCGGCGGCATGATCTGCCCCGCGTCGGCGATGTCCATGAGCTGCGCGATCGTCACGGGAAAAAGGGAAAACGCCACGCCGCCTTCGGCATCGACCCGCTTCACCAACTCGCCGGGTCCGCGGATGCCGCCGACAAAGTCGACGCGCTTGCTCGTGCGGGGATCGTCGATGCCGAGCAGCGGGGCCAGCAGCTTGTCCTGCAGCACGCTCACGTCCAGTCGCGCCACGGGATCCGCCTTCGGATCGGCCGGGCAGCGCAGCCCGTACCATTTCCCGCCGAGATACATGCTCACCTGCCCGATCGCGGTCGGCGCCGGGGGTGCATTTTCCTCCAGGCCGAACTTCGCCTTCACCTCGGCGAGGAAAGTCGCAGGGGCGCGGCCATTGAGGTCGAGCACGATGCGGTTGTACGGCAAAATCTTCAGTTCACTTGCGGGAAAAAGCACGCACAGGAACCAGTTGTAATCCTCCGCGCCCGTGTGCTGCGGATTCTTTTCGCGGCGAAGACGCGCCACCCGCGCGGCACTCGCCGCCCGGTGATGACCGTCGGCAATGTAGGTCAATGGCACGCGACCAAAGGCGCGCACCCAGTCGGCGCCGCCGGCAATGCGCCAGACCGTGTGCCGGATGCCGTCGGGCGCGGTGAAATCATGGAGCGGCGCTTCCTTGACCTTGGCATCAACCAGCGCGGTGACCGCGGTCTCGTCGCGGTACGTGAGGAACACCGGACCCGTGTTTGCCCCGAGCGTGTCGATCAGGCGCGTGCGATCGTCCTCCTTGTCCTTGCGCGTCTTCTCATGCTTCTTGATGAGCTCGGCGTCATAGTCCTCCACATGGCAGACGGCCACGAGGCCGCGCTGGCGGTGCGAACCCATCTGCTGCTGGTAAACGTAGAGACACGGACCGCTCTCGCGCACCAGCACGCCGTCGCGCTGCAGTGCCAGAAAGTTTTCCCGGGCCTTGGCATAAACTACGTCGCCATACGGATCCGTTTTCGGCGGCAGGTCGATTTCGGCGCGATCGACGTGCAGCAGGCTGCGCGGCTTCCCGGCGGCGAGTACGGTCGCCTCGGCCGCATTGACGACATCGTAAGGCACGCACGCCACTTCGGCGACGTGTGCAGGCTGAGGGACAAGACCTTGAAAGGCGCGGATTCGCATAAAGGCGCCATGCAGAAGCCAGCGCTGCTTTGCGTCAAGCGGGCAGCCAAAGATAGGGCGAACCGTCCCGGTGCGCCGTTCGACAAGCTCACGATCCCAGACCGCGGCTTCACCTTCGCCAAGGCTTCGGCGAGACCAGTCGGCGGGGACGCCCACCTTGTCCCAATCCACCCCGGCCACCCACCCATAAAAAAGCCCTCCACGCAGGAGGGCTGGAAACTGGGGAGCAAACCCGCCGCTTACTTCTTGGCGGGCGCGTTGCGCTTGAACTTCGAGGTGAACTTCTCGACGCGGCCCGCGGTGTCGACAAGGCGCTTCTCGCCGGTGTAGGCGGGATGCGAGTCCATCGTCACATCGCGGATGACGATGAAATAATCTTCACCGTCGATCTTCTCCGTGCGGGCGGACTTCATCGTGGAGCGGGTGAGGAAACGTTTGCCCGTTGCGACATCGAGGAAGCAAACGTTGTTGAGGGTGGGATGGCCTTCGGCTTTCACAGTGGTAAAATGGTTAATCAGCCCTGGCGCGCCTTGTAGCGCGGCTCGACTTTGTTGATGACGTAAATCTTGCCCTTCCGACGCACGACCTGGCAGGCCGGGTGGCGCTTCTTGGCTGATTTGATGGAGGATACGACTTTCATAAAAGGTCTGAAAACAGAGCGCAGCCCCACCCCTGTCAACTGAATTGTCCCAGCGGTAGTGGCCTGAATTGGAAGTTGTCGCGACAGCACTTCCGAAGCTGCGCGGGCTCCCTCACGGGATCTTGTTAGGGTAACCCAGCCAAGGGCTGGTAGCGATCAATTCCCTTGCGCCCATCGGTCTCCACTACCCGGTCATCGTCATCGTATCTCACGGTCATCTCTACAAAATCGGTGTAATACGGGCTGTTACCTCCTTCTTTCCAGTAAATGTTCTCCGTACGGCTTCCTTTATCCGGCTGACCCAAGAGCGCCACGACCTCTTTCCTGGTCATTCCCTTTTCAATCGACCGGTAATCCTCCAAGGCATCCCGTAAGCGATGCGCATGGGATCCGGCGCTCGTACAACCCGCCAAAAGCAGGGAAAAACAGACCAGTGCCAGTATGATTTTCATAGTCGAAAGAAGACCTTTCCAGCCAGCCGGATCAACCATCGCCCGTTCATGGGATCGGGTATTATTTTTGAACGCGGCGCCCGGGTGATGCCCGGTCGACCCCCAGGGAATTCAATTCAGTCCCGTGTCCTCCGGCTCGTCGGCGAGGAGGCGCCAGTCGAGGCTGATGCCGCCGAGCACGGCGCGCCAGAGTCCGTCGTCCTGCGGATGGCTCATCAGGTCACCCGGCACGGAGGCGACCACCCAGGTGTCCTGCTTGAGCTCCTTTTCGAGCTGCCCGCCCGACCAGCCGGAGTACCCGAGAAACGCCCGCAAGTGCATCCCCTCCTCGGCGGCCAACTGGGCCGCCTTGTCCGGCTCCAGGCCAAAGTGGAGCTTGAAGCCTTCGTCGTGGGTTTGCCAGGCCGCCAGCACGATCTGCTCCGTCTGGACCGGGCCGCCGCGGAAAACGGGCACCGAGGCCAGCGGGCCGAGCGAGAACTCGCCGTTGAACTCGCCCAGCCGCTTGCCGAGCGGGCGGTTGAGCACGACACCCATGGCGCCCTCGCCGTTGTGGGCCGACATCAGGATCACCGTGTGGCGGAAGTTCGGATCTTTCAGTGCGGGATGTGCGAGCAGGAGCGAGCCGGCGAGACTCTTGGAACCGGTCCGTTTGACCCTTTCGCGCATGGGTGGCTATTCGAGCTTGAGGATCTTGACCCCCGCGTCCGCCAGCAGCGTCGCGACCAGCGGGTCATTGGTGTAATCCTGCCGGTATCGCAGCTCGGCGATGCCCGCGGCGGCGAGGATCTTCGCGCAGTTGACGCACGGATAATGGGTCACGTAGGCCACGCAGCCCTCGACCGAGCTGCCGCGGCGCGCAGCGTCGGCCACGGCATTCTGCTCGGCGTGCACGGTGGCCTGTTCGTGGCCGTCGCGGACGTAGGAGGTATGCCGCGCGCCGGGCAGAAATCCGTTGTAGCCAGCCGCTACGAGCCGGTTCTTGCGGTTGCCTCCGGTCACGATCACGCAGCCGACATGCAACCGCTCGCAGTCCGAGCGCGAGGCGATCAGCACGGCGGTCGCCATGAAATATTCGTCCCACGACGGACGGTGCGGAAAAGCCTCCGCGGCTTGGGCAATCAGGTCGACGGGGTTGGCGGGCGAACTCATGAATCTGAGGGTCACTCTGGACACCTCGCCCCGCGCGGGCAACCTTCGTCTCGTTTTTATGCAGCGCACGCTCCAACCCGAGCTTCTCGACTCCCTGCCTCCGGACCATCCGGATGCGCGGCACAGCCGGCGCGATTTGCGTTTGATCAACCGCATCATGGGCAATCACCGCTGGTTCGCGCGCACGCTGCCATCCCTGCAGCGCGCCGGCGAACGCGCGTTGGAACTCGGGGCCGGCACGGGCGAACTGGGAATCCGTCTCGCCGCCGCCGGAGTGCAGGAGGCCGGACTCGATCTCAGCCCGCGGCCCGGAGACTGGCCGGCCGCCGCCGAATGGCACCAGCACGACCTGCTCCAATTTGAAGACTTTGACCGTTACCCCGTGATCATCGGCAACTTGATTTTCCACCAGTTTTCCCCGGACGACTTGGCTGGCCTGGGCCGAAAGCTGCGGGGGTCCGCGCGCTTGATTGTCGCCTGCGAACCGCTCCGTCTGCGCGGTTTCCAAACCCTCTTTGCCCTGCTTGCCCCCTTGTTCGGCGCCAACCCGGTCACGTTGCACGATGCCCGCGTTAGTATCGCCGCCGGCTTTCGTGACGGTGAACTCCCCACTGCACTCGGGCTTGACGACGGCCACTGGGATTTCCGCTGCCATACCACGGCGCTCGGAGCCTATCGCATGGTCGCGATCCGCCGCCCATGAGCTCGCCCCGACCGATTGAGATCATCGGCGGCGGCCTCGCTGGGCTTTCGCTTGGACTAGCCCTGCAGCGCGCCGGCGTGCCCGTCACACTTAGCGAGGCGGGCTCCTACCCGCGGCACCGCGTGTGCGGCGAGTTCATCACGGGGCTCTCGCCCGCCACCATCGCGCGGCTCGGCCTCGGCCCGCTGCTCGCAGACGCCTTGGAACATCGCCAGGTCGCATGGTTCATCGGCGACCGCGCGGCGCACATCCAGCGCCTGCCCTCGCCGGCGCTCGGGCTCAGCCGTCATGCCCTGGACGCGCGACTGGCCGAGGCCTTCGTCGCCGCCGGTGGCGAATTACGCACCCGTACCCGCGTAATCGACCTGGCCGCCCGGCCCGGCCGAATTTTCACGACCGGCCGCCGTCGTGCCCGCTCACCGTGGCTCGGGTTGAAGATCCATGCCCGCGGCCTGCGGCTCGCGCGCGGTCTCGAACTGCATCTGGGCGCGTACGCCTATGTCGGTCTGTCGCAGATCGAGGGAAACCAGGTGAACATCTGCGGTCTCTTCCGTCGCCGTGAACTCTGCGCCAAGGGTCACGATCTGTTGCTGGGCTACCTGCAGGCCGCCGGTCTCGGCGCCCTCGCGGCGCGTCTCGCCGCAGCGGAACTTGACGCTGCTTCGTTTTGCGCCGTCGCCGGCGTGGCCTTCGACCACCGGGTCGCTCCGCCGGAGCGCGCCCGGCTCGGCGATGCGTGCGCCATGATTCCTCCCTTTACCGGCAACGGCATGGCGATGGCCTTTCAGGGCGCCGAACTCGCGCTCGATCCGTTGCTCGCCTACGCCCACGGGACTTCCTCGTGGCCGGAAACGTGCCGGCTCATCCACCACGAATTGTGCCGGAACTTTCGCCTGCGTCTCGCGTCAGCAGGTGTGCTGCATCCCTTTCTCCTCCAACCGCCCCGGCTGCGCTGGCTGTCCGCGCTCACCCGCGCCCGCCTCCTTCCCCTGCGCCCGCTCTACGCCCTGCTCCACTAAGTAACCTCGACCCGTCCCTCCGGTTTTCATGTATCTCCACGCCCTTGCCACCGCCGTTCCGGAGGCCACTTACACGCAACCCCAATGCTGGGACATCATCCAGCGCTCCAACGCGCGCGCGCGGTTGCAGAAGCGTTCGCGCCTCATTCTCCACAGCATCCTGAATGGCAGCCACGGCATCGCCACCCGGCATTTTGCCGTGCCCGACATCGACCACGTGTTTGATCTCACGCCCGACCAGCTCAACGCCGCCTTCCGCACGGAGGGCCGGCGTCTGGCCAGTGCGGCGCTCACCGCGGCGCTGGATCGCGCCGGGGTGCGGCCGGCCGAGCTCGACGCCCTGCTCATCTGCACGTGCACGGGTTATCTTTGCCCGGGCCTGACCAGCTACGTCGCCGAGCAGCTCGGCCTGCGGCCCAACGTTTTTTTGCAGGACCTCGTGGGCCTCGGTTGTGGCGCGGCGATTCCGACCCTGCGCGCCGCCAGTCACGTCCTGGCGGCCCAGCCCGGCGCGACCGTCGCGTGCGTGGCGGTGGAAATTTGCTCAGCGGCCTTCTATCTCGACGACGATCCCGGGGTGATCATCAGCGCCTGCCTCTTCAGCGACGGCGCGGCGGCCACGATTTTTCGCTCCACCGCCCGCCCGGGCGCGCTGCGCTGCTTTGATTTCAACACCCTGCATCTGCCCGCCGACCGCGACAAGCTGCGGTTCGAAACCCGCGACGGCAAACTGCGCAACCTGCTCGATCGCTCCGTACCGGAACTCGCCGCCGCCGCCGTCGGCCGGCTCTGGAACGAAAAGGGTCCCCGCCCCGTGACCCGCGTCGTCGCCCATCCCGGTGGCCGCGATGTGCTCGAGGCGCTCGCCCCCGTCGTCGCCCCCCACTCGCTTGAAGCCAGCGCGCGCGTGCTGCGCGACTGCGGCAACATGAGCAGTCCCTCGGTGTTGTTCGCGCTGGAGGAAACCTTGAAGTCGGCAACCCCTGATGCCGAAGGTGATTTCTGGCTGGTGAGTTTCGGCGCGGGCTTCAGCGCCCACAGCTGCCGGATTGGAGCGGGGATTTAAAAATCGTTCTCGTTCTCTCTCTCGTTCTCGTTCTCGATTCCGGCGGTTCGAGCAAGAGAACGATTCAGATCCATGCCCACCCTTTCAGACCTTGTCTCCTACTGTGACCGCCGCACGCGCCGCGCCGCGTACAAGGACGCCCCCGGCGCCTTCAACGGCCTGCAGGTCGCCAACAACGGCCGGGTGACGAAGATCGGCGCGGCCGTTGACGCGGGCCTCGTGCCCTTCCAGGAGGCCGTCGCCGCCGGCGTGGACTTCCTCATTGTGCACCACGGCATGTATTGGGACATGCCCCGGCCCCTGACCGGCCCGGTTTACGAGCGCGTGGCCACGCTCGTGCAGGGCAACTGCGCGCTCTATTCCAATCATCTGCCCCTGGACGGCCATCCCGAGCTGGGCAACAACGCCCTGCTCGCCCGCCAGCTTGGCCTCAAGGGCACGCGACCTTTCCTCGTGCGCGACGGCGAGGCCATCGGCTGCATCGCCCGGGCAAAATCCAGTCGGGCCGCATTGCGCAAGAAGTTGGAATCACTCTACCCGCGCGTGGTCGCGATCGAGTACGGCTCCGCCTCGCCCGCGGCCGTGGCCTTTTGCAGTGGCGCTGGAAACAGCGCCGTGCCAGAGCTCGCGGCCGCCGGCGTTGACACGCTCGTCACCGGTGAACTGCGCGAGGAATGGTTCAACACCGCCCAGGAGCAGCGCCTCAACCTCTACCTCTGCGGCCACTACGCCACCGAGGTCCACGCCGTGCAGGCGCTCGCCGCCGAGCTCGCGAAAAAATTCAAGCTCCCGTGGGAGTTCATCCCCACGGGCAATCCGCTCTGAGGGGGTGGAACGCGTTGACCTCAACGCGTTGGAGCGCCGAATCCACGCTGAAGATCCGACGGAGCCAAACAGCGTGTTGAGGTCAACACGCTCCACCCTCAAACAGGGCGCCCGGAAAGTTGAGTCTTCACTTCTGTGTGTTCCGTGTGTTCCGTGGGCGGATACTCCGCATGAAGAAGATCGCCATCCTCAACGGCCCCAACCTGGACCGGCTCGGCCTGCGCGAACCCGAGATCTATGGTCGCGCGAGCCTGGCCGACCTCGAAACGGCATTGCGCGCGGAGTTTGGCGCCGGCGTTACGCTGGATTTTTTCCAATCGAACCATGAGGGCGCGCTAATCGACAAGATCGCCACCCTGGCCGACGCGAAGTTCGATGGCCTCGTGCTCAATGCCGGCGCCCTTACCCACACCAGCGTCGCCCTCCGCGATGCGCTGCTCAGCGCCCATCTGCCCGCCGTCGAGGTGCACATCTCCAACATCTACAAGCGCGAGGAATTCCGCCATCTCTCACTGACCGCGCCGGCCTGCGTCGCCATCATCAGCGGGCTCGGCCTCGAAGGCTACCACGCTGCCGTCCGTTTTCTCCTGAAGCGCTGACGATGGCGTCCGTCCTTTTGCCCTCCGCACCTTCGCCGGCCTCATCCGCCGGCCCGGCCGGTGAAGGCTGGTTGGTCTGTCACACGAAGCCGCGCTGTGAAAAAAAATTTGCCGCGCTGATGGCGGCCGAGCGGTTCGAGTATTATCTGCCCCTCGTCCAGAGTGTCCGCCGCTACCAGCATCAGACGAAGCGTTTCACTAAGCCGCTTTTTCCCGGCTACGTCTTCACCCGGGTCCCGGTGGAAAGCCGCCGTCGCATTTACCAGCAGGATCTGCTCGCCCGCGCCATCGTCGTGGAAAGCGAGGCGCTTTTCCTCCGTCAGCTGGCGGACGTGAAGGCCATTGTCGCCTCCGGCTTCGAGCTCAGCCTGCACCCACTCCTCACCCGCGGCCGGCGCGTGAAGGTCACCGGCGGCCCGCTGCACGGCGTCGAGGGCTTTGTCGACGATCCGTCCAATCCCCACGGCATTGTCGTCGCGATGGACGTGCTGCAGCAGGGCTTGCTGGTGAAGCTGCCGATCGAGTATTTGCAGCCGCTGCCGTGACACGCGGCACCCGAGCGGCGTCACCGCTGGATCGACTGTAGGCCACCTCGTTGAGGTGGCTGCCAGGTCAGCGACCTGGCCTACAACACGCGCACTCGCGGCCGCGCCTCACGGGCCGCTTCAACCCCAATGAGGCCATACCCACTGCGCAACATGCAGCGTCACACAGGTCGCCAGCGCCGCGGCCACATCATCAATCACCACGCCCCAGCCGCCGGGCAGTTCCTGCAGCCGGCGGATGCCGAAGGGCTTCAGGATGTCGAACAGCCGGAACAGCGCGAGTCCGGCCAGCAGCAAGATCCAGCGCGGCCACATGCCGGCCAGCTGCAGCCAGCCGAGATAGCACAGGGGCATTGCCACGAATTCATCGAGGATCACCTCGCCCGGATCCTTGCGGCCAAGGCGCACCTCCGCTTCGCCGCACAGCGCGATCGCGAGATAGATGCCCGCGGCATTGAGCAACAACACCCCGCCCGGGGTGAGCCCGTGGGCAAAGAAAACCGTGAAATAAAGCAGGCCCGCCACCGAGCCCCACGTGCCCGGCGCCGGCAGCTTGCGGCCGATCGGACCAAGGCGGGCGCAACCCAGCACCACTTTGGTGGAAAGCGCGCGCGGCCAGAGCGGGCGGAACAGCTTCATTTGTCCACGTCACTGAAGACCACATCCTTGTATTGCAGAATGTAGCGCCAGCCCGACCAGACCGCGAGAAAGGTCCCGAGGATGAAGCCCACCAGGCCGATCCGGTGCAGCGCCGCGGTGAACGTGCTCAGGTCGCATTGGAATCCCCAACGGGAAAGGAAATACGCCCAGTCCGTCTCGACCATCGGGGTCGCCAGCAGGCAGCCGATCGCGATCAACTGGGTGACGGTCTTGGTCTTACCCCCGCGGTCGGCCGGGACCACCACGCCCTTGGACGCCGCCACCATGCGCATGCCAGAAACCAGGAACTCGCGACAGAGCGTGATGAGCACAAAGGCCAGCGGAATGGGATGATACGGCCGGTCCACCATCGCCACCATGATGCCGAGCACCATGATCTTGTCCGCCAACGCATCCATGATCTTGCCGAAGACCGACACGATGCCCAGCCGTCGCGCCAGATAACCGTCGTACCAATCGCTCACCGCGCCAATGATAAACAGCCAGAAGGCGAGCGAGGCCGCGCCCAGTCTGGATTGATACATGAGCCACACGATCACGAACATCAACGGGATGCGTGAAAGGGTGATCTGGTTGGGGAGATTCATCGCACCGGAGCTGCGAGAAAACACCGGCCGGTGGTCCGAAGGCAATAGCGGAGCATGGGGCCGGACAAAGTAAGATAGCAGCCGAGGCAGCGAGGCTGGGTTTGGCCGATCACCGCAAACCCAGCCTCGTTACCTCCGCGGCTACGACCCGTCATGCTGTCATTCCATTCCATGTCCCGGAAAAAGTGATTCGCCATGCCGGCGCTTCCCGGTCTTGCTCACTTTTCCCCACTTTTCTCCATGCGCCACTGCATCTATCCCGGCACCTTTGATCCGATCACCTATGGGCACCTCGACGTGCTCGCACGCGCGGCGAAGCTCTTTGATCGCGTGACCGTCGCCATTGCGCACAACGCCGGCAAGGGACCGCTTTTCACCACGGAACAAAGGCTCGCGCAGGTGCGCGCCAGCGTCGTCCCGTTCCCCAATGTCACCGTGACCGCCTTTGGCGGATTGCTCGTGGATTTTGCCCTGGCGCAGAAGGCGGACGCCATCATCCGCGGCCTGCGCGCGCTGTCGGACTTCGAGTTTGAGTTCAACATGGCGCTGATGAACCGCCACCTGCAGCCGGCCATTGAAACCATCTTCGTGATGCCCAACGAGCAGTTCAGCTATACCAGCTCGTCCCTCGTCAAGCAGGTCGCGAAGTTCGGCGGCGATGTGTCCCATTTCGTGCCTCCCGATGTCGGCGCGGCCCTCAAGCGGGCGCTCACCGGGCCGGGCGCGACTGCCCCGGTATCCTTCCCCTGAACGGCGGGCCCGTGGCCGTCGGATTACACCGCTGTCATTGGTTTCTTCGCGGGACTTTTCCGATTCCTGCGGTCCAAACTTTTATGTCACCTTTCGACAGTGGCGTCGTCTTTCGGGCTGGCAGGAGCGCTTCCGGGCGTACTCGCAGGTTATTGAGAGTTTGGATTGCGCCCTCCGCCAAACCCCGCATTTTCCCCTTTCCCTTTTATGGCTAAATCCCGCAGCTTCGTCGGTCCCATTCTCACCCTGGTGGTTGTTGCAGCCCTCGGCTACGCCGGCTGGTACTACTGGGACAAGAAAAACAGCAAGGAGCCCGAATATTCCACCGTCAAGGTGCAGCGGGGCAACCTCGTCCAGACCATCAGCGCGACGGGCAACCTCCAGACCACCTCCTCCGTCACGATCAGCAGCCAGGTCTCGGGCAACGTCATCGCGATCAATGCGGACTTCAATGACAAGGTCACGAAGGGCCAGTGGCTCCTCAAGATCGATCCCTCCACCTACGTGCAAAAGCTGACCCAAGCGAAGGCGGATCTCGAGGCCACCAAGGCGAATACCGTCAAGACCCGCGAGGATGCGGTCCGCAGCAAGGATCTCTTCACGAAGAATCTGATCTCCCAGGCGGACCTTGACGCGACCACCGCCGCCCTCGCCCAAGCCGAGTCCAATCTGATCAGCCGGCAGGCGGCGCTGGAGAACGCCCAGACCGATCTCAATCGCTGCATCATCTATTCGCCCATCGACGGCGTGGTCCTCAACCGGACGATTGACGTGGGTGCGACCGTCAACGTGAACCAGTCCGCGGTGGCCCTCTACACCCTGATCAACGATCTCACCAAGCTGCAAATCAGCGCGGATGTGTCCGAGGCGGACATCGGCAGCGTGCAGGAAGGCCAGGTTGTGCGTTTTTCGGTGGATGCCTACCTCAACCGGCCCTTCCAGGGCTCGGTCACTCAAGTGCGCAATTACGCCAAAAACACCAGCGGCGTCGTCACGTTCTCGGTCATCATCGATGTCGATAACTCCAATCTTCTGCTCAAGCCCGGCATGACCGCCACGGCAAACATCATCATCACCGAACGGACCGACGTCCTGATGGTGGCCAACAATGCCCTCCGGGTGCGGATCCCTTCCGAGCTTCAGGATAAAATGGACAAGCTTGCCCCGGCGGCGAACAGCCCGGCGGCGACCGTTGCCGCACCGGCGCCGGTGGCCGTGGCCCAGGACGATGCGGCGGCAACCGATCCCAATGCCCAGGGCGGACGGCGCGGCCGTAACGGTGGCGGTGGTCGCAACGGCGGCGGCGGCGGTGGCGGTGGCGGTGGCGGTGGCGGACGCCGCAATGGCGCGGGCGGCACTGGTTCCAACACTGGCGTCGGTTTGAACGTGAGCAATGTCCCCCGCCCCGTTTACAAGCTGGTGACCGACGCCGCGGGCAAGAAATTGCCCGAGCGGGTAATGGTACACCTGGGAATTTCCGACGGTACCCTGACCCAGATCGTCGATGGCGTCGCCGAGGGCGACACCCTGATCACTTACGTCACTATGCCCGGAGCGGCGGCGGCGGTCAGTGGTCCGCCGGGCCAAAGCGGCAATCCCTTCCAGCAGCAGCAGCGCGGCGGCGGCGGTTTTGGCGGTCCCGGTGGCGGCGGCTTCGGTGGCGGACGCGGTGGATTCTAATCGGCCGTTTCCGGCGTACCCTCCCCTTATTCATGCCTCCCGTTGTCAAAATCGAGGAACTCCACAAGATTTACGATTCCGGTGAAATCCCGGTGCACGCCGTGCGCGGGGTTTCGCTGGAGATCCATCACAAGGAATTTCTCGCCCTGATGGGCGCAAGCGGCTCCGGTAAATCCACCCTGATGAACATGCTGGGCTGCCTCGACCGGCCCACCCGCGGACGCTACCTGCTGGATGGCGTCGATGTCTCGCGGCTCGAAAAAGACGAGCTTGCCGACATTCGCAATCAAAAGCTCGGCTTTGTCTTTCAGGGTTTCAATCTCCTGGCGCGGACCACCGCCCTGGAAAATGTCGAACTCCCCCGCCTCTACGGGCAGACCCGCATGCCGGCGAAGAAAATGCGGGAGCGCGCCATGCACTGCCTCGACATCGTCGGCCTCTCCAACCGGGCCGATCACATGCCCAACCAGCTTTCCGGTGGACAGCAGCAGCGCGTCGCTATCGCCCGCGCCCTGATGAACGAACCCCAGTTGCTCCTCGCGGACGAGCCCACCGGCAATCTCGATAGCAAGACTTCCATTGAGGTCATGGGCGTGTTCCAAAAGCTCAACGAGCAGGGCATTACCATCGTGATGGTCACCCACGAGCTGGACGTCGCCCATTACTGCAAACGCAACCTGATCCTGCGGGATGGCGTCATCGTGCGCGACGAGGCGGTCCCCAACCGCTCCATCGCCGAGGTCGAGCTCGCCAAGCTCAAGGAGGCCGAAACCGCCGCCAAGCTCCTCGCGGTCGGCTCGCCCGCGCACTGAGTATTTCCCGATTTTCGATCCATCTTCATGCGCTTCTTCACCACACTCCGGATGGCCTTGCGGGCGCTGCGTCGCAATACCATGCGTTCCATCCTGACCGCCCTCGGCATTATCATCGGCGTGGCCGCGGTGATCGCAATGGTCAGCATCGGCAACGGAGCGAAGGCCCAGGTCCAGGCCGCAATTGCCAGCATGGGTGACAACCTCGTGCTCGTTGGCCCCGGCAATCAAAGCCAGGGCGGTGGCGTCCGTGGCGGCGCCGGTGCTGCGACCACGCTGACGCCGGCCGACGCCGATGCGGTCGTTGCCAGTTTCCAGAATTCCGCCACGCCGGAGGATAACAGCGTGATTGCCGTCAGTCCCTATGTCACGGGCCGCGGCCAGATCCTGGCCAACGGTTTGAATTGGTCCACCAGCATCTATGGTGTTGGCCCTGATTTCCCCGCCATCCGTAGCTGGCGCGTGGCCGAAGGCGTGTTTTTCGATGAACCCGAGGTGTCGGGATCCGCCAAGGTCGCCGTGATCGGCAAGACGATCGTTGATAACCTTTTCCCGGACAAGGATGCGTCCCAAGTGATCGGCCAAAGCATCCGCATCTATGGCCAGGGTGGCGGGGGTGGCGGCGGCGGTGGTGGTGGTGGTGGTGGTGGTGGTGGCAACAATAGTGGCGGCGGTGGCACCGGCGGCGGAACTCCATTCCGCATCATCGGCGTGATGGCCTCCAAGGGATTCAACTCCAGCCAGGACCAGGATGATGTCATCTACATCCCCTACACCAGCCACATGAAGCGCATCTCGCGCCGCATTAATATTTCTCAGATCTATGTCCAGGCGAAGGACGAGGATTCGGTCGTCAAGGTGAAGTCCGATGTGAACGACCTGCTGACCCAGCGCCACAGCGGCACCGTCGACTTCACGGTGGCGGACCAAGCGGACATTACCGCGGCCCGGACCGCCTCGACGGATGCGATGACCTACCTGCTCGGCGCCATCGCCGGTGTCTCTCTGCTGGTCGGTGGCATCGGGATCATGAACATCATGCTCGTCTCGGTGACGGAGCGCACCCGCGAGATCGGCATCCGCCTTGCCCTCGGCGCCCACGGCAGCGACGTGCTGACCCAATTTTTGATCGAGGCTATCGTCCTCAGCTCCCTCGGGGGCATGGTGGGCGTGGCCCTCGGCATCGGCGGATCCATCGCCCTGGGCAATTACAAGGGATGGCCGGTCGAGCCTTCCACTGCCGCCATGGTCATCGCCGTGGGCTTCAGCGCCGCTGTCGGTGTATTCTTCGGCTACTATCCCGCCCGCAAGGCGGCCATGCTCGATCCGATTGAGGCTCTCCGCTACGAGTGAGCGACAGGCCGGCTTTCGCGTAGGGCCCGGTCTCCAACCTGCCCATTGGAGCCCAGTCCCTATTCGGCCAGAGATTACACTGGTTGGGACCGACGTCCGCCGCGTAGTCGGGGCCAGGTTGATCGCTCAATGCAGAGGAGCAGGTTAAAACTGGCCCCACTCATGCGACACGGCCATCGCGGCCCGAAGCTTGAAACATTCGTCCCGGCCAGTGTTCTCACACCCCATGGCCCGCCGCCTTCTCGTTGTCTTTCTTTTGCTTGCCGCCACTACCGCCGCGGCCGAAGCCCCGCTCGACACCGCCATCGCCCTGTTCAACGCGAAGCAGTATCCCGCCGCCCGGGCCGCGTTGGAAAAAATTACTCTGGCCGAGCCGGGCAACGCCGCCGCCTGCTATTATCTGGGCCAGACCCTGCGCCTCCGTGGTGACAGCACGGCTCTTGATGACGCCGCCAAGTGGCTGGAAAAGGCCGCCACGCTCGAACCCCAAAACTCCACCTATCTCGCCGCGTTCGGCGGCACCTCGCTGCTGCTGGCCGGCAAGAACACTTCCTTTGGCGCCGCCATCAAGGGCCGCGATGCGATGGAGCAGGCCATCAAGCTCGATCCCGCCAATCTCGATGCCCGCGAGGGCCTGATGCAATTTTATGAACGCGCGCCCTGGCCGCTGGGCAGCAGCACCAAGGCCGCCGTACAACTCGCCGAAATCAGCCGGCGGGATCCTGATCGTGGCACCGTGCTCGGTGTTATCCTCAAAGCCGATGCGAAGGACTATGCCGCCGCCTTCAGGATCTGTGACGTGGTGCTCGCCCAAAAACCCGACAGCTACGTGGCGCTCTATCAATACGGCCGCACCGCCTCGATTGCCGGGCAGAATCTGGAGCGCGGTCTCGCCTGCCTGCAAAAATGCCTGACGCTTTCCCCGCCCGGCCCCTCTTCGCCGCAGCCAACCCATGTCTGGCAGCGCATCGGGGTCATCCAGGAAAAACTTGGCCATGTCCCGGACGCTCGCGCCGCCTACGAAACTGCCCTCCAGCTCGACGCCGGCAACAAGCAGGCCGCCGACGCCTTCGCGAAGGTGAAATGACCCACTTCATCCGCTCGCAGCAGACAAGGCGACGAGCCTGGGTTTAATTAGGGCACCTCGCGAAACCGAGCCAACACACCCGCCCTTTGGGCATTCCTCCTGATCGAGGAGATGCCAGGCGCGCAAGTTCTGCTCCCCTCTAAAAGGAAGTCTGGCGCGACTTGCCGCACCGAAGCGGAGCGATGACGGCAGCGTCGGGGGGCATCGGCTTGGGAGGCCGCACCAAGCTCTTGCATCGGCCACTACGATGATCCTTCCTCAAGTTTCTGCAGAAATATTGATGACTGCCTCCGCCCGCGACCGCTTTCTCGCCCTGCTCAGCGCCGCCATCGGCGAGGGCACGCTCGTGAAGCTCACGCTCGGCAAGCACCGCGGCGCCGACGACACGCTCCAGAACCTGTTCGTCCGCCCTGTCACCCTGAAAAGCGGTCCGCACTTTGCCTTCGTCTGGCGCCATGCCACCCGCGACATTACCAAGAACCATGCGCCCGCCGCCGCGCTCACGGAACTTGCGGCACTCATTGGTGCCAGCTTCCTCGACGCCCATCTTTTCACTCCGGCACAAACCGCCCAGCTCGAGTGTCAGTCCGACGGTAGCGCGCGCCTCAAGGTAAAGAAACTACCCGCTGGGGAGACGATGTCCCCTTCGCCTGTTGGCGCACATGATAGCGGAAAAAACTACCTCATCCCCCCGGACGCCCCGTGGCTCCGGGCCCTCGGCGTCACCAACGACCGCGGCCAGCCCCGCGAAGGCATGGCCGACAAGTTCCGCCAGATCCAAAAATTTGCCGAACTGCTTTCCCACCTGCTCAACGAAGCTGGCTTGGATCTTCTGCCTCCCTTGACCGCCATAGCCTCAGTGACCACGAGTCCCCTCAAGGTCATCGACGCCGGCTCCGGCAAGGGTTACCTCACCTTCGCCGTTAGCGCGCTGCTGGGCGATCGCGCCGCCGTCCGCGGAATCGAGGCGCGCCAGGACCTCGTCGCCCTTTGCAACGAGGTTGCCGTCAAACAGGCTTTCGCCCCTCGCCTCGCCTTCACCGCCGGCACCATCGCCGAAACCCCGCTGGATGGCGTCGATGTGCTGATCGCGCTGCATGCCTGCGATACCGCGACCGATGATGCGCTCGCCCTCGGCATCGCCGCCGGGGCGAAGCTCATCGTGGTCGCCCCCTGCTGCCAGAAGGAGCTTCGCCCGCAACTCACTGCTCCACCCGTACTCGCGGCGCCGCTGCGGCACGGCATCTTCCAGGAACGCCAGGCCGAGTTCGTCACCGATGCGTTGCGGGCCGAACTCCTCGAATGGGCCGGTTACCGGACCAAGGTGTTCGAGTTCATCTCGACCGAGCACACCGCCAAGAATCTGATGATCGCTGCCATCAAGATACGGCCACGCGGCACGGTGGATGATTCCACCGCGGAGCAGCTCCGCGCCTTCGCCCGCTTCTACGGCATCAAATCCCAGGCGCTCGCCCGCCAACTGGAGTTTTCCCTTTAGGCCCGCTGGGATAAACAAGGTTGAAGCGTCACGGGACATTTATTTCGCTTCCCTGATGAACAGGCCCTGGATCCGCCCGTTGCTGGCTGGCGCCGCCCTTTGGGTGGCGGCGACCGGCCTGCATGCCCGGCCGCTGCCATTTACCATCGATACCCAGGACGGGCAATGGAAGCCGGCCACGGTTCAGCAAGTCGTGGCGCCAGGTATCAACTTCGAGGCCGTAGTCACTCACGTTGGCGCGACGGATCGCATGATCGTCCTCAGTTCCGCTGGCGCCGGCGGATCGCCCGAGGCCCTGGGCTTGTTCGCCCACCGACTCATTGATTCCTTTACGAGCTATCGCAGCGCCAATCTCAGGGAGGAAGCCACCACGGAGATGGATTACAGCGGGCGCAAACTGCAATTCGACCTGACCAGCGAAAAGGGCACGCTGGATTGCGAACTGTTTGTCTTTGCCGAAGGCCTGACCCAATGGGGCGTACTGTATTCCCGGCCGAATAATGGACCGGTTCCTTTGGTCTCGGCGTTTCGGCTCCTGAGCAAGGTTGCGGCCCTGCCCTCCGGGGTCGTTGCCATGGAGCCCTTCCGCGTCAAAGACATCCCGATCTCCGGCTTTCCCCTCAGCTTTGAAGCCATCCATGGCGTCGGCAGCGACCGGGTGCGGCGCATTATCGTCACCGAGGTACCGGAGAGATCGGCCACTGATCGGGCTGGGGTGAAAGTCGGCGATGCAATCATCTCCATCGATGGCCGGAAAGCCCAGGATTTCACCGTGGGCGTGGGCAAGGGCAGCGAACTCGGCCGGATTTTTCTCAACCGGGATCCCGGCGACGAAGTGAAGCTGGAAATCCTGCCGGCCGGTTCCGACAAGCCCATTTCGCTCACGCTGCACGCTGTCAGCACGGAGAACCGCCCGTGGCTAAGCCTCCCCACACCTTGAGTCCGCGTCCATGACCTGGACCGAACTCGACTGGCCCGCGCTCGACCGGCTGCGCGACGGATTTCTCAGCGGCTCCGCGGCCCATGGCCCCTACTGGCAGTCGGTTTCTGGTCTGGCGAGCTACGACCTGACCTATGGGGAGCGCATCGGCTGGAAGTGGGATCAGGTGCTGCGCGAGCTGAGGCTGCGCGGCTGGCAGCCGGAAGCCCGCACGGTTTGCGACTGGGGCTGCGGCAGCGGCATTGCGGCCCGGCGGGTCATTTCCTTCTTCGGTGCGGAGCGGTTCGAAGCCCTGTACGTCTGGGATCACTCGCCGCTCGCCGCGGATTTCGCCGCCAGCGCGGCCACCCGGGCCTTCCCCGGACTTGCGGTCAGCCACGCCACGCCGGGATTCCTGCGGTCGGACGAACCCATCGGGCTGCTCCTCATCAGCCACGTGCTGAACGAACTTGCCCCCGAGTCCCTGGCCGAACTGCGCGCCCTCATCGCGCGGGCCGATGCCGTCCTCTGGGTCGAGCCGGGCACGCATCAGGTCAGCCGCCAGCTGGGCGCCCTGCGCGAAGCCTTGCGTGATCGCTTCCGCGTGGTCGCACCCTGCACGCACCAAAACGCCTGCCCCATCCTCGCCGCCGGCCAGGAGCGCGATTGGTGTCATCACTTCGCGCCGCCACCCTCGGAGATCTTCGCGAATCCCGATTGGGTGAAATTCGGCCAGCGCGCCGGCATCGATTTGCGCAGCCTGCCCTACTGCTTTCTCGCACTGGATCGCTCGACATCGGACGGCGGTCATGGACCGCCGCTACAAACGGGGCTTTCCCGAATCATTGGGCGGCCAGAGCACTTCAAGCCCTATGCCCGCTGGCTCAATTGCGATGCCACCGGCCTCACCGAGCTCACCCTCGCCAAGCGCGCCGACCCTGCGCTGTACAAGCAACTCGACCGGACCAAGGCACCCCTTGTTTACCGCTGGCAGCGGGAAGGCGACAAGGTGACCGGCGGCGGGGCGCTTGACTCACCCGTGTCGCTCTGAGTTATTGGTTCTTCATCCAACCAAATCCATGGGCCAACAACTGAACAAGATCATCAAAAAGAAACGTCGCGTCGCCTATCTCAAGCGCAAGAAGGCCGCCGCCAAGGCTGCAAAGAAGAAGTAGCTCTCTCCGCGCACCGCCTCACCGATTGAAACCGCGGCCCGCGCCGCGGTTTTTTATTCTCCCGGTCTCCCACCTCACGCTGACATATATCCTTAGCTCAGTTTTCAGCTTTTTCCGCCTTTTATGATCAAGGTCAGCCTCATCTCCCTCGGATGCGCCAAGAATCTCGTCGATAGCGAGATCATGGTCGGCCACCTGCACCAAGCCGGCATGCAGGTCATCCCCGAGGCCGAGAAGGCCGACGTCGTCATCGTCAACACCTGCTCGTTTATCGACTCCTCCAAGGAGGAATCGATCGGCCACATCCTCGAGGTCCACCAGAACCGCGGCCTGCGGAAGCGGCACAAGAACCAGAAGATCATCGTCGCCGGCTGCATGTCGCAGCGCTTCTCCAAGGATCTCTCGTCCTCGCTGACCCATGAGGTCGACGCGTTCATCGGCCTCGACCAAATCACGGCGGTCGCCCCGATCATCGCCGGGTTGTACGAAAAGGAACGGGGAAAGAAGGATGCACCTGCCAGCTTTGTCACGCCCCGCTCGACGTTCATCCCGGATTACGACACCCCGCGTTTCCGGCTCACACCGCGGCATTTTGCCTATGTGAAGATCGCCGAGGGCTGCAATCACCCGTGCACCTTCTGCATTATCCCGCAGATCCGCGGCCGTCACCGCAGCCGCACGGTGGAGAGCGTCGTCGCGGAGGCACGCCAGCTCGTCCGGGAGGGCGTCCGCGAGCTCAACCTGATTTCCCAGGACACGACTTTCTTTGGCATGGACACCTGGGAGCAGCGCCCGAACCCGCGCACCCCGGTCGATTCCTCCCGCGGCACCGCCCTCACCACCCTGCTGCGCCAGCTCAACGCCATCGAGGGCGACTTCTGGATCCGCCTGCTTTATACGCATCCCGCGCACTGGAGCGATGAACTCATCCGCACCATCGCCGAGTGCCCCAAGGTCGCCCGCTATATCGACATCCCCCTCCAGCACATCAGCGACCACATGCTGACCGTGATGCAGCGAGAGACCTCGTCCGCCTATATTCGCGACCTGATCAAGCGCATCCGCGCCGGCATCCCCGGCATCGCCGTGCGCACGACCTTTATCGTCGGCTTTCCCGGCGAGACCGAGGCCGACGTGGACGAGCTCTGCGAGTTCATCCGCGAGGCAAAATTTGAACGCCTGGGCGTCTTCCGCTACTCGCAGGAGGAAGGCACGCGCGGCGCGAAGATGGATGGCCAGATTCCCCCGAAGGTGAAGCAAGCCCGTTGGCACCGCCTCATGGCGCTCCAGCAGGAAATCGCTGCGGACGTCAGCAAGGGCTACGTCGGCCAAACCCTGAAGGTGCTGGTCGAGGAACCCGGTGTCGCCCGCGGCGAGGCCGATGCCCCTGACATCGATGGCCGCGTCTACGTGCCCCGCGAGCTCCCCGTCGGAGAATTCGTCGAGGTGAAAATCACCGGCTACCAGGATTACGATCTGCTCGCATTGCCCGAGGGCCAGCGCCCCGCCGAGTTCAAGGTCGCGAAACAGGCGCAGTGAGCGCTGTGGTCCGCCGCATCATTAGGTAGGGCGAACCCTCCGGGTGAGCCGCGGCTCGGCGAGACGCCTCGCCCTACCCACGACACGACAGCGGTAACCTCTTGTTCACTCTCAGATGCAACGCAAAGGCGGCATCTCCAAGTTAATGAAGCAGGCTACGGCGTCTTCGGCTCTTCCGCCGGCTTCGCGTCACCGGCCGGCGCTTTTTCCAGCGGCTCCAGCTTCACCGCCGCAGCCTGCTTGGCCATTTCGGCCACATCCGCTGCCGGCAGGACGACCGCGCCGACCTGGCGCCCGCCGGAGGAATAGACCAGGCTGATGCCCAGCACCCGGCCCTGCAGGTCGAACACGGGACAGCCGAAACTTTGCTGCGAAACCAGGAAGTAGCGTCGGGGTTTCTCGATGATCCCGACAATCGTGCTCATCTGGACGATCGGCACCCGTTGCAGCGTCTTGGGCACCCGCGTGATCTCGGCATAGGAACCCAGCACCGCAGCCTCAGCGGCGTCGTCCAACTTCACATAGGGGAATGGGCGTCCGGCGGCGGCTTCCGCACTCTCTGGCACGATGAACGCCAGGTCGAGATCCGCGTCCTTCAAGACCACGCGGGCCAGCACCTCGCTGTTGTCGGCCAGCCGCAGCTTCACTTCCTTGAATTCCGTCTCGGGCACATCCGCGCCGCCGCGCCCACCGCCCGCTGCGGCGCTGGGATCGATCAGGGCCAGCGATGTGACGGTCAGGCCCGTGGGCGAAATCACCGTGCCATTGACCTCGCGCTTCACCTCGCGCGACTGCCCGCCGCGTGCGCCTCCGGCCTTCACCAGCACCACCATCTCCACCGACACAATCGTGTCGGCGTAGCGCTTCACGAGATCGCGGCCCGCCACGGCCTCCGCCGGCGTCGGGATCTCCACCGCGGCATGGAGCGATTCCGCGGCGAACAGCAGCGCCACGGCGGCAGAAAGAATACGGCAGGATGATTTCATGGTTTGATTGGCTTGAGCGGTTTGAGACTGATTTCGACAAATTGGGTTTCGCCCCGGCGTTGCACGAGCAGCACAAGCCATTCGGCGCCGTGACTGACGGCCGCCTCCCGTGCCTGCCGCAATTCCGACAGGTTAGACACCGGGGTTTCGCCCACCTTAAGCACGAGGTCGTCTGCATGGAGGCCGGCGAGGAAAGCCCAGCCCGCCCGCACCACCGAGGCTACCAGCACTCCGGTCGCGGACGGCGGAAGCTGCAGGCGAACGCGGTCATCAAACGCCAGCTCGCGCACTTCATACTCCAGCTTGTCATCCTCCCAATAGGGCAGCTCGCCCGCCGGGGTCGGCTGGGCCTCGAGCGTGACCGGTAGTTCCATTTTCTTGCCCTCGCGCCAAAGGGCGAAGGTGGCCTTCGTGCCAATACGATACTGGCGGATCATCCGCGCCAGAACGTCCGCGTCTTCCTGCCGGCGCGCGGTCACATCGGTGCCGTCGATCGCGAGGATCACGTCCCCCACGAGCAGGCCCGAGGTCTCGGCCTTCGAGCCGGAATAAATGCGGGTCACCCGCGCCCCACCATCAGACTTGATGCCGAGCCGCGTCGCGAGCTTGGGCGTCAGCGGTTGCGAGGAGAGGCCCAGCCAGGCCTTGGGCGCCTGCGGCGTCCGGCTCCGCGGGTTGGTCAGGCGCAGTTCGACCACCGCGCTCAGCACCGCGCCGTCGCGCCGCACGCTCGCCAGGACCGGCCGAATCCCGGTCGAATCATCGGGAATAAGTTTTTCCGTCAGGGCCTTGAGCTCCGCGACGCTGCCCACGGGCTGGCCGTCCACGGCCACCAGCACATCCTGCCGGCGCAAATCGGGTTCCGCTTGTCCGCTCGGGCCGCCGGGACGGATATTTTCCAGCCAGACGCCGCGCTGGTCCGGCAGCCGCTCCTCCCGTGCCAGGCCGCGCGTGAGATCCCGCACCACGGCGCCCCAGGCGCGCAGCTCGACATCATCGCCCTCGGCGGGCTCGCGTTGCGCGAGCTTGAAATGGACGGATAGTTTCTTCCCTGCGCGCTCGCCATCGACGGAAAATTCATTGCCCGGCAACCGCCCCGTCTCAAGGCGGTAGAAATGCGCCACGGCCTTTTCCTTTTCCTCCTCGATCGCGTGGCCGTCGGCGGCCAGCACCACGTCACCCGGCTTGAGGCCGGCCTTGTCCGCCGGCGAGTCCGGCTCGACGTCGGCCACGAAAACCCCGGCGCCCTTGCCCGCCGACTCCAGGCGTTCCTGCACGGTCAGGCCCGACCAGCCGCGGGTCACATGCCCCTGCTTGATCAACTGGTCCGCTACACCGCGGGCCAGGTTGGAGGGAATGGCGCCACTCAGGTTAAAGACGCCGATTTCATTGATGCCAACGACCTCGCCCAGAGTGTTGACCAGCGGACCGCCGCTATTGCCGCCGAAAATCGTCGCGTCGTGCAGGATCCAGCGCACGAGCATGCCGACATCCTCGCCCTTAAGAATCATCTTTCCCGCCGTCTGCTCAGGCAGCACGAGCGAGGGATTGGCCACGATGCCCCGCGTGCTCGACTGGGACAAAAACCCCGGACTGCCCAGCGCGAACACCGCATTGCCCGCTACCAGGCGATCGGAGTCGCCAAATCCCGCCACCGGGAGAGGCGCGGCTCCCTTGCGGCGCTGCGACAGATCGAGCTGCAGCACGGCGAGGTCAGTCATGGCGTCCACTCCAATGCGCTTCGCCTCGATGAGTTCACCGTCGTAAAGATAGCAGCGGTAAAAATCGCCGTCTTCCGCTACATGGCAGTTGGTCAGCACAAAGCCCTGGGCCGAGATGATGACCCCGCTGCCACCCACCCAGGCCTTGGTCAGCCGGCCCTCGCTCGGCTGCAGCCGGATGGCCTCGATGCGGACAATCGACGGAAACACCTTGGCCAGCACGCCGGTATATTCCCCGGCGGGTGCGGCGGCCGCGGAAGCCCGGGCCGGGATTAATCCGGTGGCCAAAATCATCACCAGCAGGCTCCCGATCCATCCGCCTCGTATTCCAGCACATCGCCGTTTCATAGGGTAAATAAGAGTGAAATCCTCCCCTCAAGCCTCGGTGCGAGGCAAGCGGCAAAACCTGCCCGAAGATAGCCACGAAAGCTGGAGACACTGAGTTCGATCCAAAACAATCCTCGGTGGCTTTGTGGCCACTCCTCCCACTGCTCAGCCTTTGGCCTTTGCCACGAATTTCCCGATGATCCCGTCGAAGCTTCCGTTGGTGAAAAACACCACCACGCGCGGCTTACCCGCGGCGGAGGGCAGCGCGCCCGTCTGCAGTTTACCTAGGAGTTCCGCGTTGGTCGGCGCGGTGTGGGCGTCGATGCCCTGCGTTTCGAGATGCTGCACCACCGCCTCGGGATCGAAGCGTTCGCTCTCCGCGAGCTTCTCCGCGCGGTTGACGGCCCCGAGGTAAACTTCATCCGCCTGGGCCAGCGCGCGCATGAAGCCCGCCTGCAGGGTCCGCGTGCGCGCCGTGTTGCTCCGCGGCTCAAACACCGCCGTGAGGACCGCCCCCGGAAACCGGGCCCGGAACGACTGCAGCGTCTCCGCCAGCGCGGTCGGATGATGGCCGAAATCCTCGATGACCGTCAGCCTCGGCGTGGCCAGCAAAACCTCCTGCCGCCGCTTCACCCCCCGAAAACGGGCGAGCGCTTCGAGCCGAAGTACGGTCGGATTTTTCGGATCGAGCGCCAGCCCCGCTGCCGTGGCCGCCATCGCAGCGTTGCGCGCGTTGAACAGTCCCGGCTGCGGCCATTTCACCTCGGCCCAGGGGTGACCGCGCCAGCGAAGCTTGAAACTCGCGCCGGAGGCCGACTCGGCAAAGTCCACGATGCGCACATCGTTATTTTCTCCCGTGCCCACCCGGATGACCTGCGTCCATCCCATCGGCCCAAGCGCGGCCAGGTTGGTGTCGTCGCCGTTCAGCACGATGAAACCGTTGCGCGGCACGATCCGCGTGAGGTGGCTGAAGGTGCGCTGCACGTCGGCGAGGTCGCGGAAGATGTCGGCGTGGTCGAACTCCAGGTTGTTCAACACCGCGATGTGCGGTGAGTAGTGGATGAACTTGCTGCGCTTGTCGAAAAACGCGCTGTCGTACTCGTCCCCCTCGATCACAAAGGGGTCGGCCGCCGCGCCCAGATGGCTGCCGGTCGGCGGATCGAGCGGGACGCCGCCGATGAGGAAACCGGGATCGCGCCCGTTCTCGCGCAGGAGGAACGCCGCCAGCGCCGTGGTCGTCGTTTTCCCGTGCGTGCCGCAGACCACGATGTTCCGCCGGTCCTTCAGCACAAAATCATGCAGCGCCTGGGGCAGCGAGAGGCAAGCGGCCCGGTTATCCAGCAGCCACTCGACCTCCGGGTTGCCCCGCGACTGGGCGTTGCCCACAACGACAACGGTATCCTTCATTTGCGCGAGACGCGCCGCGTCGTAGCCCGGCAGTACTTCGATGCCCGCCTCGGCGAGCACCGTGCTCATGGGCGGGTAGACATTGGCGTCGGAGCCCAACACCTCGAAGCCGCGCGAGCGCAGTAGCAGCGCCGCATTGCCCATCGCCGTTCCGCAGATGCCCATGAAATAAACTCTCATGTTCGACTCATTTCTCACCAAACGCTTTCACCTCTGAAGTACTCCTGTGAAACCCCGGGCGGTTTCGGCCTAAACGGTCGATTTTGACCCATTTGTGGGGCACAGTGGTAGAATAGAAATTTATAAAACGAGCCGCGGTTGCATAACTCTTTTGGCCACAAAAAAAGGCCAAAAACTGTGCCGATAGTCCAGGTGCTGGTTTCTGAAACATTCCGGCGATCCTGCACGATTTCCCCAGCTCCGGAAGCGCTATTTCACGGCAGACAGCCGGTTGCCTGACAGTCGACTGGCACCCGGATTTTACGCTGCCGCTTCCTCGCCTCCATCACTGGGCCTCACCGGGTGCGCACTGATCGGGCGGTCAGTGCGTGAGCCCTCGTTTTGCCGCTGAGGAGCGACCGCGCGAGGTCTATCATCATCCACGAGGGCCAGCACGAAATCCCGCCGGGCCCCGGACCCAATGGCGGTCCACTCCAGGATCACCGACTGTCCGGTGGGTTGAATTTGGCAGAGCGCCGAATCAATCGATATGCGGCGTGATCTCCACGGACTGCCTTTTTCCCCGTGGAACTGCTGCGATCGATTGAACGGAAATTTCGTGAAGGGCCAGAGTGTTCGGGTGAAATCAACTGGTCAGCCAATGGGCCAAGTTTGAAGCGCGCTCAAATGGTATTGGGGCGCCACAGCCTTACTGATGCAGTGCGTAGACGAACATGGCGTTGCCCGCGTTGAAAGCGACATACTGGCGACCACCGACCGCATAGGTGATCGGACCGGATGCCACCTGTCCGCCGACCATGGCCTTCCAGAGCAAGTTCCCGTTCTTCGCGTCGAGCGCATAGAAATATCCCTCGCGGCCACCGGCGAAGACCAGATCCGTGGCGGTTGTAAGGACACCGCTGTCGGTGACGTCGGTCATCTTGAACAGCCATTTCCTTTCACCGGTTGTCGGATCAACCGCCTGAATGGCGCCATACCCCTCCTCGGGCAGTCGGGTATTGGTCGCGCGCGGGACCATCGAGGGGATCTGCAATTGGGGAGTGATGCCCGTGTACTGCTGGCCCTCACGGTACTCAACCCCCTTGGGGTCCTTGCGATAGACCGAAAATGTGTCCATCCAGCAAGGGACATAGAACAGCCCTGTGTTGGGGCTGTACGACGGCGAATACCAGTTCGTTGCGCCCTGATTGTTCGGATAGACCCGGGTGCCTTCCACGGTCGGACCGAGAATCTTGTTGGGTCTGCCTTTGGCATCGAATCCGGTCATCCAGTTCACCTGGGTAAGCGGCTTTCCGCTCAGGAACTCCCCGGTGGCACGGTCGAGCACGTACCACAACCCGTTACGGTTGGCCCAGAGCATGACTTTGCGCACCGCGCCCTGCCAACGGATATCCGCGAGCACCGGAATCTGAACCGAATCGAAATCGAATTCGTCGTGGGGTGTGAACTGATAATGCCATTTGATTTTTCCCGTGTCCGCATCGAGTGCGACCACCGAATCAGAATACAGGTTGTCGCCCGGACGGTCTTGTCCGTTCCAGTCGGGACCGGGATTTCCCACGCCCCAGTAGGTGAGATTCAGATCGGGATCATACGAGCCCGTCAGCCAGATTGGGGCCCCACCGTGCTGCCATGTCGTCTCGGTCCATGTTTCGTGACCGGGTTCGCCGGGCCCGGGTATGGTATTGAAACGCCATGCTTCCTTTCCGGTCTTCACGTCGAAGGCTGCGATAAATCCGCGGATCCCGTATTCCCCGCCCGCCGGTCCGATGAGGACCTTGTCCTTTACCACCAGCGGCGCCGAGGTGAAGGAATAGCCCAACTCCGGAGCGACACCATCGGGTTGAATGTTCCAGAGCTCCCGCCCGGTCCTGGCATCTAGCGCGATCAAGCGGGCGTCCAGGGTAGCCAGGAATAACGTCTCGCCGACTATGGCCAGTCCTCGATTCACCCGCCCACAGCACACCCGGGTCGCTTGCGATGGGGTGTGGGTATACGTCCAGAAGATGCGGCCGGTCGCCGCGTCCAAGGCGACAACCTCATTCGGGGGACGGGTCGTGTACATCACTCCGTCGACGACCAGAGGCGTGGCCTCCCACTTGTCGGCGCCGGTCAGCGTCCGCACTTGGAGGACCCATTGCAGCTCCAGGCCCTTGACGTTCGCCGGAGTGATCTGATCCAGCAGGCTGTAGCGCTGGCTGTTCAGATTCCCGGAGTACGTCAGCCAGTTTTGCGGCTCTTGGCCGGCCTTGACGATGCGGTCAAAAGTTACGTCGGCGTGAAGTGAAGTCACTCCAACCAGGATCAGGATCAGTGCGCGGAAGCATTTCATTGGGCGGTTCATTTCAGGGAAAGTAGATAGCTGATGACATCGGCTAATTCCTGATCGGTCAGCAGCCCTTTGAACGAGGGCATCGGAGAGGGAACCAGCGCAAACTCTTTAAGGTCGGCTTTCATGAACGAAGCCAGGCCGAGTTTGGGGTCGAGCAACTGGATCGTGTCGGTGTCCTGGTTCAGGAGATTCCCGGTGCTGGTTGCGCCCGACTTGGTGACGACGCGAATCGTGCGATTTTCCGCGCGAACCTCTGCGTTGGGCTCCAGCAGCGAGCGGCGCAGTTCGGCCGGCGAGCGCCGGCCACGGCCTCCGTTGAGGGTGCTCAGGTCGGGTCCGGTGATGTTGCCGGCACCGTTGGTCCAGTGACAGATCAGGCATTGCCCCTTTCCTTCGAAAATGACCTTGCCCCGCGTGGCGTCGCCGGGTGGGCCGAGCGCCTCGATCGGCGCGTTGCGATCCAAGGGCATCGCGGTCATGTTGCGAAGGTAGGCTACGACCATGGTGGTCTGGCCCTCGGTGAAGTTGAATGGCGGCATTGTTGTATCGCGGATGCCGCTGCGGATGATGCGCACCAGATCCTCGTCGCTCTTCGCCCTCCGGAACTGTCCGCGCCCGAGATCGATGCCCGGGACCGCGTCGCCAAAAGCGCCATGGCAGATTCCGCAACTCGTCTCGTAAATGCGCCGGCCGTCGTCGATATCCGACGGGAGGTAGCTGTGCTGGGCGAACAACCCGCAGGGGGAGACAAAGGACGTGATGAAGGCAAGCGCTACGTAAATCCTCATTTGGCCATCTTGCTTTGCGAAACTGAAAGGAGACCGGATATTCGCGGGGTTCGGGATCTGGCAGGGACTATCGGCGGCGGGAGAAAGCCAAACCCGAGGCCTCCTTCGGCCTGCAGGGGTAAAGAAGCTTTAGGAAGCGCAGCGGATACGACACGGGGGTGTGAACAACAGGGGCTTGCTGGCAAAAATCGGAAGGGGTGGGTCTGCAACTGGCACCGGAAGCAGTTTTCGCGGGAAACCTGCGTTGCGCGAAGTAAGGCTCCCACTGGTTTGCCGTCAAGCGACGAAGCTTGGGATTGAGCCCAACGGGCCGGCTCATACGAAATCGTCGCAAGAAATCCCAGATTGGCACCGCCAGTCCGGTAGGCGAGATCGCGGTCGTTGTTGGCGGCGAACATGCCAGCGATCGCGGGGACGCAAAGGGAAGCAATCCGGCTGTGCCCCATTCCACGGGGGTTCGCCCACGCCTGGCGAAGCCATCATGCCTCGACCAATTTCTTTTCAGCTTCGGAATTCAAGACGAGCTTCGCACCATGCCGCCAACCATCAACCGCTATACGACGCCCGATGATGCACTCGATTCGGGCAAAGTTTGTAGTCTGGAGCGACTCGCTGTGAGTCGGAAATGCTGTTTGAAAGCACGGCTGAAATCAGGCGAATGAT
>CAIUWA010000047.1 GCA_903902745.1 uncultured Opitutia bacterium | reverse complement strand
CGGGCATTGGATAATGTCATCGACATTAATTTTTATCCAACTGAGGCTGCTAAGACTGCTAATTCCCGCCATCGCCCGATTGGGCTTGGGGTGATGGGATTGCAGAATGCCCTCTATATGAAGGGGCTTTCGTTTGAGTCGGATGCAGCGGTCGACTTCAACGATGAGATGATGGAGGCGATTGCGTTCTACGCGTATGAAGCGTCGAGCGATCTGGCTGCGGAGAAGGGCACATACTCGACCTACAAGGGTTCCAAGTGGGACCGCGGCCTCCTCCCGCAGGACACCCTCGACCTCCTCGAGCAGGAGCGCGGCGTGCCCGTCGAGGTGCCGCGCGGCGGCAAGATGGACTGGACGTCCCTCCGCGCGAAGATCGCGACGCAGGGCATGCGCAACAGCAACGTCCTCGCCATCGCCCCCACCGCGACGATCTCGAACATCACGGCGACCTCGCCCTGCATCGAGCCCACGTACAAGAACCTCTTCGTCAAATCCAACCTCTCCGGCGAGTTCATCGTGCTGAATCCCTTCCTCGTGAAGGACCTCAAGGCGCGCGGCCTCTGGAACCAGGAGATGATCGACAACCTGAAGTACTTCGACGGCGAGCTGAAGGACATCGACACCATCCCGGCGGACCTGAAGGTGAAGTACCTGACGGCGTTCGACATTGATCACCGCTGGATCATCGAGGCGGCCTCGCGCCGGCAGAAGTGGATCGACCAGTCGCAGTCTGTGAACCTCTGGATCAAGACCCCCGACCTGAAGACCCTGAGCCACATGTACCGCGCCGCCTGGCACACCGGCCTGAAGACGACCTATTACCTCCGCAGCCTCGGCGCCTCGAACATTGAGAAAGCCACGGTCGGCGTGAAAAAAGAAATGCGCGGTGCCGTGAACGAAGGCGCCAGCGGCGGCCAAAACAGCGGCGACGCCGGCGGCTCACATCAGCCCGCCGCCAAACATTTCGATACGACGGCGCCCTTCGTCACGGGTGATGTCACCGCGCCTCCGATGAGTATGACGCCTTCCGCCTCAGGCCTCGCGCCTCAGGCCTCTCCTAAGCGCGAATACACGGCTGCGGAGAAGACCGCCTGCAGCATCGAAGCCATGCGCAACGGGGGTGAGTGCGAGGCCTGCCAATAATAATTAAAAGCAAAAGCCCCAACCGAAAGGTTGGGGCTTTTTTTGCACTAGAAATATCAATATCGGCAGCCTGACCACCTCAGCTCTCTGCTTACATGTGCGCCGACGGTCCGACACAACCCACTGCACCGTCCGCAATTGATCCAGCGGTACTTAAGGAGATGACCGTGGAGGAGGTCGTCTCACGAATGGATGAATTGCTCCGTTTCTCGGTGACGGAGAGATACGGGGCAAGTTCTGCGCTCTTTCCGATCTCGTTGGTCTCGCACCTCACGAATACCCAAAAGGTCCGAGCTCTGCCGGAGGAAACCCGGCGGTATATCGCTTTTCTGGCCTTTGCGTATCTCGTGCAATTCGAAATGGGGGCAGCTACCATGAAGAAATCAAAGAAAGCCCCCCGGAATACGATTTGCCTTTGGTATAAAAAGGATGCCCTCAAGGCGGCGAAGTTTTACGCCTCAGTCTTCCCGGACAGCAAGGTCACGGCGGTGCACAAGGCCCCGGGCGACTTCCCGTCGGGCAAAAAAGGCCAGGTGCTGACCGTGGAGTTCACCGTCCTCGGCATCCTGTGCGTCGGGATCAATGGCGGGCCGCAATTCAAGCAGAGCGAGGCCTTCTCCTTCCAGGTCGCCACCGACACCCAGGCGCAGACGGACCGCTACTGGAACGCGATCGTCAAGCACGGCGGGAAAAAAAGCTACTGCGGCTGGTGCAAGGACCAGTGGGGCCTCTCCTGGCAGATCACCCCGCGCGTCCTGACTGAAGCCATGGCCGCCGGCGGGCCGACCGCCAAGCGCGCCTTCGCGGCGATGATGGAAATGGACAAGATCGACATCGCCACGATTAAGAAGGCGATCCGCGGCTGAGTGGCGGCGGAAAAGCTGAAAGGCTGAAAACTGAAACGCTGAAAGGCTGAAATTTAGAATTCCGATTTCAGTTTTTCAGCGTGTCAGCATTTTAGCTTCTCCACCTCCGCCTTCAGCGCTTCTGACTCAGAACGAGGGAGGGGCCGAAGGGGTCTGGTCGCACATTTGCAGATCAACGGCCACGGCTTGGGAGGGCGACCAAGGCAGGGGCCGGAAGTCGTCCCTTCGGCTGTTTGCTTCGCCGTTAACGGACGCTGACGTTCAGCCCGGGCCACCGGCGGCCCGGCCGCCTTGCTTCGACCGCATCGAACCCGTTCACCAGCGCTATGCGCAGGGTGGGAGAACGAGCACGTTCGAGATGTGGACCTTTGATCATCCGACGGTGCGCATCGCGCCGGGCCAGACGCTCCGCCTCATCACTCCGCGCTCCGCGACGATTCTCTGGACCTCGGACGGATGGATCACGGCGCACGACCTGGAAATGCGCGACACGGCCGGGGGCTGCTGGTTCGGCGACCTGGAGACGACCCGGCTCGCGGCCGGTGCCTGCGTTGACTTTACCTTCCGGTGGGGCGAGCGGTGGGAAGGGAAGGATTTTCGTGTCACGGTGAAAGCTCCGGTGTCGGGCAAGTGATCCGGTGCCGAGCCAGTTACGGCCGGCAAAACCCAGGGGGATGGTGGGTAAGACCCCATGGGGCTCCCGTCACCGCCATCATCGCCTACGACTCGAAGTTCTACGAACTCCTGCCCCGGCTCTTTCCCGCGATGCCCGCGGCCCGGGAAATGTTTGCCAAGTCGAAGGACCTGGCGGACGCCACCGCCATGCGGAACGGCAGCCTGCAAGGCGCCTACTTCATGCTCGCGGCGCGGTCGCTCGGCCTCGATTGCGGACCGATGTCCGGCTTCGACAACGCCAAGGTCGATCAGGAATTTTTCCCTGCGCCCGCGCCCTGGACCGGGGCGCAGGACGGAGGATTTGTCGCGGCGGGTGCCATCAAGTCGAACTTCCTGTGCAATCTCGGTAATGGCGACGCCACGAAACTTCATCCGCGCGGCCCGCGCCTCGCTTTCGGCGAGGCCTGCCAGCTGCTTTGACCGGGACGGAGCCAACGTCGGGAAACGAGTTCTCAAGCGGCAGGGTGATGCAGATTGGTTCACGCGAAGTCGCGAAGCTTGCGAAGTTTTTTGGGGATCGAAACTTCAGCGACGGCGGATGACCGCCGTCCCGTGGAGATCGGCGCTCATCCGCCTTCACTGAAGTTATGGCGGACAAGTAGAGCGCCGCTATAACAAGCTGGCCCTCTACCCACAGGCCTCTTCGTAGGCGGAGGACTGAACCGGGTGGGCTGGGGTGGGTCGAGGCATGTGCCATCCTCAGGCTATCATCAGCAACCTCTAGGCCCCCATGTCCGCCCTGCTTGAAAGGCTGCCGTTTTTTCGGCGCCGGCCCATTCTGGTCGCCAAGTTTCCCGGCCGGGGCCGCCCGAAGCATGGCTGGCCCTGGTTTTTGGCCGGCGTGTTGCTGGGCGTCGTCGCCCTCAGCGGCCTTTATTTCTGGGGCACGTCGGGACGCACCCTGACTCAGCCGGTCCGCCTCGACTACGGCCCGGCGTCGCCGGCCTTCGCCGCGGTCTATGGCCCGTTGCTGGGGGCCGAGTTCACCGGCGGAAATTCCGTCGAGGTCCTCGTGAACGGCGTGGAATTCTTTCCCGCGATGCTCTCCGCCATCGCCGGCGCGCAGCAGACCATCACGCTCGAAACGTATATCTGGACCTCGGGCACCATCAGCGACCGGTTCATCGCCGCGCTGTCGGAACGCGCCCGCCATGGGGTGAAGGTCCTCGTGCTGATCGACGGCATGGCCCCGTTGGAATTCAAGCAGGCGGATCGGACACGCCTCAGCGACTCCGGCGTGCAGCTCCGGACCTACGCCCGCCATCATTGGTATGATTTCAAGCTCAACTTCAATCATCGCACGCACCGGAAAATCCTGGTGGTCGACGGGAAGGTGGGCTTCACGGGCGGCATGTGCATCGACGACCAGTGGCTCGGCGATGCGGACTCCACGAAGGTCTGGCGTGAGACCCAGGTGCGCGTCGCCGGCCCGGTCGTGCGGGAGATGCAGGCGGTGTTCGCCTCGAACTGGCTGGAGACGACCTCCGGGCTGCTGCTGGGCGCGGACTATTTTCCGCCCATCACCGCCCGCGGTGGCGTGCTCGCCCAATGCATCGAGAGCGGGCCGGGCGAGGGGCCCGAGAACGCCCGGATCTGTTACCTGCTGGCCATTGCGTCCGCGCGCGAGTCGATCGACCTCTCCAGCGCCTACTTCGTGCCGGACGACCTTTCCATCGAAACCCTGCTGGAGGCGCGGGCCCGGGGCGTGCGCGTGCGGATCATCATCCCGGCGCTGACGGACTCCCGCATGGGCCGCGCGGCCTCGCGCTCGCGCTGGCGACGGCTGCTGGCCGCCGGCGTCGAATTCTACCAGTACCTGCCCGCGATGGATCACTGCAAGGTGCTCATTGTCGACGAGGTGTTCGTCTGCGTCGGCTCGATCAACTTCGACAACCGCTCGTTCAGCCTGAACGACGAGATTGCGCTCAACACGCTGGATCGCTCCGTTGCCCGCACGCACCTGAAAGTCTTTGCCGACGATCTGCAGCAATCGCAGCGGATCACCCGGGAGGAGTTTGAGTCCCGCCCCTTCTATCAAAAGCTGGCGGACGAGTTGTGCGGGCTCTTCCGCTCGCAGTTCTGAAGCTCGGGCCGAGAGGCCGCGCAAAGCGGGTCGGGACTATTTTATTGAGGTCGGACTGGCAGACGCATGGTCGCTCTCACGCGATAACGCGAAGTCATCGAGCCGAGGCAACGGGATCCCTGCATTCCTCACCAGCCTATGGCGCGCCGGCCCCGTCGCGAGACCAGCAGCAGGGCCAGGCCGAGCGCGAATAAAATTGTCTCACTGGCCTCGGGAATGCCGCTGACCCTGACATTGTCCAGTGAGGCGCTGACCGTGTCGTAGAATTCCCCGCGGATGCTGAAGGCCGTGAGTGCGCCGAGCACGCTTTGGAACTGCAGCGCGTTGGGCGTGCCTCCTCCCTGCAGGGTCCAGCCGGCCTGGCTGAGGGTAAAACTGTAAGTTGACCAAAAGGAAGTCGGGGCGGTTTGGAGCCCGCTGATGTTGAGCAACAAGGTGAGTCCGCCGCCCGTCATCACGATGTCCGGTTGGGTGAAGAATGTTCCCGACGTCGGCGTTTCCAGGTCAAACTGCACCGTCGAGCCATAGGCCCCGGCGAGGGCGGAGCGAAACGAGGCCGGGGCATAAAAATAGCTGACCGGATTGCTCGGTCGGTCCGTCGCGGAGATGAAGCCCCCGGGGTTGCCGCCGGCTGCGGAAAACACTGGGGCAAAGGGTCCGCCCACGGGGGTATTATAGGGGCCTGACGGCCAGTTGAAGTCGATGATGGTCCAGCCGGCGTCGTTCGCGTTGAAGTCAACGGTGAGCTGCGCCTGAAGGCCGCAAGGCAGGGCAATAGCGGCCAGCAAGAGCCAACTGGCGTGACGTAGACAACGCATGGCGGATGGGAGGGAGAATAATGCCGGTGGCAACGATGAGGGCCACCGACGAAAGAAGAATTTTGTTATTTTTCATATCAACGCACAAGTGTGCGGATCCCGGAAAAGGTGACAGGGATTCCGGAGGAAAAAGCTGAAACGCTGAAAGCTGACATACTGAAATCCCGAGTCAGATCCCTTGCAGGATTTCAGCTTCTCAGCGTTTCAATATTTCAGCTTTTCATGGCAAAGTTCCCCGGTCCGAACCGATTTCCTGTCACCTTTCGGGCTGTTTCGGCCACTGGTGCGCTGTTATGATGAATTCCAAGGTGATGAATATCGGGGCGGACAACGATGCGGAGCTGGTGGCGGCGAGCCTCTCGGGCGACCGGGCGGCGTTTGGGAGGATTGTGTCCCGCTACCAGTCGCTCGTCTGCTCCGTGACCTACAGCGCGACGGGCAACCTGACGCTGAGCGAGGATGTGGCGCAGGAAACCTTTGTCACCGCCTGGCGGCAGCTCGCCGAGCTGCGCGAGCCGGCGAAGCTGCGCGCGTGGCTCTGCGGCATCGCCCGCAATCTGTTGCACAACACCCTCCGCCGGCTGGGGCGCGAGCCGAGCCAGTCGGGTGAGACGCTCGACGCCGCCGCCGAATTGAGTTCGCCTGAGGAGGCGCCGGGAGCGCAGACGATCCGCCGGGAGGAGGAGGCGATTCTCTGGCAGGCACTGGAAAGAATCCCTGAGCTTTACCGCGCGCCGCTCATCCTCTTCTACCGCGAGGGCCGCTCGGTGGAGCAGACGGCGGCGCTGCTCGACCTCAGCGAGGACGTGGTTCGGCAGCGTCTGACGCGCGGACGGAAACAACTCGCGGACGAGGTCACGGCCTTTGTCGAGGGCACGCTGCGCCGTTCCGCGCCCGGTCCCGCCTTTGTCCCCGGTGTGCTTGCCGCGCTGCCGCCGCTCGCCATTCCCGGTGCGATCGCCGCCGCCGGGACCACGGCAAAAGGCGGGGCGGCGGCCAAGGCCGCGGGAGTGGGGACTTTTGTCTCCACGGTCATTCTCAGCCCGCTGCTAATTCTGCTCGGCAACTACGCCAGCTACCGGGTGAGTCTCGAGGCCGCCGGTTCGGAGGAGGAGCGCGTCCGCATTCGGAAATTCTATCGCCGGATCACGCTATGGGCGCTGGCGATGGTCGTCATCTTCCCGGCTGCGATCATCTGGCGCCAGCCCCTGGCCCGGCTCCACAACCTGCTGCCGCTGGGCCTCGCGGCCGGGATCGTGGTGCTCAGCACGGCGGCCATTTTCTCGACGGTGATCGCGGCCATGAAACGGCAGCGGCTCGCCGCCCGGGCGGCGGCGAGTGGCAGACCGCTGGCGGCGGTGCCGGAAGTGCCGCCGGTCTGGGAATATCGCAGTGCGATGCGCTGTCTGGGCTGGCCGCTGGTGCACATCCGCATCGGACGTGGCATGGCCGGATCCACGAAGCCGGTGAAGGCCTGGATTGCCGTGGGCGATTTCGCCGTGGGACGGTTCGCCGCCTTTGGCGGACTCGCCATTGCACCGGTGAGCGTCGGAGGCCTGGCCTTCGGACTGTTGCCGCTGGGTGCCATGGCGCTCGGCCTTGCGCCAATGGGCGCCTGCGCCATCGGCGTGTTATCGTGGGGCGGAGTCGCGGCCGGCTGGCAGGCGTTTGGCGGCTTTGCCCTCGGCTGGCAATGGGCACTCGGCGGAGTCGCCGTTGCCCGTGATTTCGCACTGGGCGACCTCGCGTATGCCGCGCAGGCCAACACCGACGTGGCGCGGCAGTTCCTCGACACGAGCCGGTTCTTCCGTTGGACGCAGGCGGCCGCGCCCTATGCGGCCCTGATCAACCTCCTGTGGGTTACCCCGCTCCTGGTGTGGTGGCGGATCCTCTCGCGGCATCCGCGGAAGGGGAGGTAGCCGTGTTAGTTCTGCAGGGCGGAACAAACACCGGCAAGGTTCACGCGAAGTCGCGAAGGGCGCGAAGAAAAAGGAATGGGATGGATCGGCTTCGCGACCTTCGCGCCTTCGCGTGACACCTCTTAATTGGGTGGCCGAAAATGATCCGGCTTCGCCTCCTGGCGGCCAAGGCCGAGCAGGAAGATGATGAGCGCGGAGCAACCCACCGAGATGCAGAGATAGTAGAGCCCGCCGGTGAACGAGCCGGTGATCGTCTCCACCTTGCCCAGTACGGCCGGTCCGAAAAATCCGCCAAGATTGCCGACGGAATTGATCAGGCCGATGGTGCCGGCCGCCGCGACGTCGGTGAGAAACAGGTTCGGCAGCGACCAGAATGCCGGCAGGTAGGACTTCAGCCCGGCGAACGCCACCATGAAGCAGAGGACCGTGAGCGTGAGGTGACCTGCAGTGAGCGGTGCGAGGCCGAGCGCCAGCGCGGCCAGGGAGAGCGGCACGAGCGTGTGGAAGCGGCGTTCCCGCAGGCGGTCGGAATTCCAGCCGATGAACAGCTGGGTCACCAGTGCGAGGCACGGCGGTAGGATGATCAGCCAGGTGATCGCATCCAGCTTCAGCCCGTACCAGCGCTGCAGGATGCTCGGCAGGAAAAATTCGAGGCCGTAGCTGCCCGTGATGCTGCAGAAGTAGGCCAGGATGAGCCACAGGACCTTCGGATGGCGGAACGCCTGCAGCAATGTCATCCGAGAACCGCCGCGGCTGGTCTTTTCCAGGGCGAGTTGCTGCTCCAGCGCGTCGCGCTCCCCGGGCGACAGCCACGCGGCGTCGCGCGGCCGGTCCTTGAGCAGGAAGAACACCATGCCGCCGAGCACCACCGCCGGGATTCCCCAGAAAATATACACCCACTGCCAGCCCTGGAGCCCGAGCCACGCGGGATGATGCACCGACACGCCATTGCTGGTCTCGTCGGTGCCGATCCGGAGCAGGGCGTTGGAAATTTTCGGACTGAGGATCTGGGTTACCGGCGTCGCCACAAAGAACAGCGCCAGCGCCCGGGTGCGGTCCCGGGAGGGAAACCAGTGCGTGAGATAGACCACGACGCCGGGAAAAAATCCGGCCTCGGCGAGCCCGAGCATGAAGCGCACGCCGTAGAACTGCAGGGGCGTTTTCACCACGGCCGTCAGGGCCGCCATGAGGCCCCAGGTGATCATGATCCGGCAGAGCACCTTTCGCGCGCTCCACTTTTCCACGAGGATCGAGCCGGGAATTTCCAGCAGGAAGTAGCCCCAGAAAAACACGCCGGCCCCGAAGCCGATCACCGCGTTGTCGAAGCCTGGCAGGTCCTTCGTCATCGTCAGCTTCGCGATGGAGACGTTCGCCCGGTCGGCGTAGGCGATCCCATAGGCCGCGAAGAGCAGCGGCAGCACCCGCCAGTAGGCCTTGCGCCGCGCGCGATCGAGCGCGGAGGGGCCGCTGGAGCCAGCGGGGGCGGAAAGGGTGGTCATGGGCGGAAAACGCCTGACCGCGCGAAATCGCGGGCACGGGATCGCAACGGTCGGGTGGGGTGGGGTCCGCAACTCTTGCGGGGGGAAAGTTGAAACCTCGATGAAAAAATGGGCGCCGCCAAGCGACGCTACAATAAAACCCTGACTTGCCGCGGCGAACCGTTGCTGCTCACTCAGCGCAAGCGCATGGACCAAGACCCCACTCCGGCCGCGGGCTTCCGCCAGGGCCTCACGAATTACGGCGATCCGGGTTTCTCCACGTTTTTGCGGACGGCCTTCATCAAGGGTGCCGGCTACACGGATGATTCACTCGCCCGTCCCGTCGTCGGCATCATCAACACGGGCAGCGGCTACAGTCCGTGCCACGGCAACATGCCCGGGCTGACCGGTGCGGTGAGCCGCGGGATCATGCTCGCCGGCGGGCTGCCGGTGGAGTTTCCGACCATTTCCATCGGCGAAATCTTCGCGCACCCCACGAGCATGTACCTGCGCAACCTCATGGCGATGGATACCGAGGAGATGATTCGCGCGCAGCCGATGGACGCGGTCGTGCTGATCGGCGGCTGCGACAAGACCGTGCCGGCACAGCTGATGGGCGCGGCCTCCGCGGGCGTGCCGGCGATCCAGCTGGTCACGGGATCGATGCTGACGGGCGCGCACCGCGGGCAGCGGGTCGGCGCCTGCACGGACTGCCGGCGTTTTTGGGCGGAGCATCGCGCCGGCGCGATCGACGACGCTGAAATCGACCGCGTGGGCGATCACCTCGTGGCGAGTGTCGGCACCTGCTCCGTGATGGGCACGGCCAGCACGATGGCCTGCGTCGCCGAGGCGCTCGGCATGATGGTCCCCGGCGGCGCCTCGCCCCCGGCCGTGACGGCCGATCGCCTGCGCGTGGCCGAGCGCACCGGCACCGCAGCCGTCGCGATGATTGCGAAAAAACTCACCCCGGAAAAAATCCTCACCGTCCACGCGATCGAGAATGCGTTGCGCGTCCTCCTGGCGATTGGCGGCTCGGCCAACGCGATCATCCACCTCACCGCGATCGCCGGCCGGCTTGGCATCGCGATCGACCTCGATGCCGTCGATGCGATGAGTCGCGAGACGCCGGTGCTCGTCGATTTGAAACCCTCCGGCCAGCACTACATGGAGGATTTTCACCGGGCCGGCGGCCTCACGACCGTGCTGCGCGAACTCCGTCCGCTGCTCCACCTCGACGCCCTCACCGTCACCGGGCGCACCCTGGGCGAGGAGCTCGATGCTGCCGCACCCGCCTTTCCCCAGGACATCATCCGCCCGCGCGAGCGCCCGATCTATGCCGAGGGCGGCATCGCCGTTCTGCGCGGCAACCTCGCGCCGGGCGGCGCGCTCATCAAGCAGTCGGCCGCCTCGCCGGAGCTGCTCGAGCACGAGGGCCGAGCGGTCGTCTTCGAGAACGCCGAGGATCTGGCGCGCCGGTTGGACGACCCGGCGCTGGAGGTCGGGCGCGACGACATCCTTGTATTGAAGCGGATCGGCCCGGTCGGAGCGCCGGGGATGCCCGAGGCGGGCCTGATTCCGATTCCCAAGCAGCTGGCGCGGCAGGGCGTGAAGGACATGGTGCGCATTTCCGACGGCCGGATGAGCGGCACGGCGCTCGGCACCATCGTGGTCCATGTCACGCCGGAGGCCGCGGTGGGCGGCCCACTGGCCGTGGTGCGCACGGGCGACCGCATTCGGCTGAGTGTGGCCCGGCGTTCGCTGGCGCTGCTCGTGCCGGAGGCGGAAATCGCGCGCCGCACGGCGGAGCTGCCGGTGGCGGCGGCCGTTGCTGGGGAGCGCGGCTATCGGAAATTGTTTTTGCAGAGCGTCACGCAGGCCGACCGCGGCTGTGACTTCGATTTTCTGCGCGCGGTGGAAATGAAGCAGACCGCCCCGGCTCGTCCCTCTGGCGAAGCACGCGGATGAGAAAAATGACCCGGAGTGGCTCACGCGAAGCCGCGAAGATCGCGAAGGTCTTTGGGGATCGAGCCCAATCCCATCTTTCGCGTTCTTCGCGGCTTCGCGTGACACTTCCGATCCGGGGCCTTGCGCTTTGAAGCGTGCGGTAACTAGCGTCGTCCCCATGACAAACCGTGGCATTTTCCTGATTACGGCGCTTCAGCTGGTGGTGGCGGCACGCGCGCCAGCGGCGGGGAGCAATTACCAGGTGGCCGAGCATTGGGCCCAATTCCCGGCCGGCGTCACGGCATGGAGCGCCGCGACCGGCGTCGACATCGGGCCGGAGGGGAACATCTACGTTTTCCATCGCAACGAGGAAATGCCGATCATGGCCTTCGACCGGAACGGGAAATTCCTGCGGGCGTGGGGCAAGGGGATGTTCAAGACCACCCACTTCCTGCGCACCGACCGCGAAGGCAACGTTTGGGTCACCGACCGGGGCGACCACCAGGTCTTCAAGTTCAGCGCCGAGGGAAAACTCCTGATGACCCTCGGGAAAAAGGGCGTGATCGGCACGAACGAATCGGAAGATGCGTTCTTCGGAGTGGCTGATCTTGTGATTGCGCAGAATGGCGACCTCTTCATCGCCGACGGCGAGGCTGGCAACCAACGCATCGTGAAGTACTCGAAAGACGGCCGGTTCGTCATGTGGTGGGGCGGCCGCGGCCCGCAGCCGGGCCATTTCAACGAACCCCACAGCATCGCGATCGATGCCGCGGGGCTCCTGTACGTCGGCGACCGCGGGAACAAGCGCATCCAGATCTTTGACCAGAGCGGAAAATTTATCCGGGAGTGGACCCAGTTCGGGACGCCCTGGGGGGTATTCGTCAAGGGCGACCGGCTGTATGTTGTCGACGGCACCGAGGCCAACTGCCTCTACATCGCGAGCCTCAAGGACGGCGCGATCCTGGAAAAAATGGAAGGCCTCAACAATGCGACGGCCGTGACCGTCGACGCCCAGGGCGCGATCTACATCGGCGAAGTGAACGGCGCGAACGTGAAGAAGCTGGTGCCCAAGCGATAGGACGGAGCTGAGCCAGCGGGGTTCACGCGAAGCCGCGAAGTTCGCGAAGGGCTGATCGATCCGGATTTTTTCTTCGCGAACTTCGCGCCTTCGCGTGAACCCTTTCCGAATCCGGCTTCTGTCCTCCGGCGTCCGGCTTCCATCCCCCGCCGCTCCCTCACTTCCCCTTGACGTTCAATTTCACGAGTGCGGCCTCGGCTGCTTTCGCGGCGGCTTCGTTGCCCTGCTTGCGCTGGGTGGTAGCGAGCTTCTTGTAGGCGCTGATATAGGCCGGATCGATGGTCACGGCCTGGTTGAAATCGGAAATGGCCCCGGCCAAGTCCCCACCGGCTTCCCTCGCGACGCCGCGGTTGAAGTACGCCGGGGCGAATTTTGGATTCATGGTGATGGCCTGATCGTAGTCGGCGACGGCCGCAGTGGGATGATCCTGCGCCATCTTGGCGACACCCCGGTTGATGTAGGCCAGGGAAAACTTCGGATCCAAGGCGATCGCTTGGTCGTAGTCCGCGATGGCGCCATCGAGATCGCCGAGGGTCTTCCTTGCGCGGCCGCGGTTGTAGAACGCGAGGGAGTATTTTGGATCGAGGGCAATGGCCTGGTCAAAATCGGCAATCGCGGCCGCGGGATCATCCCTGCCGGCCTTGGCGAGCCCGCGGTTGTTGAAGGCCTGGGCGAATTTCGGATTCAGGCCGAGCGCCTTGTCGTAGTCGGCAATGGCGCCGGCATGATCACCCTTCGCCTCTCGTGCCGCGCCGCGATCGTAGAAGGCCTCGGCCTGCTTGGGATCCAGGGCAATGGCGCGATCATAGTCCGCCATGGCGCCGGCGGGATCGCCCTGGGCGATCTTGGCGTTGCCGCGGTCCAGGAAATCCGCCGCGGTTGTCTGGGCGTGGAGTTCGGGCGTCAGGAGCGGCAGTAAAAACCACAGGCCCAAAGCAGGCCGGAGAGGTGTTTTCATGCCCTCTTGGTGCCGGAAGGAACGCGGGAAGTTCCTGATTTTCGTGGCCAAAATACTTGCCGGCGGATCTTTAGGTCGCGCCTTTGGCCTTCAGCAGCGCGGCCAGCTCGGCGGCATCCACCTCGCCCTTGATGGTGTTCAAATGGCTCAGCACGACCATGCGGTCGTCCGGTCCGCAGGTGGAGATCTCGAGCATCCAATCCTCGGCCTTGGGCGCCGCAACGATCACCTCGTCGGCCCACGCGATCACCTCGGAGGCTTCCACGAAGCCCTGCGTGATGCCCTGGATGTAATACTCCGCCTTGGTCCGGTAGTTCATGGCCCGATCTCTTCAGATGGCGCGGACTCTGCCAAGAGCGAAACGGGAATACGCGGTGAGGATTGGCTGGTGGGCACCGGGAGATCGCCGCTGAGGAGCGGACCGGCCCCGCGGGAAGGCCTCACGTCCTCACGCCGCCTTGCGCTCGGTTTGAACCGTGGGCTCCGTCTTGGGCGCCGAGGGTTTTTGAAGTTTGTACTGGCCGGGCAGAAACGCCTCGATGACTGACTCCAGGGCCGGGAGGTAGACCGGCTTGGTGAGATAGTCGTCCATGCCGGCGGCGATACAGTTGTCGCGCGTGCCCACGGCCGTGAGGGCGCTGACGGCCACCATCGGGGTGCGGCGACGGGGCCCCTCGGCGGCGCGAATCTGCCGTGCGGTGGCAAAGCCGTCCATCTCCGGCATCTCGAGATCGGTAAAGATGATCGCGTAACGGTTGGCGGCGGCGAGCTTGACCGCCTCCGGGCCGCCGGGCGCGAGGTCGGCCTCGAGGCCGAAGCGGCGGAGCATGACCTTGAGCAGCTCGCGGTTGAGCCGCATGTCGTCCACCACCAGCGCGCGGTTCAGGATCGGATCGGAAGAATCCTCACTGCCCGCGGACAATGCGGGCAGGCTGATGATCGGCAGGGCGTCACAATCGAGGGTGAACGAAAGAGTGGTGCCGACATTCGGGGTGCTCCTCAGTCCGATGGCGCCGCCCATCAGGTCGCAGAGACGCTTGCAGATCGCCAGGCCGAGTCCGGTCCCTCCATGGTGGCGGGTCGTTGACGTGTCGGCCTGGGTGAAGGCCTGGAAGAGCAGCGGAATCTTATCCGCCGGAATGCCGATGCCGGTGTCGACCACTTCCAGCGCGAACCGGCCGCGATCCGCTTGCGCGGGGTCGGGGGTCCAGGAGGCCTTGACGGTGACGCCGCCCTGGGCGGTGAATTTCACGGCGTTGCTGACAAAGTTGAGCACGATCTGGCGCACCCGGATGGGGTCACCCCACAGGGTCAGCGCATCGGGCAGGTCGTTGTCGAAGTGCAACTGCAGGCCCTTCTCCGTGGCGTGGGCCGACATGAGTTACATCACCTCGTGAATGAGCATGGCGGGATTCCACTCGATGCGCTCCAGCCTGAGCTTGCCGCTTTCCACCCGGGTGTAGTCGAGAATGTCATTGAGCAGCTCCAGGAGGTTGCTGCCGGCCCGGTTGATGGTATCGACATAGCGCTTCTGGCTGGAATCGAGCTCGCTGTCGGTGAGAATACTGGCGAATCCGAGGATGGCGGAGAGCGGATTGCGCACCTCGTGGCGCCTCGAGTTGCGGCAGCGAATGAGGGTCAGCCACCGCGGCCAGCTCCTTGCCGACGCCCAGCATCGTCATGATCTGGGCGAAGCCGGAGAAGGAAGGGGTGATGCGCCGGCCATAGGTCGCGGTGATGACGAAGTTGGTGAACATCAGCGCGAGCAGCGGAAGAAACAGCCAATGCACGGCCACCATTCCCACCAGGCAGCCCAGGGACAGAAAGCTGCAAAGATAGAGCAGCGGCCCAAAGTGGGGGGGTTCCGGAAACGGAGCCAGCAGGGATGACGCCAGCCATTCGCTGCGCGATCCCATTCAGGCGGGCCAGCAAGACCTGGCATCGCTCACGCAGATCCTAGTCTTCCTTGAAGATGGCCTGTTGCCGTGTGCGCTCGGCCAAAATCCGATCATCGTCCTCATAGGTGTGCATCTGGTGGTAGAGAACCTGCCGGCCTGGCATACCCGCAGTGCGATCCATTTTGGCGAACAGCTCATCCATGCCGAGATCCAGCCAGGTCCGGTCATCAACCGTCCGGCGCTTGGCTCCGGCCGAGACGTGATACATGGCGATGATGTCCATGTTTCGCTCCCGGGAAATTTCCTGCCCCCAGTTTTTCCGCGGCTCGGCCAGCCGTCGCTTGTCGCGGTCACTGGAGGCAACGAAAGCGGAAAGAAGCAGGGGTGGGATGAGCGCGGGTAGGTTCATTCCAAGGACTGAGAAACGGGCGGGTAAGCTTCGGGGAAGCCACCCGTTCGGGTCGAGGGCAAACCTAACTAGCTGCCTTCACTCCATCCCTGATCACGCCTTCAGCAAACAGCACTGCTTGTATTTCTTGCCGCTGCCGCAGGGGCAGGGGTCGTTGCGGCCGACTTTCGGCGCGTTGGACTTGTAGGGCGCGGGGCCGAGGCGGGCTTCGCGGGTGTAGAGCCAGGCGCCGTTGACGCGGAGGAACTCGGCTTTCTCGTGCAGCACCTTCTCGGTGCCGTCCTCGGTTCCGTAGGCGGAGAAATCCACGAATGCTTTGTCGGGACTGGAGCCCGGCTCGTGGCCGTGGACGACCAGCTTCGTCCATTGCATGGTGGGCTCACCTTCTTCCGCGACGTAGGGCTTGCCGGCGGTTGCGCCGTAGGTGTCGTGCAGGAATTTAAAATTATGCGCGACGTGCGCCGTGAACCGCGCGCGCATCAGCTCCTCCGCGGTCGCCGCCAGCCGTTTGCCGGCATGGATCGGCTCGCAACATTGCTCGAACAATCGTCCGCTCCCGCAAGGGCAGGGCTGTCCGGGTTTGGGTTGGTGATCAGTCGGCAGGTCAGGCATGGGTTTGGATTAATTGGGACCCCGGATGGCAATGCGAGCGGGAAAGCTGCGGACCAGCGGAATGAGTCACGCGAAGCCACGAAGAAAGCGAAGTGGGCGGGTTTACGGATCGAATCTTCGCGCCCTTCGCGACTTCGCGCGAAATCCTCCGGAGTTCGATCCCTCGGCCCGCCATTTCGCGAACTACGTGTGAAGCTCAGCCCGGCACCTCGGCGTTGGCGGCGTGGATCAAGGACTGGATGTAGCCGAAGGCGGCGGCGTAGCCCTGGTACATTTTGGGGTCGTCGGGATGCGCCGGGACGTGGTCGGGCAGGTAACTGCCGGTGTAGCCGGCGTCCCGCATGATGCGGACGACCTCGATGAAGTTCATCACGCCCTCGTCGATGTAGACCTCCTCGAAATCGTGCAGCCGGCCCTTGATGTTGCGCATGTGGAACTGATGGATCTTTCCCTTGGCCGCGAGGTACCGGACGATCGGCAGGATGTCCTCGCGGGGATTCGGGCAGCCCTCGGCCACGGTCCCGAGGCAGAGCTGGAAGCCGTTGTAGGGACTGTCGACGATGGCCTCGTATTTTTTGAGCGCGTCGAGCACGGAACCCGGGCCGGCGTCCCAGTTGTCCACGCCCTGGTAACCGCGGGGCAGACCGGGGCAGTCGTAGGGATGGACGGCCATCCTCACGTCCATCTGCTCGCACACGGGGATCACCCGCTTGAGGAAGGTCGTGATGCGTTCCCAGTACTCATCGTAGGACACGACGCCATGGGCGCCGACCGGCAGGGCCTGCCAGTTTTCCTCGAGCTTGAATCCTTTGTACGTGGAGCCGCCGCGTCCCGGTGTGTTTCGATTCCGCCGGATGGGAATCAGGGTCCAGTGCTGGGAGAGCGCCTTGATGCCCACCTTCGAGGCTTTCTCGATGTTCCGGACGATGGAATCGAGCTTTCGCTCCCGCTCCGGGCCGGGCTTCAGGTAAATGTAGCGAGAGTCGATGCGGGCGCACTCCCAGGTCATGCCCGCTTTGTCGCAGGCGTCCTTCCATTTTTTCATGTCATCGAGGTTCCAGTCATCGGAGGCCCCGGCCACCTCGCGCGTGCCGTCGCCGCCCGGGTCCATGCTGGGGCTCAGCGAGGTCACGCCGAGGCGCTTGTGGAACAGGAAGTTTTTTTCCGAGGCCCAGTGCTCGCCGAACACGCAGTGATAGTCGCCGCCGACATGGTGGAGCGTGTTTTTCCTCGGCTGGGGGTTCGCGGCGGAGGTGGGAGACTGGGCCGCGGAGGCGACCGTCGAAGTGCCAGTGATGCCGGCGGCAACAATGCCACCGGCCAGGATACGGCCAAAATCCCTCCGCGGCATGACGGATGCGGAAGTTGGTTCGGATTGATTTGAGGGGCTCATTTTTGGGGTGTTCAGTTGTTGGGTAAGAAATCGGGCTGACTGGAGGATTGGTTCACGCGAAGCCGCGAAGGTCGCGAAGGAGGAGATTTGGGATCGAGGCTTTAAAATCTTCGCATCCTGCGCGGCTTCGGGTGAAAAATTCCTTGTCGGCTTTCACCAGCTCGTCTGCGAGCCGTCGGGTCGGAAATAGACCGGCCGGTTCGGGCCGGGCTCGGTGAACTCGGTGACGAGCGTCAGCCGCTCCATGTTGAGCGTGACGCCGAGGCCGGGGCGGCCGTTGGGCCAGATCTTGCCGCGGCGGAAATCGAGGCCCTCGCTGATATGCTCCGGGAGCGCGCGGTTTTGGCCGATCTCGGCCAGCACCGGCCCCGAGAACGGCCCGAGCGCGTGGACGAGCGCGGCGGTGGAAATCGACCCGGTGAAATGCGGGACGATTCCGATCGCGTGCGTCTCGCACAAAGCGGCGATCTTCACCATCTCGGTGATCCCGCCGACGTTGGGCAGGGTGCAGCGGACGTAGTCGATGTCGTGGTTTTCGACGAGCTTGTTGAAATCCCAGCGCTGGCCCCATTCCTCGCCCGCGGCGAGCGGCACGGTGGTCATCTTCCGCAGTTTCGGCAGGTCGTCATTGAACTGGTCGGGGCGGACAGGATCCTCGACGAGGTAGGGCTCGTACTGCTCGATCAACTTGCAGGCGCGCAGGCCGTCGGCGAAGTCAAAGCGCTGGTGCAGGTCGATGAGCCAGTCGCCGTTGGGGCCGACGCCTTCGCGCAGGTTCTTGCAGTCCTCGGCCACCTGCCGGACGCGTTCGTGCGTGTTGTAGATCGGGCCGGGGAGCGGTCCGGCCTCGGTCGCGGGCGCGCTCTGGCCGGCGCGCGCGACACCGTCCATGCTGGCGGCATCCATCCGGAACGCCCGGAAGCCCTGTTCCATCGCGGCGCGGGCGAGATCCGAGAGCAGCTTGCCCGTGCCGGCGCTGCTGCTGTAGCTCTCCAGGAAGGTGCGGTTCATCCCGCCGAGGAGATCGTAGCACGGCACCTTGAGTGCCTTGCCCTTGATGTCCCAGAGCGCGAGGTCGAGTGCGCCGAGCGCGTGGATTTTTTCCCGGCCGGGCGGGTAGAACCACGCACGGTACATGTCCTGCCAGCAGCGCTCGATGTCGAACGGGTTGCGGCCGATGAGCCGGACGGCGCACTGCTCGATCGTGTCGCGCGCGCCGCCCTCGCCGACGCCGGTGATGCCGATGTCGGTCTCGATGGTGACGACCATGTTGCTCTGGTTGAAATGGACATTGAGATTCGCCGGCCGGTAGACGCGGACGCGCGTGATCTTGGCGGCGGGGAGCGAGGCGAAGGCGCGGGGTAGAAACGCGGTGGCCGCGGCGGCGACTGTGAGCTGGCGGAGGAAATGACGGCGGGCCGGACTCGGCGCCGCCGCTTTCAAGGCGGGGAACAGGGGCATGGGGCGGGGAGGGGTGCCCTGATCTAGCGCGACCGCCGGGCGGCGCACAAGCCGGTTCAGCAAAACCCAGGCCGGCAGCAGAACATGATCCTTCGGAGTTAAACCACGAAGTCACAAAGGTACGAAGCGAGCCACCGGAAGATTGGTCTTCGTGCCTTCGTGGTTAACCTGCCGGAACTTTACCGCAACCGATCCGCACGGCAAACGTCTCGCGATCAACCCCACTTCCCCATGAAAACCCCGGCGAAAATTATCCTCCCGTTCCTCTTGCTGTGCACGACGGTCCTGACCGCGCAGGAGCATCCCTGGCAGAAGCTCACCAATCCCACGGCGGCAGAGGTCGCCAAAAATTTCGCCGCGCCGCCGTCCATCTACAGCTCGCAGGTCACCTGGGGCTGGAACGGCAACATCACCCGCGAGAGCATCGTCCGCGATCTCGAGCGCCTGCTCGCCATGAACATCCGCCAGGCGTGGGTCGAGCCCGGCCGCAATCCGGCGGCGCCCTATCTTTCCCCCGCCTACTTCGAGAATGTGAAGATCGCGGTGGAGGAGGCGAAGAAGCGCGACATGCACCTGTGGTTTGACGACGACGGCGGCTATCCCTCCGGCTTTGCGGGCGGCAAATTCACCACGGAGCGCCCCGATCTCCGGATGAAGGCGCTGGCCCCCGCCGAGCAGGTGCCCGTCGCGCCAGGCCAGGTTTTTTCCCGCGTGCTCGACTCGACCACGATCTGCGCCGTCGCCGTCAATCTCGACACCAGCGACGCCCAGGTGCTTGAGGTCAAGGCCGGCAAGGTGGAATGGACCGCCCCGGCCACCGGCCGCTGGGCCGTGACGCTGGCCCACTGGGCCTTCCGTTCCGGCGTGACGAAGTCGTCGAACAACAAGTCCGGCGGCAAGGATGCCGAGCACTCGCTCATGGACTACCTCGCGCCCGAGGCGGACCAGCTTTTCATCAAGTGGACCTTCGAGGCCTACAAGCAGGCGGTCGGCGATGAGTTCGGCAAAACCTTCCTCGGCTTCCGCGGCGACGAGGCCTCCTACAACTTCAATCCGTGGACGCCGGATTTCCCCGCGGAATTCCAGAAGCGAAAGGGCTACGACATCCGGCCGCACCTGCCGGCCATTGCCGCCATCCAGCTCGGCGGCCGGGGCGGCCGCGGGGCCGCGGCGCCCGTCGCCGACAACCTCGATGCCGCGCATCGCGCGTTCGCGGATTACTGCGACGTGTGGTCCGACCTCTTTGCGCAGAATTTCTTCGGCGCCGGCGCGCAGTGGTGCGCGGACAACCACCTGCAGATGCAGACGCACATCGAACACGAGGAGATCCTGCCCCAGCTCGCCAGCGCCAACGGCGATTTCTTCAAGGCGATGCGCGGCGTGCAGGTGCCGGGCATCGATGTCATCTGGCACCAGGTCTGGCACGACGTCGTGGCTGACTTCCCCAAGCTCGCCTCGTCGGCCGCCCACCTCAACGGCCACCCGCAGTCGATGAGTGAGTCGTTCGCGGCGATGACCGGCAACTATCCGACGCCGAACCTCGAGGAGGCTGGCTGGATTGTGAACCACCAGCTCGGGCTCGGCATCACGCACATGGAATTCATGTCCCTGCGCTCTTCCGCGGCGCCGGCGTTCAATCCGGCGGCCGGAGCGGCCGGAGCGGCAGGAGCACCCGGGGCCGCCGGTGCGCGTCGCGGCGGCGGGCCGGCCCCCGTGGATCCGGCTGCGCCCGCGCCGGCGCTTGGCCGCGGTGCCGCGCCGAACGGCTACCGTTATATCACCGATCCCAAGTTTCCCGAGCTCGCCCTTTATACCAACCGCACCAGCTATGTGCTGGGCCAGGGCCGGCCGGCGGCGCAGATCGGCGTGTATGTTCCGTCGACGAGCTTCTGGTTCGGGCCCGCGGCCAACCGCGACTTCCTCGCCATCGTCCATGCGCTGCTCGAGCACCAGCGCGACGTTGATTTCGTGGATGAATACGCCCTCGCCCAATCGTTCAAGCTGCAGGGCGGCGAATTCGTCAACCTGAGCGGCCAGGCCTACCGCGGCATCGTCATCCCGCCGGTGGACGCCATTTCCAAGGCATCGCTCGACCGCCTCAAGGCCTTCGCCAAGGCCGGCGGCAAGGTCGTTTTCATTGGCGGCGCGCCCAAGCTCGTCATGGATAAAAATTTCCTCACCGCCACCGGCCCCGCCGACATCAGCTGGGCAGTCGCGGAGCCCTCGGTGGAAGTGACCCCCGCGGTGCTCGCCGCGCTGCCGGCGCCCGACCTTGCGCTCGACCAGGTCACCACCGGATTGAAATATAATCACCGCCAGTTGAAGGACGGGGACGCCTATTTCCTCTTCAACGAAGGCGATACCCCGTTGCACCTGAATGTGACCCTTGCCACCACGGGCACGGGGAAACAGGCGCAAAGCTGGGATGCCAGCACCGGCAAGATTGAAGTCCTGTCCGGCGTGACGTTCGCGGGAGGGAAGGCGAAGCTGCCGGTGGTGTTGGAGCCCTGGGCCACGACTCTCATCGTCATCAGCTCCGCGCCGGCGAAGCTGGCGTCCACGCCGTGATCACGGTGGCGTGAGCAGCCCAATCCGCCCGGAGTTTTTTTGCGCAGAGTCGCAGGGGCGCGGAGAGAAGAAGAAATTTGGCGATTTTAAAAGCTGGTGGCAGAGGCTTCCTTCGCCGTGGGGCTGCCTTTGCGCCTCTGTGGCTCTGCGCGAAATCATTCCGTCCTTGGGCTGCATCCGGCTCGACAGCCGCGCGCGGCTGGGTGGAGATCAGCAGTCATGGAATCATTTAAGTCCCCGCTGAACCGGTTGCGCGTGGTCGCATTCTGGGAGGGCGTTTCCTTTCTCGTCCTGCTGGGCGTGGCGATGCCGCTCAAGTATCTCGCCGGCTGGCCGCTGGCGGTGCGCGTGGTCGGGATGGCGCACGGGATTCTCTTCATCCTCTATGTCGTCGCAGTGTTCCGGGTCGTCCGGCACCACGCCTGGCCATGGCGTCGCACCGCGCTTGTGCTGGTGGCGAGCCTGCTGCCGGCGGGTCCGTTCGTGGTGGAGGCAAAAATTCTCCGCGCCGAGGCGAAGTCCGCGCGCTGAGGCACCATATTTCCATGGGCCATCCGTCGGCCACCCGCGCCTTGGTCCGAAAAGTCAGCCGCTCGCTGGCCGCCTGCGAACTGCGGCATTTGCCCCGGCAGATCATCGATCTCCAGCGCGCGGCGCGGCAGCACGAGGATTATGTCCGGGCCCTGGCCGCGGCGGGAGTGAACGTCACCGTGCTGCCCGAGGAGCCCGCGCTGGCGGACTCGGTGTTTGTCGAGGATCCGCTGCTGGTGCTCGATGAGATCGCCATCCTCGGCCGGTCCGGGGCGGCGAGCCGGGAACGGGAAGGCGAACTCATCGCCCCGGTGATCGGGCACTTTCGTTCCCTCGTCAGGATTGAAGCGCCCGGCACCCTCGAGGGTGGCGATGTGCTGCGCATCGGGAAGACCCTGTTCACGGGACTCTCCAGCCGGACGAACCGGGAGGGCATCGAGCAACTGCGCCGTCTCACCGCTCCGCTGGGCTACGAGGTCACCGCCGTGGAAGTGCGGGGATGTTTGCATCTGAAAACCGGGGCGACGTCGCCGGGTAGCGGCTTGCTGCTGGCCAACCCAGCGTGGATTGATCTGTCGACATTCCGGCACCTCGAAATCCTGGCGGTCCCGACGGACGAACCATGGGGTGCCAACACGCTGTCCGTGAACGATCGCGTGTTGGTCGCAGCCTCCGCACCGAAGACCGCCGGCTTGCTCCGGGCCCGGGGTCTGAACGTCCACTGCGTGGACATCTCCGAGTTGCAGAAGGCCGAGGCCGGTCTCACCTGCCTGAGTGTGCTCTTTGCCGGTCCCGTTGTAGGCCAGTCCGGTGGACTGGCTGACCACCTCAACGAGGTGGTCTACAGCTGAACGGACTGACGGACGGGCAGGGCCGCCCGTCCCTACTATCCATCATGCCGCCAACGCTTCGCGGATGCCTTCAGGCGGCCTTGGAAGATGAGGACACCAGCTCCACCGCGCCGCCGGTTACGGCGTACCGCATCACATCCGGCGACGACAGATGCTCGATGGGGCGCACCCGGTCGCGTTTCACAAGATAAAGCTGGCCGGCGACGTTGTAGGCCTGCGGGACATAGACCGAGACGTACTTGGACCCGAACTTGAAGCCGTCGAGATCCTCGTCAGTGAGGAAGCCGACGAGCCACACCTCCTCGGCGAGCACATTGACGAGCACGGAGTGGGTGAACCGGCGCTTTTTTCCGGCGAAGGCCTCGAGGAAGTCGCGGGTGGAGGAGTAGATGAAGTTCACGCCCGGCGTATGCTCCAGCCAGCCGTCGAAGTGGCGGAACAGCCGCTTGGCGAAGCGAAACGAGCTGATCAGCCCCACCAGCAGGATTAGCCCGAGGAGCAGGGCCAAGCCAATGCCTGGCGTGACGACGAGCGGGTGCAGGAGGCCGTCGAGTTTCCGGAAAAACCAGAACAGCACGGCGACGGTGATGGCGGTCGGCACCAGGACGACGAGGCCGCGCAGAAAATAGCGCATGAAATGACGCCCGACCAGCCGGGTGGATTGCTCGAAAGGGTGGGAGGCCTTGGCGGAGTTCACGGCGGGCCCGGGCTGCTCAGGGGGACCAGCGATAGCCGACCCCGAAGAGGAAAATGTCGGCATCGCGATTGTAGGTGCTGGTGACGCGGTCCCAGATCAGCCGGGCGATCCAGTGGTCGGTCAGCTGCCGGGCGATCGTCAGCGTGACGAGCGGCGCGAGCGCGGCGGGATTTTTGCGGCCTAGATTCACCCCTGTGCCGGTGGGCGCAGGGTGCTTGTTGTCGATGTTGATGTACGGGCCGAGCCCGATGCCGACGGAAGTGCTTTTGTCGATGAAGGTGTTGACGGGCCAGAGCTGCACCGCGACGCCGCTGCGCCGGATCACCTTCGGGTTGCCCTCGTAAAGGTAGGTGGCGGTTGCATCCAGGTGCGGCAGGAGTCCCTGGCGATATTCCAAGGCGCCCGCCCAGGCTTTTTCATCGAACGAGGTATTTACGACGCTCTGGCCGCCGAAGAAGGTAAGCTGCGGCTCGGTGACATACTCCGGCTCGGGCGCGCCGCGATTGGGCTGGGTGCCGAGCGGGCGCCGGTTCGGGCCGAACCAGTAGCCCACGCCGACGGCCGCGGTGTTCACCTTGATGCCGGTCGAAGGATTGATGCGGTTCGCCATGAACCGGTAAAACCAGCGGTCGTTGAGATAGGCCGTGGCGGAGAAACTGATAATGGGCGCGGTGCCGTGGACGTTCGCGGTATCGCCATTCGGCAGCGGCTGCGTGTCATAAAAATAATAGGCGCCCGCCCCCAGCGAAAGCGCGACCCGGTCGTTCCAGAACGGAACGTTGCCCCACACCTCCCAGGCGTTGCCATCGCGGTGATGGCCGGTGAGGTGGCCCTCATTGAGATAGGTAATCGAGCCGGCGACATACTTGAACAGGTCCTGCCGGTAGTCGACCTGCCAGGCGTAGCTGGATTTGGCGAAGCTGGCGGAATTCGTGACGCCGCCCAGCAGCGTGAGTTCCTGCGCGTGGAGCGGCAGGGCGGTGCCCACCAGCAGCAAGGCGGACAGTTTCCACGCGGAGATGAATTTGCTCATGAGGGTGATGGGATGGGTGTTAAGCAGGGAGGACGACGGACAGGCTTTGCGGGCCGCGGTTCGCGCGTATGATGCCCAAAGTGCCCGCGGCGCGCGATGGGGTGTTCATCGTACCTGCCTTCGGGATGAATCCCGACCATGCCGCTTGCCGCGGGAGACTAGCGCCCGTTAGGCTGCGAGTTGGCCCGCCGGCCCAATCCACGAAAGCATGAAAATCAAATCCGCCGTCTTCGATGTCAGCGCCCCCGACCTGAAGTCCTGCCCGGCCTGGGCCCTGCCGGAATTCGCCTTCATTGGCCGCTCCAACGTCGGGAAATCCTCCCTGCTGAACATGCTCGTGGAGCGCCGCGAGCTGGCGAAGGTCTCGGTGACACCCGGCAAGACGAAGTTGATCAATTTTTTCATCATCAACGACACCTGGAGCCTCGTGGATCTCCCCGGCTACGGCTACGCGGCCGTCGGCCAGAAGACGCGGGACGATTTCAACCAGTCGGTGAGCGACTACCTCTCGAAGCGGAAAAACATCTTCTGCGTGTTCGCCCTGATCGACTCACGCCATGAGCCGCAGCGCATCGACCTGCAGTTCGTGCAATGGCTGGGCGGCTGCGCCGTGCCGTTCGTCCTGGTCTTTACCAAGACGGACAAGCAATCGTCGGCGAGCTCGGAGGCGAACATCGCGCTGTTCAAGCAGGCCATGGCCGGATGGTGGGACGACCTGCCGCAAATCTTCACCAGTTCGGCGAAGACCAAAAAAGGCCGGCCGGAAATCCTCGGCTTCATCGAGCAGACTTTGGCGAGCCACAATCGGGCGGGTTGAAATGAAGCAGTCGAGGTAACGAGGCTGGTTCGAAGATGTAGCGGCGGTCTAGGACAGTCGGTTTACGACGAGCGGCGCTCATAGAGCGTCGCTACAATCCAGCCTCTGCTGCTCGATTACCATGGTGCATCGTGCAGCCTGTCCTTGGCAACAAAGGCAAATTGCCCGACACTATCCGGGCGTATGCGCCTGCGTAACCACCTTGGCCTGGGCTGGACCGTGCTCCTCGGAGCGGCGGTGGCGGTGGTGGTGGGCGCGCGCGGTGCTGAGGCGCCGCCTGTCATCGATATCAAGTTGCCGCCAGCCCTGGCCACCTTGGCTCCCGCCCAGCCAGTGGCCTCATGGTTGGAGGCGCAGATCGCGCTCGCGCGGACGGGAATATCCTGCGGGTCCATCGACGGCGTGAGTGGGGCGCAAACGGTCGTCGCGTTGCAGGCCTGGCAGGAGAGCAAGGGCCTGCCCGCGACTGGCGTGCTGGACGAGGCGACGACGGCGCAACTCGGACTCACCCTGCCGGCGTTGGGGCAATTGACGCTGGCGCCCGAGGATCTCGCGCGGCTGCAACCCCTCAGCCCGACTTGGCTCGGGAAATCCCAGCAGACCGCACTAGACTATGAAACCGCGCTCGAGCTGGTGGCGGAACGCGCGCACGCGAGCCCGGCGCTCATCCGCCGGCTGAACCCGGCGGTGGACTGGGCCAAGCCGCTGGCCGGCATCAGCCTGACGGTGCCGATCATCGGGCGCGTGAAGCCGGCTGGCGTGGCGGCCCATCTGCACATCTATCTGTCGGCCCATGTGCTGGAAGCGCGCGATGCCGAGGGCGGCTTGATCGCGCATTTTCCCGTGAGCATCGCGCGCATGGCGGAGAAGCGGCCTGAGGGCGAACTGCATGTGACTGTGGTCATCCCTAATCCCAACTACACCTTCGATCCCGCGGTGTTTCCCGAGTCCGAGGAAGGCCGGGAGCTCGGCCGCAAGCTCGTGATCCCGCCGGGCCCGAACAATCCGGTGGGCGTGGCCTGGGTCGGGCTCGATCGTCCGGGCTATGGCATTCATGGCACGCCGGTGCCGGAGCAAGTGGGCCGCACGGAGTCGCACGGCTGCTTTCGCCTGGCGAACTGGGATGCGCAGTTGTTGCTCGAGCTTGCCTGGGTGGGTTTGCCGGTGGTGGTTGATCCGTGAGGGCTCAGGTGATGGTGGACAGGGGACGGGAGACGGAGGACCGGGGAAAGTGGACGGGAGGCAGATGGTGCGCAACCGAGAGGGGATTTGTCGGTCGGTGCAGGCAACTCCTCCTATGCTTAAATGGGCTTTAATCTTCGCCTTGATTGCCATTGTCGCCGGGGCCCTGGGCTTCACCGGAGTCGCGGGCGCCGCGGCCTTGGTCGCCAAGATCTTGTTTTTCATCTCCGTGACGATCTTCCTCATTCTGCTCATCGCGGCTCTCCTGATTGCCAGGAAAATTTCCAAGTAAACGGGACTAAACTTTCTGCGTCCCAAACGGCACCCTCATGATCAAATACAAGGAACTGGGTTTTGTGACCTATCCGGTCACCCGCATGGCCCGTGCGCGAAAATTCTACGAAGGCGTGCTGGGGCTGAAGTCGAACGGCTTCGCCCGCCGGCTCAAGTCGGCCAAATTCATTGAATACTCCGTCGGATCATCCGGCACGCTCGCGATCGGCTCGTCCCCCGCTTGGAAACCGTCGAAGGATGGCTGCGTCGTGGCGCTGGAGGTGGTTGATTTCGACGCAACGCTGGCGCACCTGAAGCGGCATCGGATAAAATTTGCGATGGGGCCGATCGACGCGCCGCTTTGCCGCATGGTGGCAATCCGCGATCCGGACGGCAACAAACTGGCGCTGCACCAACGCAAAAAGAAGGCCGCGAAGTAGCAAATTTGGCGGACCTGCGCAGACTGCCGCATGGTTCCGTTTTCGATCCTCGACCTTTCCCCCATCGTTCAGGGCGGCACGGCGGGGCAGGCGTTGCAGCGCTCGCTCGATCTGGCCCGCCACGCGGAGCGGCTCGGCTATCACCGCTACTGGGTGGCCGAGCACCACAACATGCCGGGCATCGCGAGCGCGGCCACCGCGGTGGTCATCGGCCATATCGCGGCGGGCACTTCCACCATTCGCGTCGGCTCGGGCGGCGTAATGCTGCCGAATCATGCGCCGCTGGTGATTGCCGAGCAGTTCGGCACCCTGGAGTCGCTTTTTCCCGGGCGGATTGATCTCGGCCTCGGCCGGGCCCCGGGCAGCGACCAGTTGACCGCCCGCGCGCTGCGCCGCGGCAACCTCGACTCGGCCGACGAGTTTCCGCGCGACGTCATGGAATTGCAGGCCTACTTCCGCCCCGCCGGGCCGAACCAGGCGGTGCAGGCGGTTCCTGGGGCGGGCCTCGCGGTGCCGATCTGGCTGCTGGGCTCGAGTCTGTTCAGCGCGCAGCTGGCGGCGGCGCTCGGGTTGCCGTTCGCGTTTGCCTCGCACTTTGCCCCCGACCATCTCGCCGAGGCCCTCGAGGTCTATCGCACCGAGTTCCGTCCGTCCGCCGCCTGGCCGCAGCCGCATGCCATGGCGGCGATCGCCGTGTTCGCGGCCGCGACCGATGCGGAAGCGGCGCGGCTGTTCACCTCGCTGCAGCAGAGCTTCATTAATCTCCGCCGCGGCTCGCCGGGCCCGCTGCCGCCACCGGTCGACAGCATGGACGGCCGGTGGTCGCCAGCGGAGCAGGCCATGGTCAGCCACGCCTTCAGCGAGGCGGTCGTGGGCTCGCTGGCGACGGTGGAGCGCGGGATCAAGGCATTCGTCAGACGCACCGGCGTGGACGAACTGATGGTGACTGCGGCGATTTACGACCACGCCGCGCGCCTGCGCTCGTTCGAATTGATCGCCCAGACGAGGAAGCAGATTTCCGCGGCGGAAGGAACCTTGGGACCGGTTCGGACTCAGTAATGACGATGACTGCGCACCCCCGACTTTACGCCCTGCTGCTCGCCGGACTGGTTGCGCTGACCGGTTGCACCCACATGCCTGCCCAAAAACTTCACACGGTTTCCCGCCTTGAGCTGCCCCGCTACATGGGCCGCTGGTGGGTCGTCTCGAACATTCCCAATTTTCTCGAAAACGGGAAGGTGGGGACCTTTGACGAGTACGCGCTGCGGCCTGATGGGAAAATCGACGTGATCTTCGGCTTTCGCAAAGAGTCCCTCGAAGCCCCGGAAAAGCAATGGAAGGGCCTGGGCTGGGTGACCGACACGGCGAGCCAGGCTGAATGGAAGGTCCGGCTCTTCTGGCCGTTCACCGCGGATTATCTGCTGCTCGAGCTCGACCCGGACTATCAATGGGCGGTGGTGGGTTCCAACGGGGGTAAGTTGCTTTGGGTGCTGGCGCGCCAACGGTCGCTGCCCGACGCTGTATATCGCGACATCCAGGATCGCATCGCCCGGCAAGGTCTCGATCCGTCCAAGCTCGTCAAAGTGCCGCAGTCCGCTTCCACGGAGACCGGCCCCTGAGTGGCGCGCCGGGGTCCGCGGCAGTGAGTTCGTTGCCTTAAGGGTCGCCAGTCGCGGGAAGTGATGGCCATGTGGGAGGCATCGCCACGAACCTTCCAGATGACATTCCCGCCTGCGCCGGCTGCGGCCGCTGCTGCCACCTGGTGGTCGAGCTCATCGCCGGCGTGGACCACGTGCCCGAGGTGCTAGTGGTGGAGCACGACGGGGTGCGGTGCATGGACCAGCGCGGAGACGGAGCCTGTGTCGCCTTGGATGCGCTGACGCGGCTCTGCACTATCTATGAGGACCGGCCACGGACTTGCCGCGAGTTCAACCGCGGGGAGAGCCTTTGCCGGAAGATTCTGGCCGAGCCGGATCGCAGGCACCTGATACCGCGGGTAGTCAGCGATAGGTGAGGAGGGATGAATTGAATTCCCGTCAATCCGACCATGAAGAAGCCCACACGGGAAGAGAAACAACACCGGTGCGTGCGCAAGCGCCGGTATCGCAGCCAGGGCGACGCCTTGGATGCGGCGTTACTCGCCGGCGCCGAGCGGGGACGAAAGGCCTATGTCTGCCCGATCTGCCACCACTGGCATCTGGCCTCGGCCTGACGCCGAAAGATCGGCCATCGACTACACAGATCCGACATCGCCAAGGCTACGCCGGACATGTGGGCACGGATAACGCATGCGACGATCTGTGCTCATCGGTGTAATCTGTGGCTAAACATCCGCTAGGCCGATGGGAGAACACAACCCGAGGAGTCCGCGTTCGACATCCCAGGAGAGGGATCCATGCTCGGCCGGAAACTTGGAAAGCCATGCCCGAGAGCATCCCGCCATCGTCCCGCCCGGTTTATGTGCCACCCCCGCCGCCGGCGGATTCCTTCCAGCCGTTGGCTTTCGACCGCCCGGTCGTAAACCTCGTCGCGGTTCCACTGGTGGGGGGGCTGGCGATTCTCGTCACGCAAAGCTTCCTCGGATTTTTTCTGCAGGGCTTCCATGTGTGGGTGCATGAGTTCGGGCATGCGACGGTCGCCTGGTTCACCGGGAAGAAGGCGCTGCCGCTGCCGATCGGGTGGACCAACATCTCGCCGGACAAATCCTTTTTCGTCTACGTCGGCATTCTTTTCCTCCTCGGGCTCCTGTTCGCCGCCGGCTGGCAGGAACGGAAGCCCTGGCCGGTGATCTTCGCCGCGGGGCTCGCGGTATTGCAGGCCGGGATGACCTGGCTGCTGCCGGCCGAGCAGGCACGGCTGTGGATCGTCTTTGGCGGCTGCGGCGGGCAGTTCTATCTCAGCGCGCTGATGGTGGCGCTGTTTTACTTTGAATTTCCGGAAAAATTCAAATGGGGCGCCTGCCGCTATGTTTTCCTTTTCATCGGTGCGAGCAGCTTCTACGAGACGTATACGTTCTGGCGGAAAGTGAAGTACGGCATGGTGCCGCTGCCCTATGGCTCAATGGTCAACGGCGAGGAGGACGCGAGCGGCGACCTCGACACCCTGTCGGCGGATTTCGGCTGGAGCGACCGCCAGATCATCGCCACCTACAATCACCTCGGAAATGTCTGTCTCGCGGCGCTCGTGATCGTCTATGCGATTTTTGCCCTGCGGTTGAACCGGATACCGGAACGCATAATGGAAAAATTTCGTAGCAGCCGAGATGACGAGGCTGAGGCCTAAGGCCTTTTCGGAGGATTGGACTGTCTCACGCGAAGCCGCGAAGTTCGCGAAGGGAAGGCCGCCCAATCCATGGGTTTTAAATTCTTCTCGAGCTTCGCGGCTTCGCGTGAAACCTGCATCCTCCACTCCTCGGGATGTCCGATTGCAACCCGCCGCCTCCGCCGCTGTCATGGTGCACATGGGCAAGCTCAAGATCCTCCTGCGCTGGATCCTCGCGATTTTTTTCGTGCTGGCGGGGGCGAATCATTTCCGGATGCCGGAAACCTATCTCGGCATGATGCCGCCGTGGCTGCCGGCGCCGTCGGCGATGAACCTCATCAGCGGGGCCGCGGAAATCCTGGGCGGCCTCGGCCTGCTGGTGCCGGCGGTGCGCCGGTTGGCCGGCTGGGGTTTGCTGGTGCTGCTCGTCGCGATTTTTCCCGCGAATCTTCACGTCGCCCTGCAGGGCCGGATGTCCGGTTTCGATTTCTCGCCGCTCATCCTGTGGCTGCGGCTGCCGTTCCAAGCCGGGTTTATGGCGTGGGTGTGGTGGGTGGCGGGGCTGGGTCAGAAGCGTGAGACTGGTTCGGAGATGTAGCGGCGGTCATAGACCGCCGCTACATCTGAATGATCCCGACTCAGGGATGCGCAGCCAGGGTCTTCCGGAGCCAGGCGACGACCTGGTCCTTGTACTCTGGCGCGACCTTTTCCCAGCTGTTCATGCCATGCGCGCCGCCGTGGATGGTGATCAGCTCACAGGGCACGCCGAGGGCGAGGAGCTTGGTGCGGAAAAGGACGTCCTGCTCATAGGGCACCTTCTGGTCGGCGTCACCATGCACGAGGAGAAAGGGCGGCAGCCCCGGCTTGAGGTAGGTGGCGGCCGAGGCGGCTTGGAGCATGGGGATCGTCTTCAAATCGAGCTGCGTGATGCCGAAGAGCTTGAACACATTGCCGTCGGCCGACTTCGCCTTCGCCTGGGCCACGAGGTCATCGACCCCATAGAATGAAACCACCGCGGCGACCTGCGTCGACTTGTCCGCGCGCGCCGCGGCCAGGTCGACGAGATGTCCGCCGGAGGACTCACCGGCGAGCGCGATGCGGCTCGGATCGACATGATATTCGGCGGCGTGGGCCTTGACCCAGCGGATCGCTGCTTCGACATCATTGATGCAAGCCGGATAGAGATACTTGGGCGTCAGCCGGTAGTTGATCTCAAACCAGACGAAGCCCGCGCGGGACAGTGGCTCGTCCATCGGCGCCATGAGCCCCTTGCTCCGGCCGCCGGATTTGTCGCCGCTGTTCCAGCCACCGCCATGCACCATGATGACCGTGGGAAACGGTCCCGGGCCATCGGGGACAAAGGCATCGAGGCGGATGCTCTCGCCGTCAACGTTGGCATATTCGATGTCCGTAGTGAGCCCGGCCCGGGCCAGGGAGCAGAGGACGAGCGTGCAGGCGGAAAGCAGGAATCGTTTCATGGGGTGGGGGAGACCGGAAGGAAGGGGAGTTTGCAGGTGAAGAGATAAGACGCGGGAAAAGGGGAGAAGGTGCCTGATGTTTAAGCACCAGCCTTTGCGCCACCGAGCACGAAAGCCGGATACGTCGCACGCACGGTCATTTCACCATTCCGAGATAGCGATCGAGCCAGACATACACTTCGCTGGCCACCTGCTCCGGCCTTAACGTATGACCGGTGTCGAACAAAACATGGCGTTTGTTTTCGGGCGTCGCGCCGAGTAGTCGGAACAGGGGAAGCTGGCTTAGCTCCACGGGACGGGCGAAATCGTAACGGCCATTGAGCATGAGGGTGGGGACCAGGTTGCGGGACGCGAAGTTGATCGGGTCCGCTTCGGGCAATGACTTTCCCTGGGAGAAGCCTGCGGCCACCAGAATACTGGCCTTCAGGCGAGTCTCGACTGCCGGAAGGATCGAACCGTTGGTGCCGCCGGCACTGTAGCCGAAGAAAGCCTGCTGGCCGGTTTGGATGTCGGGCCGCGTTTCCAAATAATCGATCGTCCGCCCCAAATCTTTCGCGACCATCACCATCTGATCGCGGAAAGAGCTCAACAGCGTGCCCGGCGGAAATTTATCGTAACGGTCAAAGGTCCCTTTGTAGGTGGGGTAGATCAACGCCCGGCCACTCGCCACGAGCATGGCGACCATCGCCATGTCTTCCACCGCTTCGTCGGGGGATTTCACCCGGTTGGCATCGCTGGTGGGAAAGTAGATGATGGTCTGAAAAGGCGGCGTGGCATTCTTGGGCAGATACAGCAACGCCGGGATCCGCTCGTTGCCGTAGGCCGCGCGGAAGGATATTTTTTCCCTCCGCCACCGCGGGTCCGCCTCGTCCACGGCCTCGGTGCGGGCCTCCAGCGGCGACTTGTCGTAATAATAAAGACCGCGGAACGCCCGGTAAACCTCGTCGCTGACGGGCCGCTCCTCGGCATAGTTGCGGAGTTGGAGGGCAAGCTCGGCGTCGACCTGCGCCGGCAATGGATCAGCTCCGATCAGCTTCATGCAACGGAAGCCGTAGGTTGCGGCCCGGTCGAAGGGGGCCTGCGCATCCTTTTGCGCAAACATGTAGCCCGGCTCGCGCCATGCCCCGCCGAGCACGTAGCGCGTCTCGCCGCCGCCCGCATTCCAACACCATTCCTTCGCATTGCCTGCCAGATCGTAGGCGCCCCACGCGCTCATGCCTTGAAAGGTCCCGCCTCGCGCCAGACCGCGGCCGGCCAGATTGCTCAGCGGGACCAGCGATTCGAACTCCGCCACCTGCGCCGCCACGCTCCAGTGATAGACCGACGGCAACCGCTTGCCCGCGAACTCAGCGTAGGCTGCGGCCTCGAACCAACTGACGCCCGTGACGGGAAAATCGGCTTCACTGTCCGGATAGGTTCCGTTCTTCCAAGTCGCCGGGCCCGGCTGGCCCGTGCTGTCGTGAAACTCCGCGAACGCCTCCTCCCGGCTCAGCGCCTTGCCCGCGCGCACAAAAGGCTGCCGCCAAAAAGCGGGGTTCTGGTAGCCCCCGGCGTCGACAAATTTCTTGAACTGCCGGTTGGTGACCTCGTAACGGTCGATGAGAAACTCATCCAGTTTGAGACTGGGAAATCCGGTGAAAATGGACAGCAGGCTCCCGGCGCCGACCTTCACCATGTCGGCGGGGATGGCGGCCGCCGGATCGAGATCGAAATGGACCAGGGCGTCTACGCCCAGCGCACGCTCGAGCGGAGCGCAGCCCTCCTGCTGTATTTTCCAACGAGAATAGACCTTCGGCAACCGCACCTCGCGCAACGGGGTCTTTCCGAGATAACGCCACTCGGATTGTGGCTGGTAGTATTCCTTCACGTAAATGTCTGCGCCAGCCGGCGTGGTCTCAACGGATGTCGTCACGGCGATGCGCGGCCAGAAGGCTTTGACCGCGGTGTTGGTGGGCACCTCACGCTCGGCGGCTACCGCCAAGTCGAAGGCGGCGCCAAAATTCCGCGCGGCGATCAGCCGCTCGATTTCCGGCAGCATCGTTTCCTGCACATGGCGGAGCCGGGTGTTCCGCTGCCAGAACCAGGCGATGGTGATGCCCAACGCGAGCACCAGGGCCACCGCGGCCGCGGCCGGCCATCGGTGCGGAGGCCGCGCCTTCAGTCCCGGCCGCGGGCTGGTGCTGGCGACGAGCGGCGCGGTGGTTTTTCCCTCGGAACGGGGTGCTGCGCTGTCCGGGAGCGAAGCGGGCGGAGGCGTGACCCCGAGCAGCTTGATCACCCGCTGCGCGAAGGCCGTCTCAGCCCCGGCCGTTTGCACGCGCGTCCATTGCACCTCGCGAAATTTTTCCGGCACATGGGCCTCGCGATCCGTCGTCCCATCGAGCACCACCGGCAGCAGGAACGCCACATGGTCGGCCATGTCGTGGGTCCGCTCGACCGCCAGTTTCCACTCGCGCCGGAAATATCCCTCGGCCCGCGCCTGGGTGCTGGCCGAGATCATCGGCACGAAGAGCACGCACTCCTTGATCTGCCGGCGAATCTTGGCGTCCCAGGCATCTCCGCCGACGAGTTCGCTTTGGTCGAACCAAACCTCGGCTCCGGCGGCTCGCAGTGCCTGACAAATGCGTCTCGCCGCTTCCGCATCCTGCGAGGCGTAGCTGAGAAAAACCGCTCGGCTGGATTCTGCAGACATCGTGATGGCCGGCGAGCAGTAGCAATCGGTCCCCGGGCTGACGAGGAGAAATGCGGTTTCAGACCGGTACCGGACGGGCGGGCGGCCCGTCCCTACCTCGATTGCTGCATCCTGAACGCAACCAATATACTCAGCGACGGCGGCGCGCGGCGGGTGGACTGATGGTAGCCCGGCCCATCACGCGGCACTCGCGGTGCAGCTCGGCTTCGGCGGCGAGCCAGAATTCCATATCCCGGCGATCCGGCCGGCCGGCAATCAGCCAGAGCTCGCGGGCCCGCGCGGAGATTTTATCTTAGGTGAAAGACGGCTCCGGCACCTTCATTTGCCAAACATCTTGGCGACAAGAAAGATCACGACGGCGCCGGCCAAGCCGCCGCCGAAAAGAAGATAAAGCAGGGAATAGCCGGCGGCGGCCAGGGGAGGAAGGAGCATCAGCATGGTCATGGGAGTGAAGGATCGAGGGTTAATTTTTCTTCCGACTTAGGTTGTCTGCCATAGTAGCATGAAAACTCCGGATGTTCCCCGATGGCTACCGACCGCTGACCGAACATTGGGCCCCATTGACCCACGCATGAAGCTGACGGTCGAAATGCGAGGTCGCGCGGTGCTTCAGTTAAAAACGGTAGGAGCGGCTTTACGCCGCGATGATTGAGATCTGCCGAGCGCCCATCGCTGCAGCCAATCAGGAACAAACTAGGACGTCGTGCTCTGCCGGACCTTGGCGTAGGCGTTCCGCACGCGCTGCCAAGCTTGGTCAATCTTGTCCTTCGCATCATTCCACGTGTCGTCACCGGCTTTCTCCAGCCCGGTGCCCATGGACTGCAAATAGGCGCGGGCGTCGTTCAACTCCTTCAGGTTGAAATCCCAGTCCTTGGCGGCCGCATCCGTCATGCCGGCGCGCTTGGCACTCAGGACCAGCATGCCGGCGTCCAGTTTTTTGGTCATGTAGGTGAGTCCGGCAATGACATCGGCGCGCCGGGCAAAGGGATAATCCTTGATCGCGGCCCAGGTGGCCGTGGCGGTGGTCGAGGCATCCTCCTCGGCAACTTCGCCCTTGTTCGCGGGAGGTGCCGGCGCGGCGGGAGGCGTGACGACGACCGGGGGAGTGGGCGGGGAAACCTTGTCCTCGGCGCGGCCGGAGCAACCGGTTAGGGAAAAGATGACGAGGCCTATGACCGCGGTGAGAGATGGAGCGTGGTAAGTTTTCATGATTTTAAATCGCATCCAAGCGGCTCCGAAGGCCCCTTGGTTTCTCAAGAGTTTTACGATCACGCATATGACTCGGCGACGGATGGTGCACACTCATGGTGGCCCGGAAGTCACCAAGGTTCCCCGGCTTTTTCAGACGAAAGGGGAAGAATTGATCGGCCCTCCGGAGGGCGGTTGATCAGGGGCCGGGTGGGCGGACGAGCGGGCTCGTCCTGACCGATCCAAGCTCGGCGGTCATCCGCCTTCGCTGAAGCTATGGCGGACAAGTAGACCGCCGCTACACCGATTCACCGTCCGACCGCGCTACTTCAGAATCTCGTACAGGCTGGCGTGGTCGTCGGTCCACAGCAGGCCGGCGGATTTGGCGGCGGGTTCCGTCTTGTCGGTGACGCTGCTGATCGCGTCGTTGTCGAGCAGGGCCCGGTTTTTGGTCACCAGGATCCACGTCGTGCGGTAGATCCACCAGTCCTTTTCGTCGTCGTCGGAAATGACCGCGACCCCGAGGCCGAAGACCTTGGCGAGATTTTCCACGATGGGGCGCAGGTCCAGGTAGCGGTTGGACGTGTGCACGGCGATCACACCATCGGGCTTCAGGTGCTTGAGATAGATTTCAAACGACTCCTTCGTCAGCAGGTGCACCGGGATGGCGTCGCTGCTGAACGCATCCAGCGCCAGCAGGTCGAAGTGCTGCGGCTGGCCGGCCGCGAGTTCCTGCTCCATCGACAGCCGGGCGTCGCCCAGCGCGATTTCGACCTTAGCGGGGCAGCGGGAGATATAGGTGAACCGGTCGAGGGCGAGCCGCTGGACGGCGGGATTGATCTCGTAGATGCGCAGGTAATCGCCGGCGCGGCCGTGCGCGGCGAGGCTGCCGGTGCCGAGCCCGACCAGGCCGATGCGCCGGCCTTGGTCCGGCAGGTGGCTGATCGCGAGGCCGATGCCGCTGGATTCCCCGTAGTAGCTCGTGGCCCACATGGCCTGCGGCATCTCCTTGAACTGGATGCCATGGGTGATCGCCCCGTTTAGCAGCGAGTAGTAGCGCCCCTCCGCAGTGTCCGACTTGTAATCGTAGACTTTGAGCGTGCCGTAGAAGTTGCGCGAGGAACTGACCTTGATGCGGTCCGGGTCCTCGTCGTTGCTGCGGCGCATCTGGACGAGGAAGACGAGGCCGAGCCCAACCGACACGAGCATCAGAAAGCCGACCATGCGCGGCTGCCACTCCCGCAGCCAGCGGCGCCGGCGCGGGCCGAGGACGCACCAGCCGAAGGACACGAGCGCCAGCGTGAGCCACGGCCAGTGGCTGGCGTAGAAGTCCTTGATCTCCTCGGCGAACTTCGAGGCGCCGAAGTAATGCTGGACCAACTCCTGAAATTGGTCCCAGAGGCCGGGGCTGGTCTTGAGCGAGGCCCGCAGCAGCGGCACGACGAGCGACGCCAGCAGCAGCCCGGCGCCGGTCCCGTAGACAAAGTCCCGGGTCTTGTGCCGGAAGCAGAGCACGCCGAGGAAGTAACTGAGCGCCCAGTAGCCCGCCTGCAGTTCCCAGTATTCATTGAACAACAGCGGGGCCACCACGGCGACGAGGAAGCCGCCGAGGGCGCCGCCCGCGGCGATGAAGAGAAAATAGGACGTCAGCCGGCGCGGCGGCGGCTTGATCCGGTAGAGTTCCCCGTGGCAGATCATGCAGGCGACGAACAGGGTCGCGGTGTAGCCGGTGATCTGCTGCGCCAGCGGGGCGGAGTTGCCCTCAGCCAGCAGGTGACAGACCGCGGCGATGCCCACGACGAGCAGCGCAATGAACGGCCCGCGCCGGTACCACCGCGGATGATCGAAGCAGAGGATGAAGCTGAGGAGATAAAGGCTCAGCGGCAGCACCCAGAGGAAGGGCACGACGGCCACCTCCTGGCAGAGCTTGTTGGTGGTCGCGAGCAGCAGGATCGAGGCGATGGCGGGCAGGCTGAGCCAAAGCAGCTTGTCCATCGACGACGTTGCTTCCGCGGCCGCATCCGATGATTCGGCCGGTGCCGCGGCCGGGCTGCCCGCCGCCGCCGGGGTTTGCCACAGCCGCCACGCGCAATATCCGCAGCACAGCACGAAGAAGCCGAGGCCGGCTGACCACAGGTTCGCCTGGGCCTGCCGCGTAAAATGGGACTCGAAGTAGAACGGGTAGCTGATCAGGGCGAGCAGCGAGCCGATGTTGGATAGCGCATAGAGGCGGTACGGCGAGACCCCGGGCTGGGTCTGGCTGAACCACTGCTGCATCAGCGGCCCGGTGGATGAGAGCACGAAGTAGGGCAGGCCGAGGCAGACCGTGAGCAGCAGGAGAATGTGCGAGATCGGATCACCCGCGAGATGCGCCTTCCAGCTCTCGGACGGGATGATCGGCAGCAGCGCCACCGCCAGCAGCAGCAGGACGCCGTGCACCACCGCCTGCTGCCGCGGCTTCAGATGCTTCGACGAAAAATGCGCGTACGCATAACCCCCGAGCAGCAGCGTCTGGAAAAACAGCAGGCAGGTCGTCCAGACCCCGGGGCCGCCGCCGAACCACGGCAGGATATATTTTCCGATCAGGGGCTGGACCTGGAAAAGCAGGAACGCGCCGGTGAAAATGGTAAGCGCATACGGCAGCATGGGGTTCGTCCAGTCGCGCACAAAGCCGGGGAGAATGCAATTCCGGCCCGCCGGATTTTAACCGCCCTCAAATTCAGAATTTTAGCCACTGATTGCACTGATAACACAGATTGCCGGTCTTTAATCCGTGTGGAGGATCGGTATTTGTAGCGGCGGTCATCCGCCGTCGCCGAAGTTTACCCTCCATTGGCGGCGCCAGAGGCGACCAGGGCTAGGGCGGACAAGTAGACCGCCGCTACAATTCGAAAATAAAAAGAGCCGGTCGGAGACCGGCTCTTGGGCAGAGAGGAAGAGGGGAAGAGTTCAGCGCCAGTAACCGTCGACGTAAACATAGCCGCGACCGCGGCGGGCCCAGTGGGGCTCGACGAAGGTCCGGTACTGGGGCTCGGGTCGCTCCCAGTGGCCGGGCACCCATTCATAATGCCGGCCCTCGCGGTTCTGGCCGGCATAGGCATAATAGCCCGCGACCCAAACCATGTCCGGGGCGGGCCGCTGGATCACGACTTCCCGCTGCCGCGGCGGCGGAGGCGGAGCCCGCTCCACGACGACATCGGTCGTCGCCTCGGTTTCCGAGTGGTAGATCGTTCCGCGCTGGTGATCGAGGCTGTTGCCGATCGCGCCGCCCGCGATCCCGCCCGCCACGCCGCCGATCAACGCGCCGCCGAGGGCATTGTGGCTCCCGCTGTTATTACCGACGATGGCGCCCGCGACGGCGCCCAATGCAGCGCCGCCCACCGCGCCCTGTTCCGTGTTCGGTCCCGAGCCCACGCAACCGGCGAAGAGGGCGGCCAAGGCCAGTGCGATGACGTAGGTTTTTGAAGAGTTCATGTTCATAACGCCCATAGTCCTGCCGGCCCGCGGGTGGTTCCGGCGGTAACCCACGGATTCTCGCTCAATTTTGGCGTCGTTGGGTGAAGACTCTTCGAACGGGATCATTTTTCAAATGTAGCGGCGGTCTACGACCGCCGGTCGGGAAGATCGGCGCTCACCCGCCGTCGCTGAAGCAAGGGCGGACAAGTAGAGCGCCGCTACAGCGCGATCACGGATATGGCTTGGCTTCACGGCATTCATTTTCTTTGCGGTGCCGCTGCGCCGTCCCAGTGGAAAACCTCCGGGGTGAAATCCGGGTGCTGGTTCAGCACGAGGAAATCATGCCCGGGCGTTTCGCGGGTCGGTGGGAGCTGGCCGCCGGGAAAACCGGCGGGCAGGCGGATGTCATGCTGCGTGAGCAGCAGGTTTCGTTGGAGGGCGGTGGTCGTGTTCATGGTGGATGGGCGGTGGTTGCGCCCCTCCCTGGCCGGTCACCGGATCGGGCCAAAAAAAAGCCCCTCCGGTGGCAGCACCGGAGGGGCAAATTCAGGAATGAATCAGTACCCTCGCGGCGTGGAGCGCAGCGAAACGACGGAGACGGCCACGGAAATAAATCCGGGGAGCGAAACGCGTGAGGCGGTGCCGGGAAGGTTCATGATTGCAGGCGGAAGGACAATCAGCCGACGCGTGGTGTCAAGTTCGCAGAACCGATTCCGAACCGGTTTCGCGCAGAGACACGGTGGCGCAAAGCGGGGCAGGGATGACCGGAGAGATCAGGCGACCGGGGCATGGGTATTCTCCGCGACCCCGCGCCTCTGCGCGAAACCAACGTCCGGTGCCTACGGCTTTGCGGCGGGGAGCTTCAGCGTGGTCCGGAGCCACGCGACAACCTCGTCCTTGAAATGGGGCGCGAGCGGCGGCCAGGGCAGCATGCCGTGCGGACCGTCCTTGATCGTGATGAGTTCGCAGGGCACGCCGGCGGCGCGCAGCTTCGCCTGGAATGCCACGGAGCCTTCGTAGGGCACCTTCTCATCCTTCGTGCCGTGCACGAGCAGGAACGGCGGCAAGCCCGGCTTGATGAAGTTGATGGCCGACGCCTCCTGGAGCATAGCCTTGGTCGGCTCGTCGAATTCGGTGCGGCCAAGCAGCGCGGCGCGGCTGGCGCCCAGCTTGCCGTCGGGATCCTGGGCGTTCAACAGGAGGTTGGCCGAGCCATAAAAGGTCACGACCGCCGCGACCCGGGTCTCGGGCGTGGCGCGCACGGCGGCCATGTTGATGAGCTGGCCGCCGGCGGATTCGCCGGAGAGAACGATGCGCTGGGGATCGAGGTGGTATTGCGCCGCGTGGGCCTTGACCCAGCGGATCGCGGTTTCGACATCCTCCAGCCCCGCGGGCCAGCGGTGCTTCGGCGCGAGGCGGTAGTTGATGGAAAACCACGCGAAGCCGGCCTTTGACAGCGGCTCGTGCATCGGGGCCATGTAGCCCTTTTGCGGGCCGCCGCTTTTGTCGCCGGCCGTCCAGCCGCCGCCGTGGACCAGGATCACGGCGGGCCAGGGGCCGGGACCGTCGGGAATGGAGGCGTCGAGCAGCAGCTTCTCTCCGCCGACATTGCCGTATTCGATGTCAGTCTGGACGGCGGCGCGCGCGCTCAGCACGGCCCCCAGGATCAAGCCGAGGAGTAAACGGGTTTTCATAGGGTAGAAGGGTGTGGCTAACCGAAATCCCGGGCCGGGCAAATTTTAATTCTATATGGAAATTAGCTGTAGGCCAGGTCGCTGACCTGGCAGCCACCTCAGCGAGGCGGCCTACATCTCATGCAGTCCTGCTGATGTGACGCCTTGCATCCGCAGACGACATTCGCAAACTGCGGTTCAACCAGTCTGCACCTCCTCAACCGCCAAACTTTCACCCTCAGATTATCATGAAAAAATCATCCCTCCTCGCCCTGCTGTCCGCCGGTTTGCTCACCGTCACTCTCGCCTTTGCCGCCGAACCCGCGGCCGTCACCCTCGTGGGTGAGGGTCAATGCGCCAAGTGCTCGCTAGGCAAGTCGGACACCTGCCAGAACGTCGTGGTCGTCACCGAGGGCGGCAAGGAGCAGATCTACTATCTCGCGCAGAATGCGCTGAGCCTGAAATTCCATGACAGCGTCTGCACGGAGACGAAGTCGATCAAGGTGGTCGGCGTGGTGAAGGATGTGGGCGGCAAGAAGGAAATCACCGCCACGAGCATCGAGCTGGTGAAGAAGTAAGGCGGTAAAAGCGGGGCGGTCTCCGCCCCTCCCGGCAGGTTTCACGCGAAGCCGGTCGGGGTTGGGATCCGTCCCCCAAACAAAACTTCGCGTCCTTCGCGGCTTCGCGTGAGCCACTCCGAAGCCAGCAAGGGCGGGTTAGAGACCCGCCCTCTTTCTGCCGACGGACGAAGTCCTACTTCGCCGCTGCCGGTGCCGGCAGCTTGAAGCTGTAGGGGATGACGGCGGTCGCAGCCACATACTGGTGGTCCTTGACCGCGGGCTCGAATTTCCACTGGCGGGCCGCGGCGGCGAGCGCTTCGCCGAACTGCGGATGGGTCGCCTCCACCACCTCCACGGCGGTGACGGTGCCCTGGGCATCAATGCTGCAACTGACCTTGGCCGTGCCGGCCACGCCCTGCGCGAGGAGTTCGGCGGGATGGACCGGAACCGCCGGCGCGGTGCCGCGGGCCATCCGCACCGGGCTGTCCGGCCGGTTCTTCATGAGGAGTTCGTCGGTTTTCTTCGCCTGTTGCGCGATGTAGTCTTCGCTCATTGTGGAATTCAGGAGTTCCAGCCCGTCGGAAAATACATGCAGCAAATAGTGCTTTTCATCGAGGTGCTCATTGGTGCGGGAACTGATGCGGATCTTCAGCTGCTCGCCGGGGTTGAGATCCTTCAGCTCGCTCATGATGAGCCGATGCTCGTTCTCGATGGTGATTTCCAGCACGAGGAAGCAATGTTTCAAGGGGACGTCCGACCCGACATAGGCATCGAAGTCGTTACCATAGAGCACGAGGGAATTATCCTCGGTCCGGGTTTCCTTCACGGCTAGCTGGGAGAACTTGACCAGGCCCTTGCGGTAGGCCGCGACCTTCCTGAGCCCGTATTGCGTGCCTTTGCTGGCGACCAGCTTGCCATTTACCTCGATGAGGGAATTGCCCAGATCGGCTGCGCGCACGACTTGCGGGCCGTTGGGTTCGAGGACGGTGAGGACGTTTTGAGCCAGAGCCGCGGGGACGGCTGCGAACAGGGCAAGGCAAAGCAAGCGGGTATTCATGGGGGTAAGGGGTAGGGGTTGGCCGGTCACTTTGGTGGATTATGGCGCCGAGAACAGAAAATTTTTTGCGCGTACCAACTCCCTGCGCAGACCTGACACGGATTTTTTGCGGCGGAAACCGGGGTTCGACGCCAGTCCGTTGTGATCCTCGCTCCAGCCGGTTGACATCGTGGGGCGGGCGGCGCTTTTTGGGTTCACCCCGCATGAGCCCGACCCCTGCTGCTTTCGATTCGCCGGCGCCCAGCCGGCGGGATTTCCTGAAAATGGCCGGTGCCGCCGCGGCCGCGGCTGCGGTTCTGCCCCGCGCCGTGCAGGCGGCCACCCCGCGCCGCCCGTTTGAGGTTTCCGCCAGCCTTTACGCCTGGGAACTGCACGACGAGGGCGTCGAACGCGTCCTCGACAACCTGCAGGGGATGGCCGCGGTCAACTCCGTTTACCTCATCGGCGTGATGCATCCGGAGCGGCGGCCCTTTCGCGAGGGCAACTTTCCGCACAATCCGGCCCGCCAGACCTGGATGGCCGAGGACGCCCGCTGCTACTGGCAGCCGGATCTGAAGAAATACGGACGCATCAAGCCGCGGCTGTCGGACAACGACTGGCTGAACGGGACGGACTGGGCGCGGGTGCTGGCGGACGCGGCGCGCAAGCGCGGGCTCAAGTTCGGCATCGAGCAGTCGCACGCGCTGGTGGACAAGGCGCGCGCGGAAGGCGAATTCGCCGACCTCGCCCAGCGCAACATCCACGGGGAGTTCACGCACGTCCGGGACTGGCTGCGTCCGCTCTGCCCGAACCAACCCGCCGTGCGCGAATATGTGCAGGCGCTGGCGGCCGACGTGATCGCGAGCTACGATGTGGATTACTTCCAGTCGTGCATGATCCTGTTCGACGAGTCCGTCGGGGGCCGGCCCGACCGGGGCGGAGGCTGCTTCTGCGAGGCCTGCAAGCGCACCGCCCGGGAACACGGCCTCGATCTCGGGAAAATCCAGACCACGCTGCTCGCGGACCCGACAGCGCAGCCGGCCCTGGGCGAATGGCAGGAGTTTCGCTACCAATCCGCCGCGCGATTTTATCAGACGTTTCATGCGAGCGTCCACGCGCGGAAGCGGGACATCGATGTCCGGTACAACCTGCACATGACCAACCCGCTCGACTGGGGCGTGAAGCTGACTGCCATGCAGCCGCACGTGGACTCGCTGCGGATCATGGATTACACCGAGCAGGAGGGTGATCCCGCCCTGATGGACAAAAAGCGGCAGTGGCTCAACGGGCTGCGGAAGGACTCCGGCCGGGACTGGCCGATGATCTCCGCCATCGGTGTCCGGCTGAAGGCGACGCCGGAGTTGATCAGCGAGGGCGTGCAAATCGCGGTGGAGACCGGCATGGACGGAGTCGCGCTGGGCCACTACGACGGCGCGACCTTCCCGATGTTGCGTGGCATCCGCGCCGGCCTGGTGGCGGCGAAGGTGCCGGGCGTGCGTCTGGCCTCACTGTGACTTTCCCGGTGTCGGCGGATTTTCTAACCGAGACCACGCTCTCAATCCGCCCCGAGATTCTCCTGCCGGCCGCCAAATAAAGCATTCGGAAGGTTTCGCGCATCCACCTTCGCCAGGCTTCGGCGGACAGGGAGGCACGGAGGACACGGAGTTCGGAAGCATGATGGATGGATTTGGCTTCTGCATCAAAGCCACTCCGATCGCTGATCAATCACACTCCGTGTTCTCCGTGCCTCCGTGTGAAAAATTCCGAAGTCGCCTCACTTCCGTCGTCGGAAGCCGAAATACAGCATCGCTGCGCCGAGCAGCAACTGGACCGAGTATTCGGCGACCACCAAGTTGCGGCTGAGGCCGAGCGCCTCCTCGTCGGCCGGCTCAATGAGCTGGATGGCGCTGACGATATTAACCATCGCCGACAACACGGCCATGGCCCCGAGGCCGATCAGGACGAAACGGAGGATCCCGGCAAGAAAGGGAGGGAGCGGCATGGGATAGGTTCAGCCAGGTTGAGAAGGGACAACTGTGGGAGCGGCGTTATGCCGCGTTGTTTCACATTTTCCGGTCGAGCACGACGATGATGAGCGTCGCCACCGGTCCGAGGAACAGGCTGCCGAGGAACCAGCCGGCCCCGCTGCGATTCTTCGCCTGGGCGAGCCCCGCGTTGATCAGCGCCAGCGTGCCCCATCCAACGAAGAATTCGGGAGTTTGTGCGTGCATGAATATGGGGGGCTGGGATTTCTTCCGGTGCAGGGGAGGGCCCAAGTCTATTTTCTTGAGGCAATCAGCCCTCTACTTGCCAGTCCAACCTCAAGAAAATGGACCTGTCCCCCTCAGATTGGCCTTTTCCCTTCAGCGTCCCTTGCGCGGGAAACGGCGGGGGAGCGTTTCCGGCTCGAAGCTCACGCGCACGCGGGCGTGGAGGGCCCGCGCGACACGCCGCAGCATGCTGAGGGAATGGCCCTCGTAACCGGGAGATTCCAAGCGGCTGATCTGCTGTTGCGAGGTCTTGAGGAGGGCGGCCAGCTGGCCTTGCGAGAGGCCCGCCCGCTCCCGCAGCGCGGTGATCCGCAAGGCGACATCCCACGCTTCGCCCGCCCGCTTGAATCTGGTCGCGAACCCGGGATCGCGGAGTTGCTCCGCCAGGTACTGGTCGAAATTGGTTTTTTTCATGCCGGTTGCCTCCCGAGCCAGTCTCCCCGACGCGCGCGGGCCGTGGCCAGGTCGCGGGCGGGAATGTCCCGGCTTTTGTTGCGGATGCCGTGCACGGCGACTATCCGGCGGCCCGGCATGAAGAACCAGAAGAGCCGGGTGTTGAGTTTGCCGATATGGCGCAGCTCGAGCAGGCCGTCACCCGGGGCTTTGGACAATGGTTCGCGATGGTACACACGATGGCGCAGCTTCGCCAGCCCCGCCATAATGGCAGCGAAGTCTCCGGGATCACTGGCCTTGAGGTCGTCGAGAAATTCCTGCACGGGGCATCTTCCTTCCCTAGTTTCGTAGAACTCGACGGAGAATTCCATGGTTATTCAACATCAATATTGATGTGGTGGACAAACGTGTGAACGCCGTAGGATCCGGCTGGACGGTGGAATGGCATTCACCCCATGAAACGTCCCTGGATCCTCCCTTCTTTCAGGAAAGTTCTGCTCGGGGCCACAACGCCCATCCGAGCCATCCGCGGGAAAAATTCCCCGCGGTTTTCTTCGTGCCTTCGTGGCTTCGTGGTTAATTCTGCTTTCACCCCCAAACGGGGAATTCCCATGAACCCCGATCCCGTCTCCCCGCCGCCGCCGGACCCCAAAGGACCTGTCACGCCGAAGCCCGGCGCAGGCGGACGCCGTGATTTCCTGAAGGCCTCCGCGGTTGCCGGCGCGGCCGTGACGCTCGGGGAATTTTCCCTCGCGCAGCTCGGCGCCGCCGAGCCCGCGGCCCGCGCCGCCCTCTCCGCGAGTCCGTCGTGGGCCGACAAGCCCATGCGCTGGGCCCAGCTCACGCTGGTCGAGAACGACCCGGGCAGCTTCGACCTCGCGTTCTGGCTCGACTACTTCAAGCGCACGCACTCGGACGCCATCTGCCTCAGCGGCGGGGGCTGCGTGGCGTATTATCCGACGCAGATTCCCTTCCACCACCGCAGCGCGTGGCTCGGCGACAGCGATGTCGTCGGCGACCTCGTGGCCGGCTGCCGCAAGCTCGGCATGACGGTCATCGCGCGCACCGACCCGCACGCGACCTACGACGATGCGCAGGCGGCGCATCCCGACTGGATCGCGGTGGACGCCGCCGGCAAGCCCCGGCGACACGCGTCGTCGCCCGAGATGTGGATCACCTGCGGCCTCGGGCCGTACAACTTCGAGTTCATGACGGAAGTGAAGAAGGAGATCATGACCCGCTACCGCGTGGACGGCATCTTCATCAACCGCTGGGACGGCTCGGGCATGTGTTACTGCCGGCACTGCCAGGAAAATTTCAAGTCGGCCACGGGCCACGAGCTGCCGCGCACCACGAACGCGCAGGATCCGGCGCGCCGCGCCTACTTGCTGTGGCGGCAGCAGCGGCTGTTCTCGCTCTGGCGCTTGTGGGATGGTGAGGTCCGCAAGATCAACCCGGATTCGTGCGTCATCCCCAACACCGGCGGCGGCGCCGGGAGCACGCTCGACATGAAGCAGATCGGCGAGCTCGCACCGACGCTGATGGCCGACGCGCAGGCCCGCCGCGGCCTGGAGGCGCCGTGGGCGAACGGCAAGAACGGCAAGGAATACCGCGCGACCCTGGGCCGGAAGCCGGTCGTGGGGATTTTCAGCGTCGGGGTGGAGGAGGCCTACCGCTGGAAGGACTCGGTGCAGAGCCCCGCGGAAATCAAGCTGTGGGTGGCCGAGGCCATCGCCAACGGCATGCGCCCGTGGTTCACGAAGTTCGGCGCCGTGCTCAACGACGCGCGCTGGCTCAAGCCCGTGGAGGAAATCTACACCTGGTGCCATGGCGCGGAGCCCTATCTGCGCAACGAGCGACCGCTGGCCCGCGTGGGGCTGGTGTATTCGCAGCAGACGGCCTGGTTCTACGGCAGCGGCGGCGGTCGCGGCACGGTCGAGGACCCCGCGCTCGGCTGGTACCAGGCGCTGGTCGAGGCGCGCGTGCCCTTCGAAATGGTGCACGACGGCCTGCTCGACGCGGAGCACCTCGCGGCCTTCAAGACGCTCATCCTTCCCAACATCGCGGCGCTGTCGGACGCGCAGTGCGGCCAGTTGCGCGACTTCGCGGGCCGCGGCGGCGGCATCGTGGCGACGTATGAGACCTCACTCTACGACGAATGGGGCGTGAAGCGGAAAGACTTCGGCCTCGCGGATCTGTTCGGCGTGAACTTCAAGGGCACCGGCGAAGGCCCGATGCGCAATTCCTACCTCCGCCTTGAGCACGAGGCTGAGCCACACCATCCGCTGCTCTCGGGCCTTGAGGATGCGCCGCGCATCATCAACGGCGTCTGGCGCCTCGATGTCGTCGCGCGGGAGAAATTTGCCGCGACCCCGCTCACGCTCGTGCAGTCCTATCCGGACCTGCCGATGGAGAAGGTTTACGCGCGCCAGCCGAAGACCGACATTTCGCAGGCCTTCCTGCGGGAAATCCCGGGCGGCGGACGCGTGGCATATTTTCCGTGGGACATCGATCGCACCTTCTGGGAAGTGCTCGCGATCGACCACTACAAGCTGCTCCGCAACGCGGTGGCCTGGGCCACGAACGAGGCCGCACCGGTCACTGTCACGGGCGCGGGCATGATGGACGTGACCGTCTGGCAGCAAAAGAGCTCGCTGACCGTCCACCTCGTCAATCTGTCGAACCCGATGATGATGAAGGGGCCGATCCGCGAGTTCATTCCGCTGAGCGCACAGCAAGTGCGCGTCCGGCTGCCCGACGGCCTCAAGGCAAAGACCGTGCGGCTGCTCGTCGCCAACCAGACGGTCCCGACGCGGCAGACGGGTGAATGGCTCGAGGTCATCGTGCCGTCGATCCTCGCGCACGAAGTCGTCGCGGTGGACGTGTAAGACGGACGAATTTCGCGCAGAGGCGCGGAGAGGCAGCGCAGATTTATTGGACAGCAGCGCACCGGCTTTATCCGGCTTCTTCGTGTCTCTGCGCGAAAAACGGGTTTGGCATGGCCAATCGCATACCGCGCCCCGAAAGGCTGCGCCCCTACATCAATCCAAGATCCCGCAACGCGGTGCCGGCGGCGGAGAGATTTTCGGGTTTCATCTCGGAGTAGGTGCGGGACAGCAGCACGCCGTCGGCGCCGCCTTGGAAGGCGCCCTTGACCGACCGCTGCACGCCCTCGGGCGTGCAGGGGCCAACGCCCTCCCACTGCACGTCGATGTCGATGCCCGGCCAGATGACGGTTGGAGTGCCGGCCACGGCATCGCAGGCGCGCCGGGTTTCACGCCGCACGTAATCGCCGGAGAAACCGGCGGACGTCATGCGGTCCCACGGGGCCTCCTCGTAGTTCAAGGCGCGGTAGGCGAAATCGAGGGCCTGCTGGTTGGTCAGGTCGCCGAAGACATTTTCCCGCGTGCTCTCGATGAACTGCTGCATGCGGCGGCCCGCGCAATTGCTGTAGAGCACGGGCTTGATGAAGTCGGACCAGGCGGTCATCGCGGCGTAATCCTCCTCGGCGCGGTGGAACGGGCTGAAGGAGACATTGTGCCAGATGTGCCAGCCGACCTGCAGGGCGGGCTTGATGGACTTCGCCTTCTGGAACATCGCGGCCTGGACCTCCTCGCGGCTGCGCAGCCACAAATTTTCCCACGCGAGCAGCTCGGGATGGCGGAGCAGGATGCGCCAGAACTCGACGTGGTAACCGTCGCGCGGCCGCTGTTGGGCGCGGCCGGCACGCACGTAGGCCTCGAGGGCGGTGAAGCCGGCGCGGGCACGCTCGACATTGATGCCCTGCGCTTTGGCCTTCTGCTGGCAGAACTCGCAGAAGCACGTGGCCTGGCCCGGGTCGGCGCCCGCGCCGTTGTGGAAGGCGCCGAGCGCGTTCCACAGGCCGCCCTGGCGCTCGGACGACCACATGATGCCATCGATGTCGTAGGAGCGCGCGTAGTCCTCCACCAATCCGAGGAGATAGCCGCGATACTGCGGATGGTTATAGCACGGCCCGGCGGGATGGCGGTCGGTCCGGCGGCCATGGAAATCGATTTCGTAGAGCGATTCCCAGTGCGCCACCGGGGGGCGCACATTGTCCTCAATGATCCAGGCAAAGGTCTTCATGCCGCGCCGGCGCGCGGCGGGAATCAGGTTCGCCAGCAGGTCGAGGTTGCCGAATTCCGGCGCGCGCATGTCCTCGTAGGTGAGGAGGGTGTCCTTGTAATACTGCATGTGGGGCACGGAAAAATTGCCCCCGCGATAACCGGCGGCGGGCATGCCGGCCCAGGTGCTGATGTGGCTGTAGATGAAGGGAAAGAGCGTGTTCACGCCGGCGCGCTGCTGGATATCATCGAGCACGCGCTCCTGGTTCTGCGCCAGGACGCCCGCGCCGATTTGGATGCCTACCATGGGTTTTCGGGTGGCCCGCAGGGCGGGGGATGGCTCCGCGGCACCGGCGCGGGCGAGCAAGCCGAGGCCCGCCGCGCCGGCAGCGGAGACCCGGATGAATTCACGGCGGTTGATATCCGATGGGGGCACGGGGCGCGGGGTTTCGACCGGGCCATCTCCGGACTTTCGCCGCGAAAAGGCACGATAATTAACCGCGCTGCAGCGGGCAAATACCGGGCAACTTTTCCCCTTGGCCTGCGTTAACCTTTAACTGTAGGTCTTGAGGCCCGTAACCGGTGTCTTTCCCCCCTGTTTGCACCCCGCACCGGTCGTCGAGCCTGTCCCCCGCATCGCATCAGCAATCCCTCCAAATTCATGGCCATGATCTCTGGCTCCGCCCCCGCCCCGTTTCGTTTAACCGTCCTTTGCCTGGCCGCGCTTGGTGCCGGCAGCCTCGGCCGCGCCGCCGAGATGACGAACGCGACGGCCGCGTTCGACAAGAACGTCAAGCCGCTGCTCGAGAAGTACTGCTACGAGTGCCACGGCAACGGCCGGCACAAGGGCGATGTCACCCTCGACTCCGACCAGACGCTCGCGGACATCCACAAGAACGCGAAAAAGTGGGAGACCGTGATGGAGCGCGTCCACACCCAGGAGATGCCGCCGGATGACGCCGACGCCCTGCCGCAGCAGGCCGAGCGCGACCTGATCAGCAATTGGATCGAGCGGGAGCTGTTCCATGTCGACCCGGCGAACCCCGACCCGGGCCGCGTCACCATCCACCGGCTGAACCGCACGGAGTACAACAACACCATCCGCGACCTCGTCGGGGTGGACTTCAAGCCCGCCGATGACTTCCCCGCCGACAACTCCGGCTACGGCTTCGACAACATTAGTGACGTGCTCTCGCTGCCGCCCGTGCTGTTGGAAAAATATCTCACCGCCGCTCGCAACATCCTGAACGACGCGATTCCCACCGAGGCGATCCAGACCAAAAAGGTCCACCTGCGGGCCAACCTGATGGAAGTCGGCTTCAACGCCGAGGGTGACCGCGGCGACGGCTGGATGCCGCTCGGCTCACTGGAGGAGGACGGGCTCGCCACGCGCATGACGATGGCGCCCGGCGACTACATTGTGAAGGTCGAGGCTTTCGCCACGCCCAAGGGCAAATATGCCTCGTCCAACAAACCGCTCTCCGAGGTGCCGATTGTCCTTACCTGCATGGTCGACGACTCCATTGTCGGCACTTGGAAGATCGCGGCGCCGGAAGGCAAGCCGGAGACCTTTGAGATGCGCATTGGCATGCCCGCCGGCAAACACCGCCTGGCGTTCGTCAATCACCACCTCCGGGGCGGCAAATACGAGCTGGAGATGGGCAACGGCCGACTCGGGCCGAAGCAGGGCGGCACGATTTATATCAAGACGGTCGACATCGAGGGGCCGCTGCAGACCGCAACCCGCCGGGTTTCGGCGGACCAGCTCGAGGTCACTGGCACGGGGTCGAAATTGACGGCGCAGGGCGAGCGCATCTTCGACCACGAAGGTGAAGCCGCGCTGAAGTACCAGGTACCGGCGGAGGCCGAATACATCTTGCGCGCGCAGGCCTACGCGCAGCAGTCCGGGGACGATCCGGCGAGGATGGAATTCCGCGTCGATGGCAAGCCGGTCCAGACCTTTGACGTGCTTGCGCCGGCGAAGCTGGTGCCGATCGAGGGCCAGCGGGTTTTCTCCACGGTGCTGCTCAATGCGATCCCGCAGGTCTACGAGTACCGGATGAAACTGCCCCCCGGCGAACACCGGTTTGCCGCAGCCTTCATCAACGATTTTGCCGATCCCGAGAACAAGAACCCGAACCTGCGCAACCGGAACCTCATCGTCGATTACCTCGAAATTTCCAGCCTGACCGAGCCGGCCCGGCTGCCCGACCGGCCTCAGGCCATCCAGGCGCTCTTCGCCAAGGCCGCCACCCCGGCGCCCCTGACGGGCATTGGCGGGGTTTTCGCCCGGATGACGGGCCGGAAGGCGCCGACCCCGGCGTCAGCCGAGCAGGCCCGCGTCATCATCACGGACTTCACCCGCCGCGCCTGGCGCCGGCCGGTCGAGCCGGCGGAGGTCGACTCGCTGATGAAACTCTATACGGCGGCCGCCGCACAGGGCGGGTCGCTTGAGGCGAACGTGAAGTTCGCGCTGCAGGCGGTGCTGGTTTCGCCCTATTTCCTGTTCCGCGGCGAGGCGCCGGCCACGGTGCAGCTGGCCAGCGCGCCTGTGCTGGCCCGGCCGGTCGGAGAGGTCGCGCTGGCGTCGCGCCTGTCCTATTTCCTGTGGAGCAGCATGCCGGACGACGAGCTGCTCGACCTCGCCGAGCGCGGCGCGCTGCGCAAGAACCTCGACGCGCAGGTGCGCCGGATGCTCGCCTCGCCCAAGGCCAACGCGCTGGTCGTGAACTTCGCGGGCCAATGGCTGGAGATCCGCAACCTCAAGTTTGTCGCGCCGGACAAAAAGCTCTTCCCCGGCTTCGACGATGAGCTGCGCGACGCCATGCAGACGGAGACCGAGAAATTCTTTGAAAGCATCGTGCGGGAAAACCGCAGCGTGATGGATTTCGTCAACGCCGACTACACATTCGTCAACGAGCGCCTGGCCAAATACTACGGCCTGCCCGGGGTCACCGGGGATGAATTCCGCCGGGTCTCGCTCAAGGACACCCCCCGCCGCGGCGTCCTGACGCAGGCGAGTGTGCTGACCATCACCTCGGCGCCAACCCGCACCTCGCCCGTGAAGCGCGGCAAGTGGGTTCTGGAAAATCTGCTGGGCACCCCGCCGCCGCCCCCGCCACCCGATGTGCCGCCCCTGGCGGGCGACAGCAAGCAGGTGACCGGCACGCTGCGGCACCAGATGGAGGAGCACCGTGCCAATCCGGTCTGCGCCTCCTGCCATGCGCGCATGGATCCCATCGGATTCGGCCTGGAAAACTTTGACGCGATCGGCGCCTGGCGGGCGAAGGACGGCGAGGATGTCGTCGACGCCTCCGGCAAGCTGACCTCGGGCGAATCCTTCAACGGGACGACCGAGCTGATCGGCATCCTCGCGGACAAGAAACGCGACAGCTTCGTGCGCAATCTCGCCGACAAGATGCTGATTTACTCCCTCGGCCGCGGGACGGACCGCTCCGACCGCCCGGCCGTCGACCGGATCGTGAAGGACGTGGCCACCGGCGGCTACCATTTCTCTGATGTCGTGCTGGCGGTGGTGAAGAGCGTTCCGTTCGACAAGCAGCGGACGGAAACCGCGATGGTTGCCTCACAGTAATCACTCCATGAAGAAAATCCTGCTTTCGGCCGCCCTGATGACCGCATTGGTCGGGCGGGCCGCCGCCGAAGACCTTCCCTTCGCCGGCCAGCCGGTGGTAGGTGCCGGCGATACGGTGCCGCCGCCCGCGCCGATCACGCCCACGGACGGGCAGATGCAGGCCATCCAATCACGGCTGGTCCAGTTGCGGGCCGCCATCGCCGCGCTCAAGGCCGCCAAGGCCGACGACACGCTGGTGGTCGATGCCGAGTCCTGTCTTTGGGTGGTGGAAAACGTCGTGCGGGTGCCCGGCGGATTCATCAACAAGGAAGCCGCCGGACGCTGCGTCTCGGTTCTCGACGACGGCCTGCGCCGCGCGGCCGAGATCAAGGCCGGCACCGCGGCCTGGCCGCAGCTGAAGGGCAGTGTCCATCGCGCCTACCGCTCCGCCGTCGATGGCACGGCGCAGCCTTACACGATCAGTATCCCGTCCTCGTACGATCCGGCCAAGCCGATGCCGCTCTACGTTTATCTTCACGGCCGGAGCCATGACACGCCCGACCTCGGGCTCACGCAGGTGGGCGGCAACGACCGTCCCAGCGAGCGGGCCGCGGGTGGGGGAGGCAACGCCGGTTTTATCCGCGTGAACGTCTTCGGTCGGGGCAACAATTCCTTCCGCTGGGCCGGTGAGACGGATGTCTTCGAGGTCATCGCGGCCGTGCAAAAGCGCTACAACATCGACCCGAAGCGGATCCTGCTGGCCGGCTTCTCGATGGGCGGCGCGGGTGGATGGCAGATCGGCCTGCACAACGCGGACCTGTTCTGCGGCCTGGAGATTGATGCGGGCGTGATCGGCAACCGCGTCAACATGGACGGCCTCACGCCGGTTCAGAAGGCCACGAATGTCACTTACAACATCCAGGTCGACCACGCGCTGAACGTCTTTAACATTCCGCTCGTCGGCTACGCCGGCGCGAACGACGCGCAGCTCGCGTCCTCCACCAGCATCCGCACCCAGCTCGGACGCGAAGGCTACACGATCGACCGGACCAGCCAGTATGTTTTCACGGGCAAGGACATCAATGCGATCTTCCTCGCCAATCCCGGCCAGGGCCATTCGCACGCGACCGGGGAGACGGCGAAAATCATCGACGCCTTCACCGCGGCGAATTTTGCGCGCGGCATCGTGGTGCCCGACCACATCCGCTTCATCACCTACACGACCCGCTACAACCGCAGCCATTGGGTCACGGTGGACGGCCTGCAGCAGCATTTCGACCGGGCCAGCGTCGACGCCGAGCGCGATGCGGCGAAGGCGAGTTACACGATCAAGACCAGCAACGTCTCGCGGCTGCTCCTGACCGAGACCGTGGCGGCGCAGAAAATCTTGATCGATGGCGACACGCTCAGCGTCAAGCCCGCCGCCAGTCTCCTGCTCGTCCGCAATGGCGGCCACTGGCAGACGGCCAAGGCCGGCGCCGACACCGGCCTGCGCAAGCAACACAACCTCCAGGGGCCGATCTACGACGGCTTCTTCGAGGCGTTCCTTTGCGTGGCCCCGACCGGCCGCCCGAACAACCCCGTCGCCGATGAGCGCGGCAAGCAGGAGCTCGAGCGCTTCAAGATGATGTTCGCACGCGATTATTGCGGCGAGGCGCGCACCAAGGATGACACCGCGATCACGGCCGATGACATCGCCGGCAACAATCTCGTCCTCTTCGGCGATCCCGCCAGCAACAAGATCCTCGGCCAGATCGCCGGCAAGCTGCCGGTGAAGTGGACCAAGGACAGCATCATCGTCGGCGGCAAGACCTACAGCTCCGCTGACCATGTGCCGGTGCTCATCTATCCCAATCCGCTCAACCCCAGGCATTACGTGGTCATCAATACCGGCCTGCCTCCCCAGGGCCGCGGCGTGACCGGGGGCTACGGCGACTATGCCGTGCTCAAGGTCACCAAGCAGGCCGACGGCCAGTTTTCCTCCGAAACGGCGGACGAGGGCGTGTTCGACGAATCCTGGAAACTTGCCGCCAAACTCTGACCCAGACCCGGGCTCTCCTGGCCGGGTGATTTCAAATCCAAACTTGTCCCCGCCCATTGGCCGTTTTAACGTCACTTACACCCCATCAAGCCGTCAGCCCTTCTAACCTTCCCCTATTATGAGCACAAATTGGCAGATTCCCCGTCGGACTTTTCTCCGCGGCATGGGCACCGTGATCGCCCTGCCGGTGTTGGACGCCATGCTTCCCTCCGTCAGCGCGCTGGCGGCGACCGTTGGCACCACGCCGGCCGGCATGCCCAAGCGCATGGCCTTCGTCTACCTGCCCAACGGCATGAACATGGCGAAGTGGGCGCCCGAAGGCGTGGGCACCGATTACACGATGTCCTCGACGCTGGAGCCGCTGGCCGCGCACAAGGCGGATATCAACGTCATCAGCGGCCTCGCGCACCGGAAGGCATTCGGCAATGGCGACGGCGGTGGTGACCACGCCCGCTCCTCGGCGACCTTCCTCACCGGCTGCCAGGCGAAGAAGTCGGCCTCGGACATCCATATCGGCATCTCGGTGGACCAGGTCGCGGCGAACGCGATCGGGGACCAGACCCGCTTTCCCTCGCTGGAACTGAGCTGTGATCGCGGCCAGGAAGCCGGCTCGTGCGACTCCGGCTACAGCTGCGCGTACCAGTTCAACATTTCGTGGCGCTCCGAGACGCAGCCGATGAACCCCGAGATCGAGCCGAAGGCGGCGTTCGACCGGCTCTTTGGCGGCGGCTCCGCCGACGAATCCCGCGAGGCCCGCCTGCGGCGGGAAAACCAGAACAAGAGCGTGCTCGACTTCGTGCTGGACCAGACGCGCGGGCTGCAGCGCAACCTTGGCTCGAACGACCGCAACAAACTGGACGAGTATCTCACGGCCATCCGCGAGGTGGAAAAGCGCATCGACCAGAACGGCAAGATGCCGCCGCCCGTGCCCGAGGGCGCGATGGGCGACATGGAGGCCGAGTACACCTTCGAGCGGCACATGCGCCTCATGTTCGACATGATGACGCTCTCGTTCCAGACCGACAGCACCCGCATCGCCAGCTTCCTCGTTTCGCACGACGGCGGCAACCGGCCGTATCCCTTCGCCGGTGTCCCCTCGGGCCACCACTCGATGTCCCACCACGGCAACAATCCGGAGAAGCTGGCGAATCTCGCCAAGATCGACCACTGGCACAACGTCCAGTTCGCCTACTTCCTCGAAAAGCTGAAGTCGGTGAAGGAAGGCAACGGCACGCTGCTCGACAACTGCATGGTCGTCTTCGGCGCGGGCATCAGCGATCCGAACCAGCACTTGCACGACAATCTGCCCATCGTGCTGGCCGGCCGCGGCGGTGGCACGATCACGACGGGCCGCCACATCAAGGTCGACGAGACCCCGATGACCAACCTCTACTCCTCGCTGCTGAGCCGCATGGGCGCGCCGGTCGAGCGTTTCGGTGACAGCAAGGGCAAGTTTGAGGTCATTGCCTGAGCGCTCTGCAAATTCTTAAAGCCAGAAGGCCCGCAGCAATGCGGGCCTTTTTGTTGGTGAATTTTGGGTAGGGCGAACCCTCCGGGTGAGCCGTTCGACAAGCTCACGGTCCGCGATCGCGGACCGGCAGAGACGCCTCGCCCTGCCACCGGACAGTTAGACTGCGATACTCTATTAACAAAGGGACGTGGGTATCAAAAACGCCGTTGAGGATGCTTTCATTTCCCCATCACTTCCCAGTCGGCCAAGCGTCAGGCGGCTATTCCCCCCTTATGAGCAAAAACTGGCAGATACCCCGCCGAACCTTCCTTCGCGGCATGGGCACCGTCATCGCCCTGCCGGTTCTCGATGCCATGTTTCCCTCGATGAGCGCGCTGGCTGCGACCGCCGGCGCCGCGCCGGGGACCTTTCCCCGCCGCATGGCCTTTGTCTACCTGCCCAACGGCATGAACATGGCGAAGTGGGCCCCCGAGGGCGTGGGCGCCGACTACAAGCTGTCCCCGACGCTTGAGCCGCTGGCGGCGCATAAGGCGGATTTCAATGTCATCAGCGGCATCGTCCACCAGAAGGCCAAGGCCAACGGCGATGGCGGTGGCGGGCATGCCCGTGCTTCCGCGACTTACCTTACCGGCGCCCAGGCGAAGAAGTCGGCCTCGGACATCCATATCGGCATTTCCGTCGACCAGGTCGCGGCGAACGCGATCGGGGACCAGACCCGTTTCCCGTCGCTGCAACTGAGCTGCGACCGCGGGCAGGAAGCCGGCTCGTGCGACTCCGGCTACAGCTGCGCGTACCAGTTCAACATTTCGTGGCGGTCAGAGACCCAGCCGATGAATCCGGAGATCGAGCCGAAGGCGGCGTTCGACCGGCTCTTTGGCGGCGGCTCCGCCGACGAATCCCGCGAAGCCCGCATGCGGCGTGAAAACCAGAACAAGAGCGTGCTTGATTTCGTGCTCGGGCAAACCCGGGACCTGCAGCGCGGGCTGGGCTCGAATGATCGCAACAAGCTGGACGAGTATCTCACGGCTATCCGTGATGTCGAAAAGCGGATCGACCAGAATGGCAAAATGCCTCCGCCGGTGCCCGAGGGCGCGATGGGCGACATGGATGGCGAGTATACCTTCGAGCGGCATGTCCGCCTCATGTTCGACATGATGACGCTCTCGTTCCAGACCGACAGCACGCGCGTCGCCAGCTTCCTGGTTTCGCACGATGGCGGCAACCGGCCGTATCCCTTCGCCGGGGTTCCGTCGGGTCACCACTCGATGTCCCACCACGGCAACAACCCGGACAAGCTGGCGAATCTCGCCAAGATCGACAAATGGCATGTCACGCAGTTCGGCTATTTCCTCGATAAGCTGAAGTCAGTGAAGGAAGGGGAGGGCACGCTGCTCGACAACTGCATGATCACCTATGGCTCCGGCCTCGCCGATCCCAACCAGCACTTGAGCGACAACCTGCCGACGATCCTGGCGGGCCGCGGTGGTGGCACGATCACGCCGGGCCGACACCTCAAGCTGTCGCCGACGCCGATGACGAACCTCTACACCGCGATGCTCGACCGGGCCGGAGTCCGCGCTGAGCGCTTTGGCGACAGCACGGGTCGGCTGGAGGCGATTGCCTGAGCCGGTTCAAGGCCTTCAAATAATGAAGCCCGCAGCAATGCGGGCTTTTGTTTTGGGGTAGGGACGGCCCGCCGGGCCGTCCGAATTTTTGGTAGGGCGAGGCGTCCCTGCCGAGCCGCGGCTCACTGGGACGGTTCGCCCTACCCGCAATGCATTTTTTTAAAATGAGGGCTCTACCGGCAGGGTTTCGACCTGCCCGGTGCCCCCTACCGTCCTACATCTTGGAGGCTTTCGCCCCCGGCGCCTCGTTGCGCCAGGTCCAGCGCAGCGTATCCGGGAATACGGCCCCGGCGTGCTTGCTGCCGTGCGAGCCGTGGCCGAGCACGTATTGCACCTCGTAATTCATGTCCACGAGCGCCTCGAGCATGAGCCGGTTCTGCAGGTACCAGTCGCGCTTCGGGCTATCGGGGCTGCGGTTGTCATTGGTCCCATCTTCGAGGTGGACGCGCAGGGGCTTCTTGCCGCCGTCGCGGACGAGCTGGGGATAGACATCGCCGCCGCGGATGGCGGTGAAGCTGCCGACGTCGCTGATCACCTTGCTGAACCAGTCGGGATGGTTGAAGGCGACGGTGAACGCGCAGATGGCGCCCGAGCTGATGCCGGCGATGCACCGGCCGGCCACGTCCTTGCGAATGTTATACTTCTGCTCGATTGGCGGGAGGATCTCCTTCGCGAGGAATTGGGAGTACAGGTCGGAGACGGTGTCATACTCGACACTGCGGTTGGCGAAGTCCGGCGTGCCGGTGGGGCTGATCTTGAAGCTGCCGGGATTGATGAACACGGTGATGATCACGGGCAGTTCCTTGCGGGCGATCAGGTTGTCGAGGACGGTGGGCGTGCAGTACTCGGGCGTGCGGCGGTGGGCCCGGTTGTCGTCGTTGGCTTCGCGCGCCGCATATTGCCGCACGCCATCCTGGATGACCATGAGGGCGGCCGGCACCTTCGGATCGTACTGCGCGGGAATGTAGACCCAGACATCGCGGATGGTGTTGGGGTAGATTTCACTTTTGTCCCAGACGAACTTGTCCCATGTCCCCTGCGGTACTCCGGGCTGCACGAGGGAATCGGGCCCGAGATCATAGTCATTGGCGCCGGCCGGAACCGGCGGCCGGGCGCCGCCCCGGCCCCCTCCGGCAGCAGGTGGCGTGGGAGCCGGCGCGCCGGCGGGAGCGGGGACATCGGCGGCGAAGCCCGCGAGGGTGGAGGCAAGGAACAGGGGCAGGAAGCGAAGCATGATTTTCATGAGGGTAGGGGTAGGGGATGGAAGCCGGGGGCGGGAGGAATTGGTCAACGCAGGCTGACGCTAAAGAGGGACTGACGTTGCGGGAGATTAGATTTTGGCCACAAAGGCACAAAGTCACGGAGATCGAAATGAGGAATCGGTGGGATCGACCTTCGTGTCTTCGTGCCTTTGTGGCAAATAGTCCGAAAAGGCTGCGTTTACTTTTTCTTGTCCGGGGGCTGCCACTCGAAATAGGCGCCGTAGCCGGAGGTCAGGTTGCGCGCGAGCCAGGTGCGGTATTCGCGATCGGCGAGGCGCGTGACGTCGCGGCTGGTGATGGGAGCCGTGTTCGTGTAGATCGAGACGCTGGACTTGCCATTGGTGGTGGTCGTGCAGATGAGCTCGTCGCGATAATCGCCCATCAGGTCGGCGGTGTACATGACGCGACCGCTGCTTTCGTTCGGCACCACGTCGGGAATGATGTCCAGGCCCTTGCCGTTGAATTTCCCGACGTGCCGGCCGTCGGACGAGATCATCTCGTGCTGACCGCCGAGCCAGTTGACCGGCGACCAGCCGCCGACCCACGGCTGCAGGATGATCTTGCCCTGGGCGTCGAAGAGCACGGTGTCGCGGACGAAATGGCCGTCGCGATTGCCCATGATTTCCAGGCCGGGAGAATCCGGGAGGATGTCCGCGACCCAGCCCGTGTGGTTGTGCGTCCAGCGCGGGTCATCCTCGCGGTTTATCTTCCAGATCACCTTGCCCGTGTTGGCGTCGACCACATAGGCACCGGCGTTGGTGTTGTCCTCGATGCCGTAGAACACCTGGCGGCCCGGCAGGCCGGGAATGATGTGCTTTACCGACACCGTGTCGGGATGGCCGGCGTAGATGGACCAGCGCACCGTGCCGTCGGAATTGAGGCAGGTGGTGCCGTCGAAGACCTCGTCCTTGCCGTCGCCGTCGACGTCCGCGTTGACGATGTAGTGGGCGCCGCTGCCGTTGGTCTCGCCGAAGCTCTTGAACTGCCAGAGCTGCTTCAGGTCGCGGCCGTCGTAGGCGGTGAAGATCTCATTTTCGTAGAGGCCGGACTGCGTGATAATCGCGGGGTGCACGCCGTCGAGGTAGGCGATGCCCATCACGATGCGCGTGGAGGAGCGCGAGAAATCGGACACCATCGGCGTCCAGGGCGTCCGGCGGATCGTCTCACCGGTCATGCCGTTGAGCACGGCGAGGTAAACCTGGTCGCCCTCCGCCGCGCGGCAGATGACCTCGTCCTTGCCGTCGCCATCGAGGTCGTAGAGCAGCACCGGGCTGTTGCTGTGGCTGCCGAAGCACTGCGACCAACCGACCAGCGGGCGCCGCCAGATGCTCTTGCCGTAGCTGGTGATGGCCTCGATCTCGACCGGCACGCCCGGATCGACTGAGCGCTCGTTGATGCCGTTGTCGAGGCGGAAGACAGCGTCGGTCACGCCATCGCCGTCGAGGTCGCCGAACGCCGCGGTGAAGCCGCCGATCTTGGTGTTGGGCTGAAACGTGGCGATGAGGCCGCTCTTCTTGTCGGCCGGTTCACGGCCGGCCCACTCGGACGGCGGGCCCTCACGGCCGTCGGGATAGACAGCCCGCACGCGGTAATAGCAGATCAGCTCGCCGTCGGGCTGGTCGGGCCCCTCGCCGCGGGTGTGCTGGACGGGGCGCGCTGCGGGCGGATTGGGATCGATGAAGTTGGTCGAGTTGGTGATCGGGGTCGCGGTGAGCTTCTCGCCGGCGGCGTGCCGGTACTGCGAGCGGTAGACGTTGAAGCCGATGCTGGCCGGGTCGTCGGCCAGGAGATTCCAACTGATGAAGATCTTGCGGTCGCCGGCGGAGGCGGCGACAAGGCGGCGGTTCTGCCGGCGGAAATGAGTCGAGCCTTCGGGCTCGCGCACGAGGCGGAAGCCGAGGTCGGCGTGCCGGATGCCCTCCAACTGGTAGGCGGCGTTGCCGAGCTCCATGTAGTAGGCGGTGCGCGCCCACGAGCCGCCCATCGCCCAGCCTTCACGGTCGTCCGCCGACGTGATGCGGAAGACAAACCCGCCGAGCGTTTGGTCGGGATAGTAATCGACCATCTGAAAGATGTTGCCGGCCATGTCGAAGAGCCCCCACGGATTCGCCGGGAACTTCTTCACCGGTTGCAGCCGCGTGCGCCAGATGCTGATGTCGCGCTCGCCCTTCTCGGAAAAATTCGCGTGGCCCGCCGGCGCCTCGTTGCCCCAGGCGTATTTGATGTCGCCACGGCCGGCGCGCGCGGCGTATTCGAATTCGGAGGCGGTCGGCAGCCGGTAGACGCGGCCTTCCTTCTGGGTGCGCCAGTTCGTGTAGGCGCGCACGTCGTTGTAGCGGCTGACGAAGACCACGGGGTGGTTTTCCAGGCCGGCGGGGATGCGGCCGTTTTGCCAGTAGGGCGGCGCCGGATATTTCGCGTCGTCGACGAAGACCTTGTATTCGGCGTTGGTCACGGGATGGTCGAGCATCTCGAAATCATCCAGCCGGATGCCGGGGCGCAGGACGCCGCCTTTGATCGGGACAAAATCGGCCGCGTGGGCACAACCGAGACACAGAACCAGGAGCAGGGGTAACTTGGGGCTCATGCCCAAAGTCTTCAGGCCACCTTCGCCGGGTCAACCCAAGGCGTGGGCCCGCGCAAAACAGACGACGGATTTTTTGGCCACGAAAAGGCACAAAATGACACGGTAGAAACCGTTCGGAACGGATTGAGGGTTCGGATGCCGAGATCCCAATCCTCTTTCGTGTCATTTCGTGCCTTTTTGTGGCCAAAAATCCGGGAGATCGATGCTGCGTTGGCACGGCTGGGTTTTAGGAATCACCGGCTTGCGCTGCATTCCGCGGGCCGCTTCCCTCAGCCAACCCCATGGAGAGCCCGCAAAAGAAAGGGAGTGAATTTCGTGTCGCCGATTTCGGCGCCCAACCGGGCGGACCGACGCCGTGCACGGTCGCCATTCAGCGGGCGATTGACGCGGCGGCCGCAGCAGGCGGGGGCATCGTCACGTTTGCGCCGGGCTCGTATCTGACCGGCGCTTTGTTCGTGAAATCCCACGTGGAGCTGCGCGTTGATCGCGGCGTCGAACTGACTGGCGTACAGGATGAGGCCGCCTATCCGGACATCTGGTCGCGGGTGGCCGGGATCGAGATGTCCTGGCCGAGCGCGCTGATCAATGTCTACGAGCAGCAGGACGTCAAAATCACCGGCGAGGGCGTGATCAACGGGCAGGGCGATTTCTGGTGGCACAAGTATTGGGGCCCGGACGAACGCGGCGGCATGCTCAAGGACTACGACGCGAAGGGCCTGCGCTGGGCGGTGGACTACGACTGCAAGCGCCCGCGGGTCATCCTCGTCTATAAATCGTCGGAGGTCGTGCTGCAGAATCTCACGCTGAAGCGGGCGCCGTTCTGGACGGTGCATGTCTGCTTCTCGAAAAACATCACGGTCGACGGCATCATCATCCGCGAAAACCTGGGGCCGAGCTCGGACGGGATCGACATAGACTCCTCCTCGGAGGTGTTGGTCAAGAACTGCGACGTGGACTGCAATGACGACGCCATCTGCCTCAAGGCCGGGCGCGACGCCGACGGCCTGCGCGTGAACCGGCCGACGGAAAACGTGGTGATCCGCGATTGTATCGTCCATGCGGGCCACGGCCTGTTCACCATCGGCAGCGAGACGGCGGGCGGGGTGCGCAACGTGGAGGTCTTCAACCTGAAGGCGCGCGGCACCTGGATTGGCTTCAGCTTCAAATCGGCCCGCACCCGCGGCGGCGTGGTGGAAAACATCTCGATCCACGACATCGACATGGTGGACGTGCCCCGGCCGTTCCGCTTCACCCTGAACTGGCTGCCCGCGTACAGTTACCCGCAGATGCCGCCCGGCTGGCAGGGCGAGCTGCCGGTGCACTGGAAAGTGCTCACGCAACCGGTGATCCCGCCCGAGCGGGGGATTCCTGAATTTCGCAACATCACCTTCACGAACATCAGCGTGAAGAAAATGAACCGCCCGGCGACCGCCGCCGAGCCATCATCATCGGTGCTGATGCACACGCCCGACCCCTTGGCCTCGCTCGCCTTTGACATCGAGGCTTACGCGGAGAAACCGATGAGCGGACTGCACTGGGAAAACGTCAGCATCGAGGCCGCGAGCGCCGGCCAAATCCGCCACGCCCGGGACTGGACGCTGGAGAACGTGGTGGTCACCACCGACGACGGTGCCCCGGTTAAACTCGAGGACTGCCAAAACATCCCGCAGCCGAAGTTGCTAACCTCGGCCGGTAAGACGGCGATCGGATAGCTCTGACAATTGTCACGACATGATCCCCTCCGGCATATCCAAGCTGAAACCTACGCCGGCAATAACGATTACAGCGCCGCATTGTTGTATATAAAATGTGATTATATACATATATATCATCCTATACCCAATCTGTGTCGGCGCCATTGTTCATTTGTCGGCAGCTTACATAACTGCTAGGAAATTTAGTCAGCTTATACGTCTAGCTAGATCAACTGGACAGACTAACATTGCGGATGATCTGTGGGCATCCTTGGGAGGTGGTTTTAGATCCCGCGCAGTTAAGTTTTTTCTGGCAAGAATGCTTTCAATGGAACCGAGCAGGACCGAGCCGAAGGCCGATCCGAGGGGGTCAGACTGACCCTCTCCGATCCGCCCACTAATTCCCAATTCCAAACTCCCAATTCCATCCGCCATCTACTTGCCGTCACCGACGACTTTCGGTGTACCGACGTCGACTTTTCCCTTCGGGGCGTCGGGGGTCTCGAACTTCAGGCCGTCGAGGGCGTGGCCGAAATAGTCCGCCGCCACGCGGCTCATCGCGGGCAGGGCCTTGGTGAAGGTATTGCCGGGCGAGCGGACGCTGAACCGCGTCGACCAGAGCAGATCGGGCTTGTAGCCCTGCTTCATGGTGTGGAAGTCGTAGGCCATGAGGATGACGAAATAGCGTTCCTCGGCGAGGAGCTGTTGCAGTCCCATTTCCTCCGCGGTCGCGCCATTGGCGGCGGCCGACACCTGGTTTTGCGCCCGGGTCAGTTGCTGGCGGAAGCCCAGCAGCTGCGCATTGCTGGCAATGGAATTGCCCGTGGACATCTGCTCAAGGTCGGCGATGGCGAGTTCGTTGTTCAACGCGCCGGTCCCGGGCGCGAGATGGTCGAGAAAGTTGTCGGAGGGGGCGGCAGCCGCGGCCACGGCGGCGTTGTACTTGGTGAGCTCGGAGCTGCGGTTTTCGCTGTTCAGCTGCCGGTTGGGATCCTCGTAAACCGTGGTCACGCCCCAGTGCACCACGATGAGCAGATCGGCGCTTTTCGGATCCTTGGTGGGAAAATAATTCTGGCGGACCAGGTTTTCACCCAGGGTTTTCGCGATGGTGAGAAACTGCGCATGCTCCAGATTGGTATCGCGGACCGTGCCGCCGAAAAACTTGCCCTCGAAAAAAACATAGGTCTCGGGTTTGGGCGTGCCGGCGCCGAATTTCTCCAGCGCATAGTCCTCGGAGGACGTGGACGACACGGCGACGGGATCCATGCCTGCCCGCAGCGGGCCGGCGAAATCGGCCAGCCCGGCGAGGAGCAACAGGCACGCGCGGGTGGTTGTGGTCATGTCAGGAGGGGTAGGCTGAACCGGAACCAGGCAGTTGAACCACGGATTACACGGTTGGGCACGGATAAATTCAGAAGGGGGAAGACCTGACCCTCTCCGATCCGCCCCCCAATTCCCAATTCCAAACTCCCAATTCCAACCGCCACCTACTTGCCGTCGCCGACCACCTTGGGAATGCCGATCTCCACTTTGCCCTTGGGCGCGTCCAGGGTTTCGATCTTCAGCCCGTCGACGGCGTGGCCGAAGTAATCCGCCGCCACGCGACTCATTACGGGCAGGGCCTGGGTGAAGCTGTTGCCGGGGGCGCGGATGCTGAAGCGGGTGGACCAGAGCAGCGTGGGCTTCGTGCCCTTTTTCATGGTGTGATAATCATAGGCCATGAGGATGATGAAGTAGCGTTCCTCGTTGAGGGCCAGTCGCAGGGCCATTTCCTCGGACGTCACGCCACTGCCGGAAGCCGACACTTGGTTTTCCACCTTGGCGATCTCCCCGCGGAAGCCCAGCAGGCGGGAATTGTAGGCGATGGAATTCTCCGTGGTACCCCGCTCGAGGTCCGCGATGGCCAGTTCCGAGTTCAGGGCCGAGTGATCCATGGACGGCGCCGCGGCCTGCTCGGCGGCGATGGCGCCATTCAGCCGGTCGAGGCCATCCTGCTTGTTGGGATCCTCGTAGGTCGTGGTCACACCCCAGTGCACCACGATGAGGAGGTCGGCCTTTTTCTGGTCCTTGGTGGGGAAATAATTCTGGCGGACGAGATTTTCGCCGAGGGTTTTGGCGATCGCGAGGAACTGCGCATGCTCCAGGTTGGGATCGCGGGTCGTGCCGCCGAAAAATTTCCCCTCAAAGAACAGGTAGGACTCCGGCTTGGGCGCCGCCGGGCCGAACTTCTCCCGGGCGTATTCCTCCGAGGACGTGGAGGCCACGGCGACCGGATCATCGATCGCGCGCAGCGGACGGGACAAGCCGGTCAGGACGGCGAGGAGGACAAGGAAAGCAGCGGCGGGTTTGGGCATGTCACTGAGGAAGACGGTAAAGGCGCGCGAATGTTTCAGACGCTTTGCGGGGAGGGGGGAATTGTAGTTTGGAATTGGGAATTGGGAATTGGGAGTTCGGAGTTCGGAGTTCGGAGTTCGAAAATTACGGCTATCAGAGCCGCCACGAATTTGCACTTCCCGCCAATTCCTAATTCCCAATTCCCAATTCCAAACTTCCAACTCCCAACTACCCGCGCGGCGCTGCGCCGCGCGTCACGGCAACGCGGCGGCGGCGGCGATCTGAAAGGCCTGGTGCATCGGCGAATTGTCCGGGTTGCCCATGCGGTTGCGCTGGAGCATCAGGATGTAGACGACGCCCTTGCCGGGATCGGCCCAGCTGTTGGTGCCGTAGGCGCCGCCGTGGCCGAACGAACCGGGCGTGAGCATGACATTGGCTTCCATCGCCTTTGGATCCTCGACCACGCAGAAGGCCAGGGCCCAGGGCATGCCGGCGCGGGCCTTGAGGTCGCCGGTCTGCTTGCGCGTCATCTCGGCCACGGTCTCGGGCCGGAGGATGCGTTTGCCGTTAAACTCACCGTGGTTGAGCATCATCTGGTAAACCTTGGCGATGTCCTCGGCGGTGGAGAAAAGTCCGGCTCCACCCAGGGGCGGCCGGCCGCGGTCGGTGACGGCGGTGTTATACATGTAGCTGATGGGTGTCTCCTCCAGCTTCTTGGTGTCGGCGTTCAGGACGTAACTTTTGGCATAGCGCTTCTCCTGTTCCGGCGTGAGCCAGAAAGTTGTGTTCTTCATGCCGAGCGGGTCGAACAAGCGTTTTTGCAGGAAGGCGTCGAAGGACATGCCCCCGGCCACTTCCACCACGCGCCCGAGCATATCGAGGCCCGTCGTGGAGTATTGCCAGCGGGAGCCGGGCTGAAAGAGGAGGGGGAGCTTTCCGGCGAGCGCGGCGGTCTCGGCCAGGGTCAGGTGCGGGGCCCGCGTGCTCAGCTCGCCCATCCCGCTGGTGTGGGTGAGCAGGTCGCGCAACGTGATCGGGCGGCTGGCCGGCTGCGGGGCCGCGGGAGGGGCGGCGGGTTGCGCTGGGGCGCCACCGCGGCCGCCACCCGCCGGACGCTCGACGACGGTGGCGTGGGCGAATTCCGGGATGTATTTCTCGACCGGGTCATCGAACTTCAGCTTTCCATCGTCCACCAGCATCGCGATGGCCAGGCCGGTGATGGGCTTGGTCATCGAGGCAATCCAGAAAAAATCGTCGGTCTGCATCTTGCGCCCGGCGGCCAGGTCGCTGCTGCCGACCGCCGCAAGGTGGAGCACGCGGTCCTTGGTGGCGACAAGCGTGACGATGCCGGAAATCTCGTTGCGGTCCACGAACGCCTGCATCTGTGGCGTGATGGCGGCGAACCTGTCCTGCGCCGGCGCGACGACGGCGGGCAGCAGGAAGGCGAGGGCAAGGGCGGGAAGCCAGGACAGGCGGCGGGCATTCATGGGGGAGTTGGGTTGGGTTTTCGATTAGCGGACGGGGAGGAACCGTTCGCAGAAAGGATAGGGCACGGAAACCGGCTGGCCGGTCTGGGTCAATTGGCCGGTGTTCTCATCCACGCGAAAGACGACGGCATTGTCGCTGCCGTGGTTTGTGCAGATGATCCACTTGGCGGTGGGGTCGAAGGCGAAGTTCCGCGGCGTCTTGCCCTGGGTGGAGATGTGCTGGATTGGAGTCAGCCGGCCGTTTTCCTGGTCGATGGCGAACGCGGCGAGGCTGTCGTGGCCGCGGTTGGTGCCGTAGAGGAATTTGCCATTGGGATGGATGTCCATCTCAGCGCACGCGTTCTCGCCCTTGAAATCCGCCGGCAGGGTGGAGACGGTCTGGAACTCCGTGAGCGTGCCCTTGGCGGAATCCCAGTTGAAGGCGATGACCGTGGAGCCGATTTCATTGATGAGGTAAACCCAGTGGCCGTTGGGGTGAAACTTGACGTGCCGGGCCCCGGAGCCGGGGGCGACCGAAACGGAAGCAGGGTTGTGCGGCGTGAGTGAGCCGTCCTTTTCGTTGAAGCGGTAGATGAAAACCTTGTCCACGCCGAGGTCGGCGACGAGGGCGAAGCGGTTGGTCGGATCGACAATGATGGAGTGGGCGTAGGGGTGGGTCTGGCGCTGCGGGTTCACGCCCTTGCCGGTGTGCTGGACGAACGCGGTCCAGTCGCCGATGCGGCCGTCGGGCCGGAGCGCGAAGGCGGCGATGTTGCCACCATCGTAATTGGCGGCCAGGGCGTAACGTCCCGTGTGGTCGAGACTGATGTAGCTGGTGTCCCCGCCGCCGGCGAGTTCCCGGTTGAGGAAGGTGAGATGCCCCGTGTGCGGATCGATCTCGTAGGCGGCGACTCCGCCTGGGCTGCCGGAGTTGCAGGTGTAGAGATGCCGGCCGTCGGGATGAATGATGAAATAGGCGGGCGCCCGGGCCTCGAGCAGGAACTCGGGTTTCGTCAGGACGCCGGTGTCGGTGTCGAAGTGGGCGAGGGAAAAGCCGATGTTGGGTCCCGCGCGGTGCGAGCCGAAATAGACGAACATGTCCGTCGCGGTGGCGACCGGGGGAAGGAGCAGGGTAGCAAGCAGACCCAGCGCGGAGAAACGGAGAAGACGGGGTAGGCGATTCATGGGGAAATATCTCAAGGGGTAGGGGAGAAAACAGCTGCGGCAGGACGGCCCGAAGATCAGTTAGGTGGCCGGAATCTCCGGCACGCGGATCACGAGGTATTTGATGGGGGTTGAACCCGAGTTGCGCAGACCATGCATGACATGCTCGGGGCAAAACAGGGCGCTCATCGGCTGCATGGGATGCTTTTCGTCGCCGATGGTGGCCTCGCCCTGGCCCTCGAGCAGATAGATGATTTCCTCGCCGGCGTGCTGGTGCGGCGGGTGGGCGGCCTCGCCGGGGTTGATGACAGAAACGTGCAGCCGCAGCTGGTTGGCCCCGCAGGATTCCCCGACGAAGGGATGCATGAGCCCCTTGTCGTGCCGGCGGGCGCTGGCCTCGTTCCAGGGAATGATGCAGGGGTGGGGCATGGGAACATCAGCAGACTAAGGGGATGGCTCGGTCAAGTTCCAGCCTTTGCGCGCGAGAGCCGGCCCGGCAAGGAATTGATCGACTTTGTGAATCGAAATATGGCAACCATTGCCTCCGCACGCGCGTTATTCCCGCCCGAAGCAACCCCGCACCCCTCATGAAATTCAGCCTCCGTCTGCCTTTTCAATCCCTGCTGGCCGCTGTCGCCCTGATCGCGGCGGCCTCCACCGCCTCGGCCAACACGGCGATCGAACCGGTACCGCGCAACGGCGGGCCGGCCCAGATGCACCAGGATTTCGTCGCGCTCGCCCAAAAGGGCGGGATCGACGTGCTGTTCCTCGGCGATTCCATCACCGATTTCTGGCGCAGCCGCGGCAAGGCGGTGTGGGACAAGAATTATGCCGATATGCATGCCGCCAACTTCGGCATCAGCGCCGACCGCACCCAGCACGTGCTGTGGCGGCTGAATAACGGCGAGGTCGACGGCATCAAACCCAAGGTCGTCGTGCTCCTGATCGGCACCAACAACACGGGCGTCGAGACCAACGGGTCGCCGCGCAATACGACCGAGGAGGCCATCGAGGGCGTCACCAAGGTCGTCCAGACGCTTCGGACCAAACTGCCGACATCGAAAATCCTGCTGTTGGCGGTCTTCCCGCGAGCGGATCCCAAGGGCCCGCCGCCCGGCTCAACCCAGATCAAGGACGTCAACGCGGGCTTGGCGAAGCTCGACGACGGCAAATTCATCCGGTTTCTCGACATCGGCCCGAAATTCCTGGAGCCCGATGGCACGTTCTCCAAGGAGATCATGCCCGATTTGCTGCACCCGAGCGAAAAGGGTTACGAGATCTGGGCCGCGGCGATCAAGCAGCCGCTGGCCGACCTCATGAAGTAAACCGCCCCGGCGGCACCGAGCTTCCACACAAAAGGCTGGAACAACCCAAGGCCGGTATGTACGGTGTCAGGCGCATCAGTTTCGTTTGTTTAACCCCCTGAAAATATGAAATCCCTCCGTATCCTCGCGGCGACTTTCGTCGCCTCCTGCCTCATGACTGCCGCGGCGTTCGCCGCCGATCCCTCCGGCTCCTGGAAGTGGTCCCAAGCGGGCCGCCAAGGCCAGCAGGAAATCACCGCCAAGCTCGTCCTCAAGGACGGCAAGCTGACGGGCTCCGTGCTGCAACCCGGCCGTGGCGGCGGCGAGCCGATGCCCATCGATATTTCCGATGCCTCCTTCAAGGGCGACGTGGTGGCTTTCTCCACCGTGCGGACATTCGGTGATAACAAGATCGTCACGAAGTATGAGGGCAAACTCGATGGCGACAGCATCAAGGGCACCATCGAACGCGGTGCGTTCAATGGCCAAGAGGCGACCAAGTCCGACTGGGCAGCCACCAAGGCCAAGATGTAACAAGGCGGCCCGGTGAATTCCGGGCCTTTTCTGCCAACTTTCGAGTCCCGCTCCACCCGGAGCGGGACTTTTTGTTATCAGCCGGATCGACCGGCGGCAGGGATACCCGGAGCCGTCCGGAGCCTTGCCCGGCAATGGGTTTGCACGACCAGGCCAATTTTCCGCAATTTTTAGCTGACACCGGGGGCGGGATTGGCACCTTGACCTTCCCCACGGAACCCGCAGGCCGGCTGCAAACTTGTACATTCCGTACAACCCATGTGGCCGTAAAGCGGTTTCCCCAACCTCGACTCCATCCAGACATATGAAATCCCTCCGTATCCTCGCGACGGCCTTCGTCGCCTCTTGCTTAATGACGGCTGCCGCGTTTGCCGCCGACCCCTCCGGTTCGTGGAAATGGTCCCAGCCTGGCCGCCAGGGTGGCACGCCCCAGGAAATCACCGCCAAGCTCGTCCTCAAGGACGGCAAGCTCACCGGTTCCGTGATGCAGCCCGGCCGTGGCGGTGCCGAGCCGACGGCCATCGAGATCAGCGATGCTTCGTTCAAGGACGACATGATCGCCTTCTCGACGGTGCAGGAGTTCCAGGGCAACAAGCGCGTGACCAAGTACACCGGCAAACTCGCTGGTGACACCATCACCGGGACCGTTCTGGCCCCGGGCCGTGGCGGTGCCGAGCCCATGCCCCGTGACTGGGCGGCCACCAAGGCCAAGATGTAATCAGGCGGATTTATTTCGCCCCTTTGATTCCCAAGTCCCGCTCCTTCCGGAGCGGGACTTTTTTTGTCACACGGGCAGGCTGAAACTTGCTCATTTTGTGCAACCGATGCGGGCCAAACACGTCTTCCCAGTCTCAACCCCTCCCCAAACATGAAATCACTACGCTTCGCCTTCGCGGCCATCGCCGCTGTTTGCATGATCTCGGCCGCCTATGCGGCTGACCCCACTGGTTCGTGGAAATGGTCCCAGCCCGGCCGCCAAGGTGGCCAGCCCCAGGAAATCACCGCCAAGCTCGTCCTCAAGGACGGCAAGCTCACCGGTTCCGTGATGCAACCCGGCCGTGGCGGCGGCGAGCCGACGCCCATCGAGATTTCCGATGCTTCCTTCAAGGATGACATGGTCGCCTTCTCGACGGTCCGCGAAGGCCAAAATGGCAAGCAGGTCACCAAGTACACCGGCAAGCTCGCTGGTGACACCATCACTGGGACCGTTTTGGCTCCCGGCCGTGGTGGTGCCGAGCCCATGCCCCGTGACTGGGTAGCTACCAAGGCCAAGATGTAATCCGGCTCAGTGGTTTTCTCCTCTTTACAAAAGGAGGCCCGGTTTCGGGCCTCCTTTTTTGTGCCCGGACACGTCGGCGGAGGTTGGCGGCCGAGGTAACGATGCTGGGGCGGACAGCGCTGAAGGCCCGAACACGGTCGGGCCATACAAGGGCAGGCTCATGGATGCAGGGCCCGAGCTCGCTCGCGGCCGTTCGATACCCTCGAACAGCATGAGCCGGTCAACTCGCCGGCGGCTTGCCGAAATGCGCGGCGTGGGCCGCGTAAGCGGCCGTGTCGGCCAGCATCGCATCGATGGTGGCGGCCAAGGGCTCAACTTTGACGAGGCCGGAAAACACCGCCTTGTCGAGGATGGCGTCCTCCAGGATGAAAGCGGGACGCTGGGTTATCTGGTGGGCGTGAAAGGCGGCGGTGCTCGTGTGCACACGGGCCTTCACCTCGTCCGACTCGGCGCGGGCGCGAAGCTTCCTGGCATTGAGCTTGGTCGCCTGCACGGCGACCGCGATGGACTCGTCCATATCACCGAGCTTGCGGCCTTCGCGCAGGGCCGCGTGGGCGAGGGCGAGGCGCAATTCGTCGCCGGTGAAACCGAAATCCCGGCCGGCTTCGGCAACAAGATTGGGGGCGGGATAGAGGCCCTTGCGCGCCGGCTCGAACCAGCCCGAGCTGAGCATGAACGGCGAATGCATCACCGTGCCGCCGCTGCGCTGGTAGGCCCAGTCGCATTGCGCGCGCGAGGCTGGGAAGTCACCGGTGCTCATCAACGCGATTTTCCAGTCGAACTCCACGCGTCCGGCATAGCGCGCCTTGAGCTCCGCCCAGGTTGGCTCCACCCACGCGCACCAGGACGACATGATCTCGAGGTAATAGGTGATTTTCATCGCAGGGAGCGCAGCGCGCCGCGCCGGACGCGTCAACGCGTGAAGTTTGAGCCGGTCGAAAGGGTTTGGCTCCGGCAACGTCACGGGCCGCGACCGAGGCCGGGCCTTACAAGACTGAGCGATCCAGCGCGTTGGGGACAACGCGCCCCACCTCACTTCTTGCCGCCGAAGAGCCCCTTGATGGCCTCGCCGGCCTTCTTCACGCCTTCCGTGGCCGCAGCGCCGGAGGTCGAGCCGATCTTGCCCGCGGCCTGCAGGGTGGCGCTCACGATGCTGCTCGTCACGCTGCGCATGACGGCGAACGTGAGCTCGCCGGGCGTAATCCCGCCCTCCTTGGCGCCGAGGTTCTCGAGCGTGATCGGCGGCATGGGCAGGGTCATCGCCGCCACACCAACACCCAGCGTGATCTTGCCATTGGTCAGCACGAATTTTTTGACCTCGAACTTGATCGGCTTGCCGTTCTTGGCGGTCGCCTGCGGGCTGTCGCTCTTGCCGCCCGTGACCGCCTCGATGTTTTTGAGCAGGTCGCCAATGTTGCTGGAGACGAGCCGGGTTTCATAGACGAACTCCGGCTGGTCGATGCTGATCTCGTTGATCACGATATGGTCGCCCAGGATCGAAAAGGGCGCGAGATCGACGTGGATCTGGCCAAGGTAAAAGGCCTTTCCGTCCGTCCAGCCCTTGGGATTGCCCACATACAGGCCCCGGAGGGTGCCGACTCCGGAGAGTGGCGAAATATTCGCTTCGGCCAGCTCGACCTTGGTCTGGGTCAGCTTGGGCGCAAAGCTGTTGACCCCCTGCTTCACGATCGACCCGAGAAAAAACTGCAAGCCGACATAAGTGACAAGGGCGAGGACGAGGAGGATGCCGCCGAGATAGAGGAGTTTTTTCTTCATGATCGAGGAGGGGTAGGAACTGCAGGGTAGGCAGGGACGCGAGGGCGGCAAGTCTGGTGCGCGCGGTGGTAATTTCGCTTGTCACGACCGCGCGCGGCCCGACGCTACCCCCGGATACCCTCCGCCATGGCCTCCAACTATACTGAAGCCAGCATCAAGACCCTTTCCTCGCTCGAGCACATCCGGATCCGCCCCGGCATGTACATCGGCCGCCTCGGCAACGGGGCCCACGCCGAGGACGGCATCTACGTCCTGCTGAAGGAAACGATCGATAACGCCATCGACGAGTTCACGATGGGCGCCGGCAAGAAAATCGAGGTCGAGCTGAGCGACCGCACCGTGCGTGTGCGCGACTACGGCCGCGGTATCCCGCTCGGCAAGCTCATCGACTGCGTCTCGGTCATCAACACCGGCGCCAAGTACGACAGCGAGACCTTCCAGAAATCCGTCGGCCTGAACGGCGTCGGCCAGAAGGCGGTCAACGCCCTCGCGGTCGAGTATTACGCCCAGGCCGTACGCGAGGGGCAGACCAAGGTGGTTGAGTTTTCCCGCGGCAAGCTGAAGAAGGACCACAAGGCCGCCAAGACCGAGGAGCGCAACGGCACGATCATCGCGTTCACCCCCGACGAGACACTCTTCGGGAAGGATTTCCGTTTCCGCCCCGAGTTCATCGAGGACATGCTGTGGAACTACGCCTTCCTCAACCGTGGCCTCACGCTCACGTTGAACGGCAAGCCGTTCAAGTCGGAGCACGGCCTGAAGGACCTCCTCGAGAAAAACCTCACCGGCGAGACGCTCTATCCGGTCATCCACCTCGAGGGCGAGGACATCGAGATCGCGCTCACGCACGGCTCGCACTACGGCGAGGATTATTTCTCCTTCGTCAACGGTCAGCACACGACGATGGGCGGCACCCATCAGGCGGCATTCCGCGAGGCCGTCGTCGAGACGGTGCGCAACTTCTACAAGAAGGAATTCGACGCCGCGGACATCCGCCAGTCCATCGTGGCGGCGGTCTCGGTACGCGTCGTCGAGCCGGTCTTCGAGTCGCAGACCAAGACCAAGCTCGGGTCGAACGACATCGGCCCGAACGGCCCCTCCATCCGCGAGTTCATCGGCAAGTTCGTCCAGCAGAGCCTCGACGTCCATCTCCACCGTAATCCGGAGACCGCCGAGGCGATCCGGCAGAAGATCGAGGCGAGCGAGCACGAGCGGAAGGAGCTCGCCGGCATCCGCAGCATCGCCCGGGAACGCGCGAAGAAGGCCTCGCTGCACAACCGCAAGCTCCGCGACTGCCGCCTCCACCTCGGGGACAAGAACCCGCGCGCCGAGGAATCGAGCCTCTTCATCGTCGAGGGTGACTCCGCCGCCGGCTCGCTCACGGCCTGCCGTGACGTCCAGACGCAGGCCGTCTTCGCCCTCAAGGGCAAGCCGCTCAACACCTACAGCCTCAGCAAGAAGGTCATCTACGAGAACGAGGAGTTTCACCTCCTGCAGTCGGCGCTGAACATCGAGGAGGGCCCCGACGGCCTGCGTTACAACAAGGTGGTCATCGCGACCGACGCCGACGTGGACGGCATGCACATCCGCCTGCTGCTCATCTCGTTTTTCCTGCAGTTCTTTCCCGACCTGATCGCGCGCGGCCACCTTCACATCCTCGAGACCCCGCTATTCCGCGTGCGCAACAAGAAGGAGACCATCTACTGCTATTCCGAGGAGGAGAAGCAGGCCGCGGTCGTCAAGCTGGGCGCGAGCCACGAGATCACGCGCTTCAAGGGCTTGGGCGAAATCTCAGCGGGCGAGTTCAAGGACTTCATCGGGGAAAACATCCGGCTGGAGCCCGTCTCGCTGGCCCATCTGCACAACATTGACGAGCTGCTGGCGTTCTTCATGGGCAAGAACACCCCCGAGCGCCAGGACTTCATCATCGGCAACCTCCGGATCGAGAAGGATCTCATCGAGGCATGAGGGCGGGGGGCGTTATCCCAACGTCGCGCGATAATTGGCTGTTGGTAGGGCGAACCCTCCGGGTGAGCCGCGGCTCCTCCTTCGCCAAGGCTTCGGCGGACAAGTCGGTGGGACGCCTAGCCCTGGGGCTGCTGGCCGGCCTGTTGCTGGCGGGTTGTGCGACCGCGATCTCGCCGGCGCCGCGCGTGGTCACGGCCGGCCTGGCGCCGGAACAGGCCGACCGCGCCGAGCGCAATCTCCGGGTCTTCGACTCCGTCTGGGATCTCGTGAACCGGAAATATTACGATGTGAAATTCCAGCAGGTGGACTGGCACGCCGCCGCCCTGACCTACGGCCCGAAGGCCGCGGCGGCGGCCGATGACGATGCACTCTATGAGTCAATCAACGCCATGATCGGACTGCTCAAGGACAGCCACACCCATGCCCTGGCGCCGGCGCGGGCGAAGGAGCGCCGCTCCCAGGAGCGCGCGCGATCAGGCTTCGGGCTGATGAAAATCGAGAATCAATGGGTGGTCACCGAGGTGGTGCCGGGCAGCCCGGCCGACACCGCGGGGGTGAAACCCGGCTGGCTGGTGAGGGCACGCAATGGACAGGAGCTGCGGGACCGGGTCGATTTTCATCCCGCGACGGATGAGGTGGCGCAGTGGGAGTTCCTCGACGAGGCGGATCGCCCCGTGACGCTCGCCCTCGTGGCCAAGCTGATCTCCACGGCGCCGCGCCAGGAATCCCGCGTGCTGGAGGGCGGGGTGGTTTATCTCCGGCTTGACGGATTCGCCTATGCGACCCGCCGCTGGTTGCATCGCGAGTTGATCGCGCATCGGGCAGCGCCGGCACTCGTGATCGACCTGCGTTCCAATCCGGGCGGCGGCACGTTCTGGCTGCGGGAGATGATCGGGGAATTTTTTGACCGGAAGGTGGAGGTCGGCACCTTCACGCGGCGCGAACAGGCCGGTGACGAGGCGGGCTCGTGGCAGTTTGGCTCGGTGCATTATCGCGGCCGGGTGGTGCTGCTGACCAGTGGGGGCTCGGCGAGCGCCGCCGAGATTTTTTCCGCGGTGCTGCAGGAGCAGCACCGGGCGGTGATCATCGGCCGCAAGACGATGGGAGCGGTGCTCGCGAGCCGCTTCTATTCCCTGCCGGACCGGGGCGATCTCCAGCTCAGTGTCGAGGATTATGCCACTCCCGCAGGCCGGCGCCTGGAAGGCGAGGGCCATGGCGTGGAGCCTGATGTGCCCGTGACCCTGACGCTGGCCGATCTGCGCGCCGGGCGGGACCGTGATCTCGAGGCGGCATTGCACGTTTTGGCGGCACCCTGAAGCGCCGGAAGGCCCGACCAAGGTCGGGCCCTACAAGGAATTTTTGCTGCTGGAAAGGTTGAGTGCCCGAGCTTGCTCGGGCCTCTGCTCCTATTTCACGTGGTCGTGCTGCTGCAGGTCGGTGCGATTGAACTTGGCCTCATCCTTTTGGGGCTGACGAAAAATTACTGGACGCAATTTTGTCAGTTCCTTCGCCTCCTTGGGATCGGCCAGACGCACAAGGTCGATGAGGTCGTCGAACTCACGCATCTTGCGCAGCCGTGCGTCCTGGACATATAGGACCGTGGCTTCGGTGTCGTTCGGATGCCAGCCCCCCAGAAGGTTGAGGAAATTCATATAATAGCCGGCGAGCTGGGACAACGGCCCGAATGTCACCGCGTAGACCGGGCTGATATATTTATCCTTGGCCTCGGTCAGTTTTTCCGCCGGTGAAACCAGATCCTGCGCAGTCAGCTTCAGGCGGCTGTCCTTGATTTCAAATTTGGGCAGCATGATCGTCCCGGGCGGGGCGGCTGGGACGGCGATGGCTTCCGGCTCCTTCGGCGGGTTGAACGAAATGCCGAGACGTTCCGCCGCCGACGGCTTTGGGTCGGCTCCGCCCAGCAGGGAGGCTCCCAGGACAAACAAAGCGCAGACTCTTTTCATGGTTCTCGCCGGACGGGGTTGGGGAGCTAAAGGTAACCTCGACGAGGCGGACTGCCGGCATTGGTTTCAGGCGCACCGGCCGCGGACGCGACCGAATAATGTCGGACTGGAGCGGAGAAAGTAAGTTCCACGTCAGGGGGAGACGGTTTCCGGCGGTGGAGCACCGGGCGGTTGACGTGTGGGGGACTTTCGGTGACGAACGGGGCGCGGCAACTTCCCCTGCCAAAGCAAGAGGGCCACGCGCCCCCTTGACCGATCCGACGTCTCCCTGCCAGCCTGCCCGTTTCCATTCTCCCTTCAGCCCGCAATGCCCAAGAAAAAATCCGCCAAATCCCCCGACCAGCCTGAATTGCCCCTGGAGACCGCCGCGACTGCGCCGGCAGCCGAGGAGAAAGGGGGAAGGCGGAAGGCAAAGGATCCGAAGGCGGAGGCTGCGGCCGTGAAGGCAGCCGCCCCGGTTGAACCGGCCGAGGTGGTCGCAGTGGTGGCTCCGCCCCCGCCGCGCAAAAAGGGGGAGAAGATCCAGGACGACAAGGCGCCGCTGGCGTCGAGCTATCGCGGGTGGTTTCTCGAATATGCGAGCTACGTGATCCTGGACCGGGCCGTGCCGCACCTCGACGACGGATTGAAACCGGTGCAGCGGCGCATTCTCCACACGCTGTGGGAAATGGACGACGGGCGGTTTCACAAGGTCGCCAATGTGGTCGGCGCGTGCATGCGCTTCCATCCGCACGGCGACGCCTCCATCGGCGCGGCCCTCGTGGCCATCGGCCAGCGCGGCTTCCTCATCGAGCCGCAGGGCAACTACGGCAACATGCTCACCGGCGACGAGGCCGCCGCCCCGCGCTACATCGAGGCCCGGCTGACGCCGTTTGCGAAGGACGTGCTCTTCAACCCGAAGACGACCACGTGGCAGCTCAGCTACGACGGCCGGGCCAAGGAACCGGTCACGCTGCCGGCCAAATTCCCCATCGTGCTGCTCGACGGCGCGGAGGGCATCGCCGTCGGCCTCTCGACGAAGATCCTGCCACATAATTTCAACGACCTCTGCCGGGCGGCGATCAACCATCTCCAGGGAAAAACCTTCCGCATCTTCCCGGATTTCCCGACGGGCGGCATCGCGGATTTCGCCGAATACAATGATGGCGAGCGCGGCGGCAAGGTGAAGGTCCGGGCGAAGATTGAGGCGCGCGGCAAGAATGTCCTCGCCATCACCGAGCTGCCCTACGGCACGACGACCGAGTCGCTGATCGAGTCGATCCTCGCCGCGAACGCGAAGGGCAAGATCAAGATCAAGCATGTCGACGACAACACCGCCGACGCGGTCGAGATCCTCGTCCATCTGCCGCAGGGCAGCGACCCGGACCAGGTCATGCAGCAGCTCTACGTGTTCACGGGCTGCCAGCAGAACCTTTCGCCGGCGGCCTGCGTGATCGTGCAGGACGCGAAAACCGGCCAGGACAAGCCTGAGTTCCTCGGCGTCCGCGAGATCCTCAAGCGCAGCGTGGAGCAGACCCGGGCGCTGCTGAAGCGCGAGCTGGAGATCCGGCTGGGCGAACTGGACCAGCAGTGGCATTGGGACTCGCTCGAGCGCATCTTCATCGAGGAACGCATCTACCGCCGCATCGAGAAGTCGAAGACCTGGGAGAGCGTGCTCGCGGAAATCCGGGAGGGTCTGCAGCCGTTCCTGAAGCAGCTCCGCCGCGAGGTGACGGACGATGACCTCGCCCGCCTCACGGAAATCCGCATCAAGCGCATCTCCGCCTTCAACCGGTTCCAGGCCGACGAGGCCATGAAGAAGACGGAGGCCGAGATGAAGGAGGTTAAGTTCAACCTCAAGAACCTGACGGACTACGCCATTAAGTGGTTCGAGACGCTGGCCGAGAAATACGGCAAGGGCCACAAGCGCCGCACGAGCTACGACGAGATCGAGCAGATCAGCGCCGCCGAGGTCGTGTCGGCCAACCAACGCCTGTACGTCAACCGCGAGGAGGGCTTCATCGGCCTCAACTGGCGCCAGCACGAGTTCGTGCAAGAGTGCACGATCCTCGACAGCGTGCTGTGCCTCATGGCCGACGGCTCGCTCAAGGTGTCCAAGGTGGCCGACAAGACTTTCATGGGCCGCGACATCCTCCACTGCGCGGTGTTTCCCGCCGAGGGAGACAAGAACTTCTACACGATGGTCTACCAGGACAAGGAGAGCGGGAAGGCCTTCGCCAAAAAGTTCCAGATCGGCGGCCTCTCCCGCGACAAGCTCTATCCCCTCGTGAAGAGCGAGGGCTCGAAGGTGGTCTTTCTCGAGGTCAACAAGAGCGAGAAGGACATGCCGAAGACCGTGCACATCTCGCTCGATGGCCGCAGCGGTGCGCGCGTCCGGGAAATTGACTTCGACCTGACCAAGGTGCCGGTCAGCACCCGCAACGCGAAGGGCCTGACCGTCACCAAGTGGTCGGTGAAAGAGGTCAAGCGGACCGACCTGGCCTTGGAATGAGAAGGTGGATCTGCGTCTTGGGGGTGATGGTGGCGGCGGGTTGCGCGACTGGTTCGCATGAGCCTGCGCAGGCCCATCGCTCCGGCCCGGAGCTGCATCGCTACGTGGATTCCGGCTGGTATGAGCGAGACCTCGCGGCGGTGGCGGCCCGGGCCCGCACGTGGGTGGAGCAGCGGGCGGCGAAACGAACGGAAGGCGAGCGGCTCGCGATCGTGTTTGATATCGACGAAACCCTGCTGTCGAACTGGACGGAAATCGTCCAAACCGACTTCGTCTATGTGCCGGCGATCTGGGAGGTGTGGGAGGCGGAGGCCAGGGCGCCGGCCATCGGGCCGGTACGCGACGTCTATCTGGCGGCCCGGCGGCTGGGCGTGGAGGTAATCCTGCTCACCGACCGGCGCGAACACGAGCGGGCGGTCACGGAGCGGGGCCTGCGCGCCGGCGGCTACGAAGATTATGCGGTGCTGCTCCTGAAGCCGGACGCCTCGAAGGAGACCGCGGCTGAATTCAAGTCGGCCCAGCGCCGGCGGCTCGCCGGCGAAGGCCACGTGATCATCGCGAATATCGGGGACCAGGACAGCGACCTCGCGGGTGGGTTTGCCGAGCGGACGTTCAAGCTGCCGAACCCGTTTTATACCACGCAGTGAAAATGGTTGGGCGTCCACAAGGGACGCCCTACTGCAATCAATAGTCCTCCATGACGACGAACATGAGCCAGGTCAGGGCCGCCCAGTAGCAGAACAGGGCGGCCAGTCCCCATGCCAGAATCGGGCTGTGGAACAGGACCAGGCTGAGAATCGGCCAGAATTGGTCCGGCATATGCGCCGCCATCACCTGCAGCGAGACCGCCAGCACGGACTCGAAGACAAGCACGACAAAAATCAGCACGCCGATGCCGCCGAGCAGGAGGAAATAATCGCGCTGGCGGCGGGATTTTCTTGGCGCACGCGGCGCCAGCTCATGAAGCCCGCGGGCCTTTTCCCTCCTCAGATTATGGCGGAGCAAGCTTCGGATATCGTGGGCGGGCGAGGCGGGTGCCGTGGCCGGCGCGGTGGCCCCCGCCGGCCGGCCGGGTCCCGGCCGGTTGGCCGCGGCGATCAACACATGGTGATCGACCGGTGGGGTGGTGCCCAGGTTGGCGCGGTCAAATTCCGACGCCTTGATCGGCGCGCCCTGCGAAAACAGCAGGACGCGCACCGGGAAGGACTGCAACGGGCCCCATGGGCCTTCCGGATTCACGGCGGCCTCCGAGTCAGGGGTGACGGAACCACCCGCGACCAATTCCCGCAGTTGCTCGAGGGCAAAGGGTCCGCGGGCCTTCCCCTGCATGCGGATGAAAAGTGCCGGCCTCGTTTCCATCAAATGACCGTCGGGAATTCAACGCGCCCCCGGGTTTTGCCCAAAAACAAAAAAGCTACGCACCAGGGGAGCGTAGCTTTGGGTTAAAGGGAGGGGAGGGAAGTGCCGCTCACTTCTTGGGCTGCTGCGCCTGCGACTCGGCCAGCCGCTTGTCGATGTCGTTCATCCGGTTGACCAGATCCTGCTCGATCTTCTTGCGCTCCGTGCTGCTGACGATGCTCATGCTGGTGGCGTCGCGGACGACGTTGGCCGGCAGGGTGAGCAGGCGGGTGATGAGACCCTGGTCCTTGAAGGAGGCGAGATAGAGCGCGGTAATCTCGTGGGAGAGCTTGAGCGAGTCCTGCGCAATGGACTGCGTGGACATGAGATTGTTATTCAGCTGCTGGTTCTTGGCCAGCTCGGCGGTCAGCACCCGGCCGACCTGGTCCGAGATGCGCTGGCTGTAGCCGGCGATGGACTCGCGGGTCAGATTCTGGTCCTTCGACATTTCGGCGAGGATAGGCTGGATTTTGTCCGCCATGCGCGAGGAAACCTTGTCCACCTGCTCGTTCTGCATCTTTTCCGCCTCCTCCGGGGTCTTGGGGAGCGGGTTGTAGGGCTGAACCTTCTTGGCGATCGCCTCGGCGAGCTGGTTGACCTTCTCGGCATTAAGCTTGGCGACCTCGTCGTCGGTCATGAAGACGTCTGCGGCACGCTTGGAGATGGCATCCTTGAGGAGCTTGTCCACGGCATCGATCTGGTGGCGGGTGTCCTCGGAAGCCGCCTTGATCTGGGCGTCAAATTGCGACCGCTGTTCGGTCAGCTTGGCCTGCTGCATGGCATCGACCTCCTCGATGGTCTTCTGGTGCAGCCAGTAAGCCGCACCCACGATAATGAGGGCGGTCAGGATGATCGCGGGAATCTGTTCTTTGGTTTTTTGCCACATGGTAGGAACGGTCTAGGTTGAAGCTTAGAGTTAGCGCACGGTTAGCAGTTGGGGGATAAATTGCAATCCCGCTGTAGGGGCGGGTTTGTGGTTGTTTTCCAAGCCTTTGGACGCACGTTGGCGCTTATGAGCCTCAACCGTGCCGAGCAGCTCGTTTTCGACTATCTCCAAAAGCATCCGGAAGAGGGACAGCACTGGCGGGAAAAAGTTCGCGGAATGGCAGCCCGGCACGCGGCGGACACCCATGCGGCGGCGACGGCGCTGGATAGCGAACTTTGGCGCTATTATGAGGAGAGGAGCCGGGTGGCGGCACCGTTTCGCGAGCGAGTCGGGTTGGAGGGTTTGCGGCGGATCAGCATGCGCAACTTGGCTGAGCACCTGTTGCGCCTGTGGGTGGCACCCCGTCCGCGGCGACCGGCACCAGAAGGCCCGACGGATGGGGTATAGACCGAACGATTTTGATGAAACAACTTCATCCGATTCGCGTCATAGCCCTTGTTCTAACTCTCCTCCGCTTAGCGGGGGAGATTTGGGGTAACAAAGAAAGCCAGTGGCGGGCCGCTTAGGGGTAGGCGGCCCGCCTTCTTTTTTTCCGACCACGGAGAGAGGAGGCGCCTAATTTCGCCATCGCACAATTCTTGCATCGACAAGCGCGCTGCGACCCGCTCAGTTGCTCACAAGATATCCACACCCGATGGAAAACGTGCGAGAGGCTTCAGCCTCAAATCCGCGGCTTAGGGTTACGGCAAAAGTTAAGACCTTCGTGCTCGACACGAATGTCCTGCTGCACGACCCGCAGTCCATTTTTAAATTCGAGGAGAACAACCTCGCAATACCCGTGGAGGTGCTCGAGGAACTCGACGCCATCAAGGGCGAGCAGTCGACCGAGCGCGGCCGCAACGCCCGCCGGGTGCACCGGCTGCTGCAGGAACTGCTGCCCGACTCGCGTTCCATGCACGAGGGGGTCGAGCTGCCCAACGGCGGCACGCTCTCGATCATCATCAACCCCTACCTGATGGAGGGCGGGCGCAGTTCGCCCGCGATGGAGCGTTTGCGCGCGATCCTGCCCGACCTTTCCAAGAAGGACAACCGCATCATCGCCGCCGCGCTCTTTGTCCAGGAGCAGTTCCCGCCGCCGACCACGCTGGTCACGAAGGATGTCAACGTGCAGCTCAAGGCCCGGGCCGTCGGCCTGGAGTCGGAGGACTACCTCAACGACAAGGTCCCGGAAAGCGACGAGGAGGCCAGCTATCGCGAGATTCCCCTCAGCATTTACGAGCTGCAGCGCTTCTGCTCGGAAGGGGGCTTTGACCTCGATGAGGCCGTCGCCAAGCCGCTCTACCTGAACGAATACGTCCTGCTCCGTTCCGACGAGGGCAAGACGATGCCCGCCCGCTATCATGGCGACGGTGTCGTGCGCCGCCTGAAGCTCCCCGATTACGTGAAGGCGCCGGGCGGCATGCCGATCCGGGCGCGCAACCTCGAGCAGCAGTTTTTCATGGATGCCCTGCTCGACGACAGCATCCACATGCTGACCTGTTTCGGCAAGGCGGGCACCGGCAAGACCCTGCTCTCCATCGCCTGCGCGCTGCACCAGACGCACGACGACCACTCGCACTACGACGGCGTCTCTGTTTCCCGCCCGGTCATCGCGCTGGGCAAGGACATCGGCTTTCTCCCCGGCACGCTGGAGGAAAAGATGCGCCCCTGGCTGCAGCCCTACTACGACGCGCTCGAGGTGCTGATCCCCTCGAAACCGCCGAAGGAACCGCAATTCGCCGCCAAGAAGGTTTCCAAGAAGAAGCACAAGAAGCACGACGAGCGGTTTTCGTCGGCCATGAACGCGCCGCAACCCAGCCACGCCAGCCACAACGGCGGCCACGGCACCGGGGTCATGGCCAAGCCCTACGAGCGCCTCCTCAAGAGCGGGCTGGTCGAGATCGAGGCGCTGGCCTTCATCCGCGGCCGCTCCATCGCCCGTCGCTTCTTCATCCTTGATGAGGCCCAGCAGCTCACTCCGCACGAGGTGAAGACCGTCATCACCCGCATCGCCGAGGGATCGAAGATCGTGCTGATCGGCGATCCCACGCAGATCGACAATCCCTACGTCGACTCGCGCAGCAACGGGCTCGTCTACTGCCACAATCGCATGAAGGGCCAGGCGATCGCGGCGCACGTCAAGCTCATGAAGGGCGAGCGTTCGCGCCTCGCCGAACTCGCCGCCGACCTGCTGTGAAGTTGTAGCGGCGGTCTATGACCGCCGGTTTCGAAAGAGCGGCGCTCACCGAGCGCCGCTACAATCCATCTCAGGCAGTCGGCTGCTTTTTCAGCAGGCTCGACTCACCGGCCCGCCGGGCGGCGAATTCCATCGCGAAGGCGAACAGGCCGGTGAACAGCAGGTCACTCACGAGCGTGTTGCGGAAAAACATGTAGGTGGGCGCAAACCCGGGGCGGCCGACCGTCAGGGCCTGCCACCAGCCGGCGGCGGTCTTGATGTAATGCGGATCATGCCGCCAGGCGTCGGTGTTGGTGATGACGTAGAAGAGCAGCGAACTGCCGAGGGCCCCGCAGAAAAGCGTCAGCCAGTTCTTGCGCTGCGCCACCATCCACCCGAGGGGCAGGGCGAGGGCAAAGCAAAGGAGGCGCGTCAGCACGCTTTGCCAGCTCCACATTTCGTGGAAGGCCGTCGCGTAGTAGTAATCCAGGTAGATGTCCGACAGCGCCAGCGCGGCAAACGGCACCAGCCAGAGCCGCTTGTCGCGGAAGTAAACCGCCCCGCAGAAAGTGAGCGCCATCAGTGGGGAGAAATTCCCGAGCATGGGCTCGTGGACGGCAAGCAGGCGCCACGAAGCGGCAAGCACAATAAGGACGAGGGCGGAACGCATGGCTGGGTTCTAAACGGAATGAACGGAATGGACAGGATTTTTTGCCGGGGGTTGCGTTGCTCGAATGTCGTGAAGAGCGGACCTCCCGGACCGTTGGCATCGCGCGGCCGATATCGACGGAGGTGTCATCCCTGAAACGGACCGGGAGATCCGTTTTCCGCTAAGGTGAAATAATGATTCCAGTGACGGCCCTGAGTTCAGGCTTCGGCGGCCCTCGCCAGCAGCCAGAGCAAGTCGGACAGGCGGTTTACAAATTGCCGAACCTCGGGCCGGACGTTGCGTCCATGCGCCGGGAGCGAGGCGAGCCGCCGCTCGGCGCGCCGGGCGGTGACCCGTGCCTGGTCGAGCGCGATCGCCCGCGGATTGGCCCCGGGAGTGGCCCAGCCGTCAAATTTCAGTCCCCGCGCTTCCAATTCGGCGACGGCCTCATCCAGCCGCTGCACATCCGCCGGGATGATTTTCGCCAGCTTGGAATCAAGGTAGCGCCCGGCATCCGCCTCGGCGCAGGCCAGTTCGCCCATGAGCGCCACGAGGTTTTGCTGGACGGCACGCAACAAGGCGAGGAGGGCGGGCTCCGAAACGAGCAGCCGGGCCGCGCCCAGCGCGACATTGAGTTCGTCAAACGCCCCAACCGCCTCGATCTGCGGATGGTCCTTCGGCACGCGCTGGCCGTAAAGCAGGCTGGTGGTGCCGTCGTCGCCCGTGCGGGTGGCGATGGAGCGCGTCATAACGCCAGCTAGGCAATCCTCTTGGCCGCGAGTTGCGCGCGCAGGCAGAGTTCGGCGGCCTTGAAGGTGTGCTCCTGCGTCATCGCCTTCTCGGTGCCGTTGAGGCAGTCGAGGATGAGCTGCCCGAAGAAGCGGAAGCCGACCTGGCCCGTGACGTTGAGGTGCTGCTCACCCTTTTCATCCACGATGTAGACATGGTCGGAGGTTTTCTCCCGGCCGACGTCGACGTATTTGCGCAGCTCGATGTAGCCCTTCGTGCCGAGGATGACGGTGCGGCCGTCCCCCCACGTGCTCAGCCCGGCGGGCGTGAACCAGTCGACACGGACATAATTGGTGGAGCCGTTGTTGCCGAGGAGCGAGGCCTCGCCGAAGTCCTCGAGTTCCGGCGTCTCGGGATTGCCGTAGTTGCCCACGGCGGCGTGGGTCACGGTGGCGTCGGTCGCGCCGGAGAAGGTGAGGAACTGCTCGAACTGGTGGCTGCCAATGTCGCAGAGGATGCCGCCGTACTTCGCGCGTTGGAAAAACCACGCCGGGCGGGCGGCCTTGTTCCCGATGCGGTGCGGCCCGAGGCCGAGGACCTGAATGACGCGGCCGATCGCTCCGCCCGCCACGAGGTCCGTGGCGAACATGGCCGACTCCACGTGGAGGCGCTCGCTGTAGTAGACGGCGTATTTGCGCCGGGTGCGGGCGACGACGGCCTTGGCCGTGGCGAGCTGCTCGAGCGTGGTGAAGGGGGCCTTGTCCGTGAAATAGTCCTTGCCCGCCTCCAGCACGCGGCCGCCGATCGCACCGCGGTCGCAGGGCACGGCGGCGGCGGCGACGAGTTTGACCGCCGGGTCGGCGAGGATCTCATCGAAGGACCGGGCCGCCTTGGCCTGCGGATACTTGGCGATGAAGTCCGCGACCTTTTTCGGGTCGGGATCATAAACCCATTTCAACTCGGCGCCGGCCTCGAGCAGGCCGTTGCACTGGCCGAAGATGTGACCGTGCTCAAGAAAGGCGGCGGCAAAGGTGAATTCGCCGGGTTTGACCACCGGGCTGGGCTTGCCCTGGGGCGCGTAGTTCATTCCGTCGGATTTTTGGCTCATGGGGGTGAGAGGGAGGGATAGTTTTACGCCTTGGCGGCCTTGGCGGCGGCGCGGGTTTCCTTGGCCAGGGTCTTGACGGCCTCGTCGATCTGCGCGCGCGCTTCCTTCGTCATCCGCTCGATGAAGAGCACGCCGTTGAGATGGTCGACCTCGTGCTGGACGCAGCGGCCGAGCAAGCCGTCGCACTCGAGCACGTGCGGCAGGCCGCGTTCATCCTGGAACTTCACCGTGATCTCATCCGGCCGCACCACATCGCCCCGGATGGTGGGAAAGGACAGGCAGCCTTCCTCGAAAATCGTCTCGGGCGTGGCGGGCCGGGCGGCCACCACGGGGTTGACGAGGGTCATCGGCATGAAGAGGTCAAGTGGCAGCTTGGTGCCGTCGAGGGACCACGTGAATTCCGCGTTGGCGCCATGCAGGTCCACGACGCAGACCATCACCGCGCGTCCGACCTGCTGGGCTGCGAGGCCGATGCCGCCGGCGGCATGCATCGTTTCAACCATCTCCGCGGCAAATTGGGCCAGCGCCACGTCGAAGGTGGTGACTTTCGCGCCTTTTTTGCGGAGGATGGAGTGGTTGTAGTGAACAATTGGCAGTGCCATCGGTCGGTGAAGCCTGAAGCGTTGGATTGCCTCCACGCCTCCGCAACTGAATACTTACCAGCAATGAGCGACGTCGCCCCAGTCCGGAAAGCCCCGTCGTGGGCCGTGTTCGCCTGGCTCGCGGCCGGAGTGGCGTTCGTGGCGGCGGCGTGGTCGCTGCCCGTCAACTTGAAGTCGGTTTCGCCGGCGTTGCTGCGCGCCGCCGGCGAGGGGACGTCCTCGGTCGCCGCATTTGGCCGCGATCTCGTCGATTTTGAAAAACTCGGCCCGGCCGCGCTGGTGCTGGCGACGGCCCGCGTCGTCGGCGATCCGCGGGCGCCGGCACTCGCGGAATCGATCGACAAGTTCGCGGCGCATCAGCCGGAACTCGTCGCCTGGGGCGGCTGGGATCCCTTTCTCGATCCGCTTTTCAACCTGCGTGAAAGCAAGGGCCACGCTGCCAGCACGCCGGTGTTGACCTTTTTCATTCCGGAAAAAGCCCGCGGGACGCTCCGCGCCTATCTCGCCAATTCCCGCTCACTCGGCGTGCAGGCCCTGCTGAAGACGCGCGACCTCACTGTGACCGGCCGCTTTGTCCCCGCCACGCGCGCCGGGGGGCAGCCGCTCGACGCCGTGATCCTGCTCTCGGCGCTGCTCTACCAGGGCGAGCACCTCTCGCCCTCGCTCCAGCGCGAACTGCGCAACCTGGCCGAGGCGGCCGAGAGCCAGAAGGCGTTGGGCGAGCTCGAGGGCTTTGACCTCGATCTGCTCTCCCTGGGCCAGCGCCTCGACTGGATGCAACTGGGCGAACTGCTCCGCCGCACGGAAAGCACCAAGACCGTCGGCGAATACGCGCACCTCGCGCGGGTGGCGCCCGACCAGCTCCCGTTGATTTACACAGCCGCGCTGTTTTCCGATTCCGCCGACCGGGTCGCGAGTTATCTCATCCAATACGGCAAGGCCGGGGTCGAGGACCTGGGCCTCGCATTGAAGGAAGGGCAGGGGGCGGTGCGCCTGCTGCTGCTGCGCCAGGTACCGGTCAGCCGGACCCCCGCCCCGGACATCGGCGCGGCGGCGACCTTTGGCCTGCTGCACCCGAAGCTCGCGCTTGTCGCGAAGTGGCTGGGTTTTCTGCTGGGAGCCTTTTGCCTTCTGCGCGGTCTGGATGGGACGTTGTTTGCCTCCACCCGTGAAACCGGTCCCGCGCTCCCTCATCTCCAAAGCGGCGTGCTCGCCGTGCTGATGGCGGGCCTCCTGGTGCTGGGGACCGAGCCGTTCCTGCTAAAAGCCGCGCCGGCCTCCGAATTCAAACTCCGCCTCGTCCTGCCTGTCCTCGCCTCTTCCGCCGAACCTCCCTCCGCACCCGCCGCCAAAACTTCTCCCACCATGGATACCTCCACGCTGCTCTCGATCGGCCTCTTCGCCGTCCTCCAGGTCTCGATGTACCTGCTCTGCCTCGTCAAAATCCGCGAGGTCGCCCATACCGCCGTGGCGCCCCTCGTGAAACTTAAGCTCATGGAAAACGAGGAAAACCTCTTCGACGGCGGCCTCTACGTCGGCATCGCCGGCACGGCCAGCGCGCTGGTGCTGCAGGTGCTGCACATCATCCCCGGCGACCTGCTCGCCGCCTATTCGTCGAACCTGTTCGGCATCATCTGCGTCGCGCTCGTGAAGATCCGCCACGTTCGCCCCTACAAGCGCACCCTGATCCTGCAGAGCCAGGCCACGTCGAACGTGATGACGGCATGAAACCCGGTCTGATCCCTTTTCCCGCTGCGGCCCGCCCCCGTACCCGGCCATGAACAAGACGCTGCTCCTCATCATCTGCGACTTTCTCCTGCTGAACCTCCTTGCGCTCACCCGCTGGGAGAACGCGGAGCCTTCCCGGCCGAAGAACCCGCCGGTGCCCGAGCTGAATGCCAACGCCCAGACCAAGGACCAGGACCTGGTCACGGCGATGAAGCAGTCGCTCGCGGACGAACAGGCCTCACGCCAGCAGCTCGCGGAGAAGCTCACCTCCACCGAATCCACCTTGGCGGCGCGCGAGCAGAACGTTGCCGCGCTGCAGTCGGAAAAGACCACGCTCACGACGACGCTCGCGGCCACTCAGCGCACCGCCACCGAGCTCAACCAGAAGTTTGCCGCCGCCACGCAGGAGGCGACGATGACGAAGGAGCAGCTCGCCCAGCTGCAGCGCGAACTCGAGCAGAAGCGCGCCGAGGCCGAGCGCCAGGCGCAGGCGCTCACCGGCCTCGAGAAGCAGCAGGCGGAGGCCCGCCAGAAAATCGAGGGACTGACCGTCGCCGTGAAGGTGGCCGAGCAGGAGAAGGTCATGCTCCGGGAGACCGCCGACACCTTCAAACAGCAGG
>CAIUWA010000046.1 GCA_903902745.1 uncultured Opitutia bacterium | reverse complement strand
GCCATTGATAATTTCCTTGCGGGAATCCCCTGCCGTCGTGTTTCGTAACCGACCCGATATTTCGGACCTTTAGCTCAGTTGGTTAGAGCGTTTCGTTGACATCGAAAAGGTCACTGGTTCGAGTCCAGTAAGGTCCACCATCTCGTTGCAGCCGCTGCCTTTACGCAGCGGCTTTTCCATTGGCCGAACCAAGCCGTCGCAGAGTCGCGGTCGCGACCGATCTGGGCGCGCAATTCGTCCACGCCGCTGAACTTCATCTCCGGTCGCAAGAATTTCATCCACTCCACGGTCACCGTGTCGCCTTCGCCCAAGGGACAAGCCCCGAGCACGTGCACCTCCAGACGGGGCTCCGTGGCCTGCTCGACGGTGGGCCGAAGGCCGTAGTTGGCCACGCCGGGCAGCGGCACAGGGGATTTCGGGCCGCAGATGCGCACCGCGTAGACGCCGAAGCGCGGACGCAACTGCGGGAGCCAGGCCAGATTGAGCGTGGGAAAACCGAGCGTGCGGCCCAGCCGCTTGCCGGGCACGACCACTCCGCCGGCAAAATAAGTGTAGCCCAGCGCCGCATTGGCCGCGCCCATCTCGCCCGCTTCGAGCAGGCTTCGGATCCGCGTGCTGCTGATGGGCTCGCCGTCAAGATTCACGCGGGGTGCGCTGAAGATGGTGAGACCGTGCTTTTTGGCCTCGGCCACCAGCAGCGCGATATCACCGCGCCGGCCGCGGCCGAAGCGCCAGTTCTCGCCCACATAAACCGCCACCAGCTGCGGCAGGTGCTTTTTCAGATGCGGCAGGAAGGCCTCCGCCTCGATGCGCGCATAGTCCGGAGTGAATGGCTGCGTGATAACCGCATCAACGCCCAGCCCGAGGAGCACGCGCGTTTTCACCGGGGTGTCCATGATGAGCCGGCGTGGATTGTCCGGCTGGAACAGCGCACTCGGATGCGGCCAGAAAGTCAGCACGGCCGCCACGCCGCCACTGCGCCGGGCCGACTGCACGGCGGCCTCAATCACCGCACGATGGCCGAGATGCACGCCATCGAACATGCCGATGGCGAGATGGAGCGGCCGCGCGGGCAGCGCGGCGCGGTCGAGGCCGTCGAAATGGGTGGCTGTGTTCACGGCGCGAACCACACACCCCGCCCTGTCGGGCGCCCCTCTTGATCGAGGGGAGCGTGCCAGCATTTTTCCGGATCCCCTCTAAAAAGAGGGGTGACGCGCAGCGACGGGGTGTGTTTTCCGAAATTCACGGCGCAAAACCCGGGACCACATCGCGCACGTGCACCAGGTGTTTCTCCAGTTCAGTGAGCGGCAGGGCCTCGATCTGCTCCATGGTCAGCGCCTGGGCGACATTCAGCTTGTCCGTCGCCGTGCGCCGCAGGGCGATCAGATGGGCTCCGCAGCCGAGCTTCTGGCCTAGGTCATGCGCCAGCGTGCGCACGTAGGTGCCCTTGGTGCAGCGCAGGCGGAAATCGAGTTCCGGCGGCGCGAAGCGGGTGAGTTCCCAGCTCATCACGCGGATGAAGCGCGGCTCGCGCTCGATCTCCTCCCCCTTCCGTGCCATTTTGTAGAGCGGCACGCCGTTCACCTTGATCGCGGAAAACATCGGAGGCGTCTGGTACTGGTCGCCGAGAAAAGTGTCCATGGCGGCCTTCACCTGCGCTTCGGTCAGGGGCGGCACGGGCCGGGTCTCCACCACCTCGCCGTCGGCGTCCTGGGAATTGGTCGTCACGCCCAGCTTCATCGTGGCGGTGTATTCCTTGTCGAGGCTGATGATATATTGCGACAGGCTGGTGGCCTTGCCGACCAGCACGACCAGCAGACCGGTCGCCATCGGGTCGAGCGTGCCGGCGTGGCCGATGCGCTTCATCTTCAGCTTGCCGCGCAGGCGGGCGATCACGTCATGCGACGTGTGGTCACGGGGCTTGTCCACGAGGAGCACGCCCTCCATTTCCTTGGGCCGGCCGAGCATCAGGAGGCGCGGTTTTGCGCGTCAACGACGGCGATCTGCCGCTGCAGCGCCTCGATCAGCCGCGGATAAAACTCCGCCGCCCCCGTCTTGAGATTGAGCCCGGCGGCGCAGGCATGCCCGCCCCCGTTGAACTGGGCCGCGATCTGGTCGAGGCGGTAGTCAGGATCCTTGGCCCGCAGGCTGGCCTTGATGCCACCATCGCCGCGCTCCTCGATGAGCACGCCGATCGCCACGCCGTCGATGCTGCGGGCGTAGTCGACCAGACCCTCGGTGTCCTCGGCGCTGGTTCCCGTGGCGGCAAACGAACCGTCCGGCAGTTTGCCGACACAGACACGCCCGCCGCACTCCATCCGGAGCGAGGTGAGGAAACGCTGGAGGAGCTGCAGCTTGCCGAGCGATTCCCGCTCATAGAGCTGATAGCCGGCCTCGGTCGGCCGGGCGCCCCGCGCGACGAGTTCCCCCGCCAGCACGAAGCAACGGCGCGAGGTGGAGTTGAAGCGGAACTGGCCGGTGTCCGTCAGGATACCGGTGTAAAGCGCCTGAGCGGCCTGGGCATCAACGGTCAGGCCGTGGTCGAAAAACATCCCCGCGAGAATCTCGCACGTGGCCGCGGAGCCGCTGTCGACGAGGTTGGCCGTGGCATAGCCGATATTGGAAAGATGGTGGTCGATGTTAGCGGCCGGCTGCGGATACAGCGCCTTCAGCCGCTCGCCCACGCGGAGATGATCGGCGCAATCGACAAAGAGCGCGGCCCGTCCATCCGGCTGCGCCGGCAGATCGTCCGGGCGCAGGAACTTCATCCCGGGGACGAGAAACTGCAGCCGCCGCGGCACCGGATCGGCATTTACGCACACCACATCGAAACCACCGGCCGCCAGCACGCGCGCCAGTGCCACCTGCGAACCGATACAGTCGCCATCCGGCCGGGCGTGTCCGACGACAGCCAGCGGACGGCCGGCCAGCGCGGCCAGCAGCCGGGCGAACGCGGCGGAAAGTTCGGGGTAGAATTTCACGGCTCGGATTTTTCGGGCGGACTGATCTCGTCGAGGATGTGCAGCACCCGGTTGCTCACAACGCTGGATTCGTCGAGCACGTACTCCATTTTCGGCAGGTACTTGAGCACGATGCGCCGCGACAATTCCTCGCGGATCGCGGGGGCCTCTCGGCGCAGCCAGCGGGTCTTTTCCGTCGAGGTGGCGGCATCCCCGATCACGGAGAAAAACACCCGGGCGTCCCGCAAGTCGGGCGCCACCCGCACCTCGGTGATGGTGACAGCCACCGCCTCGGCCTGGTAGCGCTGGCGCAGGATCGCACTGATCTCGCGCTGCATGAGCTCGTTGATGCGGATGGTGCGGTTGCTCACGGGGAAGATTGGTTACGGCTTAGGGGTTATCGCTGATTGGACCATTGAACGCGAACGCCCCTGAGGTTGGCCAATAACGAATCAGCACCAGCCAATAGGCAATTCCTCAGAGCGAGGCCCGGACCTTCTGCACTTCGTAGCACTCGATGACGTCGCCGGCCTGGTAGGCGTTGAAATCGTCCAGCTTGATGCCGCACTCGAGTCCCGCGCGGACCTCGTTGGCATCGTCCTTGAAGCGCTTGAGTGTGGCGACCTTGCCCTCGTGCAGGATTTCCTTGCCGCGGCGCAGGCGCGCTGAGGCGTTGCGGTTGATCTTGCCCTCGGTGACGAGGCAGCCGGCCACAAAACCCTTGGCGAGCGGGAACGTCGCACGCACCTCAGCCGCGCCGGTCTTCGTTTCCTTGAGGTCGGGATCGAGCAGGTCCGCCATCATCTCCCGCACCTTGTCGCCGAGTTCGTAGATGATCCCAAAGGTCTCGACGCGCACCTTGTGGTGCTTGGCGAGCGGGGTGACACCATTCTCGAGCTTGGTGCTGAAACCGATGACGACCGCGCCGGACGCGCCGGCCATCAGCACGTCGTTCTTGGTCACAAGGCCGACTTCGGCCGAGACGATCTCCAGCGAAACCTTGGCGCTCTTGATCCCCTCGAGCACGTTGCGCACAGCCTCCGCGGAGCCGAACACGTCGGTCTTGATGATGACCTTGAGGGTCTTCGCCTGCGTGGCCGCAATGTTGGCGAAAAGCTGCTCGACCGAAACTTCCTTCGGGATGGCGTCGGCGGTGGTGGTCGCCTTCTTGAGGAGCTGTTGCGCCTCCTCGGCGAGGTTTTCCGCCGCACGGGTGTTCTTGACGGCCTTGAACTGGGCTCCGCTCTCGGGCGTGCCGGACCAGCCGATGACACGCACGGGCGTGGCCGGCGGCGCTTCCTTCAAATTGTTGCCCTGGTCATCAAACATGGCGCGAACCTTCGCCCAATGCGGGCCGCACACCAGGGCGTCGCCGACGCGCAGGGTGCCGCGCTGCACAATGACGGTGGCCAGCGGGCCGCGACCGACATCAACCTGAGATTCGATGATGACGCCGGCGGCCTCCGCCTTCGGGTTCGCCTTCAACTCGAGCACGTCCGCCTGCAGGAGAATCATGTCCAGCAGCTCGTTGATGCCCGTGCCCTTCGTGGCGGAGACCGGCACGGTGACCGTTTCCCCACCCCAGTCCTCGGGCGCGATGTTGCGCTGCTGCATCTGCGCCTTCACCTGGTCGAGGTTGGCGCCCTTGACATCCATTTTGTTGACGGCGACGAGCAGTGTGACCGCCGCCGTCTGCGCATGCTTCAGCGCCTCATCCGTCTGCGGCATGAAGCCGTCATCCGCCGCGACCACGAGGACGGCGATATCCGTGACGCTGGCGCCGCGGGCGCGCATCTTCTGGAAAGCGGCGTGACCGGGCGTGTCGAGAAAGGTGATTTTCCGGCCGTTGAACTCGATCTGGTAGGCACCGATGTGCTGCGTGATGCCACCGGCCTCGCCGGCGGCGACATTGGCCTTGCGGATGGCGTCGAGGAGGGAGGTCTTGCCGTGGTCGACGTGGCCGAGGATGCACACCACCGGGGGCCGCGGCTCCATGAGCTTCGACTCGTCCTCCTCGGGCTTTTTCTTGTCCTTTTCCTTTTCCTTCTGCGCCGCCTGCGCGGCCGGATCAGCGCGGTGCTTGATCTCCAGCATGAAGCCGTATTTTTCCGCGACCTTGGTCGCCACGGCCTCGTCGATGTTGGAATTCATCGAGGCGAAACCGACCAGCTGGTTCAGCTCGGAGATGAGCTTGAAGGGCTTCAAGCCCAGCGCCACGGCGAAATCGCGCACGACGATCGGCGGCTTGAGATGGATGATTTTGACGTCGCCGCTGGTGGTGACCCTGACACTTGGGGCCACCGGGGGAAGGACGGCCAACACCGGAGAGGCGCCGGGCAGGGGCGGCGGCTTGGGCGCGGCCACGGGAGAAGTCACCCGCGGCGGGGAAATGGGCGGCGGAACCACGGGGGCAGGGCCCGCGGCAGCCGGCGGACGAACCACGGGCGGCGGAGACGAAGGCGCCACGCGAACGGGCGGCGGGGTCGGCGGCGGTGAGTAGGACGATGAAATGACGCGCGGCGGCGGCGGCGCCGGCCGGGGTGCCGGAGGCGGAACCATCGGGGCCGGCTTGGCCGCGGCCTTGGCGGAAACTTCTTTTTCGCGGGCGATGTCCTGCGCGGTCTTGACGAATATCCCCACCGGGCTGCGCGACTTCTGCGGGTCGGTGGCGGGAGTCTCCGGCGCAAGCACGGCGGCGGGCGGGACTACTGCGGGAGCGGGTTCCGCCTCGGGCTTGGCCGCTTGAAACTTGCCGGCGAACTCCTGGGACAAGGCTTCGGCGGAGATGTTGTCGATCGTGCTGGAGACGCTCTTGACGTCAAATTTCCGCTCCTTGAGCAGGGCCAACAATTCCTTGTTGTCCATGCCGATCTTGCGCGCGAGTTCGTGGATGCGGATGCTCATTCAGCTGCGGTAAGGAAAGGGCGGCGGATGCTCAGGTTTGCTGCGAAGTGACGCGGGCGATGATCGCCTGGGCTTCCTCCGCGGTGAAGTTCGCGCCGCTGACCAGATCATCTGCCTCGACGCCCTCAAAGGCGGCGGCCGAGTTGATGCCCATGTCGACCAGCCGCGCGGCGACGGCGGGATCGAGCGTGAAGGCCTTGGTGAGCGCATCGATCGCGGTCTTGCGCGGATCGTCGCCGAGGGCCTTGAACTCCTCGATGTCGAGGCGCCAGCCGATCAGGCGGGAAGTAAGACGGGCGTTCTGCCCCTTGCGGCCGATGGCGATCGCGAGGTCGTCGGTGGCCACCTTGAGCAGGATGCGGTGGGTCTTGTCGTCGATGATGATCTCGCGCGGCAAGGCCGGCTTGAGCGCCTCGATGATCATTTCGCGCGGGTCGGCAAAGTATTTGATGATGTCGATCTTTTCGCCACCAAGCTCGCGCACGATGGTCTTCACGCGCGCGCCGCGCGCGCCGACGCAGGCGCCAACCGGGTCGACCTTGGGGTCGGTCGAGGTGACGGCAATCTTGGTGCGGTAACCTGGCTCACGGGCAAACGCCTCGATCTTAACGGTGCCATCCGCAATCTCGGTGACTTCGAGCTCGAAGAGGCGGCGGACAAACTTGGGCGTGGCGCGGCTGAGAATGAGCTCGGGACCGCGCGGGGTCGACTCGATGGCCAGCAGCAGGCAGCGGATGCGCTCGCCCGGCTGGTATTCCTCGCCGGGAACCTGTTCCTTGCCCGGCATCAGCGCCTCGGCCTTGCCGAGATCGACGTACAAATCGTTGCGCTCGCGGCGACGCACGGTGCCCGTGACGATGTTGCCGACCTGATCCTTGAAATCATCGTAGATGCGGTCCTTCTCGAACTGCCGCAGGCGCTGCATCACGGCCTGGCGCGCGGTCTGGGCCGCAATGCGGCCGAGCGTGGAGGGATCGACTTCCTTGTCGATCGTCTCGCCGATGACCGCACCGGGTTTCACCGCCTGGGCCTTCTCCACATGAATCTCGGTCTTGGGATTGCTGACGGAATCAACCACCTTGAGCACGGCCCACGCGTGGAGCTGGCCGTTCTTGGGGTTGATGTCGATCTTGAGCTCCTGGCCGGAATTCACGCCCTTCTGCGCCGCCGTCTTCAGCGCATTGCTGATCGTGGCAATCATGTCGGCACGACCGATGCCCTTCTCCTTCTCCATGTACTCAAGGACGGATAGAATTTCGCTGCTCATAGAAGACGTTGGGATGATGGGAAAAAAAAAGCGGGCCACACGGCCCACTTTCTTGAAAAGTGGTTGTTTAAGAGTTGGTGAACCTATCGTCCGGCCCCAAATCTTGTCAAGCCCCGCGCCCCAAGGGAGTTGGCTGAAGCTGAGCGGCGCGGCTTTCGCGCTCGATCAGCCACCCCAGCAGGCCCTGCGCGGCGCCGTGACACGCCGGTTGGAGGTGCCCTCCCGTCACACCGAGTTCCCTTAAGGCCCGCATCAGATGCGGTGGCACGTCGCCAGCAAACCAATGAAACCAAAGCCCGCCCAGTTGGCCAACGGCCCGGGCGGCCAGCAGGGGCAAAAATCCATCGCAGACAAGATTATCGAAGCGCGTTCCCGTCACGGCGTCAGCGCAAAGCTCGTGAGCCAGGCGCCGCCGCCACGCCACCAGACCTTGCAGGCGACGATAGCCGGCCGTGGTCGCTTCAACCGAGCCGCCGCCCTGGGGCAGGCGGGAAGCCATGGCTTCCAATTCGAGCGGCCAGTCGTGGCGCAGCTTCGCCCAGAGGGCATACTGCCGCAGCCGGGTGCGAGGCTGGTTGGCCGGCCGCACGCCCTGCAGGCTCCAGCTCCCAGCCCCGGCCGCCAGCACTGCCTCCACGGGCAGCGCGCCTCCCGTCCAAGCCTCCAGTGGAAACTGCGCCGCCACCCGCAGCATCGGCGCCCGATTGAAACGATAACCCAGGATCTCCAGCGCTGCATGGTGGCAGGCCGCCGTCCAGCCGAGGCGTTGCAACCGCAGCCGCGCAAAATGCACCTTCCGCCCCCAGCGTTGCGCCGCGTGCCGGCGGACGAGCGTATTGAGTTCCACCTCACCCAGCCCGCCCAGTTCCTCGCAGGCATGGGCCATGGGGCGATTGGCCAGGATCTCAACCGCCTCCTCGGCAGCATATTCCTCGAGGTCATGGTTGAGCAGGGGAAGCAGTACCAGCATCGGAATCACGCGGCCATTGCCGCCGTGTGTCACCAAGCCCGGCCGGGGCGGAAAAAGCACCACGTGCAGCACCACTCCCGCGTAGGCCGGATCACCCGCGTGGCGGTGCGCCGCCCAGTCTTCCGCATGCAGATGCAGCTCGATGTCGCCGGTGACCTCATCGTCGCCGAGCTGCAGCCGGGCGCCCTTGAAATCCGGCCCGCCGAGCAGGTTCCATTTGCCGGGATGCCTTACCCGGAGCGGACGGCCATCGCTCAGCACGGCCAGGTTTTGGTCAAAGTCACCACGCGACCAGATTTTCTGGAAGAGTTTCTCCGGAAAGGAAAACGGCCCGTACAGTCCCTGGATTTCCGCGACCGACGCCTCTTCGTCCGTCACGGGGAGAGATTCACCCACGCCCTTCATTTTCTCCATTTTTTGGAGTTGGCGAGGCGCAGCTCCCCCACCCGCGCACTCTGCCGCGCCTCGACCCGCCCCACCCACGCCGCCAGTTCCTCCGGCGGTATCACCCGCGCGCCGGATGCCTCGACCGTTTCCCGCTCGCCCCGGTCTCCCGTCGCCACGATGCAGAGCGACGGATCGGCTGCCTTCGCCACCAATTGCTCGATCAGGTCGTCGGCGGTGAGGGCGGACGGCGTGTAGAGCACCGAGAAGGTCGCGTGACCCGACGGGCGCTCGACGATCAGTTCGGTTCCCCGCCCGTCGAAGACCAGCGTCACCCTCACCAGCTCGCTGTCGTGAATGGTGCTGACCCGTTGCACGAGCTGCGACCTGGCCGCCGCGCGGTCGCGCTTGAGCAGCGGGCGGAACTCCGGCCAGGCGTGCAGGATGTTGGCGCCGTCAATCAGCAGGTGTTGGGTGAAACTCACCTTCATACCCTGATGGAACGGATGGCGGATTCCAAATCTTTCACCAAGTTCCAAGGCCTCCGGGCTTGCGACCCGCCGGACCTCCCTGTGTCATCCCACGCATGACCCCCGCTAAACTCATCGGCTTCGGCATCATCATCCTTGCGCTCGTGATTGCCGGCTCGCAATCGACCTACGTCGTGGAGCCCGGTTTCCGCGGGGTCGAGGTCACGCTCGGCAAGGTAAGCGACGAATTCAAGCCCTCGGGCTTCGGCACCAAGGCGCCCTTCATCACGCATATTGTTTCCATCCCGGTACGACAACTCACGCGCGCAGTTCCGGCCGAATGCTATTCCTCGGACCTGCAGCAGGTGAACCTCGCGCTGCGCGTCCTTTACCGCATTCCCGAGTCGTCCGTGGTCCAGATCTACAAGGCATTCGCCGGCGATCCCTTCGACAGCCTCATCGCCCCGCGCGTCCAGGAAGCCCTCAAGGAAGTCACCGCCCTGCAAAGCGCCGAGCAGATCGTGAAGAAGCGCGAGGACATCAAGAGCAAGACGTTGATTGAGGCGAAGAAGAAGATCGGCGACATCCTCATCGTCGAGGACATCGTCCTGGAAAATATCACCCTCTCGAAAGAGCTCGAGACCGCGATCGAGTCGAAGATGGTGCAGGAGCAAGAGGCCGCCAAGGCCCGCTTCACGCAGCAGAAGGCGCAGATCGAGGCCGACACGGCGATCATCAAGGCCAAGGGCGAGGCCGAGGCCATCCGCGTCCGCGCCGAGGCGATTCGTGACAATCCCGGCCTGATCCAGCTCCAGATCGTGGAAAAATGGGATGGCAAGGCGCCGCTCGTGATCGGCGGCAGCGATGGAAACAACGGCGCGAACATTCTCCTCCCGCTCGGCCTGCCCGCCGGTACCACCACCGCACCCGCCGCCCGCCGATGAGCCGGAGTACATTGCGCAACGTGGGTTGGGTTATCGCCGGGCTGGTCCTGCTCGGGATCTGCCTCCTGTTTCCCCGCGCCTTTGCCTTTGCCGAGCTGGCCGCCCGGGAGCTGCGCTACCTCTGGTGGCTGGTGCTGATCGTCATCTTCGGCGTGTGGCTCGCGTTCTTCTTCGGGAAGAAGAAGGACTGAGGCCGGCCGCGCCCTCACGCCGGCCCTCACAGGAATCTGTCGGGACGATCGGCTGGCATTGCGGGTAATACCCCATTGCACGCGGACAATTTTGCGGACATCGTCCACGGGTGGATAATTGCGGCTCGATGAGTTCACGTGCGCTCGTGGCCAAGAACGGCGCCTTTTACGACGCGTTCTGGTCAAAGACCTACCTTACGCCGCCCGAGCGCTTCAATACCTGGCCCTTGATTTCCGCCTTGCTGCCGGACGCCCCCGCCCGCTTGGAAATCGGTCCCGGGCTGCGCCCGCGTCTGCCGATCGCTGGTACTCATTTTCTCGATATCAGCACCCCGGCCATTACCCGGCTGAACGCCCGCGGCGGCATCGCCCAATCCGGCGAGATCACCGCACTCCCCTTTGGCGATGGCCGCTTTGATCTCGTGACCGCCTTCGATGTCGTCGAGCACGTCGAGAACGACCGCCTCGTCTTTGCGGAGTTGACCCGCGTGCTCAAGCCGGGCGGCCACCTCATCTTTTCCGTGCCCCTGCATCCCGCCCACTGGACGGAATTCGACGACTACGTCGGGCACGCGCGCCGCTATGAGCCGGCCGCCCTGGAGGCATTGATCGCGAGTCACGGATTGATCGTCGAAAAAAGCGTCGTCTTCGGGATGCAATCCAACAGTCCGCGCCTGCTGCACTACGCGGTCAAGGGACTCACCCGGCATCACTCCGCGGCCGTTCGCTGGTATAACTGGCTGTTCTTTCCCCTCGGCATGCTGCTGCAAAAGCGGCTGAAATTTTCCGACGGCCTGATGGATTTGACCAATATCCACGAGGTCCTCCTGGTCTGTCGCCGGTGCGAGCCCGTCAGGGATTGACGGCTGCGACCACCTCCCTGGGGGCAGTCCCAGTCGTTGCGCCGTCCGCCACCCGGACGGATATGGTTCGCGTTGGTGCGCAGACCCGCACTGCCTTGCCGGCAACGACAGCCGCCGCTTCCCGCGACAGCTCAGCCCTCTCCTCATTCAGCACATGCCTCCTCTTGCAAAATTTGCCCTGCTGGGCTCGCTACTGGGAACGGGACTGCTCGCCGCCGCCGAGCCGGCTCCATTGCAGGCCTGGGAGAACAGTTCTATCACGCTGGAATCGGGTCTGCTTTGGGAAGTCGGCTCCGGCACACCCATCCCATACCGGTTGGTGCCGACGATGCTTTCATGGCGGTCGGCCAAGGCGTTCGGCTGGGACCTCAGCGATGGATCAGTGATTGTCGTCCGGCATCGCCTGACCTTGATCGGCACGTGGGTCGAGCACGGGCCCGAATCCCATTATTTTGGGGTGTCCGGTTCGCCCTCCGTGGAATGGTGGAACCATTCCGGCACCTGGTCCCTTTACGGAGGCTCCGGCGGTGGCTTCGGTTTCACCGATTCGCAGGCGGTGAAAGGCGCCTTGGGCCAGGACTTCACGTTCAACTGGTTTATCCGCGGCGGGATCGAGCACATCATGTCCGGCCACACCCAGCTGAATGCCGGGATCATGTATCAGCACCTGTCGAACGGCGGCCAGACCAAGCCGAATCCCGGCATCGATGCACTGGGCTTTACGCTCGGCTACACCCTGAAGTTTTGACCCGGCCCGACTGCGCCAGGATTCCGCCGACGCGGAGCGGCCCCCTCATTCCTTTGATTTTTACGTCGTCAACGATCTCTGCTACGCTCTGCCTCCTGGCTCTGGATGGACTTGGGCAGGTCCGCTCCCAGCTCGGGCGGCGGGCCCTGTAATGCCTGGGCGATGTCCGCGTCAGTCAGGTGATAGACCAGAATCGAGTAGTTGATGTTGTCGTCCGGTTCGCGCTGGCGCAGGAACGCGGTCAGCCGCGCAAAACGGAAGGCCTCGAAGCGCGTCAGGACACTTTCCCAATCTGCCGGCGCGTGCTGGTGCAGGAGCGCCAGCCGGGCCTGCGGGTCGTCACCGTAGATGGGTCCGGCCGCACGACCGAGTTCCTGGTAAATCGTCTCGAAGCGCTGGTTCCACGGCCCTTGCGGGCCGGTGGCCACATAATTGATCGGCTGGAGCATCGTGGCGCTGATCAGATATGTGCCCTTGGTCCAATGGAGCGCGCGCGCCGTCTTCAGCATCACGACCTGCACCCAGTCGTTTGCGTCCGAAACAATTCCCGCGACCTCATAGAAGGGATACTGCCGTCGTACATTCGCCGCCACTGCGTCTGCCCTGTCCCGCGGCATGGCCGGCAAAATAAATAGTGGCGGCGGGACATCCTGGCCCGGAGCCGAGTAAAGCCGCGCGGCGGAAATTCCGTAGAAGGTCGGGTCGTCCATACCGAAATAGGACAGATAAAACGGACCCTCCAACGTATGCTGGTCGACGTAGGCCTTTACGCCGGGCAGGTCCTGCCCCCAATCGAGGGAACTGTCGACGAGATGCCGATAGCCCTGCGCCGGCCCGCCGGCGACGACATTGAAATAGGCCAGGTAGTTCGGATAACGATAAGCCATCTCCGCCATGAGTCCCGCCATCAGGCCGACGAGCGTGAGTGCAAAGGCCCGATGGGCCCGGCCGAAATCTCCGAGCCAGTAGGCGGCGGCACCGGCCAGCACGAACAGGGGCGGATACACCGGCAGGAGATGCCGGTGCCCGATATTCAAACTGCTGAGCAGGATGGTGAGCCCGTAAAGGCCCAGCACCGTCCACAACGGCAGCGTATCGTAGAGGGTCGGCCCGGCCGCGGTGCCCGCGGATGATGCGGTGCGCCGACGCCGGCGTGTCATCTGGACGCCGGCCGCGACGGCAAGGCCGAAGCAGGCGAAGATCGTCAGTGGCGTCTTCACGAGAAACGCGTAGGGAAAAAACCAGCGATTGCCATTCGCGTTGAGCTCGCCGTTGAGAAAGCCGATGCGACTGGCAGAGAAGCGCCAGACGTTGGCGTAGCCATAGAGATAGGCCTCGGGCAGCAACTCATGCTGGCGGGCAAAATCCACCATCCTTATCGGCCACACGGGGGAAGGTTCCGCGAGCCAGAGGTCCATCTGGTGGTTCTGCGCCGGCGACAGGACCTCCCGGCGGATGGCCTCGAAGGCGGCGACCCGCGGTTGCGCCCACGGCTCAAGCTGCACGTTGGTCACCGGCATCAGCCGGGCCATTTGCGCGCGTTGCCCGTCGCTCAGCGCCAGCTCACCAGCCAGGTCAAGGGGATCGCGCTGGCCCCGCACCATTTCCCACCGCCGCAGGAATTGGCCGGGATCCGCTGCCGTCGGTACAAACGCCGCGTACCGAAAGCCATAAAACCCCCAGATCACCACCCATGCCACCAAGGCCTGAGCCAGGCCGACGGCGGCGAAAGCAAGGAGCTGTTGGCTGCGCCGCACCAGATCGCACGAACGGCCGATGGCGACCACCAGCGGTTTCCCGCTCATCAGGCGCGCGGTCACCAGCACCACCGCCATCGGCAGCAGCAGGACCGCGGACATTTTCGAGACGCACATTCCGCCCAGGCACAAACCCGCGAGCAGCACCCGGCCAAGGGTGATCCGTTGTAGCACCTCCCACAGGCTCCATACCGCGGCCAGGAAAAACAGGGCCGAAATGGTGTCCGAGGTCATCAGCGCCCCGTTGGCCAGGATGATCGGACTTAGGACATAGAGCAGTAGCGACAACATCCCGCCCGCCGGGCCAAAGAGCCGGCGCGACCAGAGCCAGACCAAGGCCCCCAGCGCCACGGCCACCAGGCCCATGATGGCCCGGCCGCGGAACAGCATGGCGGTTTGATCATGACCCATTTCCTGAAACCACTGTCGGCCGAGCACCCACACGTCGGTCTGGCGCCAGCCCGGCGCCTCGGGCGGCGGAAACTTGAATTTCTCGCCACTCAAATACAACGGCAGTGCCATCAATCGCTGCGGCAGGTTGCCGTTTTCCGGATCCAGCCGGAAATCTTTGTAGCGCCAGTAACTGTATCCCGCCGTCGCATGCCCGATCTCGTCATAAGTCATGCCCTTGTTCCGCAGGCTGGCCAGCAGGCCGGCCCAGAACAGCAGTAGCACCAGCCCGGCGGCAACCGGACTGGTCAGCCGGCGACCCCATTGGTCACGTGAGGATAAGTTCGTCTCCAATGAAACCATCCTTCGCCGCGTTGCTACCGCTGGCAAACGCGATTCTCTGTCCTCCTTCGCCAGAAGCACAGTCTGCCGTCTTGGCGAAAATGAAGGTCCTAGTGATGGCAAAGTCCGCCTTCGCCAAGGCTACGGCGGACACTTTCTTTCGGCTTCCGAAAGAAAGTGGCGGAGGAGGTAGGATTCGAACCCACGGAACCCTTGCGAGTTCGTCTGATTTCAAGTCAGATGCCTTAAACCACTCAGCCACTCCTCCGAACGGTGCAACCAGCGTGCGGAACGCGCGAATGGCAGGCAAGAAAAAGACCGGGCAGGACAAGGCTGACCGAAAGGTGGAGCGCGTTGTCCCCAACGCGCTTGGACCCAGTCATCCCCCAAACCAACGTGTTGGGGACAACACGTTCCACCTGCAATCGTCTGAATGACTCAGTCCCGTCGCGCCGAGAGCAGCTGCAGCAGCATGAGCAGCGAGCCGATGAACGCGGCCACGTAGGTCAGGGCCGCGGCGTCGAGCGTCTCGTTGACGCCCGGCATTTCATCGCGATCGAGGATGCCGAGCTCCACCAGCTGTACCTTCGCGCGACGCGTGGCGTCAAATTCGACCGGCAGCGTGATGAGCTGGAACAGCGTGAGCACCGCATAGCAGATGATGGCGACATCGAGCATCATGCCCGAAAGCCCGCGCACGAGAAAGTAGCTCGCCAGGATCAAAAAGGGCAGAACGCGGGAAACGGCCTGCGTGGCCGGCACCAGCGCCATGCGGAAGTTCAGCATCTTGTAGCCGATCTTGTGCTGGATCGCATGGCCGGCTTCGTGCGCCGCGACGCCGACGGCCGCGAGGCTTGTGCCCCGGTAGTTATCCGAGGAAAGCACCAGGCGCTTGTGCAACGGATCGTAATGGTCCGTGAGGTGGCCTTCGACCTCGGTGATTTCGACGTCGTTGATGCCCGCGCGATTCATCACCGCCGCCGCCGCCTCGCGGCCGGAAATGCCGCCACGCGACGGAATTTTGGAGTTCTTACCGTAGGCGCTCGACACCTTGAACTGCGCATAGAGCGAAAAAAGGAACACGCCGATGAACAGCACCCAGAACAGCCCGGGCGGCAGGAACGAATGGGTCGATGAGACGTTGACGATAGGCATGGTGGAAATGAGATCCGAAGTGGGAGGAATTATTTCAGCTGGGCCGGCGAAGCCGGCACTGCGCACACGTTATTCAAAACGCGTGATTTGCCAGTGCAAATTTATCGTTTGGAAATGAAAGCGGGATATTCCAAGGAGTCGCTCAGAACGTAGCAGCTGAGGCAACGAGGCGGCACTCAGCCCAGCTTCGGCACGTCCACCCAGCGGCGCTCGGCCCATGACTTGATCCCGAGCTCCGCCAGCTGCACGCCCTTGGCGCCCTCGAGCAAGGTCCAGGGAAACGGCTCGTTCTTCACCACGTGCCGGAGGAAGAGCTCCCACTGCACCTTGAACGCGTTGTCATAGTTGTCGTGGTTCGGCACCGTCGTCCAGCCGTCCATGTACTTTACGGGGCTGTCGATGTCGGGATTCCAGAGGCAGCGCGGAGTCGCGGACAGATGCTGCGCGACGCAATTGCGCAGGCCGGCCACCGCCGAGCCGTGCGTGCCGTCCACCTGCAGCGTGAGCAGATCGTCCCGGCGCACTCGCACATCCCACGAGGAGTTGAAATGGCAGATCACGCCGTTGCGCAGCTCAAAGGTCGCGTAGGCGGAATCATCCGCCGTGCACTTGTAGGGTTTCCCCGCTTCATCCCACCGCTGCGGAATGTGGGTGGCGCCGAGACAGGTGAGCGACTTCACTTCGCCGAAGAGATTCTGGATGACGTACTGCCAGTGGCAGAGCATGTCCACAATGATGCCGCCGTCGTCTTCCTTGCGATAATTCCACGAAGGGCGCTGCAACTTCTCGGTCTCGCCGGTGAACACCCAGTAGCCGAACTCGCCGCGCACGGAGAGAATTTTTCCGAAGAAGCCGGTATCGATGAGGTACTTCAGCTTGAGCAGTCCGGGCAGCCACAGCTTGTCCTGCACCACGCCGTTCTTGAGTCCGGCGGCTGCCGCCTCCTGGTAGAGCGCATAGGCCTCGGCCGAGGTGGTCGCCGTGGGTTTCTCGCAGTAAATATGTTTTTTTGCAGCAATCGCCTTGCGTACCCCGATGGGCCGCTGGCCGGTGAGCGTGGCGTCGAAATAAATCTGGTTCGCCGGATCGGCGAGCGCTGCATCCAGATTGGTCGTGAAGCGCTTCACCCCTGCACGGGCGGCGAGCGCGGCCAGCTTGGACTCGCTGCGTCCAACCAGGATCGGGTCGGGCAGGATCACTTCCGAGTCGCCGAGCTTGATGCCGCCCTGGTCGATGATGGCCTTGACCGATCGCAGCAGGTGCTGGTTCGTGCCCATGCGTCCGGTGACGCCGTTCATGATGATGCCGACTTTGTGCGTGGTCATAGGGGAAGCAGGGGTGAAAGAAGCGGATCAGTTTACGTCCTAATCCACGGCTTGCGTTAGAACAGTTCCGACTTTTGATAGCACTAATCCGACCCATGCTCGCCTGGAGCCCCATCCTGATCCAGCAGATCGAAATCCACGCCCTCGGCTTTGTGCTGCGCAAGCTCCAGCTCAACCGGCACCGAGAGGCGGAGGTGGCGTCCCACGCCCACGACTATGCCCAGCTGATCCTCTACCTCTCCGGCGAGGGCGGCCAGTCGATCAACGGCCGGCGGCGCACCGCGCGCACGGGCGACCTGTTTATCATCCCGGCCGGCATACCGCACGGCTTTGCCGTCCGGGGCCGCAGCCGGCCGCTCTGCCTCGTGCTGGATTACGAGGTGAAGGTCCCGAGCCGCGTGCGGCCGGCGCATCGCCGGCTGCCCCAGGCCACGCTGAACGAATTGCACGCCCTCCTCGCCCGCGTGCCGGCCAAGGGGCGCCTGACGCTCGCGGACTATCCCGCGATCCTGGCCGTCGTTGCGCGCCTGCTGGAGCAGGCGCCGGCAGTGCCGGAGCCGGCGCCCGAGCCCGGCCTGTTCGAAAGGATGCGCGAGTTGCTGCGCTCCCCCGCCCCGCTCGCCCGCATCGCCCGCACGGCGGGCTATCACCCGGACCATCTGAATCGGAAGCTCAAGCGCGAGGCCGGCGTCGGCCTGCGTGCCCTACGCGACCAGTTGCGCCTCGAAGCCGCGCAAAGCGCCCTGCGCCGCGCCGCAACCATCGCCGAAGCCGCGACCGAGGCCGGCTTCGATGACCCGAATTATTTCGCCCGCTGGTTCCGCCGCCAAACCGGCCGGACCCCGAGCCGATGGAAAAAGTAGGGCTGGTCTCAGACCCCCATCTGAATCCGCAAATACCCCGCCACGGAATACACAGATGAGCACAGATAACGCATGCGTCATCATCCGTGACCATCCGCGTGATCAGCGGCAAAAAATGGATTGAGGCCAAAAGGCGGGTCAAAGACCCGCCCTACTCGAATAACTTTCGGCCGGATCCGAAGTCGGGCCGGAAGTGCCCCGAGGGATTTTTCGCGACAACCGCGGGCGAATCGTTACCTCATGGTGTTACCCCTCCCCGAATATGAATACCTCCCCAAGCCTCGTCACGCTGCCCGCCAAGCCGGGCCTGTTCTCCACCGCCGCCTGGTGCGCGTTCTGCCTCGCCGTTGCCGCCGCCCCGCTGCACGCCCAAAGCCCGCTCTTCTCGGAAAACTTTGAATCGGGCAGCCTGAACAAGGCGGTCTGGAAAACGCTCGAGGTCACCAACGCGACCTTCACCGTCCAGTCCGCGCAGGCGGCCCACGGCAAGTCCGCGCTGCAGATCCACTATCCCAAGGGTGAGAAAAGCTTCGCCTTCATTGTCGCCAGCCACCTGCCGGACGCCGTGCGTACGCATTTTTTTGGCCGCGCCTATGTCTTCATCGGCCCGAACATACCCGCCGGGCACGATGTGCTGCTGAATGCCGGCACGGCCGGTTATCCGATTTCTAACTTCCTGGAAATCGGCGCCTCGGGCGGAAAAAACGCGATGGTCTCCTACCAGCAGAACGCCGCCGATATCCCGCGCAACGAAACCATCGCGCGCGGAATCCTCTATCCGGTCGGCCGCTGGTTCTGCCTCGAATGGGAGTTCACCGATCACCCTGATCGCGTCACGGCTTGGATCGACGGCGAGCCGGCAGCCGAACTGAAGGATTTCGTCGTCAAGCCGCGCGCCCCCCGGGCCCCGAAGGGCGATCCCGCCGCCAAGACTGCTCCCGCCGCCGCTCCGGCACCAGCTGCTGCCGCAGGTCCGGCGCAAGCCGAGGTCGCGGGCACCGACCTCGTCAAGGGCTTCTCGGATTTCGCCTTCGGCTTCCACGCCTGGGGCGCGGGCGCCACGGATGACTTCGACATCTACTACGACGACATCGCGATCGACACGAAACGCATCGGCCCAGTGAAGTAAGGCCAATCGCCTGATACTTTCATCCGTAGAGCCGGACTTTGGTCCGCGCCTCGGGTAGGTGACCATACGTAGAGGCATCGACCAAGGTCGAGCCCTACCAAGAGGCAAAATATCCAGACGCGAGTCAGCCCTCGCTCATGGCGCCTTCGTGTATTGCGGCGCCGCTCCTGCCGGCAGCGGCGGGATGGCACCCTCGCCCGCCTTGGGCAGCGTGCCATTAAGCTCCTGCCGCCAGTGCGCCACGTCCCCACCGGGACAGTAAACATAGATCATGTGCATCGGCTCCGAGCCCGTGTTGGTCAGCTGGTGAAAAATCGTCGGCGGCATGAAGACCGCTTGTCCCGCCTTGATGGGTCTGCGCTCGGTGCCGACGCAGATTTCACCCTCGCCCTGTACAATGAAGTAAACCTCCTCCTGCTCCTGGTTGTGCCAAGGCACCTGGCCACCGTGCGGCTCCAGGATGGAATAGCCCATCGAGAAACCCTTGGCCGCGATGGGCTGACCGAGCTGACCGACGAGACCGCGGCCCCAGCGGCGCGCGGGAAATTTTCCTCCGGGAAGCTTCGCGAGATCGGCGATAATCATGGCAACTGCTTACGCGGGACTGGCTGTCATCGGCGACCAAATATTTCGTGCGGGTTTTGAGATTCGAAAGGTGGAACGCGTTGTTCGGCTCCGTCCTTGCTCCAGTGTGCGCGGATCGCCTCAGCGCGTTGGGGACAACACGCTCCACCTTCGCGATCTTCGCGGCTTCGCGTGAAACCGGATCGACTGGATCGGGCTCAAAACGGAAATCCGATCGAAAACAGCAGGGTCCCGTGCGAATCCAGCGGCCGGGGGTTCAGGTTTCGCCCATACTCGAGCCGGATCGGACCGACGATGGTCTGGTAGCGCAGACCCAGGCCCACGGAGTACAGGCGCTCGTCAAACGGATAATGCGCCATGCGGGTCGCCATACCGAGTGAATCGCTGAACGCGACGATGGACCACTTCGACGTCATCGCCTGCTCCAGCTCGAGGTTGAGCACCATCGTCGTTTTCGCGCCGAGAAACTGTCCGTCGGGCGCGCGCGGGGCGGCCGCGCCCTCCCGGTAGCCGCGGATCGAATTGTCCCCTCCGGGGAAAAAGCGCACGTTCACCGGCAGCTGGCTGTCGTTGGGCGAACCCAGCGTCGTGAGCAAGTTGTGCGTGAAGCCGACGTGAAACCAGCGGGTGCGGCCCCACGCCGTGTGGTAGGACGCGCCAAACTGCAGCCGCTGGTAATCCACCTGGCTGCCCAGCATCCGGTTCGCATCCTCGACCTGCGCAAAAATCCGGTAGCCATGGTGCGGCGTCAGTGGATTGTCCCGGCGGTCGCGCGCCAGGCCGAAATCCACGATCGCCACGTCCGTCTGCACGCGGTCCACCGGATTTGTGGCGAGGGAATTATTCGTGCTGCGCAACCGCTTGAAGGTGTAGCCCGTCGTCACGTCGAGGCCCAGGCGCTTCAGTGGCATCGCGATGGACAGATTCACGCCGTACTCCTCGCGCAGGAACGACAGTTCCTCCCGACGCAGGCCAAACGCCTTCGCCGTGCCATCGACCGAGCTGCCGAAAAGCTCCGGCACGGTGTAATCGTATTCGCCCCGCGTGCTCTTCATCGATTGCACCAGCTCAAAGGTGCTGTGGTGCGCGCGGCCGAGCAGGTTGTAGGCGCGCATCTCGATGCCCCCCCGCAGCTGCTCATAGCTGCCGTAGCCGAACAGCAGGCTCGCGTCGCGCCGGCTGCCCTCCACCAGGTGATAGACCGCGTCGCGCGTCGTCCCGCCGGCCGGGTCGTAGCCGAGATCGACCGAGCTGAAAACGCCGAGGCGCGAAAGACGAAACTGGCCCTCCTCCATCTCGATCGGGTTGAGCGGTGCCCCCGGCTTCGCCGCCACGAGCGGCCGCAGCACCGATTCATGGGTGCGTTTCACTCCCTCAAAGTGAACTTTACCCAGGGTCACAGCAGGGCCCGGTGCAACATGGGCCACGATCGTTATGGCCCGCACTCCGTTCATGGCTTCAGTGGGTCGCGCCTCCAGGGTCACCGTCACATCCGGATGCCCGCGCTGATAATACCAGCGGCGGATCGCCGTCTCCATATCCTGCCGCCACAGCGATGACCACGGCTTGCCCAGCCGGCCGGTTTCAAGGCCCGCCGGAATTTCACCGTCCAGCCCCTCCCCATAATTCAGCGCCGTCACCCGCCAGATCGCGCCCTCGGCCACGGCCACATGCACGCGCACGGCGCCGGTGTCATGGTTGATTTCCACCCCGTCCACCTCCACGTCCACGTCCGCATAACCCTGCCGGCGCATTTCCTCCTGCAGGTTGGCCGCCGACCGCTTCAGTCGCGCCGGTGAATAGGCCCGCTCCGAGCCGAGGAAGAGCAATGCATTTTCCCCGCGGAAAAAGACCCGGGCATCATCCTCCTTCAGCGCCGTGAGCCCGTCGAACTTCACCTCCGTGAGCGTGAAGCGCTTGCCGGGCTTGACGTGCAGCGTGACCTTCGACGCCGCCTGCGGCCGGGGCAGCGGATGGTCGAGCTGGGGATCGAGGACGTAATGCGCGGTTGGTCTCGCCGGCTCGGTCACTTCCAGATCGATCAGCGGTTCGAAATAGCCGTCCTCCGTCAGGGCCGAGAAGACAATCATCGCCGCGTCCTCCATCGTGTTTGCATCGAGCGTCGCGCGCCGCTGCTCGCCGAGGAGCAGCAGCAGGCTCTGCCGCAACTCCCGATTGCGCAGCCAGCCCAGGCCCTGGACGCGCAGCTCGGCCGGCTTCGCCTCCGCCGGCTCTTCCGCAGTGACCGTCCCGCCAGCGCAGGCCAGCAGCATAATCATTGTTGCCAGCTGCACCTTGCGCCCGAGGCCACCGGGCCGGGATAGATTATTTACCCGCACGTTTATCCTCCCCGGTCTTGTAGATGCGCCATTTGAGGCCGGCGTTGAAATGGTCGAACTCGTCGTACTCGCCCACCGCAGTCCAGCGGTCGTTGAGCTTGTATTCGAGCTGGTAGGTCTCGTGGCCCTTTTCGGACACGCGTTCACCCGACATGATTTCCAGGCGGTCGCCGCCGCCAAATTCCTGGATCAGGCTCTGGCCGAAATAAGTGCCGATCTTCGTCAGCCGCTGGCCTCCCGTGCTCGCGGTCAGGTCCTCGGTCGGGGCCTGACCCGCCATCACCATCAGCAGCACCTGCTCCGAGCCCAGCGCGGGATTGGCGGTGAAGGCGAGCTGCGGGGCATCGGCCGGGCCGTGGGCTTCCATGTGCAGGTCATAGCCATAACGACGTGCCATCGCGGTCACGTTCAAAATCGGATGATAAGGATCCGCCGCCGTCAGCCGCAGCGTGCCCAGTTGCACCTTGAAGGTCACAAAGGGGAAAACCACCTCGCCCCCGTCGATGTTCACCTCACCGATCGCGCGGGGGGCGCCGAGGGTGCCGCCGAGCATGAAGCGCGCGGAAGCCTTGCCGTTGAAGAGCGCCGAGCGGACGCGCACCGTGCCATTGGCCCGCAATTCCACGGCGAGCGGCCAGCGTGCAAAAGGCTCCGCCTCGACCGCAAAATAGGGCGGTGGCCGCGCCACGCCGCGCTCGCCGCTTGGCAGCAGCGCCCGCAGGTCGGACAGCAACAGGCCGTCGGTCACGTTCACGAGGCCGGAAATGCGGGTGATGCCGGCGGCGTCGGTCTCGGCGCGCAAATCGAGGTCGCTGCGCACCAGGATGCCGGCGCGGCGCACGAGGGGTATGCTCTCGCCCTTCAGTGTCAGCGCATAGCGCAGTCCGCCTCCCGCGGGCAATTCCACGCTCCCTTGCAGCGTGACCGGCTGGCCGCCGAGCTTTCCCGTAAAGGAGCGAAGGTTCAGCGTGCGCCCGTTGAGCGACACATCCGCCGTAATCTCCTGCACGATCCCGAGTGCGGCCAGCGGGCGCGTTGCGGCGTCCCGCAGCTTGAGTTCACCCGAAAGATTTCCGCCCGAAAATGCCGCGTGTACTTCCAGCTTTCCCTGCGTTGCGAGATATTCCGGGGCAAAACGCGCCAGCGGAGCCAGCTCCGCTTCCGCGATATCAATCCGCCCCTCCGCGGCCTTCCAGTCAAACCTCGCGCGGTCGGTCAACAGCTGCTTCCAGCGCGCGTCATCCATCGGCACATGGCCGCTTGCGTGGAGCGGCTGCCCATCCAGCTTGGCCGTCAGGTCATCGAGCGTGAGCACGCCCCGCTCCGCGTGCGCGGTCAGGGTTAGTTTTTCGACCGCCGGCAGCGTGAGTTTGCCCTGCCCCGGTTCGATCGCGAGGCGCTCAAGCGCCACCTTGAGATCGCCGGCCGGCTGGTGCAGCGTCCCGCGCACGTTCGCCTCCGCCATCAGCCCGGTGAGACTGGCGCCAAAGGTCTTTGCCAGCGCGGGCCAAAAGGGGGACGCGGGATCCGTGGTCGCCTGCAGTTCAAGGGGTGCATCCTGGTCCAGCTTCAGGTGGGGCTGGTTGCGCATGTCCCACGTGACCGGCAGGCGTCCTTGGATCTGCGCAAGCACTCGCTGGTCCTCGCTGACTTTCAATTCCGTCAACCGCACGCCGGTCCCGTCGCCGGTGGCGGCCAGGGATACTTTGGCCCGCTGGGTTGAAAGCTCGATTTCACCCTGCGCATTGAGGGCAAATGTCAGATTTCCCCCGTTGGAGCCGGCGTCCAATCGCAGGCTTTGCACCTGCCAGGCCGGCCCAGGCAGCGCGATCAAGTCGCCCCACCATGCCGCATTCAACTGGTCGATCTCCAGGTGAAAGGTCCCGCCCTCGCCTCCCCGTCCATCCGCGGCCAGGCGTGTCTCCGGGCCTTCCAGGTGCAAGCCCTCGATGTGCCACGTCGGTGACCAGCCGATCATCGCCGGTGCTGCGAGTTGCCAGACTTCCTTGCCGCCGGGAGCGAAGCGCAACGACTTCAAGGAGGCGCCGTCGGCCAGCACCACGCCGGCCAGATCGAGTGTCGTGGCGCCCGCGGCGAGATGGATCGCCGCATTTTCCACAGCCTTGCCCCTCGCCTGCCAGGTCGCGTTGGCCTGGATCGGCTTGAGGCGGGGAAGCTGCACGGCGGCGACCCGCAGTTCACCGGCATGCTCAAGCTCCGCGATCGGTCCCTTGGCCGTGGCGTTGAAGTCAGCAGTTTCAAACGTCACCCCCTCGGGCAGCCAGCGCTGCAACCACGCCGGCGTCACCCGACCCTCCGCCTTCGCGTCGTCCACCGTCTTCGCCAAAAAATCGTAGCCGCCCTGCAAGGTCGCCCGGCTCGTGGCATCCAGCACGATTTCGATGCGCTCCAGCTTGAGCCGCGGCCACGTGAGCGCACCGCGCAGGGATGCACGCTCCACCGCCACCTCGCGCCAGGCGATGCCTTCAATCTCGCCCGTGAAGGCCGCCGCCACCGGATCGCCCACCCCGGCGGTGAGTCGGACTTCGCCCGTGCCACGGCCGCGCGCCTCGAACCACGGCTGCTTGGCCAGATCCGCCTCGAACAACAGCCGCGCCGGACCGGAGCGCACGCGTCCGTCAAAGCCCACGTTCACCGGCCCGCTCAAATCCGCGGTGGCAAACGGCGCCGCGAGATGCAGCGCGGTGATCGTCCACGACTCCCGGTCGCCATTCGCCTCCCCGCGCAAGGCCAGCGCCGGCACGCCGCCCGCCTTCAGCGGCTCCGCCGCCGCCTGCACCGAGACTTGAAATCGTTCATCGCGCCAGGTCGCGTGCCCGTCACCGTGCAGCGGGCCATATTGGCCGCCGAGCCCGATGCTGGTCGACGGCACGGTCCAGTTGACCGCCTCTGCGCTCGCCTCCACCGGGAGCCAGCCGTGCTCGCCGAAGCGCGCCCGCACCGGCATGGCCTGCGTCCACGCCGAAAATTCGCCCGTCGCCTCCACCCCGGTCCACCGCACGCGCGCGCGCAATTCACCGGTCTGGTTCACCTCGGCGGAAATGGTTTTGTCGTTCTCAAAGAGAACGCGGCCGTCCACTTTTCCGTGCGGCCAGCCGAGGCCGCTAAATTGTAGCGTCCGGCCATCCCACTTCGCCTCGTCCAGCGAAAGGCCGCCCAGCGGCCAGCGCACGGAGCCCTCCCGCGCCGCCGCCTCGGGCAGCCAGCGTTGCAGATATGATTGGATCCGGTTCAGCAGGGCATGCAGCTGTACCATTCCCATCTGGCTGGTTGATTTCTTCTCCTTCTCCGACTGACCGGTGGCCACCACAGCCCAGTGCGTTACGGCGGCAGGCGAACCGTGGCCAAAAGTCTTCCGCCAGCCCCAGAGGAGCGGGGTATCAGTTTCCACGCGCGCCGCCGTCACCGTCACACCCGGCCGGGAATAAGTGACGTTTGTTATCGCAAACCGCGCGTAGCCGATCCGCTCATACCCGCCGATGTCCAGACCCCAGTGGCGAGCGACCGGACGCGCCGCCGCGCCCAGCCACCACGGCAAGGCCACAAGAGCCACGCCGAGCACGGCAATGGCCCCCAGGAGGATTTTCAACCACCGGCGCATGCTCATGCCAGACCGACGGCCCACCAAGAGGTTGCACGCAAAATCACGCCGCCAAGCCGGATCGCACCAGCAGCGCCCGCAGGTCGGGCTCGCGGCCCATGAACGCCCGGTAGAGCTCCATCGGTTCCGCCGAGTTGCCCTTGCTCAGGATGTTCTCCACGAACGCCGCGCCGGTCTGCGCGTTGAAAAGGCCGTCGCGTTTGAACCGGCTGAACGCATCCGCGTCGAGCACCTCGGCCCACTTGTAGGAATAATAACCCGCCGCGTAGCCGACCGGGTCGGCAAAAATATGGGTGAACCGCCGCATGATCGTCCGCGCCGGCGGTTCCGTGGGTACCATGCAGTCGGCAATGGCCGCGCGCGTCTTTGTCTCGATGTCGCCGTCCAGGAACTCCGCCGTGCGCATGTGCAGCAGCAGGTCCATCTTCGCCAGCTGCACCTGCCGCATCACGGCGCAGGCCGAGCGGAAGTTTCGCGCCGCGGTCATCTTGGCAAAAATCTCCTCCGGGATCGGCGCCCCGGTCTCATGATGTCGCGCAAACAGATCGAGACTCTCCCGCTCCCAGGTCCAGTTCTCCATCATCTGCGAGGGCAGCTCCACGAAGTCCCACGCGACGTTCACGCCGTTCAGCGACTTGATCTCCACCTCGCCCAGCAGGTGGTGCAACAGGTGGCCGAATTCGTGGAAGATGGTCTCCACCTCGCGATGGGTGAGCAGCGCCGGACGCCCGCCTACCGGCGGTGTCATGTTGCCGCAGATATAGCCAAGATGGGGGGCGCGTCCACCGTCCGGGGTCGGGCCACCGGTAATCAGGTAGCCCATCCACGCGCCGCCGCGCTTCGACTCGCGCGGATGCCAGTCGGCATAAAACGAGCCCACGTGCCGGCCTCGCGCGTCGTGCATGTCATAGAATTTCACCTCGGGATGCCACGTTTCCACGCAGCCCTCCTTCGCCAAAGCTACGGAGGGCACTCCCGCAGAAGTCCCGGCGGCGGAGGGCCGTTCCATGACCTTCAGCCCGAATACACGCCGCACCAACTCGAAGAGGCCGGCGATCACGCGATCCATCGGCAGATACGGCCGGAGCGCCTCCTCGTCGAACGCGTAGCGCGCCTGCCGCAGCTTCTCGGCCCAGAAGCCGACTTCCCACGCCTTCAGCGTCGAGACCGGCTGGCCCAGTTGCTGCGCCTTGAATTCTTCCAGCTCGCGGCACTCCTGCGCAAACGCCGCCTCTGCCCGGACCTTCATGTCCTCAATGAACGCCAGCGCGCGCTCCGCGCTCTTCGCCATCCGGCGCTGCAGGACGAGATCGCCAAAATGCGGCTGACCCAGCAGCGCGGCCTTCTCCGCGCGCAACGTCAGGATGCGCCGGATGAGCTCGGTGTTGTCGTGCGGGGCCTGCGCTCCGACCGCGGTGGCGGCGGTCCACATTTCGCGCCGCAGGCCTTCGTCCTCCGCGTAGATCATCACTGGCTCCTGCGAGGGCATGTGCAGCGTGAACCGCCACGCCGGCTTGTCCGCCGAGCCCAGGCCCTTGCCCTCTGCGCTGCGCCGGGCCGCGGCCTTCGCGTGCGCGGGCAGTCCTGCAAGCCGGGACTCGTCATCGATGACGAGTTGCCAGGCGTTGGTCGCATCCAGCACGTTCTCGGAATATTTCTGCGTCAGTTGCGCGAGTTCGCTCTGCAACGCCTCCAGCCGCGTTCTCTTCTCGGCGGGCAGGTCGGCACCGGCCTGCTTGAAATCGGCCACGGTTTCGTCGAGGAACCGACGGTGGATGCCCGCCAGCGCCCTCCCCGCCGGCGTGCCGGCAAACGCACGGAGACGCTGCCAGAGTCCCGCGTTGAGCGGAATCTTCGCGTAGAAGGCCGAGACTTTCGGCAGCAGCGCATTGTGCGCCTCGCGCAAGGCCGGCGAATCGGCGACCGACTGGAGGTGGGTGATCTTGCCCCACGCAACCGTGAGTTCCTCCGTAGCACGCTCCAGCGCGAGGAAGGTGTTTTCGTAGTCCAGCGCCGCAGAGTCGCGCGCGGCTATGGCATCGATCGCACCCTGCGCCCGCTCCAGCGCCGCCTCGATGGCGGGCGCCATGATCTCCGGCGTGAGCTGCGACCAGCGGACGTTGAAGGCGGGATCGAGCAGTGGATTGGGCATGAGAGAACCGCCAACAGAACGCGATCCCCAGCTCCGTGCAAGCCAACGCCTCAGCTGGCAGAGACTCCATTTGTCTGAAGCTGGAGCGCGTTGTCTCCAACGCACTGTTCAACTCCGTCTGCAATCTAACGTAAACGGAATTTCCAACGCGTTGAGGACAAAGCGTTCCACCCTCAGAGGCTGTCCGAATTCAAAAGAGTCACGACCCTCTACGCGGGATCACCACGTGTAAGTCACGCTGCCCGTGAGCTGGCGCTTGGACGCCGGCACCGTGGGCACGTCCTGATAATCGGAATCCCAGAGGTTGTCCGCCTGGACGCCGATCATCAGGTTGTGAGTCTGGGGCGGACGGTAATATACCCCCAGCGCGCTGATCACGGCATCCTTGCGCGTGGTACGCAGGAAGTTGGCCGCCTGCAGGCGGGCTTCGTTGTCGAAGCGGATTTCCCAGCCGCCACCGAGCCGCGCAGTGATCGCAGCCGTCAACCGGTGCCGCGGATAGTTGAGCGCGTAGAAACTCGCATCGACGGCCGCCGTGCCGTAATCGGCGTCCTTCGTCAGCCAGGCATAACCCAGAACCAGATCGTACCGGTTAAAAGTCCGGCGGCTGAAAAGCTCCACGCCAGTCGTATCGATGTTAACGGGATTGGCCGTGCGCGCGGTCACGCCAGTCTTGAAGGTCCAATCCACCAGTCGGTCGTCGCGTCGGTAAAACACCGCGGCATCCGTCTGCCAGCCGGCCCATGTGCCCTTCATCCCCAGTTCGAAGTTCCGGCTCTTCTCCCGCCCCAGATTCGGATTGCCGCGAAACAAGCCCGCGGCGGGATTGGAGTTGAGCGCCGTGTAGGTCGGGACTTGGGAAGCCTCCGCGTAGGAGAGGTAAAACCGCTGCCACGCCGCAACGGGTCCGGTGCGTTCCTCGGCCAACGTAAAGACAGGAGAAACCGCGGAGCCGTCATGATTCGTGTCGTCAAACGTGGCCCCGGCGGTCGCGACGAGCGCGCGACCCTGGTCAAGCTCCCAGCGCTTCTCGGGGAAAAGCCCCGCCGTCGTGTACGTCCGGGTGTGAAACCGGCCGAAGGTCAGCGAAGTGGATTGCAGGTCGTCGCGGATCACACCCGCCTTGTAGCCGAGCCCGATGCCGTCAACCGTGACCCGGCCGTCGAGTGCGGTGCCGGCGACCCGGGTGGTATGCTGGAAGGGATGCACCGGACCAACGGGGGCGAAGCGGTTGAAGGCATAATCATCCTTGTTGCGCCGCCAGTAGGCGCCGAATTCCATGAAGTCACCCCCAGTGAATTGCCGACGGTGATTGAGCGCCACGAGAACCGTCTGGAGGTTTTCCGTCTCATTGGACTTGAACGGCGTGTAAAGATTCGGCCACCCGAATAACTTCGCCTGATATCCGTAGACCAGATCGGTCTGCTCATCCGCGCCGACCAGCTGCACCCGGGCACTGACGCGGTCGAAGCGGCTCTCCCCATATTGCATTGAGCCATCCGAGGCGGAGCGCGCCACGGAGGCATCGGCGGCCACCCGGCGGCCGGCCAAGCGGGTGTCACTGACCCGACCCTCATAAACTTCCTCATGATCCGTGTTGAACTGGCCGCCGCCCAGCGTGATGAAGCCTGCGGAGCGCACGGGCCGCCAGCCGTACGCAATGGTCCCCGCCTCGGCGTTCCAGCCGCGCTGGGAATTCTCCGCCCCCGTCAATACCTCCGGTGCGCCCAGCATCGCCGGAGCCACCGGAATCTCGGCGAAATAGTGCCCGGTTTGGGGATCATAGAGCGAAAGCGCACCGAGGCGGATGCCCGTGTTTTCAAAGATGCCGCCGCGGACCGCGATGTCCGCCTGGCCCTCGGCGAGGTTGCGCACCTGCACATCAACCCGCGGTTCAAACTTCAGGGCCGACACCGGCATGGCAAAGGTGCCGACGGGCTCCTGATTTGCCACCTGGGAAGAAAAAACCGTGAGCTCGGGCAGACTGACGGTTCCGGACTGGGCGGCCAGCGGGCGCGCGGACAGCAAGGCAAGGAAAACCAAGGCGGAGGGGAATTTCATCAGCGCGAACCGCTACCAATCCTGCCCGCAAAAACAAGTTAATAGTATTAATATGTCTCTTAACAAGATCTCCTCCTGCCGGGCAAAAAAAACCTCCGGTGCAGGCACCGGAGGTTGCAAAGTCGCGGGACGGAAATCGGCCTTATTCCCCGCCGTCGTTGCCGATGGCCTCGACGGGGCAGCCTTCGAGGGCCTCCATGCAGAGATCGATCTCTTCCTGCGTGGTGGGCTGCTTGAACACATACGAGTAGCCGCCCTCGTCATGCCGGGTGAAGAACGCCGGCGCGGTTTCACGGCACAGGTCGCAGTCGATGCACTGCTGATCGACGTAAAACTTGCCCGCTGCATTCGGCTCCCATTTGTCTGCTTTATTAGCCATAGGTCTTCCGAACAAAGAGCCATGGCTCCAACCCTGTCAAGCAGCGGGCACGGCGGGCCGAAGCCGGAACCCACGACCCTTTGAAGCCGGGGCTATCAAGCGGGGATCACCAGGCACGGCACGATCAAGCGGGGAGCTGGCTTGTGTTTGGCGACGGTGCTTCTAAGTTTCAGGCGATGCTTTACGACCGGCCCTACATGCGCACGGATTACCCGGGACGGGGCGGCACCTCTGCCCTCACGTGGCTGCTCTCGGCCATCGCCGCGGCCTTTGTGCTCGAGCTCGTGGTTTTCTCGCCGTGGTTTTCGCCCTGGTCAGGCGCGGACCGGGCCATCTTCGGCCAGGTCGCCGTCTCCATCGAGGGCCTGCAGTCCGGCCACGTGTGGTCGTTGCTGACCTACGGCCTGCTGCATAGCACGGCCAATTTGTTTCATGTCGGCCTCGTGCTCGCGGGGCTGCTCGTCCTTGGCCGGGAATTGGAGCCGCTGCTCGGATCGCGCCGGTTTCTGGCCCTGTACGCGGCGGCCCTCGTCGCCGGCGCGCTCGTCTGGACCGTGGTCAACTGGCGGCACGGCGGGATGCTGATCGGCGGCACGGCGGGCGTCTACGGACTGCTCGCTTTTTATGCGAGCCTCTACCCGAACACCGAGATCAGCTTCCTGCTGTTTTTCTTTTTTCCGGTCACCCTGAAGCCGAAGCACCTCGCCCTCGGGCTGCTCGCGGTCGATTTGTTCGCCTTGTTTTTTTATGAGATCCTCGGCAGCGCCGTGCCCTTTGCCTATGCGCCCTCCGCCCACCTCGGTGGCATGGCGGTGGGCTGGCTCTATTACCGTTTTGTGCACCGGGTCGACTGGAACGCCGGGACGCGCCACGCCGACATCCAGTTGCCGCGCTGGATGAAGCGCAAGGCCAAGGCCGCGCTCGCGACCCCTTCGTTCCAGGTCAATCTGACCAACCGCAACGATCTCCGGGCCGAGGTCGACCGCATTCTCGACAAGATCAACAGTCACGGTTTCGGTTCTCTCAGCAGCGAGGAAAAGCGCGTGCTGGATGAAGCCAAGGATCTGTTGAGTCGCCGGTGAAGCCCGTCCCGCCGCTCAATCGGACCCAGTCTTTCCCCCACACGGCACAAACATTCGCATGACCGGTCTTGAAACTGCCGCCGGAAGATGAAACTTTTTTCCGCCCCCCACCCCCTTTCCCTATGACCCATTTTCCCCACTCTTTCACCGCCATCGCCCGCCGTGCCACCTTGGGTCTGACCGCTCTGCTACTCTCCGCCGGCATCGCGCTCGCGGCCGATGCCCCCCCCCAGCGCGATACGACGCCAGTCGCGCCGGCCTCCCGCCTCACCGACCGGAAATTCGAGACCTCCGCCACGCTCCGCACCGAGGCCCACTACCTCGTCGACCTGCTCGAGCAGGTGAGCTACAATCGCGATGCCGTCCGCGCCAGCAACTATGACGAGGTCATCAGCGATTTCATGGGCGAACTCGATGGCCAGCGCCTCTTTTTCACCGGGAGCGACAAGACCGATTTCAACAACCGCTACGCCAAGAACCTTTATTGGAACATCAAGAATCTCGGCAACATCGACGCCGGCTACACCATTTTCTCGGTTTACCTGGCGCGCACCGAAGAACGCGTTAACTGGATCTTCAATGAACTGAATAAGGACATCGATCTTTCCACAAACGAGTTCTATCCCGCCGACCGGGCCAAGGCCGAATGGCCCGCCGATGCCGCGGCCGCCGATGATCTTTGGCGCAAGCGGCTGAAATATGAATTGCTGGGCGAAGTGCTCAACAAGAAGGCGCCAGCCGCGACATCCGACAAGGCCGCGGCCACCGCGGCGACCGAGAATCCGCCGGCTCCGGCCATCGACAACCAAAAGATCGTGGAGGAGGCCAAGGCGACGATCCACAAGCGCTACGAGCGCATGCTCAAGAACGTCGGTGAAATCGAGAACGGCGACATTGCCGAGATGTTTCTCTCGACCGTCACGCGACTCTACGACCCGCACTCGGCCTACATGTCCGCGGAATCCTTCACCGATTTCGGCATCCAGATGAAGCTCCGGCTCGTCGGCATCGGCGCCATGCTGAGTGTCGAGGACGATTACTGCGTGGTGAAGGAGCTCGTTCCCGGTGGCCCGGCGGAGCTCAGCAAGCAGTTGCATCCGAATGACAAGATCATGGCCGTCGCCCAGCCCGGCGCCGAGCCGGTCGATGTCATCGGCATGAAGCTCCGCAAGATCGTCGAGATGATCCGCGGCGGCAAGGACACGCAGGTCCATCTCATCTTGCAGCCCGCCGACGCCCCCGACCCCACGGCGCGCCGGGAGATCGTGCTCACCCGCGATGTGGTCAAGATTCAGTCCTCCCGCGCACACGCCGCGGTCTTCGATGTGCCCGATGCCGACGGCAAGATTACCCCCCTCGGCGTCATCACGCTGCCGGGCTTCTACAACTCCAATGACAGCGAGGAGGGCGAGCAGTCCAGCGCCTCCAAGGATGTCGCCGCCCTGCTCGTCCGCCTGCAGCAGGCCGGGATCAAGGGGGTCGTCCTCGATCTCCGCCATAATGGCGGCGGGCTGCTCTCCGAGGCCATCGAGCTCACCGGCCTGTTCATCGGCAAGGGCCCCGTTGTCCAGGTGAAAGATTATCAAAACCGGATCGCGGTGGACAGTGACGACAACCCCGCGGTCACTTACACGGGTCCCCTGGCCGTACTCGTCGACCGCTTCAGCGCCTCGGCGTCCGAAATCGTCGCCGGTGCACTCCAGAACTACGGCCGCGGTATCATCATCGGTGACAGCTCCACCCATGGCAAAGGCAGCGTCCAGGAACTCCGGGAAATGCGGGAGCTGATCCCGCAGTTTGCGCGCTCCCCCGTGAAAACCGGCGCCGCCAAGCTGACCATCCAGAAATTCTACCTGCCCAACGGCTCCTCCACCCAGCTCAAGGGTGTCGTGCCGGACATCGTGCTGCCGTCCATCGACGACTATATGCCGCAACTGGGCGAGTCCGAGCTGCCGCATGCCTTGGTGTGGGATGAAATCCCCTCCAGCTTTTTCGATGGAAAGCCGCTCGACGCCAAGGTGCTCACGCCGCTGCGCGAGGCCAGCCGCCAGCGCCAGTCCAGTCTCGAGGAATTCACCTACCTCAAGAAAAACATCGACTGGTTCAAGGCGCGCCAGGACCAGAAGCTTGTTTCCCTCAACCTCGACTTCCGCCAGAAACAGAAGGTCGCGGACGACGCCTTCCGCAAGGAATTGAAAACCGAGCATGATCGCCTCGCCAAAGGCGATTACACTTTCAAGGAGGTCCGGCTTGGTCCGCCCCTGCCCCCGAAGGTCAAGGCGCCCAAGAAGCCGGATGCGGCCGACGGAGATGCCGACGGGGATGATGACACTCTCAGCACCGACGTCGACAATGACTCCTATGCCAAGGTCGACATCGACCTGCGCGAGGCATTGCGCGTGATTGGTGACGCCCTGACCCTGAGCAAGAGCCCGGAATTCCTCGCGAGCGGCCACGCGCCGCTCACCGTGCAGGTCCTAAAGAAAGGCTAGCACGAACCGGTCGCGCCCGGTCAGATCCGGTCGCGACTCAACGCGGGCAAAACCGGCCGCGCGCACTACCGGCAGGAGCAACGCATGCTGGGCAATGCCGGTTTCGACTGCCAGGAGGCCGCCGGGCTCCAGATGGCGGGGAGCGCCGGCGATGATGATCTGCAAATCCGCCAGCCCCTCTTCTCCACCCGAAGTCAACGCCGCGCCCGGCTCGAATTCGCGCACCTCCCGCGCGGTTGCGGCGGTTTCCGCCGCCGAGAGGTAAGGGGGATTGGCCACGATCAGGCCGAATCGCGCGTCCGCCGGCAGCTGCTCAAACCAGTTTGACTGAAAAAAGGTCACGCGTTCGGCCAGTCCCGTCGACTGCGCATTCTCCTTCGCCAGCGCCAGCGCCCCTTCGTTCAAATCCACCGCCGTCACGCTGGCCGCCGGATAATGCTTTGCCAGCGCCAGTGCGATTGCGCCGCTGCCGGTGCCAAGGTCGAGCACCCGGGCCGGCGGCCCCGCGAGTTCACGGGTGAGCAGATCGACCAGCAGTTCCGTCTCGGGCCGCGGAATCAGCGCCCGGGGGTCGACCCTCAGGTGCAGGCCGTGAAACTCCACCGTGCCGAGGATATACTGCAACGGCTCGTTCTGACCGCGCCGGCGAACCAGGGGGCGGATTTTATCCAGCTCCGGCTCGGCCAGCACCCGCTCGAACTGGAGGTAGAGCTGCATGCGCTTGAGCTCCAGCGCGTGGCCGACCAGCAGCTCGGCATTGAGGCGCGCGGACTCGATGCCCCGGCCCGCGAGGAAATCCGTGGTCTTCTTGATGATCTCGAGAACGGTGGGCATGGCGCCGCTCACTCTTCCTCGCCGGAGCCCCGGGTCCGCGACGGCGGCGGCGCCCCGGTCAGGGCGGCGAGCTTTTCCTCAAAGTCCGCCTTCTGCAGCGCCGCGATGATGCCGTCGATCTGGCCTTCCATCACCTGCGGGAGATTATAAAGCGTCAGGCCGATGCGGTGGTCGGTAACCCGGTTTTGCGGAAAATTGTAGGTGCGGATGCGCTCGCTGCGGTCCCCCGAGCCGATCTGGCTGCGCCGTTGGGCCGCGTATTTCGCGTGCTCCTCGTCTTCGCGCAGCTTCAGGAGCCGCGAGCGGAGCACGGTCAGCGCCCGGTTCTTGTTTTTCAATTGCGAGCGCTCGTCGGCGCAAAACACCGTGAGGCCGGTGGGCTTGTGGACCATCTGCACGGCCGAGTCGGTGGTGTTCACCCCCTGCCCGCCCGGCCCGCTGGCCCGTGTGACCGTGATCTCGAGGTCCTGCGGGTCGATCTGCACGTCGACCTCCTCGGCCTCGGGCAGCACCGCCACCGTCACGGTGGAGGTATGGATGCGGCCGTTGGCCTCGGTCACCGGCACGCGCTGCACGCGCTGCACGCCGCTCTCGAACTTGAGCTGCTTATAGACATCGGAGCCCGTGATGAGAAAGATCACCTCCTTGAAACCCCCGCGTTCCGAGCCGCTGCTGCTCATCGGCTGGATCTTCCAGCCGCGGCCATCGGAGTACTTCTGGTAAAGCCGCGCCAGCTCCGCGGCGAACAGCGCGGCTTCATCGCCACCGGTGCCGGCCCGGATTTCCATGACGGTGTTGCGGGAATCCGACGCCTCCGGCGGGATCATGGCCAGCAGCACCGCCTCGCGGAGAACTTCACGCCGGCGCTGCAAGTCGGGCAGTTCGGCGGCCGCCAGTTCGCGCAGGTCGGGATCAGCCGCGGCCAGTTTAAGGAGCGCCTGCGCTTCCGTAATCTCGCGGCCGAGTTTTTCGTGCAGCGCGTGGTCGGCGACCAGCTGGGAAATCTTCTGGTGCTCGCGGGAAACCTCGGCGGCCTGACGCGGGTTCGCGTAAAACGAGGGCGCGGCCATCTGTGCCGCGAGTTCGTCGAGGCGGCGTTGAAACAGGGTGATGTCGGGAAGGACGTCCATGCCGGGGAAAAGCGCGCGGGTGATTTGCGAATTGCGCGGGCCGCCGGTTGCGGCTTGTGTGGCGGCCAGGGCAGCGCGAGGCAGGTCGCCTAGCGGTGCTGATCAGCAATGGCTACTACGCTTTTCACTCAAAACATCATCGCCTGCGTCTGGGATTTCGACAAGACTCTTATTCCCGGGTACATGCAGGCGCCGCTGTTTCAGCGCTACAAGATCGACGAGCCCCGGTTTTGGAACGAAACCAACAAGCTGGTCGAGTATTATGCCAAGCGTGGCACCCGGGTCTCGGGCGAGATCAGCTACCTCAACCATATCCTGACCTACGTGCTGGCCGGGAAAATGGGTGGGTTGAACAACAAGATCCTGCGGGAGTGCGGCGCCGACATTGAATTTTATCCGGGATTGCCGGGCTTCTTCGACCTCGCCAAGGGCTTCGTCACCGACCGGCCGGAGTTCCGGAAGCATGAGATCACGCTCGAGCATTACATCGTGAGCACCGGCCTCACGGAGATGGTCCGCGGGAGCGCGATTGCGCCCCACGTCGAGGGCATCTGGGGCTGCGAGTTCATTGAGAACCCGCTCCAGCCCGGCTTTCTCCAGCAGAAGGAATTTGACCTGGGCGCCGAGGCGGAGATCGCGCAGATCGGCATGATGATCGACAACACCACGAAGACCCGCGCGCTCTTCGAGATCAACAAGGGCACCAACAAGAATTCCGCCCTCGAGGTGAATGCCAAGATCGCGCTGGATGACCGCCGGGTCCTGTTCCAGAACATGATCTACATCGCCGACGGCCCCAGCGACATCCCGAGCTTTTCGGTGGTCAAGGAACGCGGCGGCAAGGCCTACGGCGTGTACAACCCGGACCGGGCCGATGAGTTCAAGCAGAACGACAACCTCCGTCAGACCGGCCGCATCGACCACTACGGCAAGGCCGACTACCGCGAGGGCAGCGAAACTTTCAACTGGCTCAAGCTGCAGATCCAGACGATCGCCGACCGGATCGTCACCGATCATGAGGCCGCCGTGGCCAAGCGGGTGTCCCGCCCGCCGCGCCATCTCAATCTCACGCCCGAGGAAGAGGCGGCCCGCCGCGCTGCAGCCAGCACGCCCAAGCAGAGCAGCCTGTCATTGTAGGCGGCGAAAGCAGGGGCATACCTGGCCCATTCGACAAGCTCAGGGCCCCGAGCCAGCCGAGGGGTGGACGCCCGGCTTTCGGCCGTGAAGGCGGGCGTCCGCAACGAGCATCACTACCTCCAACGCTCAATCCGCCTCAGCGCACGTCAGCGAGCTGTTGCTGGCGGGAATGTAGTTCCGTCGCGATGTTCTCGACGCGCGTGGCATAATCTCGGCTCACTGCCGGCACACGGCCGCTCATTACGGCACCGATGCCTGCGTTCCAAGCCAGCGCGATATTATAGACGGAGGACTCCAGTCCGTTGCTTTCGAGCGCCGACTTCAGCCAATCGTAATGCCGCACGGCGACCTCGTCCGAGCGACGCCGGTCGAGGGCCTCGCTAAACGGCCGGCGCGAATGCATCCGCCACGTATCGAGCCGGAATTGGTAGGCCCCCAACTCACCACAGGGCCCGGGAGCCGAACGGTTGTAGGGATTCTCGATCGCATGAATGGCCTCCAGCGTCTCCCAACGGGTCGATGCCCGGGCCTCGCTGCTGAACAGTCCTCCCAGCGTGATTGCCACCCCCGTGAGGAACAGGGTGCCCCAGCGGGCGCGTCCGGTGATGTTAAGCGTAGTCTTCTTCATGCGCGCCATGGACTGGGCGCGGCTCTTCGCGGTTCGGCAATGTTGACAACTATTTCGGACATATACCCGGAACCTTCGCCATCGTGCAAAATGCGCACGTGGGTCATATGGTCGCATCTGGCCCCTCCTGCTATGTAAGTTCCTCGATCAGCCGTGTCACAAGTGCCGTCCAGCCAGTCTGATGACTGGCACCGAGTCCTTGGCCGGTGTCACCGTGGAAATACTCGTGAAACCAAAGCAGCTCGCGCCAGTGCGGGTCGTTTACAAAACGCGGTTCCATGCCCAACGCGGGCCGGCGACCGCCACCATTGGGCACAAACAGCGTGACGAGCCGAAGGGCGAGCTCGCGCGCGATCTGCGCGAGGTTCAGCCAGCGTCCGCTGCCCGTCGGAAACTCCATTTTGAAACTGTCGCCATAGAAATGATGATAACGCTCCAGCGCCTCGATCAGCAGGTAGTTCAGCGGAAACCACACCGGCCCGCGCCAGTTTGAATTGCCGCCAAAAAGTCCGCTGTCCGATTCGCCCGGCACATAGGCGACGCGCCATTCGGCATTTTCGGCCCGGAGGATGAACGGCCGGTCGTGATAGGTCCGCGACAACGAGCGCACACCGTGCGCCGAAAGAAACTCCGCCTCATCCAGCACATAGCGCAGCACGCGCTCCAGCCGGATTCGCGAAGGGATCGCCAGCAGGTAGCGCCCGCTCCCGCCCTGCGTCATATGGGAAATCTGGCCGGCCAGGTCCTTGCGATTTTCCAGGAACCAGCGCGTGCGCTTGGCGAAGCCCGGCAGCCGGGCCAGGCGTGCCTCGTCAATCACCTCCACGGCGAAAAGCGGGATGATCCCCACGATCGAGCGCAGGCGCAGCGGCGTCGACCGGCCGTCCATCAGCAGCTGGTCGTAATAAAATCCGTCCTCCTCGTGCCACAGGCCCGTGCCGCCCAGGTTGTTCATGGCGTCGGCGATGGCGACGAAGTGCTCGAAAAATTTCGACGCAATGTCCTCGTAGGCCGGGTCGCCCTCGGCGAGCTCGAGCGCGATCGACAGCATGGTACCGCAATAAAACGCCATCCACGCCGTGCCGTCCGCCTGCTCCAATGTGCCGCCGGTCGGCAGCGGCTTGGACCGGTCGAACACGCCAATGTTGTCCAGCCCGAGAAAACCGCCGCTGAAGAGGTGCCGACCGTTGGGATCCTTGCGGTTCACCCACCACGTGAAATTCACCAGCAGTTTCTGGAAAACCCGCGCCAGCCAGGTGCGGTCGCGCGTGCCGCGCGGGCCGGTCATCTTATACACGCGCCAGCAGGCCCAGGCATGCACCGGCGGATTCACGTCGGAGAAATTCCATTCGTAGGCCGGGATCTGCCCGTTCGGGTGCATGTACCATTCGCGCAGCAGCAGGTTGAGCTGCGCCTTCGCGAAGTGCGGATCGATCCGCGCGAAGGGAATCATGTGAAACGACAGATCCCACGCCGCGAACCAGGGATACTCCCAGGTGTCGGGCATCGCGATGACGTCGCGCGTGAAGACATGCGGCCAGTCGCTGTTGCGCCCGGTGCTCCGGTTGGCCGGCGGGGCCGGTTGCCCGGGATCGCCCTCGAGCCAGTCCTTCACGACCAAGTGGTAAAACTGCTTCGACCAGAGCAGTCCCGCATAGGCCTGCCGCGCCACCCGGTGCGCCTCGTCGCGGTTGAAACCGGGCTGCGGCGACGGCCCGGGGGCCGCCGTGACGGCAAAGGGTGCGGGCGTCACATGGCGGTTGGCGCCGCCAAACAACGCGGTGTAATAGTCGTCGGCCTCCTGCCGCCGGGCTTCGATCACCGCCGCAAAGGTTTTCCCGAAGGTCTCCCGCGGCCGCTCCGCCTCTGCGTAGAGTCGCAGGCGCAGCACCCTCTCCTCCCCCGGGGCGAGGACGAGCACATGATGCGCGGCGCATTTCGTGCCCGTGCGCGCCGGATTCACCGCTTCCGGACGGCCGCCCACCACGCAGTCATGGAAGGCGTCCTTCACAAACTGCGAGGGATTGGAGGCTCCGAACAGCCGCGCCGCATTGGTCTCGTTTTCCGTGAACAACAGGGGCGACGCCCCGTCCGGACCTCGCTCTATCTCCATTAGAAATCGGCCCAGCGTCGGATGATCGCATTGCACCCGGTCGTCGCCCGCCGCGCTCAGCCTCGGCTTCACCGCAGAATCCTCATGCCCTCCTCCCCACGACCACGTGTTGCGGAACCACAGCGTGGGTAGCACGTGCAGCCGCGCTGGCTCGGGGCCGCGGTTCGCCACCGTGATTTGGATGCACAGGTCATTCTCCCCGGCCTTGGCGTAGTCCGTGAAGACGTCGAAATACCGGTCACCGTCGAACACGCCCGTGTCGAGCAGCTCGAACTCCGGCTCACCGCGCCCGCGCCGATGGTTCTCGGTGCGCAGCCGCTCATAGGGGAACTCCGCCTGTGGGTATTTGTAGAGCGCCCGCATCCACGAATGCGTGGGCGTGGCATCGAGATAAAAATAACATTCCTTCACGTCCTCGCCATGATTGCCCTCGGGGCCCGTGAGGCCGAACAGCCGTTCCTTCAGGATCGGGTCGCGCTCGTTCCACAGCGCGAGCGCAAAGCACAGGCGGCATTCCCGGTCGGTGATGCCCAGCAGGCCATCCTCGCCCCAGCGGTAGGCCCGGCTGCGCGCCTGCTCGTGCGTGAAGTAATTCCAGCTGTCGCCATCCGCCGAATAGTCCTCGCGCACCGTGCCCCACTGCCGCTCGGAAAGATACGGGCCCCAGCGCTTCCAGTTTTTCTCACGGCGCGCATCCTCGGCGAGGCGCATGAGTTCGGTGGTCTTCGGCGGGCTCTTCGGCATCGGGGTGGAAAGAATCCATCGCCCCGCCAATGTAATCGAGCCGAAATCAAGGGCCGCCCGTCAAGGCCCACCGGGTCGCAAGGCGCTCGGATGTTGCTCCGAAAGAAATTTCGCGCTGAGCCGCAAGGACGCCGAGCGGAACTACGCTGGGAATATTTCCCTCCCCGATGCTTCCCTCTGCGCCCTTGCGCCTCTGCGCGAACTCACTTTTGCCGTCGGCCCGGCCATTTTTCCGGCCGCGTCCAGAACGGGTCCTCGCGTCCGCCGTAATAGGCCGAAAGCACCTGGTCCATCACGCGCGAAGTGCGTTGGGCTGATTCACCCGTGCTCGGGCAGACCCCCCGGCCCAGCAGATCGTCCACGACGCTCTGGATCAGCGGCTGCGCCACGTGTGGCGGATGCGGCAGATCGAATGTCTCCACTCCGCCGGCATGTTCAAACTTCAGGGGATCGGGACCGAAAACCTGGAAGGTAAGTTCACCCTCCGTGCCCGTGATGCGCAGGGCTTCGTCGCGCGTCGCACTGGCGAAATTGCACGACATCGTTCCCGGCACGCCCGCCTGTGTGCGAAAGCTGAGCGCCACCGTGTCTTCGACCGCATAGTCGGATGCCAGATTGGCGGCCGTCCCGGCGATGCCCGTCAGCGGCCCGAGCAGATAGTCGAGCAGGTCGAGCGCGTGCGAGCCGACATCCAGGAAATGCCCGCCGCCTGCGGTGGTCGCATCGATACGCCACTGAGCCTCCTTGCGATGATGCGGTTCAGCCAGCCGGTACGTCACGGCGGTGAGGCGCCCGAGTGCCCCACCTTTGATCAACTCCTCCGCCTTCAGGAAGCGCGGCAGGCGCCGGCGGTAGTAGGCCACGTAGAGCGGCAGCTTGGCCCGGGCAAACGCGGCCACCATGCGGTCGCATTCCGGCGTGGCGCGCGCCATCGGCTTTTCCACGTAGGCCGGCTTGCCCGCGGCCGCGACCTTGAGGGCATAGAGCTCGTGCGTGTCGGGCGGCGTCGCAATATACACCGCATCCACCTCCGGATCAGCGATCAGCTTGTCGGCATTGTCATACCACCGCGGCACGCCATGGCGCCGCGCGTAATCGGCCGCCAGCTCCCCGTTGCGTCGCATCACGGCGACCAGCTGCGAACCGGCCGCCTTGCGGAAACCCGGGCCGCTCTTCACTTCCGTGACGTCACCGCAACCGATGATCCCCCAGCGCACGGTGTCGCGGCCGGAAAAATGTTTCGAGACAGGCATGCCCCACGTTGGGCGAGACCGCCTGTATTGTGCAACTCAGGTTTTATGCCCAACGACAAATGCCATGACGCTTACAACAACTGCTTGATCGCCGATACGCCAGCGGCGCTGACGGTCACATAACGGTAGGCGGTATCGGTCCAGGAGGCGAAGCCCTGGCCTTCACGCTGGCCAAACTCGATGTCACCCGTGGCCGGCAGCCGCGGGAAATCCGCCTGCCGCAGCACGTAGAAGTGGAACTCGGCGTCGCCGCGCGTGAAGCAGAGCTCGACGATATCATGGCCGGCAAAGCGCAGGGTGCGGCAGCCGGTTGCGCGCAGCGCGGCGAAATCCACCGGCAGCGGGCCGCTCAGGTGCGTCGTGGGCTGGCTGAGCAGCGCGTTGAGCGTGCCCACCGCCTCGCCATGGCTGCCGTGCTGGGCATGCAAAGTGTCATTCACCGCAAACGCCGTCAGGCGCCCGAGCTGCACCGAAGGGCTCCGCCACCACAAGGCCGATCCCACTCCGAGCAGCAGCGCGACGCTGGCCGCGAGCGCCATCCACATCGGTCGGCTCCACCAGGAGCGTTCGGCCGCACGGCCGCTGGCCCGCGCCCCGGCGAGAATCGCCTCGCGCAAGCCGGCGGGCGGCGTGATTTCGCGCAGCCGGGCAGCCACGGTGGCTGCGTGCCGGTGCTCGCGGGCGAACCACGCGCCGAGCGCGGGATCCTGCTGCGCCTGGGCCAGGGCCGGGGCAAACAGGGCATCGGTCGCATCGCTCCCCCCGGGCCGGTAGGCGCTGAGAATGAATTTTGCCTCCTGGTTCGTCATGATTGTCTTCCTCCTTTCGCCGCGGGAAACGGCACCACCTTGGCCGGCCCCGCGGACTCCTCGCGCGCGAGCGCGGTACGGAGCTGGGCTTTGCCACGCGAGAGCCGCGACATCACGGTGCCAATGGGCACGTCGAGCGTCTCCGCGATCTCCTGATACGATAAATCCTCGAGATAAAAGAGTGTCAGCGGGGCGCGGAACACCTCTTCCACTGACTGGAGTGCCGTCATGACCGTCGCCGCGTCCAGCCGCGCCACCCGATCAACCTCTTCGGCCGCCACATCCGCTTCACCCGGAGGCAGATCTTCCAGTGAAGTCGACCGCGCATCCCGCCGGCGGCCGCGGAGAAACTCCCGGTAGAGCGTCGTGAAAAGCCATGACTTGGCCTTCGCCGCCTCGCGCAGGCCATGTCCCTTGGTCGCCCAGATAAAGAAAGTCTGCTGCACGAGGTCGCCGGCATCGGCGGAGTTCCGGGCCAGGCTCAGCGCAAAGCGGTACAGCGACGCGTAATGCGCATCGACCAGCTGCGTGAAGACTTCGGAGCCCATGGTTATCTGTTTCAGAGTTGCGTCGGAGCTGATTTATTCCCGGAAACATCACCTTTCCGCAACATGCTTCGCCTCTTCCTTCCGCCCAACCTGGCCGCCGCCGCACCGCGCGACGCGATTGCCCTGCGGGTGGAACTCGAAGCGGGGGCCGATCCTTCGTCGGACTTGCTGCCCGCCCTGGCCCTTTTGCAGCGCTGGTGCGCCACGCCCGTGCCGCCCCGCTTCATCCAGCTCACCCGCCAGCAGTTGCGCGAACTGGTCGCCGCGCTGCGGGGCCAGCCGGCATTTTTCTGGGTCAACCTCCCGGCCAAATCCATTGAATGGACCGGCGATGCGCTCCCGGGTGTATCTGAGCACCTGGTGGTTACTGCTACCGCGGCCAATACAGAGGCTCCCGTCCAAGCCGCTCCCGTCAGTCGAAAGCCGAAAACCCTCAATCCTGAGGCGGCTGCCCCCATGCTCGTCGATGGGACCGAGCACTACCTCGCCATCACGCTTCCCTCCCGCGAGCACTCCACCTATCCCGCCGCCTTGGATCTTGTAAAGTCCCATGGCTTCAGCCTGGAACCTTCCAACCGCAAGTGGTGGCTCCGCGACCGGCACAAGACCCTCAATTTCCTCGCGGTCCACGCCGCTCGACTCCACGGCATGTTCGGCGCGGATTTCACACCGAACTTTGAAAAAAACACCGCGCACCTGAAGCCCGCGGAGATTGCCGCCGAAGTCGGCGAGTCCGATGGCGGCTTTGCCGTCACGCTCGCGCTCCGCGCCGGCTCGGCGGATGAGTCCCAGTTGCGCGCGGCCCTCGCCACCAGCCGCAGTTACCTGGAGACCGACGGCAAGATCTACCTCCTCGATGCCGCGCAATTGCAGCGCCTGACGGAGGCCCAGCGCGCCCTCACCGGCGAACCCGGCGCGAGCCTCGCCGCCCGGCGTACCCATCGGATCAACGCGGCCCGCGTGGCCGAGGCGCAGGAGATCCTGGAGGAACTCTCCCCGGGCTTTCAGCCACCTGCCGCCTGGCGCATACGCAGTGAGGCCTTGCGCAACCTTTCCGCGCTCAGGCCAGCGCCCCTGCCCGCGGCGCTCGACAGCCAGTTGCGGCCTTACCAGCGCCTCGGCGTCGCGTGGCTCTGGCATCTCTGGTGCCAGGAACTCGGCGGCATCCTCGCCGACGAGATGGGCCTCGGCAAAACGCTGCAGGCGCTGGGGCTCTTGACTTCACTCGCTACTCGCCCTTCGCCACTCGCCCCTCCACCATGCGTCAGCCTGGTGGTCGCCCCCGCCTCCCTGCTCGAAAACTGGCGGCGCGAGGCGGCACGGTTCGCCCCGCAACTGCGTGTGTTCGTGCACCATGGTGAAGGGCGGCTCGCCACCGCGAATGACTTCGCAGGCGTCGACCTCGTCATCACCTCGTACGGCACCCTCACGCGCGACCGGGAACTTTTCGCGGAGGTGGAGTTTGCCTGCGTCGTGGCCGACGAGGCCCAGCACATCAAGAACCGCCGCTCACAGAACGCGGCCGCGCTGCGCGCCTTGCGCGCGCATGGCCGTTTCCTCCTGACCGGCACGCCGCTGGAAAACTCGCTCGACGATTTGCGCTCCCTCTTTGCATTCCTGCTGCCGGGCTACCTCGACCGGGTGCCCGAGGGCGTGCGCAGCGGGGAACGCGCGTGGTTTGACGCCCGCCTCCGTGCGAAGACTGCGCCCTACATCCTCCGCCGCACCAAGCAGGCCGTCGCACCCGAGCTGCCCGAAAAGCTCGAGCAAATCGTCTGGTGCGAACTCGGGCCCGCGCAAGCCGCCCTCTACCGCTCCGTGCAGGAAAAGACCGAGCGCGAACTCCTCGACCTCGCGGCCGGTGGCGCCAGCGAGGCGAAGCTCCGCTTCGCGACCCTCACCCAGCTGCTGCGCCTTCGCCAGATCTGCTGCGATCCGCGGCTGGTGTCTGGCGTTGCTGTAGAAACTGATTTTGGCGACTCCGCCAAACTCGAGGCTTTTCGCGAACTGCTCGCCGAGGCCATTGACGACGGGCATCGCCTCCTCGTGTTTTCCCAGTTCACCTCGCTGCTCGCCCTCGTGCGCGCCGAGCTCGATGCGCAGGGGGTCGCCTGCTGTTACCTCGACGGCTCCATGCCCGCCCGGGCCCGCCAGGCCGAGGTGGACCGCTTTCAGGCTTCAGCCGAGATTCCGGTCTTCTTGCTTTCGCTCAAGGCTGGCGGCACGGGCCTCAATCTCACCGGCGCCGACACCGTCGTCCACTTCGACCCGTGGTGGAATCCCGCCGTTGAGGCGCAGGCCACCGACCGCGCCCACCGCATCGGCCAGACCCGCGTGGTCACCAGCTACAAGCTCATCGCCGCCGGCACCGTGGAGGAAAAAGTCCTGGCCTTGCAGGACACCAAGCGGGCCCTGCTCGCCGACGTCTTCGAAGCCAGCGACGAGACCGCCGCCCGGCTCTCCCTCACGGATCTGCAATCGCTGTTGAAGTAAACACCCGCAGGGGGCGACCCGCTTCACGACCCGATATGTCGCCGCACCTCTTGCACCAGATCCTTCAGCGGCGACGTCTTGCTTATATAACCCGAGACCCTTTTGCTCAGGCTCTTTTCCACCACATTGGGATCGAATAACATGCCAGTCAGAAGAATGACCGGCGTGCCCGGCCGCAGCTCCTTCAGTTGCTCAACCAATTGCAGGCCGTCCTCGTCCTCCAGCTGAAGGTCGGTGATGATCAAATCCGGAGGATCGGCCTGCACGATTTTCCGGGCTTCGCTGGCGGAGCTGGCGGTGCTGACGCGGTAGCCCTCCGTGGTGAAAACCTGCATCAAGACCTCGAGGATCTCGGTCTCGTCATCCACCGTTAGAATATGTTTTTTCATGGGAGCTCCAAGGAAAGGGATTGGGGTGGGTTAAACGACGAAGATTGGTCCGGGCGGATCATGCGGCCGGCGGTGGAGTGGCGATGGGTTGGAGAATGATGACGCCCCCCACGACCTTGTCCGCGTCCCGCAGCGGAAACAGGTTGAAGCGGACGGGCGTGGTTCGATTTTGTCGGTCGGAGAGCAGCGCGGCCAAGTCGCGCAGGTCGCGCCCGTCATTCAACGCCTGGACGATGGGGTCGAACAAGGCGGGCGCATCGCTCCGGCCCTGGTCGGCGAGACGCACCACCCGCTGGAGTGGCTGGTCGACCAGCTCCACGAGGTCAAAGCCCGTTCGCTTGATGACCGCGGGGTTGATGCGTGAGACATTCAGCGACTTGGTGACGACGAGGACCAGGTCGGAAATGGAATTAATGATGAGATGGTTGTAACGCAGCTGGTGCTCCAAGGCCTGGTTGGCCCAGCGCCGCTCGAGGTTCTCGGCGGACAGCGTTTGGTTGGTGGCCGAAAGCTCCGCCGTGCGCTCCTGCACCCGGGCCTCGAGCTGCTCATTGGTGGCCTGGAGTACCGTGGCCGCCCGCTGGCGCGCTGAAATGTCATTCCGGATCAGCCAGGCCACGCCACCGAGCAGGAGCACATCGAGCACCACACCCGCCCACACGGTCCACCGGGTCGCCTGGGCCTGCAGATATGAGGCGGTGTCCCGCTGCGTCAGCAACGCCAGCTCGTCATCCTTCAGCCTCTTGATCTTCTGCCGGATTTCCTGGAGCGCCGCCCGACCCGCGTCGGCGGCAAGCAGGGCGCGGACCGCGTCCGCGTTGGGCGTCTGCCGCGTGGCCAGCACTTCACGCATGAACGCCATGCGTTGTTTGATCAGCGTTTCAATCTGGACGATTTGCCCGTTCTGCTCCGGCTCCAGGCGGGTCAGCGCCTTGGTGATTTCGAGATGATCCGTAACGTTGGCGAGGGCGGTGCGACACGCCGCCTCGTCGCGGGCGTCCCCGGTGAAGGCAAAGGTGTGCATCGCGCCATCGCCCAGCGAAAGGTCCGAGCGGAGCCCCTCCAATTCCAGCAAGACGGCGTGGGTGTGATTGACCCAGTCGCTGCCGGCCACCGACCGGTTGATGTTCCGCACCGCCCCGATGGCGACGGCAATGAGCACCGCCGAAATGAGGAGGAAAAAGAGCAGGACCCGACTGATTGTTTTGTCGTTCACGGGAAGTGAGGAGCTTCAGCCCTTGGGCTTGGCGCGGGGTTGCAGCTTGTCGGGATCAGTCGCCGGCGGGTCGGTTTTCACCACGGTATACACGGGATGCTTCACATCCTCCTTGTAGTCGTAGGTGAACTCCATCGCAAAAGTCCAGTTGGCGTCGAACGAGTCGGCCACCTTCGAGGCAATTTCACGGATCGTGGGCCCGCAACGCTGCAAATTGAAAAAATAGGCCCGGTTGTTGTAATCCAGATAAGCCCGGCTCTGCGTGACATAGCAGACCGCGTGGCCCACGTTCAATCCCACCATCTCGATGCGAATCAGCCGCGTTTCATACCCCTTTTTGCCCAGGACAAAGTCCGCGAGCACGGCGTAGTCGATGCAGTCGCCCGAGCGCGTGGCCAGAAACACCTTCGGGTTCTGCACATCAAACGGTTGCAGCACGAATTTGAAATCCACGAAGAGGTTGGCGAATTTCTGGGGGGTCAGCTTCGGGTCGTTCAGCAGCTCCTCCAGCGTGAGCGCGTGAAGCGGGGCAAAGAGCACCGATCCGATGACGCCGGCCCAGCAGAGCATCCGCCAGCCGGTGCCGGTCACCGATGGAACCGCGCCGGGTTTCACCCGGCGATTGAGTGATGGTAAGCTCATCGGAAATGACGCGATAGCATCATCCCATACCTCCAGCCGCAGGCAATTCATTCCTTCCCATCATCATGGGGCCTGCGACCGGCGAAGGCTGGCTCGCCAAGTCGAAGCGCCGTTCTCAACGCTCATGCCTGCCGTCATCCGCTGCACGCGGGCTTCCGCCGTCGCTGAAGCTGGGGCAGACAAGTCGGCGCGGTGTCATTCTTGTCCGTGCACGATGGATGAAATAGCCGGCCCTTCTTCGCCAGGCTTCGCGGGGCATGCTTCGCGCCCCGTCAAAAGTGCCCATTTACCTCCCAACGGACGAAAGCTGGCCGTGCCATGCGTAGCTCATAGAGCGAAGCATGGTGGCAAGTCCCGGAATCGAACCGGGGACACAAGGATTTTCAGTCCTCTGCTCTACCAACTGAGCTAACTTGCCCCAAACGTGAAGGGTCAGAGCAAAGGGCGCACCCTCACGGCGTCAACGGGAATTTCCGACGTGGGTCGGCTTTTGAAAATACTGGTCGGGACGCGCGGCCCGGCGTGTCCGTTCCGACTGATTTGGCCTCCCATTGGCCCGGCCGGGCGGGCCGCCCGGCCCTATCTTTGGCAGCCCAATCGTCCCTTTCATAATAATGCTTTCACTTGCCCTCGATTGGATTACTCACAGCAACCCCCTCAAAGCGCCCCTGCAGATGAAGTCTCCGTCACCGCCGTTCAACTGGAAGGATCTGCTCTATCTCACCCTGCTCTCGATCCTTGCCGTGGTTGTCGGGCTGAGAGGCATTGTTCGCTACGGCTATATCGGGCAGGATTTTAATTATCACTACGGGATCCTCCTCAGCTACCCCCAGAGCTTCACCTTCTTCCTGACCAATCCTCCCGGACTCTACTGGTTCACGAGCTTGTTTCGCAACCATGTCAGCCCGGATCACTTCCTCGAGTGGACCGCCCTGGCTTTTTTGGTCCTCAACACGCTGGCCCTCTGGGGGCTCTATGGATTTCTGTGGCGCGGCCTCGTCCACTGGCAGTTGCGCTACGCCGCCGCCGCCTTCGTCACGTTCGTGCCCTTCCGCGTCATCCAGTCCCTCGTGTATGCCGCCGATGCGTTCACCATTCCGATCTTCGTGCTGGCCGCCGTCTTCTCCGTCCGGCTCATGGAGAATCCCCGGCGGATTTTTTCCTGGGCCGCGCTCTCCCTCACCCTCTCGGCCGGTATGCTCTGCAAATACACCTTCATCGGCGTGTTGCCGCCCGTTGCCCTGTTACTGCTGGTCGCCCTCGGCCGGCAGCTGCCGTTTGGCTGCTTCCTGCGCTGGGGTTCCGTCGGGGTTTTCACCCTTGCGCTGCCGGCGGGAATCTTTTGGTCCGAGGTCAATCAGGGCAACCAGCTCAAGGGCCACTGGCTCGCCCCGGGTGAACCGGTCGTCATGCGCTGGAGCGACATACTCACGCTGCAGAAAAGCGACTGGGGCATTTTCTCCGCCCCGGAATATTTCCGGGATGAGGTCTATCATGACCGGAAGTACAGCTACATGGGACTTCTCCATCTCGCCTCGGTGACTGATTCCCAGAGTTATTTTCAGGCGCCGCCGCCCGAGCTGACCACCAAGTGGGCCGGTCGGGTGCGCAATGAGTTTCGTCGCACCCGCTCCGCGCTCTCCCAGACCCTGCAGACGTGGTCCGTACGCTGGAGCCTGCCCTTTTCCATCCTCGCCGTGACCGGGACGCTTTTCTGCGGGCTGCTCAGCTTGCAATCACTGCTGCGGTCGAAGCCCCTGCTTCCAGACGCCGTCGTGGTGCTCACGGCGCTGGCGGTGGGGTTCTACGCTCCCATTTTCCTCAATCTCCACCGGGTGGGAGATCCCTACGGAGCTGGCTATTGGGTGCCGCGACTGATCCTGCCAGCCCTGCTGATTTTCTACGCGCTCGGCTTTGTGGCCGTTGATTTCGTATGCCAGCACCTCCCGCGCTCCCTGGCGGTGAAAATATTTCTGTTCACCTTCGCCGGCTACACCTTCGTCTCGTGCGGCCTGTTCGTCAGTTTCCTGGTTTAAAAAGGTCTTCGAGGTAGGGCGAACCGTCCCGGTGAGCCGTTCGACAGGCTCACGACGGGACCGCGGCTCCTCCTTCGCCAAAGCTACGGCGGACAAGTCGGCAGGGACGCCTCGCCCTACCAAATTCGGACATTACATCGTCACCACGATCTTCCCGAACTGCCCACCGCGCTCCATCAGGGCGAAGGCCTCGCCGCTGCGCGCCAGAGGAAAGACGTCGCTGACGACCGGCTTCAGACGGTGGAGCGCGACAAATTCCAGCATCGCCCGCCAGTCCGCCGGCGAGCCCATCGTCGTGCCCAGCAGGGAGACCTGCCGCCAGAAAACCTTCCGCATGGGCAGCCCGGGGGGATTGCCGCGGGTCGCGCCGAAAAACACGACGCGGCCGCCCGGGGCTACCAACTCGATCAGTTGCTCAAAGCCTGCCCCTCCGGCGCTGTCCATGATGACATCAAAATGTCCCGGTGCCTGGGCAGCGGCTGCCGCCCAACCGGCCTGCGTGTAGTCGAACCCGCCGGCCGCACCCAGCGCGACGGCGCGGCTGATTTTTTCTGACGAGCTGGAGGTCACCCACACCTCGGCCCCGTGCGCCACGGCGAACTGCAGCGCGCCGAGCGCCGCGCCGCCACCAATGCCGGTCAGGAGGATGCGCTCGCCCGGCTTGAGTTGCGCCCGGGAAAAAATCGCGCGGTACGCAGTCAGGCCTGTAAGCGGCAGCGCAGCGGCCTCCTCCCAGGTAAGATGCGGTGGCTTCGGCGCCAGCTGCCCGGCCGGCACGGCGATTTTTTCGGCCAACGTGCCATCGCGCGGCAGGCCGAGGATGGAGAATTTCGGGCCCTGCGCATGTTCGCTCGCGCCCCAGTCGAGAGACGGATTGATGACCACCTCGCGCCCCAGCCAGGAGGCATCCCCGCCGGTTCCCACGGCCAAGACCACCCCTGCGCCGTCCGATCCGGGAATGCATGGAAATTTCAGGCCCGCGTATTGGCCCTGCTTGATCCAGACGTCGCGGTGGTTGAGCGCGGCGGCGCGCAGCGTGACCAAAGCCTCCCCCGGCGCAGGCAGGGGATCACTGACTTCGACGACGGCGAGCTGGTTGATCGCGGAAAGCTGCAGGGCGCGCATGGTGGGGGAAAGTGACAAGTATCAAGTGCCAAGTGCCAAGAAAGCTGAAGGCAAACTTGATGCAAGAAATCAGGTCGCCATGTCGTGGTGCGCCCTCCTCCACTCCGCCGCTTTTATCCTGTTACTTAAGCCTTGTTACTTGTTACTTCCCTCCCCTTCCCGCTGTGCTCCTCGCGCTCCACAAGCCCTATGGCGTGCTCTCGCAATTCACCCCCGAGCCGGGTTCGCGCTGGCGGACGCTCGCCGATTTCGGCTTGCCCAAAAACAGCTACGCTCTCGGGCGTCTCGATGCCGACTCCGAGGGCCTGTTGTTACTGAGCGACGAGCCGGGCTTGAACACGCGGTTGCTCGACCCGAAGCATGGCCACCGGCGGGAATATTGGGCCCAGGTCGAAGGGCTATTGGCAGCCACGGCGCTGGCCCGGCTCGAGCAAGGCGTGGATCTCGGTGACGGCCGCACCCTGCCCTGCCGGGTTCGCCTCCTTGATCCCGCGCCCGCCCTGCCGCCGCGCGATCCGCCAATCCGCTTCCGCAAAAGCATACCTGACTGCTGGCTCAGTCTGGAACTGACTGAGGGGAAAAACCGCCAGGTGCGCCGCATGACCGCGGCCATCGGCCACCCAACACTGCGGCTCATCCGCATGCGCATCGGAGAGTTCGGGCTGGGTGTACTCGCGCCGGGAAAATGGCGCGAGCTGACCCTGGAGGAACGCGCGGCGGTGTTTGGGTAAGGCTCACCTTGTAGTAGCCTGCTTGCGGGCGATGAGCGGCGCCGTCTGTTGAAAATCGCCTGCCAGCAGGCTCTTCCATGGTGAGACAATCAAATCCGCACGATCACATCGTCCGGCTTGAAGCGGACCTTTTTTGTGGCGGCGTACTTGTCCTCGTCGGAGCGGTAGCCGGCAGCGCAGGCCACGACCGTCGTGTAGTTCGTGCCGGCCAGACCGAGAATCTCGTCGAACTTCGCCGGCTCGATGCCCTCCATCGGGCAGGTGTCAACCCCCAGCACGGCCGCACCGGCGATGAAGCTGCCGAGCGCGATGTAAACCTGGTGTTGCTGCCAGGTGTCGAGGGTGCCCTCGGCGCGCGCCCTTTCTAGGTTGTCGGCGATCATCTTCTGATACCGGGCCAGCGACTCGACGGTGATCGCCCGCACCTCGGCGGTGCGGGCTACATGCCGTTCGACATGGGCATGATCGATCCCGCGGCGCACGGCGAACACGACAAAATGCGAACAGTCGGCCGGCTGGGCCTGCCGATGCGAGGCCGGCACGAGCCGGGCCTTCATCGCCGTGTCGGTAATCACGATAAACTTCCAGGGCTGCAGGCCGGCCGACGAGGGCGAGAGCACGAGGGTCTGCTCCAGCACGGCCCAGGTTTCCGCCGGGATTTTCCTGGCGGGGTCGAATTTCTTGGTCGCATAGCGCCAGTGCAGCGCAGCCAGCAAGGTATCGGGAGAAATATGGGCCATGGGAAATCCTTGCATAAGGGATGTGGACGCCGACCCAAAGCGCAAATTGTGCGGGGCCGATGGTAGGGCGGATTATCCCCTAATCCGCCGCGTTTGGCTCCGACTACGTCCAACCGGCGCGTTAGGGATAACGCGCCCTACCCTCAGAACGCCCGGCCATACTGCACCGGTGGCGTGACGTTTTTGATCTGCCCAAGGGCGCGGGCCGCGTGCAATGGCCAGTTCGGATCGCGCAGGAATTCACGGGCGAGCAGCACGACGTCCGCCTGGCCGGAGCGGATAATCTCATCCGCCTGCTTTGGGTCGGTGATCATTCCCACCGCCGCGGTCGCCACGCCCGCCTCACGCCGGATGCGCTCGGCGAAGGGCACCTGATAGCCCGGCCCGATGGGGATCTTCGCCGAGGGCACTCCACCGCCTGAGCTGCAATCGATCAGATCCACGCCCTCCGCCTTCAGCCGGCGCGACAGCTCCACCGATTGGTCGAGGTCCCAGCCACCCTCCACCCAGTCGGTGCACGAAAGCCGGACGGTGAGCGGCAGTTGCTCCGGCCAGACCTCCCGCACGGCCCGGGTGGTCTCGAGCAGAAAGCGGACGCGGTTGTCGAAACTCCCGCCATAGGCATCCGTGCGCTGGTTAGACAACGGCGATAGAAACTCATGGCCGAGATAACCGTGGGCTGAATGCAGCTCGAGCCATTCACAGCCCGCCGCCAGCGAGCGTTTGGTCGCGGCGACAAATTCCGCCTGCACCCGCGCAATATCGGCCGCGCTCATCGTCCGGGGCACTTTCGTGAGCGGGGCACCGAACGCCAGGGCGCTCGGACCCATGATCGGCCATCCGCCCGCGTTGTCGGCGAGGTGTGCTCCACCCTCCCACGGACGGGCCGCGCTGGCCTTGCGGCCGGCGTGGGCCAGTTGAATGCCGGGCACTGCCCCTTGTGCCTTCACGAAACGGTTGATGCGGGCAATCGGCTCGACGTGCTTGTCCGCCCAGATGCCAGCGTCGCCCGGGGTGATGCGGCCCTCGGCCGACACCGCGGTCGCCTCGGCGATGACGAGGCCGGCCCCGCCGGTGGCGCGCGATCCGAGATGCACCAGATGCCAGTCGGTCGCAACCCCGTCGTCGGACGAATACTGGCACATCGGCGAGACTCCGATGCGGTTGCGCAGCGTGACCGACTTGATCGTCAGCGGCTCAAAAAGATGTGGCATGGGCGGAAGCAAAGCGGCCGCAGAGTATTCGCAACTGGCTGACCGGTTTCGTGTTTCGGATCGCTGTACCAATCTTAACCGCGGATTTCGCGGATAGACGCGGATGATAACGGGCCAGTTTGATAATTGTAGCGGCGGTCTATGACCGCCGACTCAGAAATCGGCGCTCATAGAGCGCCGCTACAACAGACACCAAACCGGCCAACTGCCAGCGCATCAGACCAGCTTGGCATCCAAGGTGATCTCCGCCGCCTTGAGCAGTCGGGAGATCGGGCAGCCAGCCTTCGCGCCGGCGGCGATTTCGGCGAATTTCGCGGGCGTGATGGCGGGCACCTTGGCTGTCGTGTCGAGGTGGATCCTGGTGACCGTCCAGCTCGTTTGCGGATGATTTTCCAGGGTGACGGTGGCCGTGGTCGCGACCGTGTCGGCGGTGAAGCCGGCCTTGGACAATTCGGCCGAGAGCGCCATGCTGAAACAGCCCGCGTGTGCAGCGCCGATGAGTTCCTCGGGATTCGTGCCGGGGCCGTTCTCAAAACGAGTGGCAAACGAGTACTTGGCGTCCTTGAGGACGGTGCTTTCGGTGGAAATCTGGCCGCGGCCGGATTTGAGATCGCCGTGCCAGACGGCGGAAGCTTTGCGATTCATGGATGTGATTTGGGATGGGTGGATGACGTCAAACGAATGCCATTGAACACAGCTGCGGCCCGGACGCCAGCCGGAGCGGTGAAATATATTTGCGGGTTCAGAAGCCGGTCAGTCGGCCGGCCGCCGGCCCCAGCGCCCGGCCAGCCAGCCGCAGATCACCAGCTGCAACGGGTGATAAATCATGATCGGCAGCAGGATCATCCCCAGGCCGGGATGCCCGGCAAAGATCAGCTTCGCCATCGGCACGCCCGAGGCCAGGGTCTTCTTCGACCCGCAGAACATCGCCGCGATTTTGTCCTCCCGCGCAAAGCCCAACGCGTTCGCGGCGGAAGCCATCACCGTCATCACGAGCGCGAACAATCCCAGAGCGGAAGCCAGGACGATCCCGATCGTGCCAAAGCCATGTCCCGCCCACACGCCGGTTCGGAAGGAATCGCAAAAGGAGGTGTAAACCAGCAGCAGGATTGTGCCGCGGTCGGCCAGATTGATGAAGCGTTTGTTCCGTCCCGCCCAGGCCCCGAGCATTGGCCGGCAGGCCTGCCCTACGACGAGTGGAAGCACGAGCCAGCGCACCAAATCCCAGATGACCGGTCCCAGCGGCTGCGCCTGGCCGCTGGTCTTCAGGACGAATGCCATCCAGAGCGGCGTGAGAAAAACGCCCAGCAGGCTCGACAGCGTGGCGTTGAACACGGCACCCGCCACGTTGCCGCGCGCCGCTGCGGTCATGGCGACCGACGAGGAGACCGTCGACGGCAGCGCACAAAGATAAAACAGGCCGATCTTCAGCTCCGGCGTCACGCGGTCGCCCAGTGCCGCATTGAGCGCAAACCCGAGCAGCGGGAACAGCAGGAACGTGCTGGTCTGCACCAGCAGGTGCAGCGGCCAGCGCAACGTACCCGCCTTGAGCGCGGCAAACGACAAAGCCACACCATGCAGAAAAAAAATCAGCGCGATACCGGCCTTCGTCAGCAGTTCCGGATGCAGCCAGCCGCCGGACGCGCCCGGGGCCGGATAGGCCCACGCCAGTGTCGTGGCCGCCACCATGCCGAGCAAAAACCAGTCGGGTTTAAATTTCATCGTCGGAATCAGGATGCGCGGGTGATCTTCCCGCGGAGACGGGTGAAAATCGCCGCCAAGTCATCGCGGCCTTCGATCTTGAGCGTCCAGAGGACCACGCCGTAAAGCGCCACGCCAAGCGGAATCAGGCCGACCAGGGCCAGCAGGTCCGTCATGCGGTCGCCGAAGCCCGCGCCCTGCAGCCAGTGCCAGCCGCCGGCGACGCCGAGGCCCATGACGAGCGTGGCCAGCAAAACCTTGCCCACGCTCGGCCACAGCGGCGCAAATTCCATCTCGGGCAGCTTGCGGGTCAGCGCGCGCTTGAGCAGGAGTGTTTGCACGATGATCGCCGTGGTGCTGGCGAGCACGAGTCCCGCCGCACCCAACCGGCGCATGAGCACGAGGCTGAGCACCAGGTTGATGATGAAATCCACGAGTGCGATCCGCACCGGCGTCTTCGTATCCTTCAGCGCGTAGAAGGCGCGGACGGTGAGGTTGACGACGGAGAAGAACGGCAAGCCGATCGCAAACAGCGCCAGGATTGGCGCCATGGCCCGGGCATCCTCCGCCGTGAACGCCCCATGCTGAAACAGGATGTCGATGATCGGCCGGCTCAGCAGGGCCAGGCCGAGCGCCGCCGGGACATTGATGATGAGAATCAGGCGGATCCCCTTGCGGTAATCGTCCGCCATCGCCGTGAACTTCCGTTCGACGGCGTGGCGCGCGATGAGGGGATAAACCACCGTGGAGACGGCGATGGCAAAGACGCCGATGGGAAGTTCCATCAGGCGGTTGGCAAAAAAAAGCAGCGTGGCCGCCGAATCGCTGACGGCGAACGCCAGCATGCCACCGACGAAGATGTTCACCTGATAGATCGCGGAACCAAAAAAACCCGGCGCCATCAGCGCGGCAATTTCCCTCACCGCGGGCGACAACCCGAAGTCCAGCCGAGGCCGCCAGCCCTCGCGCATCAGCACCACCGCCGGCACGCTCATCTGCAGGAACCCACCCACCAACACGCCCGCACACAGCCAGTGCAGCTCACCGAGCGGTGTAGTCGCGAAGTGCAGGCCCGCGCCGCCCAGCGCGGCGATCCAGGCGAGATTCAACCAAATCGGCGAGAGCGCCGGTTCGGTGAACCGCTCGAAAACATTCAGCGCCGCATTGAACGCCGCCGCGATGCACACAAAGGCGAGATAGGGAAACAGGATCACGGTCAGGTCCGCCGCTTCGTACCATTTTTCATCGTGGCCGGGAAAACGCCGCGACTGGCTGAAGCCGACCATCGCCAGCGCCACGAGGCCGCCGGTGACGACCGCCAGCCAGCTCACCACCTTGTTCAGCAGCGCAAAGGCCCCCGGCCGGCCGTTCCGGTGCAGCGTCTCCTGGAGTGTCGGCAGAAAGGCCGCCGTGAGCGAACCCTCGCCCAGCAGGCGGCGGAACAGGTTCGGCAGCCGGTAGGCGGTGACGAAGGGCGCGAGCGCGGTTGCGCCAAATATTCCCGTCGTCAACGTGTCACGCAGCTGCCCGAGCACGCGCGACACCATCGTCAGCAGCGAGACCACGCCCATGTTCTTCAGGTGCTTCGACACGGGCGGAATTCACCGGACGCACCGGCCGCTTAGCAAGTTCTTAACAGACAACGCCGGGTGCGGCATTGACCCTGCTGTAATACATTTGCACGCTCCGACCGCCCATGCCGCTCGTCCCGAAACTCATTGCGAGGCTTCAGCGCCACCCCAAGCGCATCGTCTTTCCCGAGGGCGCCGACCCGCGCATCCTCCAGGCGGCCCGCCAGTGGGTCACGCGTCGCATGGGCGCGCCCATCCTCCTCGGCGACCGCAAGGTCATCAAGGATGCCGCCGCCCGCCTGTCGCTCGACGTCACCGGCATGCGCATCATCGAGCCGGAGCGGAGCCCGGACTTCGAGGCGTTTGCCGCCCAGCTGGAGCAGATCCGCAGCACCAAGGTCCTCAAGCTCGCCGACACCCCCGACGTCCTCCGCAATCCCAATTACTTCGCCACCATGATGCTCGCCGCCGGACAGGCCGACGCGCTCGTCGGTGGCGCCACCGTCACCGCCTCCAGCGCGCTGCGGCCGCTGTTCCAGCTCATCCCCCGCCTCGAAAATGTGCAGACGGCCTCGTCGCTCATGATCCTCGACTGGGACGAGAAAAAGGTCGGCAGCGACGGTTCGCTGTTCCTCGCGGATTGCGGCGTCATCCCCGAGCCGACGGCCGAGCAGTTGTGTGACATCGCGATCTCGACCGCCATGATCGCCCACCATCTGACCGACGAAACGCCGCGGGTCGCCATGCTCAGCTATGCCTCGCGGAGCGATTCGCAGCATCCCCTGCTGGTCAAGGTGCGCACGGCCACCGAGCTCGCCCGCGCCAAGGCCCGGGCCGCCAATCTCCCAATGGAGATCGAGGGCGAGATCCAGGTCGACGCCGCGCTGGATGGCGCCGTGGCCGCGATGAAAAAAGTCGGTGGGGCGGTGGCCGGCCGCGCCAATGTGCTGGTCTTTCCCGACCTCAACAGCGGGAACATCGGCTTCAAGCTCGTCCAGATCCTCGCCGGCGCGAATGCCTTCGGCCAGATCATCACCGGCCTGACCCGGCCCGCGGCGGAAATCAGCCGCGGCGCCAGCGCCCACGATGTCTTCGGCGCCGCCGCCATCGTCGGCTGCCAGGCCATCGACCGGCGCCTGCTTTACGGTACTTCCTGATGCCTCCGCCGCCTTCCTCCCCCACGGAGAATCCCTTCATCCAGCCGGCGCTGCCGCTGCTGCGCGCGCCGACCAACACGGCCACCAAGCGCCTCTTCGTGGCCGCGACCCGCATGAATGATGGCAAGACCACCACGTGTCTCGGCCTGTTCGCCGCGCTTCAGTCGCTCTATCCGCGGGTCGGATTCATCAAGCCCATCGGCCAGCGCTTCGTCGAGGTCCACGGCCACCAGGTCGATGAGGACTCCGTGCTGCTCGACACCATCTACAACGTCCACGTGCCGATCGAGAGCATGAGCCCGGTCGCCGTCGACGGCACGTTCACGCGGCGCTTCCTCAAAAATCCCGGCCCGATGCTGGCCGAGCTCGAGGACCGGATCTGCCGCGCCTTTGACCGGGTGTCGTGGGAAAAGGATTTCACCCTCATCGAGGGCACGGGCCACGCCGGCGTCGGCTCGATCTTCGAGCTTTCCAACGCCCGCGTCGCCAAGCTCCTGCGCGCCAAGGTCATTTTGGTCACGCCGGGCGGCATCGGCCGGCCCATTGACGAGATCGCGTTGAACAAGGCGCTCTTCGACAAGGCCGGGGTCGAGGTGGCCGGTGTCATCCTCAACAAGGTCGACCCCGCCAAGATTCCCCTCATCACGGAGTACGCCGGACTGGGCTTGCAACGCCTCGGCGTGCCGCTCCTCGGGGTCCTGCCGGTGCAGCAGATGCTTTCCGCGCCCAACCTGCTCCAGGTGGTGGAGGAGATCGGCGGCCGGTGGCTCAACGCCCGCGAGGCCGGCCTGCTCGAGCGCGTGCACCGCGTCATCGTCGGCGCCATGACCGCCAAGGGCATCGTCGACTATCTCCAGCCCGGCGTGCTGATCATCACGCCTGGCGACCGCGACGACATCATCCTCGCGGCCATCTCCAGTTCCCGCCTCCCCGGTGGAAAAACCATCGCGGGCCTCATCCTGACCAACGATACCGTGCCGTCGGAAAAGCTCCTCGCCATGCTCGCGCAAACCCGCATCCCCGTCATCGCGGCCAAGGAGGAGAGCTTCACCATCACCTCCAAGATCCACGGCATGACCGTGAAGACGCAGCCGCAGGACTCCGACAAGATCCCGGTGATCAAGCGCCTGATCATCGAGCACGTCGATCTGAAGAAACTCCTGGCCGCCTGCTGAATTTTAAAAGTGAGGCAGGTCTTTGAACCGCCTTCAGCATCGCTGCAGGAGCGGGTCAAAGACCCGCCCCACCCTGACGCTCACATCGTCAGCTTCAGTGTCTTGCCGTCGATGCTGGCGTCGGAAAGTTTTTTCCACGCCGCCGCCAAGTCCTCGGGCAGAGGCTTGGCGGTAAGAATTTTCTTCGTCACGAAGCCCTCAAGCATCGGCAACCGGTTGATGCCAGGGAACCGAGGTAAAAGGTTTCGGGGACAAAAACCACGCCGTCGCCACCTTTGCCAAAACCACCGGTCGCCATCACGATGACCGACAGCTTGAAGCCATAGACATTCAGGGTACAGGGAATGCCCACCTGCAGCAGGTTGTCGTGAATCCGGAAATTGGGCGCCCCGGGAACGATGAGGCCTTCATTCGCCGCGACCTCGGCGGGAGCGGGCGGCTCCGGCGCCGGCGCGGGAGCGGGGGCTTTGGCCTTCGCGCCTGCCTTGGCCTTCTCCGGAGGGGGCGGAGTTTTTCCGGGCGGCGCGCTGACGTAAAATGCGGCATTTAGCTCGTCCTCGGTCAACGCCACGGAGGTGCCGTCATTGAGCAGCTTGTGCTTGGCCGCCCATTGCCGGCCCTTGGTGGAATCCTTTGATCCCTCGATATAGTAAACGGCATCGCGCACCGGCTCCTTGGGGAGCTCGCGCACGGTCTGCACCGGCCGGAGCACGAGCACGGCCGCCGCCAGGATGACGCCCAGCACCAGGCTGAGGGCGGCACCAATGATGACTTCGGCCCAGCTGGGCCCATAAAGCGCGCGATCAATTTTTTTTGAGCTCATGGGAAAATATCAGCCGGCGGCCGTGGACGCGGGCGCCACGGGCTTGGGGCCGGTCCCGCCGGTGGACGGCTTTTCACCGCCCTCCTTCTTGGCGGGTTTGTCGGGCTTGTTCTTGTAATCGGTGATGTAGAAGCCCGTGCCCTTGAAAATCAGGCCGGCCCCGGCGCCGACCAGGCGCTTGAGGGCGGACTTGCCGCATTTCGGGCATTTTTTCAGCGTCGCATCCTTCATGGACTGGACGATCTCAAAATCGTGGCCGCACTTGGTGCAGACATACTCGTAGGTGGGCATGGAAAACATCCCGGTTGTGGGCGGGGGAAGGTGTTTTTGCGAGACTCTTCTACCGCCACGGGAACATCGTCGCCGTACCGATCCGTCGCTCGCCCGGCGAAAAGGCGTTTGCAAACTTGCGGGCGGGGGGGCATTGCGGCGGGCGAAATTCACGCGAAGCCCGCCGCGCGCACCCATGGAAGTCTCCACTCTATTAACCAGCTATGTCGCCCGCGTCGAACGCGGCCTCGACCAGTTGCTGCCCGCCGCTGAATCCCGGCCCGCCCGCCTGCACACTGCGATGCGCTATAGCCTCCAGGCCGGGGGCAAGCGCTTGCGGCCCGTGCTTGTGCTCGCGGCCGCCGAACTCTTTCCCGCCGAGGGCCGGCCCGATCCCCTGCCGGCGGCCGTCGCCGTCGAGTGCGTGCACACCTATTCGCTCATTCATGACGACCTGCCATGCATGGACAACGACGACCTGCGCCGCGGTCGCCCCACCGTCCACAAAGCCTTCGACGAGGCGACCGCCCTGCTCGCCGGCGACGCCCTGCTTACGCACGCCTTTGCTCTCCTCGCCACGGGCTACGGTGCGCAACCAGCCCTCGCCACCGCCTTGGTGCGCGAACTCGGCGCCGCTGCTGGCAGCCGGCAACTGATCGGCGGCCAGATGGAGGACCTGCTCGCCGAAAAAAAGGCCGATGCCACTCCCGAGGAACTTGAGTTCATCCACCTGCACAAGACCGCCGCCATGATCTCGGCTTCGCTGGTGATGGGTGCCATCATTGGCGGGGCTGATCAGACGGCGGTCGAGGCGCTCCGCACCGCCGGGCGGCACCTCGGACTGGCGTTTCAAATCATCGACGACATCCTCGACGCCACGACGGACACCGCGACCCTCGGCAAGACCGCCGGCAAGGATGCGAAAGCTGGAAAGACCACCTTCGTCCAGCTGCATGGCCTTGACGCTTCACGGCGCTTCGCCGGAGAGCACACGCAGAAGGCCGTGGCCGCGCTGGCCCGGCTGCCGGGCGACACCGCCTTTCTCTCCAGTCTCGCCCACGACATGGGCCAGCGGGCACGCTAGAGCAGTCAATTCAGGCGTGGACGAGCCACGCCCAAACCCAGTTCTGTGTAGGGAGTGCGCCTGATTGGCATCGACGGAGCCAAGCCCCTCCGACGGGCTCAGGGCAGGCAGCGCGTGGGGGACACCGCGTTCCACCTTGGAATCCTATTCACTTGCCACCCCGCAAGAAATTTACTGAATGCAGCGACGCTTGAAACGAGCGCTCCCTTCACTTCATTCCTTCGAGACTGATCCCCCGTTGCTCCCCCAAGCATGTCCACCGACAAATCAAGTGAACACCCCATCCGCGCCATGCTCTTGGAGGGGAAACACCCCTTCCCGAAGGACATCGAGGACATGTTGCGCCGGCTGCAAATGAGGCCCGGGGCGATCACAACGGAAATTGCGATGGACGCCTTTGATTGGGAACGCGGTGAACGCCTGGACATCGGCCGCAACAAGCTCCAGGCGCTCTGCAAGCTCCACGGAGTCTGAGGCTGGGCCGGTAGCGACGGGAACGTCTTTGGGGCCCTGACGGAGCCATTCATTCCGGAAGGGACTCTGTCGGTATTCTCGGCGCGGAGCGGAATCCGCGCCCTACCGGAGACCCGCCCTACTTCGCCGCGCTGGCTGCGTTGACGAGGTCGACGAAGCTGCGGGCCTCCAGGCTGGCGCCGCCGATCAGGCCGCCGTCGATATCCTTCTGGGCGAGGAGGTCGGGCGCGTTGGCGGGTTTCATTGAACCACCGTAGAGGATGCGAACTTTCTGCGCGGCCGGTTCGCCGAAGATCTTGGTGAGCAGCCCGCGAATGAAGGCGTGCACCTCCTGCGCCTGCTCGGTCGTGGCGACCTTGCCCGTGCCGATGGCCCAGACGGGCTCGTAGGCGATGACAACACTCGGGGCGAGTTCCTTGCTGACGCCCTCAAGGCAACGCTCGGTCTGTGCCTGCACGACCTTGAGCGTCGCACCCGCCTCGCGCTCCGCCAGGGTTTCGCCGACGCACAGGATCGGCCGCAGCTGGTTCCGCAGCGCGGTCAGCACCTTCTTGTTGATGAGTTCGTCGTTCTCGCCGAAGAAGGTTCGGCGTTCGCTGTGGCCGAGGATGACGTGGGTGGCGAAAAACGCGCGCAGCATCGGCGCCGAAACCTCGCCCGTAAACGCGCCGCTGGACTCGAAATGCATGTTCTGCGCCCCCAGCTTCAGCGTGGAACCTTCCAGCGCGCGGGCGACGCTCTCGATCGCGGTGAAGGGCGGGCAAACCACCACGTCCACCTCGGTCTGCTTGCCGATCAGTCCGGCCAGCTCCTGGATCAGCGCGGCCGCATCGGCGGTCGTCTTGTTCATCTTCCAGTTACCGGCGATGAGTTTTTTGCGGAGAATCATGGGATTGGTTTTTTAAACACAGAGAACACGGAGTGAACACTGAGATATTGACAGGGATTTTGGCCTTTTCTCCGGGTCCTCTGTGACCTCTGTGTTAAAAATTGGATTTTCAGGTTTCGAGATAGGCCACGCCCGGCAGCACTTTGCCCTCGAGGAACTCGAGGCTGGCGCCGCCGCCGGTGGAACAGTGGGTGACCTTGTCCGCCACCTTGAATTTCTTGGCCGCAGTCGCGGTATCGCCACCGCCGACCACGGTCGTGGCGCCACGAGCGGTCGCCTCGGCCACGGCGGCGGCCATGGCTTTGGTCGAACCGGCAAATTTCTCGAACTCGAACACGCCCGACGGCCCGTTCCAGATGATGGTTTTCGCCCGCAGGATGGCCTCGCGATAGAGCACGATGGACTGCGGGCCGGCATCGAGACCCTGCCAGCCGTCGGGGATGCCGGTCGCATCCGTGGCGGGCTGGGTGTTTGCGTTGGGGTCGAACTTGTCCGCACAGACATAGTCCACGGGAAAAATGAGCTTCACGTTGCGGGTTTTCGCCTCGTCCACCAGTTGTTGGACGATCTTGGCGCCCTCGGGGTCAAACAGGCTGCCACCGATGGCCATGCCGTTGATGACCTTCTTGAACGTGTAGGCCATGCCGCCGCCGATGATGATTTCATCGGCCTTCGCGAGGAGGTTTTTGATCAGCGGGATCTTGTCCGCGATCTTCGCGCCGCCGAGGATGGCGAGCAGCGGACGTTGCGGATGGTCGAGCACGGCGGCGAACGCCTTGAGCTCGGCCTCCATCAGGTAGCCCGCGGCCTTCCGCGGGAGACTCACGCCGACCATCGACGAATGCGCCCGGTGCGCCGTGCCGAAGGCGTCATTCACGTAGACATCCCCGAGTTTGGAAAGCGACGCGCGGAAAGCGGCAACCGCCGCGGGATCGGCCTTCTTCGAAGTACCGTCCTCCAGCTTAACCTTGCCCTCCTCCTCGATGTGGAAGCGCAGGTTTTCGAGCAGCACCACGGTGCCGGGCGCCAGCTTCGCGCAGGCGGCCTCGATGGCGGGCCCCACGCAGTCATCGAGGAACTTTACCGGCCGGCCGAGCAGCTTTTCGAGTTCGGCCGCCACCGGCTTGAGCGAGAACTTGGCGATCTTCTGCCCATCTGGCCGGCCGAGGTGGCTCATCAGCACGACGGACGCGCCCTTTTCGAGGGCGTACTTGATCGTGGGCAGCGCGGCGGCGATGCGCTGGTTGTTGGTGATGGCGCCGGTGGCCTTGTCCTGCGGGACATTGAAATCGACCCGCATCAACACGCGCTGGCCGGCGAGATCGAGGTCACGGATGGTTTTGAACTTGGACATGGTCGGAAGGGAAATTACCGCGGAATACACGGATGGACGCAGATGCGGATGGATTGATCCGCGATCATCCGCGCTATCCGCGGCAAAATTCGGATGTTTTGCTCAGACGCCCGCGGCAACTTTTTTGGCGAGGTCGACCACGCGATTGGAGTAGCCCCACTCGTTGTCGTACCAGCTCACGAGCTTGAAGAAGCGGCTGTTGAGCTCGATGCCGGAGCCGGCGTCAAAGATCGAGGAGGCCTTGTCGTGGATGAAGTCACTCGAGACGACCTCGTCGGTGGTGTAGGCGAGGATGCCCTTCAGGTAGGTTTCGCTGGCGCGCTTCATCGCCTCGCAGATTTCCTTGTAGCTCGTCTCCTTCACGGTCCTCACCGTGAGATCGACGACCGACACGGTCGGCGTCGGCACGCGGAATGACATGCCGGTGAGCTTGCCCTTCACCTCGGGGCACACGAGCGCGGTGGCCTTGGCGGCGCCGGTCGCAGCCGGGATGATGTTGATCGCGGCGGAACGACCGCCCTTCCAATCCTTCTTCGACGGGCCGTCCACGGTCTTTTGCGTGGCGGTGTAGGAATGGATGGTCGTCATGAGGCCTTCCTCGATGCCGAAGCCCTCCTTCAGCAGCACGTGGACGACGGGCGCGAGGCAGTTCGTCGTGCACGACGCGTTGGAAATGATGGTGTGCTTCGCGAGGTCGAGTTTGCCGTCGTTCACGCCCATGACGACCGTGATGTCCTCGCCCTTGGCCGGGGCGGAGATGATGACCTTCTTCGCGCCCGCGGTGATGTGTCCCTTCGCCTTCTCGGCCTCGGTAAAGAGACCGGTGGACTCGATCACGATCTGCACGCCCAGCGCGCCCCAGGGGAGCTCGGCAGGAGTCTTGGCGCTGACCACCTTGATGTCCTTGCCGTTGACGACGAGGATGTCGTCCTCGGCCTTGTCGGGCGCGGATTTCTTCGAACCCACGGTGCCGTTGAAGCGGCCCTGCGTGGAATCGTACTTGAGCAGGTAGGCGAGATTGTCGGCGGGAACGATGTCTCCCACGGCGACGACGTCGAACGTCGTGCCGAGAAGGCCCTGCTCGACAAGGGCGCGGAAGACGAGGCGGCCGATGCGGCCGAAACCATTAATAGCGACTTTGACTGCCATGGTGAATGCTCTCCGTAGGTTCTATGGTTGATTACTGTGTGACGTTAAGCCGCGCGAGCGCGGGAAGTTGAAAATGAACAGCGGCGCTTGGGTGGATGCAAGGGTTTTGGCTTCACAGTGCCTTAGGCTTCATCCAGCCACAGTCCGCAGCCGAGGGCGGGCACAAACAATTCCGCCTCGACCGGCTGCGCGGCGCCGTGGCCGGCCAGGCCGTAGAAACGCTCGGCGTCGGCCAGTTGCCGCCAGGCGCCCGCCACGGCGCCGGGATCCAGCGGGATGGTCACTTCACTGGTCGTCGGATTGACGGCAAACAGCAGGCGCTGTGATCCCTGAGAGCGGTCGGCGTTGTAGACCACCGCGGCGGCGGTCGAATCCGGCGCAAAAAAGAAGCGGAAGAAACCCTCGCTCGCCCGCGAGTAATGCCGCAGCAGGCGGCCGGTCTCGCTCCGGCGAAACGCGATCCAGTCGGCGAAGTAGGCGTGCGTCCCGGGAAAGCGGTAGAGCCGGCGGTAATCGAGCGCGTTGAGGTCGCCGCGCTGGTACGTGTTATTCACCCCTTGTTTGGAGCGCAGGAAATCCTGGCCGGCGGCGATCATCGGGATGCCGATCGACGCGAACAGGATGGCCGCCATGAGGTGCGTGCGGCGGCGGTCGTTCGAGGTCGGCGACTGGCCGCTGCCGTCGGCATTTTCCGTGATGAGGTCGATCCACGTCTTGTCGTCGTGCGACTCGGTATAATTGACCGTCTGCGCCGGCCACTTGGCGTAATGCCACGGAGAGCCCTTCAGGAAATATTCAAACTGCTCGCGGTTGCCGCCGCCGCGGACGAACTCGCGCAGAAAATTCCGGTAGCCGTCGTTCCACGAGGCGTAGCCGGTGTCGCGCAGTTCGCCCCCGATGTGGCCACGAAAGCTCCAGGGCTCGGCGATGAGCACGATGTCCGGCTTCACCTGCTTGAGCGCGCGCTCGATGTCGCGCAGGACCTCGAGCCCGATGAGGTCGGCCAGGTCGAGGCGGAAGCCATCCACGCCGTAGGCCTCCACGAGGTGGATCATGCTGTCGATGATGAGCCGGCGCGCCATGGCCGAACGGCAGCGCAGGTCGTTGCCGCAGCCGCTCCAGTTCGCCAGCTGTCCGGCGCTGTCCATCTCGAAATAATAAAGTTTGTCGATGAACATCAGGTGCGCCGGCTCCCCGACATGGTTGTAGACAACGTCGAGGATCACGGCGATGCCCCGCCGGTGAAACGCCGCGACCAGCGCCTGCAATTCCCGGACCCCGGAGGCCTGGACCGGTGCGAGCGCGTAGGAGCTCTCGGGCGCAAAGTAATTGTTCGTCATGTAGCCCCAGTGATATTCCTCCCGGGTGCGGTTATCGAACTCCTGGACCGGCTGCAGCTCGACTGCGTTCACGCCGAGCCGGTGCAGATGGAACTCAGGGCTCCCGACCCATTTGGTCAGGCCGCTGAAACCCAGCCGCTCGTCCGCGCTCGCGCGCACCGGCGCGTGGGCCGCGAGATCCCGCACGTGCGCCTCGGCGATGACGAGGTCGTGCCAGGCGGGCGTCTTGAACTCGCGGTCGCCCCGCCCCACCCAGGTACGATCGAGCACGATGCCTGGTCCCGCCCGATCCACCGCGGCAAGGGCATACGGATCCAGCACGCGCTGCTCGGGCGCGAACAGGCCAAAGGCATCCTTGGGCCCGTCGATCGAATACCAGTAGAACCAGCCGTGCAGGTTCTGCTCCAGGGCGAGTTCCCAGACGCCCCGCCATTCCTGTCCGCTGGTGGCCAGTGGCACCGGGGTGAGCCCCGCCCCCGGAATTTCCTCGAGCCGGTGGGTCAGCGAATAACGATGCGGCGACCCCTGCTCCGCCAAATCCGCGCAGACGAACAATTCGACCCGCTGCGCCCGCGGCGCAAACAGCCGGAAGGTGGTTTCGTCCCCGTTGACGATCGCGCCCAAGGGCAGGTCGCTTTTGAGCTCGTAGAAAAAAGCCCCCGCGCGCAGCGGCACTTCGTCTTCCGCGTCGGCCCCCGCCCAGCCAAACATCCACGCCTGCGTGAGATCGAGCGGCGCGGCCAGCGTGAAGGTATACAGATGCCGGCCTGTCCGGTCCGGATCGAACCGGTAGTTGGTGTTGCCCGACTCGTCCCGCACCGCATTCGGCGTCCCCGGCGGCACAGGCAGCCAGCGGTGCTGGCCCGTGACGAACTTGAAGTTTTGCACCGTCTTGAACCGCGAGGCCGGGCCCGACCACAGCAGCACGGGTTCACCGGCGATTTTACCCGGCATCAGGCTCCATTCCTCGCGTCCGACCGCCTGCTGCCAGTCGTTGAAATCGCCGGCTACAAACAATCCGTCGTGCGCCAGATCCAGCTCCGGATGCCGCGCCAGCGGCACGAAGAAGAAAAGCTCGTGCTGGTCGCTGACAAAATAGCCGCTTTCCTGGCCAAAGATGTGATCCGGCACCCGGGTAAGCGTCGCAAATACCGTGCAGGCCGCATCGTGGCACAGCGCCACCGGTGGCACCCCCTTGCCGCGCCAGTCGCGGACGAGTTCGATCACCCCGGCGGTGGGCGTCTCCATCCAGGCTTGGACAATCTTGGGCGTACGGGCGGCCATGCGGAACAATCAGCATTTGCCGCGCCGCGAATGGGACAAGGCGGAAACGTCCGCCCGGAATATTAGCCCGTCTATTCCGCCGGGGAGTGGTGCGATCAACCGCGCGCGGAATTTCATTCCGGCCCCCGCTCCCGGAGGCGGGCGTGGACCAGCACCGGCCGCCAACCGTTCGTTTGACAAAGCGGCCCGCTCCCGCGTCGTTGGGCCTGCGTGCCCACTCGCGAAAAAGTCCTCGTCGCCCTGTCCGGCGGAGTCGACAGCTCCGTTGCCGCGCTCCTGCTCAAACAGCAGGGGCACGATGTCACCGGCGCCTATATGAAGAACTGGATCAACGAGGACAACATCATCGGGGACTGTCCCTGGCAGCAGGACATCGCGGATGCCCGGGCCGTCGCGGAGCGGATCGGCATCGAGTTCCATGTGGTCAACCTGATGCGCGACTACCGCGAGCGCGTGGTCGCGTACCTGCTCGACGGCTACGCCCGCGGGCTCACACCCAACCCCGACATCATGTGCAACCGGGAGGTCAAGTTCGGCGTGTTCCGTGCCTGGGCGAAGGACCATGGGTTCGAATCCGTCGCGACCGGCCATTACGCCCGGCGGGTGGAAGGAAAGGACGGGCGGCCCGACCGTCCGGATTCAACCCCCGATGTCGACGGAGCGAACGGACGGGCGGGCCGCCCGTCCCTACCGTCCTTCGATCTCCTCGAAGGCGCCGACAAAAACAAGGACCAGTCCTATTTTCTCGCCTTGCTGGACCAGGAACAGATTCGCGATGCACGCTTCCCGATCGGCCACCTGGCCAAGCCCGAGTTGCGCGAGCTGGCACGCGAGGCGGGGCTCGTCACAGCCGGGAAGAAGGACAGCCAGGGCATCTGCTTCATCGGCGAGGTGAAAATGCAGGATTTCCTTCGCACCTACGTGCCCGATGCACCCGGTCCCATCGTGCGCGCCAGTGACGGGCGCGAGCTCGGCCGCCACCGCGGGCTGCACTACTACACGCTCGGCCAGCGCCGTGGCATCGGCGTGCCCTCCAATGCGGATCACGAGGCCTACGTCGTGGTCGGCAAGCGGGCGGCGGACCGCGCGCTCGTCGTGGCCTTCGACCACCCGGATGCCCCCGGGCTTTTCCAGCACGAGGTGCGAGTCCACAGACTGAGTTGGACGGGAATGCCCCTCACCTCGCCCCGCACCCTCGAAGGCCGCGTGCGCTACCGCGATCCCCGCGTGGCCCTCGATTTCTCACCCGCGGCCGGCGGCACCGCCCTGGTCAGGTTTCACGAGCCGCAACGCGCGCTCGCGAGCGGGCAGATCCTCGCGCTCTATGAAGGTGAGCGCCTGCTCGGCGGCGGTGTCTATGCCTAGGCTGGTTTCCAGCGGGGTGGATGCCGCGGGCGCGCAAAACGCGTGACGCCCCGCACCCGGTGCGCACACTCGATCCTGAAATGAGCGGGCTTTCCCCTTGGTACAAACTCGGCCGCTTCGCTGATCAAGAGTCGCTACAGCCGGACTTGGGTCGAGCCATGCGGGCGACTGTTGCCTTCATGGTGCCGCTGTTGCTGGCCGCCACGGGCCGGTGGTCGTTCGAGGTGACCTTTGTCGCGCTGGCGGCGCAAAACATCGCGATGGTGGACCTGCGCGGCGCCTATGCCGTGCGATTCGGGCTGTTGATCGCAATGACGGCGATCCTGGCTGGCGCGGTGGGGTTGGGCGGGCTGGCCTCGACCCAGCTTTACGCCGCCGTCCTGGGCATGGGGTTCATGGCGGTCTGCGGCGGATTGTGGCGGCATCTCAGCAGCGACTACGGCATGCCGCTTTCCATCTCCTCGATTCTGCTTTTTTTGCTCGCGGGGAGCACCCCGGTCAGTGCCTCGGCCGCGTGGCACCATCTGGTTGCGGCGCTGGCCGGCGGCCTCTGGGGCGTGACGCTGCAGGTGATCAACTGGCCCTTCCGCCCGCAACACCCGCTGCGCCGCGCCGCGGCCGAGAGCTGGCTGGCGGTGGCCGATCTCTTCGAGGCCATGGCGCCGGATGAAGCGGCGGAACATAGCCGCCGCGCGCAAAACGTCGCGGAAAGCGAGGCCGCCTTGCGGACGACCCTCGACAAAACCTATGCCATTCTCGCGGCTCCCGGTCCGGCCCGATCCCATTCCCTGCTCCCCCGGCTGGAGCGGCTGCACCTGGCCGCCGCCCGGCTGGCCACGCGGGTCGTGGCGTTCAACACCGCGTTTGAAACGCTGATGGCCGGGCCGGACTTCGAGGCCCTGCTGCCATCGTTCCAGCCGGCCCTCACTTCGCTGACCAACACGGCGCGCACCGTGGCGCTCGCCGTCGTGTCACGGCAGCCCGAGCATCTCGCCACCGCGGACGTGCGGTTGCGCCGCCTCACCAACCTGCTGCGCGTCCTGCGGGCGCGCGTCACGGCCCAAACCGGTCCCGCCGGCGGCCAGTTGCTTGAGATCCTCCGCCAGATCGAGCTGCACCTGCCGGAAATCCGCGAGGCGCTGCGCGCCACCATCGACCGCGCGAATGAACGCGCCGCGTTTTCGCTCGAGTTGTTTGACCTGCACCAGTGGACCCTGCGCCCCCTGGCGTCGGCGCTGAACCTGCGGCCGCAGGTCGATCCGGCACTCGTACGCTACACCCTGCGCCTCGCCGTGCTCACGATGCTGGGCGTCGTGGTGTTCAAGGCCCTCGCCCTGCCCCATGGCTACTGGCTGCCCTTCACCATGGTCGTCGTGCTGCAACCCGACTACGGCTCCACGCGCCAGCGCGCGGCCCAGCGCGTGCTGGGCACGCTGGCCGGCAGCCTCGCCGCCAGCGTGCTGCTCTGGCTGCACCCGCCGGCCGCGGTGCTCACCCTGGCCACGGCGGCCACGATTTTCACCTTCGGCTTCCTCGTCAAACGCAACTACGGCGTGGCCGTTTTCTTTGTCACGCTATTCATCGTTTTGCTCACCGAGGCCAGCGGCCCGGTGACGATCGAATTTCCCCTCGAGCGCATCGCGAGCACCCTCGGCGGCGGCGCCCTGGCCCTGCTGGCGGCGCTCTTTTTCTGGCCGGTCTGGGAACGTGAGCGCTTTCCACCCGTTCTCGCGCAGGCGCTGCGCCGCAATCGCGACTATCTGCAAATCCTGGCCGCGCGACTGGCGGCCGGCCGCGCCTACGACGGCGAGGCGGTGGGGGCCAAGCGCCGGGCCGAGGCCGCCAACAGCGCGGTTTTTTCCTCGCTGCAACGGATGATCGGCGACCCGAAAAACCAGCAGGAGGGCATCGAGCAGGCCGCCGCGCTCGCCAATGGCAACCAGCGGCTCACCCGGGCGCTGACCGTGATCACGCTTCACCTCACCCCCGGCACGCCCATGGCACAACCCGAGCTGGCCGATTTCACCCGCCTGGCTGGCGATACCCTGGAAACGCTGGCCGCAGGCGCGGAGCAGGGCGCGATGCCGGCGCCCGCGCTTGATGCGCTGGTCAAGGCACTGGAAAAATTCCGCTTTCCCACGCCGGGATCCGGCGGCGACGGCCGCACTCTGCAGCGCGACCATTGGGTTTTCGCCCAGCTCACCCGCGCCGCGACCGAACTCAGTGCGATGATCCTGGCCGCCGGGAATCCCGCGGTCGAACAGAAGGACGCAAGCTAGCCCGCGTCCTAGCGGCTGACTTGTCCCACCGGCATCACTCAGAGCGCGATCGCCTTGAAGGCGGGGTTGCTATGCAGCGTCTCCAGCCACTTCGGCTCCGCCGCTTGACGGACGCGCGTGTCATTCGGGTGGCTGGCCCGCGCCTTTTGCAGCAATTTCGCCGCCTCGTCATCCCGGCCCAGCAGGGCCAGCAGCCAAGCCTGTTGCAGCACGTCCTCGGGATTTTTTTCCCGTCGGTAATGTTCCCCATACAGGGTGAGGGCCTCGCCATAAGCCGCCCGCGCGCCCTTGGGATTGCCCATTTTCCGCTGCGTCATGCCCAGGTTCTCCCAATAGAGCGGCATATCCGGGCAAAGCTCGGTCGCCTGCTTGTAGAGCCCCTCGGCCCGCGGCAGATCCTTCATCGTCGCGGCGAAATCCGCCTCGCTGTCGAAACTTGCCGCCTGCTTGCGCTGGAGGGGGGTGATGTCCTTGGACTTCACCGCCGGCTTGCACCCTGCCAGCAGCAGGGCGAACCCGAGCAAAAACACGGCCAGGCGATTCATCCGGGCCCTCACATGTCCGGCGGAACGGTGGCGATGGCCTCCTCGAGCGTGGTCAGGCCGTCCTTCACCTTCAGCAGGCTGTCCTGGTGCAGGGTCTTCATGCCGCCGCGCATCGCGATTTTTTTCAACTCGGTGGATTCCGCCTCCTTGTTGATGGCCTCGATCAGTTCCTCGTTGCTGATCATCAACTCGTGAATGCCGACGCGGCCCTTGTAGCCGCTGCCGCCGCACTTGGGACAGCCCTTCGGGTTGTGCTTGTAGATCTGTCCGCTCCAGCCGATGCCCTTTTCCAGGATTTCCTTCTCCCGGTCCTTGGCCTCGTAAACCACCCGGCAGGTCTTGCACACCCGCCGCATGAGGCGCTGGGCACAGACACAAAGCAGCGAGGAGGAAATCATGAACGGCTCGATGCCCATGTCGGACAACCGCGCCACCGTCGAGGGCGCGTCATTCGTGTGCAGCGTGCTGATGAGCAAGTGACCCGTCAGCGCCGCCTCGACGGCGATTTGCGCCGTCTCCTTGTCGCGGATTTCGCCCACGAGGATGATGTCCGGGTCCTGCCGCAGGAAGGCCCGCAGCGCCGCGGCAAAGGTAAGCCCGATCTGGCGGTGCATCTGCATCTGGTTGATCCCGTTCAGCGTGTATTCGATGGGATCCTCGGCGGTGCGGATGACGATGTCGGACGAATTGATTTCGCCAAGGGCCGAGTAGAGCGTCATCGACTTGCCCGAGCCGGTGGGGCCGCAATGCAGGATCATGCCGTAGGGCTGGCGGATGACCTCGCGGTAGCGGGTCAGGTTTTCCTCGCTGAAACCCAGTGCCGGCAGCGGCAGCGTGCTCTTCTGCTTGTCCAGGATACGCATCACCACACCCTCGCCATGGTTGAGGGGCGCGGTCGAGACGCGCAGGTCGATGTCGAGGGACTTCTTCGTGAAGTGCTTGAAGACAATGCGGCCGTCCTGCGGCAAACGGCGCTCGGAAATGTCGAGGTTGCACATGATCTTCAGGCGCGCGACGAGCGCCGGCGCGACCTTGGCCGGCAGCCGGAGCTTTTCCTGGCAGACGCCGTCAATCCGGTAGCGGACGATGATCTCCTTTTCCTGCGGCTCGATGTGAATGTCGCTCGTCCCGGCGTAATACGCGTCCTCGATGATGCGGTTGGAAAGCTGGATGATCGGGCCGGACTCCTCGTTGACATCGTCGTCCTTCAGCTCGGTGTCGCCCTCGACGCCGAACTCCGCGCCGATCTGCAGCACGACATCGTCAAAGCCGGCGGGCCGTTCGTTGCCCTTGCTGAATTTCTCGCGGATGTCCTTGTCCCGCCCGAGCAGGCGGATGACGCGCTTGCCGGTGATCTCCTGGATCTTGGCGGGGATGCTCAGCTCAAAGGGATTCGCAAAGGCGACGAGGAGGAAATCCCCCACCTGCCCCACCGGCAGCACGAGGTTTTCCTGGCAGAATTCCTGGGGGATGCGCTCAAAGGTGTCGTTGCCCACGCGGTAGCGGGAGACGTTGAAGGGCGCGAGGCCGAGGGCCCGGGCCTTGGCGACGAGGCACTGGAAGGGCGAGACGGCGTACTGCTCCTGCAGCAGCTTGTCGAGGGCATCACCGCTGAGGTCCTCGGGCACGCTGATGATCGCGAGGCGCTGCTCCGTGCTGAGACGGCCCATCTCCTCCAGCTTGGCGACGATCTGAGTCTGGACTTTTCCGAGGGGCATGGCTCAGGCAGGGCTGGCGGCGGAGGCCGGCGCGGCGGGGGCGGACTTGGCGGCGGCCGGGCTGGCGGCGGGAAAAGGCGGCTTGCTGCCCGGGGCCGAGAAGGGCGACCGGGTGCCGCCGGCAGCGACGATCGAGTTGGCTTGTTCCGCCTCAAGTTTTTCCAGGTAGTCGGCGATCACATCCAGGGTGGTGCCGTACCAGACGATCTGGGCACCAAACTGCTTTTCCCAAAAGGCGCGCACCGCCGGACTCAGGTAGTAGGCCGTCGCGACAAAATAAAATTCCTCCTCCCGGTCGAAGGGCACCGACCACGTCGCCCAGCAAGCCCCCACGTCCAGGTTCTTCTTGATGTCATCCGAGGTGTCGTAATTACGCAGGTCGACCAAGCCCACCCCCTCGGAGTCCACGATGTGCAGGAGCACATCGTCCTCGCGCACGACCTTCATCTCGTAGCAAAGGATGCCGAGCAGCGTGCTCTGGCGCGGCTGGTTGGAGGCCATCACCTCGAGGAGGCCTCGTTCGCCTTTTCCAGGTCCTCCATCTTCACGAGGTTGTGCTCGACCAGCGCCGCGCCCAGCAGGCGGTTGGTGCGCATCATCAGGGAGCGGTGTTCCGTGGACATTTTCGAGGCAGACAGGGTGGCTCAGGCGTGCGCCGCTGGCGACAACTTTTCGCGGCCGCGCAGCGCCGTGACCCGCTTGAGCAGTTCCTTTTTCAGTTTCTCCAGGCCGGCGCCGTCCAGGCACGAAATCTCCACCACGTCCACCTTGTGCCGGCGCTTGAACTTCGGAAGGTTGGCCCGCGCCGCCTCCAGATCCATCTTGTTTGCCACGACCAGCCGCGGTTTTTTCAACAGCGCCGGGTCGTACAGCTTCAGTTCGCTCACGAGCGTCGCATAGTCCTCGCGCGGGTCGCGATGGTCCACGCCGGCAAGATCGACGATGAACAGCAGCAGGGCGCAGCGCTCGATGTGGCGCAGAAAACGGTGCCCGAGACCGCGGTTGTCGCTCGCGCCCTCGATCAGGCCGGGCACGTCAGCCAGCAGCAGCCGGCGCGGCTGGCGCAGGTCGTTGTACTCGATGACCCCGATCTGCGGATGCAGCGTGGTGAACGGGTAGGCCGCGGTCTTCGGCCGGGCCTTGGTGATGGCGTTCGTCAGCGAGGACTTGCCCGCGTTCGGGAAGCCCACCAGGCCCACGTCCGCGATGCTCTTGAGGACGAGCCGGTAAACGCTGTGCTCGCCCAGCTGGCCGGCATTGGCGCGGCGGGGCGTGCGGTTGGTGGAGGTCTTGAAATGCGTGTTGCCCCAGCCGCCGTTGCCGCCCTTGCAAAGCACAATGGGCTGCCCGTCGATGATGACCTCGGCGACAACCTTGCCTGTTTCCACATCGGTCACGACCGTCCCCAAGGGGAGTTTTAGCACGGCCGGCTTGCCATCGCGGCCGTGGCAGTCCGCGCCCTGCCCGTGCTCGCCGCGCTCCGCCTTCCAGTGCGGCTGGTACTGGTAATCGACCAGATTGTTCGTGTTGACGTCGCCCACGAGCACGACATCGCCGCCCCGGCCGCCGTCGCCGCCGTTGGGGCCGCCCCACGGCTCGTATTTTTCCCGGCGGAAGCCAATGCACCCGCGTCCGCCGTCGCCGGCGTACGCCTTGATCACACATTCATCGACAAACATGCCGCCACGATGCACATGCCGCCGGCTTTGCCAAGGGGTGGATTGAATGAGACGAGGTTGGGACGGGCGGCTCGCCCGTCCCTACCCAATGCAGCTGGTCGAGTCGCGCCTTTGTCGGGCCTCAGAGCAGGATCTTGATGCCCTTGCGCAGGTAGGTGGGGACGTCGAGGTCATGGCCTTCGAAGAGGTTGCGGTCGGTCTTGTCGAAATGGCCGCGGCTTTCGATTTCGCCGAAGCTGAATTCGTTCTGCTCGGCCTTCGCGGCATTCACCGCCGCGGCGTGCGTGGTCGAGACGGGCTCATTTGCGGGCAGATGCGCGGGGACGATCGTCGTCGCCGCCGCCGGCACGGATTCCACGGGACGTGGGAGAGACGTCTTCGTGCGGACCGGCACGGGTGGCCGGCGCACCGCGCCGCGGCCGCCCATGTCGCTCGTACCCAGGACGCAGACCTCGACCTTGCCCTGCATCTGCTCGTCGATCACGGCGCCCATGATGATGTGCGACTCCTTGCCAAACTGCTCCGCCACCGCCGTCATTAGCTCGTTGACCTTGGGCAGGGTGAGGTCGGCGCCGCCAACGATGTTGACGAGAAGGCGGTCGGCCTTGCGCGAGAACTCGGGCGTGGCGAGCAGCGGGCACAGCTTGAGGCTCTCGATGGCGTCGGCCACGGCATTCTCGCCCTGGCCGTTGCCGAGGCCGAAGAGTGTCTTGCCGCCGCGCGTGGCGAAGGCCTGCCGCAGCGTGGCGAAGTCGAGGTTGATGAGGCCGGTGCGGAACAGCATCGCCCAGATGGATTTCACCCCGCGCGCGATCCACTCGTCGGCGCGCGCGAACGAGTCGAGCACGGTTTCCTGGTCCGCCGCCTCCTGCATGAGCACATCGTTGGGGAGCGGGATGACGGCGTCGCACACGCGGCGCAGCGCCAGCAGGCTTTCCTCGGCCTGCTTGAGACGGCGGCCGCCCTCGAAGCTGAACGGCAGCGTGACAAACGCGATCACCAGCGCGCCCTGCTCCGCGGCGATCTCCGCCACGACCGGCGACGCGCCGCTGCCGGTGCCGCCACCCATGCCGGAAAGCAGGAACACCAGGTCGCAGTCCTTCACGACCGCGGCGATTTTATCGCGGTCAGCTTCGGCCGCCTCCCGGCCGAGCTCGGGATCGCCGCCGGCCCCGAGGCCGCGCGTCACGCCGGAGCCGATCAACACCTTGTCCTGTACCGGCGAGGAGGAGAGCGCCTGGAGGTCGGTGTTGATGACCGCGAGCTGCAGCCGCTCGAGATTTTCCATCTTCAACCGGTCGATGGCGTTGGAGCCCGCGCCACCCACGCCCACCAGCTTGATGGCGATGTTGCGGTCGGTGAGGATCTGGTGCTCGAGCGGCAGTTCGGAGGGATTCATGCGGGCGGAGCGGTCGTTTTTGAAATTTGCGATCTGAGATTTGAGATTTTAAATTCCGCCACGGAGGCGGACTAGGCGGTGGCGAAAAGTTTCTGGAGGAACCCCCGCTTGCGGCGGGCGGGCGCGGCCCGCTCGGCCTGCGAGGCGAGGCCGTAATAGAGCAGGCCCAGGGTCGTGCTGAAGCCGGGGTCGCGCAGGTTCTCGTTCACCCAGGACGGCGTTTCCCCGAGATGCGCCGGCACGCCGAACACCTTCGCGGCGCATTCCGCGATGCCCGGCAGCTTGGCCGCGCCGCCGGTGAGGACCACGCCCGCCGAGCACGTCTCGGGCGTGAAGGCGCCGCCCAGCTTCTTTTTCACCACCTCGAAGATCTCCCACGTGCGGGCCGCGGTGATCTGCTCGATCGTCTGCTGCGGAAACTGGCGGTCGCCGATGGTGAAATTGCCATCGAGCCACACCTTGTCGGTCTTGCTGCGCGCCTGCACCAGCGCGCGGCCATGGCGCAGCTTGAGCTTTTCCGCCTGCCCCTCGGTGAGGCGCAGGCCGAGTGAAAGGTCGTTCGTGAGGTGCGAGCCGCCCACCGGCACGACGCCCGTGACATGGGGCCCGCCGTCACGGTAGAGGACAAAGTCCGTGACGCCGGCCCCGAGGTCGATGGCCAGCACGCCGTGCTGGCGCTCCTCGGCGGTCGTCACCATGTGGCCGGACGCGAGTCCGGACAGGATCAGCTCGCGCACCTCGAGGTTGAAGCCGCGGATCACATGGATGGTGTCGGCGAGGCGATTTTCCTGCCCGTGGACCGTCCAGTAACCGACTTCGAGGCGCTGCCCGACCAGATGTTCCGGATTGCCCGGCACCAGGCGGCCATCGACGCGGAACGGCCGGCGGATGTTGTGTACCACCATGCGGCCGGCGGGTAGCTCCTTGGCCGTGGCGAGGCGGCAGACCGTGTCGGTGTCGAGCGCGCTGATCATGTTGTCCGCCGACTTCACGTTGACCGCGGCCTCGTTGTAGAAACCCTCCAGATGGCCGCCCGTCTGCGCGAGGTAGACCTGGTCGATCTGCTCGCCGGCGTTCTGCTCCGCAGCCTCCATCGCGGCGTGGGCGCATTCGCTGGCGGCCTTGTAGTCGACGACGACACCCTTGATCACGCCGCGCGACTGGCACTCGCCGTAGCCGATGATGGCGAGCTCACGGCCGGTGAATTCGCCGATGAGCACGGTCACTTTGGAGGTGCCGATCTCGACGGCGCCGATGAATTTGGTGCTAGAGGTCACGATTGGACTTGGGACGATTCTGCAGGTTGGAAGAGGGCAAAACAAAACGATAGCCGGCCGCCGGACGGACCGAGGAGCGCTCCAGCGCGGGCGCGGCGTCGTAATCGACCACCACCTGTGGACCGAGGCCGACATTGACGGACTTCAGCGGCGCCTTCTGGGCATCCCGCACGTAATCGAGCCGGGCCAGCTGCGTGAAAAAGTCCAGCCCCGTGCTGAAGGTGATCTTCTCGACCTCGCTGGAGCGCACCTCGATCTCACCGTCGTCCTTCAGGCGGGAGAGGTTCACGACGCTCCACGTCCGGTAAAGTGCCGGCGCCTCGGTGCGCGCCTTCTCCAGCAGGTCGGCCACCGGCTCCATGCCCTCGATCGGCGCGAAACCGTCGCCCACGCGCACCAGGTTCACCCCGGCCAGCCAGGGCAGTGTTTCCACGAAACCCGGACTGTCATAACCGATCCCCGTAAACACCACCCCGTCGCGCGCGACCAGAAAGTCCCGGGCAACTTCCGTCCTGAGCCGGGCCACGGGTGGACGCTCGGTGAGCTTCACCGTGAGGGTCGAGGGAAAGGTCTTGCTCAGCACCACGCTCTGCACCTGGCCGTGCGCGAGCAGCCGCCGCTGCAGCGGAGGCAGCTCGAGCTCCATCAGCGTGATGTTTTTGGGGAGCGCCAGTGTGCGCTCGACCCATGCCTGGTCGATCAGGCCGTCGGTCCGCAATTCGATCCGGTTCACGGAGGCCGTGCCCACCGCGCGGGCGATCCGCTTGGGCTCGGCCTGCCAGATGCCCGCGACTTCCACCACGCCCCAAACCGTCGCCGCGACCAGGACGAGGAGGCTCGCGGTCTTCAGGCCGGAGAGGACAAAACGCTTCCGGCCCTCGCGCGACATGGCGCGCGGCCGCACCGGCTGGGAAATTTCCCGCCAGGTGCGCGCGTGCGGAGCGTCGAGGTTGGTGTCTCTCATGTGCGGAGCAAGGCAGCGGCCGGCTGAAAGCGCTGCAACGCAGGCCCGACCATTTCCCGAACCAACGCCGTGAAATCCCATCCCGCGCAGCGCGCACTCATCGGCAGCAGACTGGTCTCCTTCATGCCGGGCAGCGGGTTGATTTCGAGAAAAAACGGAATATTTCCCGCGCCGAGCATGAAGTCCACACGCCCGTAGTCCCGGCAGCCGCAGGCCGCGAAGGCCGTTTCGGCCGCCTGTTGCACCGTGCGCGTAAGCGCGTCGCCCAGGGGCGCGGGTGCGAGGTACTCGGTCAGCCCCTTCGTGTACTTGCTGGAAAAATCATAGATGCCCGACTTCGGCCGGATCTCGACCACGCCCAGCGCGCGGCCGTGAACCACGCCGACGGACAGTTCGGGACCCGTGATGCGCTGCTCGACCAGCCAGTGGCCCGACGACACTTCGCGCAGCGCCGCCTCAAGCGCCGCGAGGTTCTCGATCAGGTACAGCCCGACGCTGCTGCCCTGGTCGTTGGGCTTGAGCACCAGCGGACCGGAGAGTTCCAACGCGATGGCGGCGGCCGTGGGTTTGTCCTCCGCGGCGAAAGTCAGGCCCGGCGCCACGCGGACGCCGGCCGCCGCAACCGTCGCCTTGGTCCGGGTCTTGTCAATCGTGAGGGCGCACGCCGCGACGCCACAACCCGCGTACTGGAACCCCGCTGACTCCAACGCCTGCTGCATGCCGCCGTTTTCACCGAAGCCGCCGTGCAGAGCGGAAAAAACCACGTGCCTCGCCGGGTCGAGGCCGGCCGGCACGGCATCCGCCGTGACGTCGATCTGGCAGGTAGAAAACGAGCGGGCCAGGGCGAGGGCACAGGCCTTGCCCGAGCCCAGAGAGACCTCGCGCTCAGACGAGGTGCCGCCGTACAGGACCGCAATGACCGGAGGGTTCACAGCACGTCCCTCCATTCCTTGCCGTAGAGCAGGACCTCGGGTTCGAGTTCGATTCCCTTCGCCTGCCGCACCCGGGCGCGGATGCGCCGCACCAGTTCGAGCACGTCAGCGCCCGTCGCATGTCCGCGGTTCACGATGAAGTTGGCATGGACGGAGGAAACCTCGGCATCCCCCACCCGCTCGCCCTTCAGGCCGCTTTCATCGATGAGACGGCCGGCCGAGCCGCCCGGCGGATTCTTGAAAATGCAGCCCGCACTCGGTTCGCGCGGCTGTGATTCGTGGCGCTTGCGGCGGTAAACATCGATCTGGCGATTGATCGAGTCGGTGTCGGCCGGCGATGCCGGCCGCAGCAGCGCCCCGAGTGCGAGCGCGTGGTGCAGTTCCGCGCAATGGCGGTATTCAACATGCATGTCCGCTTTCTTGAGCGTCTTCACCTCGCCCCCGGCGGTCATCAGCTGCACCTCGTCGACCACGTCGAACATCCAGCCGCCCATGGCGCCGGCGTTCATGCGCAACGCGCCGCCCACCGAGCCGGGAATGCCCTCGAGAAACTCAAAGCCGGTGAGGCCCGCCTTGCCGGCCAGCCCGCAAAGATTTTTCAGCCGCAGGCCGGCGCCGACCCACACGCGGCCGTCGGGCCGCGGTTCAAACTCCGCCCAGGCCGGATGCGTCAGCGCCACCACCAGGCCGTCCACCCCTTCGTCGGGCACGATCAGATTGGAGCCGCGGCCGAGCCAGAAGACCTCGATGCCGCTCACCTGCGCCTCGCGCCAGAGCGCCTGCAGATCCTCCACGCTCGCCGGCTCGGCATAAACGCGGGCCGACCCGCCCACGCGCATCGTGGTCTTTGGCGCCAGCGGCTCCTCCCGCTTCAGTTTTGCCGCGGATGAAAGCCGCGGACCAACCGCCGTCACGAATTCATCCCAGCGCTTCTCCTTCATCGCCTCCCACTCCAGCAGCACCAGCCAGGCCCGCGCTTTCTGGTCGATGTCACCGGCCCCGACAAAGGCCACGAGGTCGCCGGCGCGGGCATCGCGCGTGAGGGCCCGGAAAAATTCGGCGTCATCCCCCGGCAGATAGCTGACGGGCAGCGCAGCAGCATTGTGCTTTAATTCCGCATAGATGTCGGCCGAGGTGCCGCCCGCGATCGGCGCCTCCCCCGCCGCATAGACGTCAAGCAGATGCAAGCTGTCGGCCAGGGCGAGCGCCGCGGCAAACTCGGCCTTGAACTGCGCGGTGCGACTGAAACGGTGCGGCTGGAAGATCACGACCAGCCGGCCCGCCGCGGCCACGCGCGAGCGCAGGCTCGCCAGCAACGCGCGAATCTCCGCCGGATGGTGCGCATAATCCTCGATGACCGTCAGGTTGTTCGCGGCATAAAGCACATCCTGCCGGCGGCGCACCCCGGCGAACGTCGCGAGCAGCCGCGGCGTGAGCACCACCCCCATGAGCTGGGCGGCGGCGAGCGCAGCGGTGGCGTTGGCCGCGTTGAATTCGCCGCGGGCCCGCACCACGGCGTCCGTCAGGCCGAAACGACCGCCGAGCTTCAGCGTCATGCCGCTGGCCGCCTCCTCGCGGATTTCCCCGGAAAAATCCCCGCTCCGGCCAAACGACAGTGCCGGCCGCCCCTTCCGTCCTTCCCGGCCGGTGATCCGCTGGGACAGCGGACAGGCGTCATTCACCAGGACCGTTCCCGTGGTGCGCGCAAACAGCGCGGCAAAGGCCGCCTCAAGGTCGGCCGGCTGGCGGTAAAAATCGGGATGATCCCAGTCGAGGTTGACCGTCACCGTGATCTCGGGCGCGAAGCGGTCGATCGTGCCGTCGCTCTCGTCGATCTCGGCGACCACCCAGTCGTTCGAGCCGGCCCGGGCGGGCGGCAGGTCTTCGCTGAACAAGCCGCCCAGCACATAGCCCGCGGAAAAATTCGCCCCGCGCAGGGCCGTGATGAGCATCGCCGTGGTGGTCGTCTTGCCGTGCGAGCCGCAGACGGCGACGAGCTTTTTCCCCCGCACGACCTCGGCCAGCATTTCGCCGCGACGCACCACGGGCAGGCCACGCGCCACGCCGGCCGAATAAACCGCGTGGGTCCGGGGGATCGCCGAGGAGCAGACAATGAGATCGCAGTCCGCGGGAATCGGGCCGACCGTTACGCGCTCGCGCTCGAGCAACGAGCGCACGGCGTCGGTCAGGGCGTCGTCCTCACCCGAGACCGTGAATCCCGACTGCACCAGGTAGACCGCCAGGGGCGCGACGCCCATGCCGCCGACGCCGACACAGTGGATGTGGCGCACATCACGGTCAAAAAGACGGGGCGGCGGAACAGGTCTCATGCGGCAGATTGCTGCGAGTTGCCCGGGAACCCCGCCGTCGGCGGCGTGGTAATTTCCTCGAGATCGCCCAGGAGGAGGTCGAGTGAATTGGCCCGGTCCATCCGCTGCAGGTTCGAGCGGAACTGGCGGAGCAACCAGTCGTTGAAAATGACATCAACGACCTCGGCGTGCAGGCCGCCGAGCGCGGTCTGGGCCACGACGAGACCGCCGCCCTGGCGTTCAAAAAAGGCCGCATTGGCCCGCTGATGGTCGTCCGCGGCCTGCGGGTAAGGCACCAGGATCGCCGGGGTCACGCAGCGGATGAGTTCGGCCAGGGTGCCCGCGCCCGCGCGCGAGATGACCAGGTCAGATGCGGATAGCAGATCGGCCATGCGGTCGCAAAACGGCGCAAACACCGCCCGGATCACCGCGCCGTTGCGCGCCTGCAGGGTGATGGACTCCGGCTCGCCCTTGCCGAGGCCCGTCACGCAGTAAACCTGGATGCCCTCGGCGGCGAGGGCCGGAAGTTCGCGGCGGGCCCACGCGTTGAGCGCGGAGGCACCCTGGCTGCCACCCAGGATGGCGAGCACCTTCTGATTCGGTTCCAGTCCCAGTGTGGACCGGGCGGCGGCCTGGGAGAGACGCACCATTTCGCTGCGGAGGGGCAGACCGACATGGCGCGTGGCCGTGGCGCGCACGCCGGCCAGGCGGACGCCCGGCGGCAGGTAAACGCGCCGCGCAAAGCGGCCCAGGGCCCGGATGGCGAGGCCCGGCACGCGGTTCGATTCATGCAGCGCCACCGGCACGCCCAGCAGGCGGCCGGCCAGCACGACGGGAGCCGAGGTGAAGCCGCCGAAGCCCACGATGCCGTCCGGCTTCAGCTCGCGCACGAGCCGGCGGCAGAAAATAAACCCGCGGATCTGCGAGGCCACGCATTGCACCAGCTTCACCGGATGCCACGAAAAGCCCGTGCCCGACACGCGGACAAAGCGCAGGTCCGGGTATTTCTCACTGAGCCTGGCATCCACCCGCTTCCGGCTGATCAGCAAAGTGACCTCGTGGCCGCGGGCGCGCAGCCCCTCGGCGAGTGCGATGCCAGGAGAAAGATGGCCGCCGGTGCCGCCGCAGGAGATGAGGATCCTTTTCACGCAGGGATTTCCTTCCGCCGCCGGGCTGATCCGTTCCCGCAAACTGGCGGGGATTTTTTCACGCCGTCACCTCTTGCAGGATCCGGGTTTCGGTCCGAACCGTGGCGCGGCCCCAGGTGCGCTGGGAGTTGAGCAGGACGCCGAGCAGCAGCCCCATGAGCAGCAGGTTCGACAGGCCCGCGCTGATGAATGGCAGCGACATGCCCTTGGTCGGAAACACGCCCGTGACCACGCCGAGGTTGATGATCGCCTGCAGGCAGATGAGCAGGAGACAGCCGGTCACCAGGAGAAATTGAAACAGGTTCGGCGCCCGCCTCAGGTGGAGCAGACCCGCGATGAAAATGGTCGCGAACAGCGCCACGACACCGAGCGTGAAACACAACCCGAGTTCCTCACCGATGACGGCAAAGATATAATCCGTCTGCGCCTCGGGCAAAAAATTTAACTGCTGGCGGCCCTGCCCGAGTCCGGCCCCGTTCACCCCGCCGGCCGCGAAACCGAGCAGCCCCTGGTAAAGCTGGTAGGTTCCACCCTGCTTGTTCCCCTCGACGTCGAGAAACGCGAGCAGGCGATGTAGCCGGTTCGGAATGAGGTAAACTATGAGGCTGAACGCCGCGAGCACCAGAACCAGCGAGGGCAAGAGGTAACGCCAGCGGGCCCCGGCGAGGAACAGCATCAGCATGCCCACGGCCACGACGAGGGCCGATGTGCCCAAATCCGGTTCCTTCGCAATGAGCCCCGCGAAGGCCACGATGAGGGCCATGGGGATCAGGAAACCATGCTTGAACCCGCCAATGCGCGTCTGGTTGAGCGCAAGGTAGTGGGCGAGGCAGAAGACAAACCCGAGCTTCGCAAATTCCGAGACTTGCAGCAGGGCCGACCCGTAGCCCAGCCAGCGGCGGGCACCGCCGCGCCAGACGCCGATGTGCGGGACCAGCACCGCGGCCAACAGCACCAGAAACACGACTCCCGCCCACCAAGCGTAGCGGCGGACGTAGTCGAGATCGAGGCGGCTGGTCACGAAGCAGATCACCGCCGCCAGCACGACGCCGATGATCTGCTTGTGCAGATAGAAATACGGATCCTGCCTCATCGAGGCACTCGCGCTGAACAGGACCGTGAGCCCAAGGATGGTCAGGCCGACCGCGCAGACGATGATGACGGCAACCGGGCTGGGGATGAATCGTGCTCGGGGCGCCTCGGCAAACGGTTCGCGGGCCATGGTCGGTGGGCGTGGGCCTGGCCTCAGGGCTTTTTCGACGAGTTGGCGGACGGCTCCTCAATCTTGATCACGGGAATATCCGCCTGCGTCATGGGTTTGGCGGCGGGACTCGGCCCTTGGTCGGGCACGAGGACCTTGGCCGAGTTGGTGGGCTCCTCGGTTGCCTTGGCGGACTTCGGCGCCTTCCACCCGGGGATGACGAGCACCATCCCGGCGCGGATTTTCATGGGATCCGTGATGTTGTTGGCCGTGGCGATCTCGCTGTATTTGACCTGATATTTCTGGGCGATGGAGCTGAGCGTCTCCTTGTCCTTCACGGTGTGGGTGAAGGAATCGGCGGACGGCTTGGCGGACGCCACAGCCGGATCAGCCGGCAGCGCGTCAGCCATGATCGCGCCGGCGGGCAGTTTCAAATTCTCGCCGACGAACACGGTGTCGGACTTCAACCCGTTGAGATCCTTCATCGCGGCCACGGTGGTGCCGGCTCGCTTGGCGATCGTCGCAAGCTTGTCGCCGGCCTTCACCTTGTAGGTCGGAGCCCCGTCGGCGGCGGCCGGAGCGGCGGCACCCGCTGCCGGCTTGGAGGGGATGATGAGCTTCTGCCCCAGCTTGAGCTTGGAATCGGCAGTGAGGTTGTTGGCCTTGGCGAGTTCGGCGACGGTCAGGTGATTCTTCTTGGCCACCGTCCAAAGGCTGTCGCCGGTACCCACTGCGTAAGTCGTGGCCGGCAGCACATCCGCCACCGGTTGCGCCTGTACCGCGGTTGCGGCCGGCGTGCCGGGGCGCGTGGGGGTGAAGCGCACCGCCGAGGCGACGGCCGGGGCGTTGGGGTCAAAACCGCCGGTCGAGGCAGCCGCCGGAGTGGCCGAGATCACCGGCGCGTCACCGCCGGATGGGGCGAAGGAAACCACCGGCGGGCGGCTGGGGGCGGTGGTGGGCGCCGTCGCGACGGGCGCGCCCTTGTTGGTGGAACTACAGCCGGGATTGGCAAAAATCAGCACGAAGGCAAAGGCATGGATGGCCATGACGATGCCGAAAATTTTCATGATTTTCATAGGAGAAGTAATGGTTGGAGGTGGTGGGGAAAGCTATCTCAAAGTAGGGGTTACTGCCAAGTTACTCACAAGGGATTCGAACTGGTTTCCCCGGTCTTCGTAATTGTGAAAAAGGTCGAAGCTCGCAAAGCCCGGGCTGAGCAGCACGTGGTCCCCGGCCCGGGCGTGTTCGGCGGCTCGATGGACGGCCTCGGCGAGGGTCACGCAGAGGACATGAGGCACCTTTTCCGCGACACAAAGTGTGGCCAGCGACTCCTTGGTCTCGCCGAGCAGAAACATCTCCCTCACCCGCGGCCCAATGCGTCGCACGAAGCCGGCGAGGTCGCCTCCCTTTCCCTTGCCCCCGGCAATCAGCAGGACCGGAGCGGCAAAGGACGCCAGGGCGGCTTCAACCGCGTGAAAGTTGGTGGCCTTCGAGTCATTCCACCACGTGACCCCGTCGATCGCCGCGACGCGGGCGAGACGGTGGCGTCCGGGCTGGAAGGTGCGGGCCGCGGCGAACAAATCCTCTTCCGCCAGGCCAGCGTGGTTCCACCAAGCGGCGGCCAGCAGGAAATTTTCGTACTGCGGGTAGACCGCGAATGGAGTGCCGGCGAGGCGGGAATCGGGCTTTTTTCCCTCTGAAAACACGTTGGCGGCCGGCGGCAGCGCCCGGCCGGATTTTTGCGCAAATCGATTTACCGACGTGCCGGCAAAAAACGCTCCGGGCGTCGTGCAGCCGGTCAGCACCCACTTCGCGGCAAAATAAGCCTCGAGCCCGGGATGACGGTCCAGATGGTCCTCCGCAAAATTAGTCCAGAGCGTCGCATCGGCGTGGAAGTGCCGCAACGACTCGGCTTGGAACGAACTCACTTCGCACACGGCGATCTTGTCCGCGGCCGCCACGGCCCCGGCATCCGTGTCCGCCACCAGCTGGGAAAAGGGGAATCCAATGTTGCCCGTCGCCGTCGCGTCATGTCCGACGGAGCGGAGCGCGTGCGTGAGGAATTCCGTGAGCGTCGTCTTGCCGTTCGTGCCCGTGATTGCGACCACCGAGCCGCGCCAAAAGAGCGAGGCGAAATCAAGCTCGCCCAAGCACTTGCAGCCACCCTGCCGGGCGGCCTGCAGCCAGGGATGATCCGGTCGGAAACCCGGGGAAAAGACCACGAGGCGGCTGGCGGTCGCCTCCCCCGGACCGAAGTTATTAACACTGCCTTTACCCCCTCCCTTTTCGTCAAAAATGACCCCCTGAACCCCCAGTTTTCCCAGCAGTCCGAGCACGGCCCGGCCACTCGCCCCGCCGCCAAAGATGGCGACGGGCACGGTCAGCAACGGGCGCATGATTTCGGGGGTGGAGAGCGGCATGGGTCAGCGGATTTTCAAGGTGCCGAGGCCGGCCAGCGCGCACATGAGCGAGAGGATCCAGAACCGAAGCACCACCTTCGTCTCGGGCCAGCCTTGTTTCTGAAAATGGTGGTGGATGGGCGCCATCAGGAAGAACCGCCGGCCCTCGCCATGGCGGCGGCGGGTGAACTTGAACCAGCCAACCTGGATGATAACGGACAACGCCTCCCACACGAACACGCCACCAACAATGATGAGCGTGAAGGGCTGCTGCACCATGAAGGCGATCACGCCGATGAGCCCGCCGAGGGCGAGCGAGCCTGTGTCGCCCATGAAGACCTCCGCCGGGTGCGAGTTGTACCACAGGAAGGCCATGCCGGCGCCCACCAGCGCGCCGCAAACGACCGTGAGCTCGCCGGTGCCGGGCACGTGGCCGATGAGAAGATAGTCCGCCAGGTTCACGTTGTCCGCGATGTAGGCCATGATGCCATAGACCAGCGCCACCGTGATGGTGCAGCCCATGGCCAGGCCATCGAGGCCGTCGGTGAGGTTGATGGCATTGGAAAAGCCCACGACCCAGAAGAACATCATGACAAGCAGCCCGAGCAGCCCCACGCCGCCGGCGAAGACGAAAATCGGATATTTCAGGAACGGCACCCAGAGCTCGCGAATTTTTTCCGAGCTGAGCGGATGCCAGAGCAGGACGCCGACGGCCACGAGCGTGATCACGGTCTGCCAGGCCATTTTTTCGCGGGAAGAAATGCCCGCCCGGTTCTTCTTCACGACCTTCAGGTAGTCGTCGCGGAATCCCACCGCCGTCAGCGCGGCGTAGACGAAGAGGCTGACCACCACCCAGACATTGGGCACCGCCCAGAGGATCGACGCCCCGAAGACGGAGAAGAAAATGAGCAGGCCGCCCATGGTCGGGGTGTTTTTTTTGTCGAAGCGCTGCGCAAGGTCGCCCGTGCGGTCGTCATCATAATGCTGGCCGAATTTCAATTTGCGCAGCTGCGTGATGAGCCACGGCCCCAGGACGAAGCCGAGCAGCGCCGCCGTAATCACCGCACCGATGGTGCGCACGCTGATGTACTTCAGCGCGCGCAACGGGCCGAAATGATTCTCGAAGTTGGCAAGATAGCTGAGCATGGCGTCAGTGGGCGGCCGTCGCGGTGGCGGATTCCAGCGCCCGTTCCAGCTGCCAGCGGCGGCTGCCCTTGAGGAACACCGCGCCGTGGAACTCCGCGAGCCGCTCGGCGATCGGCTCCAGCGTGGTGACCACCGCGATCTGCGCGGCCCGTCCGCCGCCTTCGAGTGCGCCCGCGCAAACCGCCGGGGCGTTGTCCCCGATCACGAAGAGGAAATCTTGCGGCCGCAGCGGCACGGACCGGCCGAGCGCATGGTGGTACTCTGCGGCACGCACGCCCAGCTCCTCCATCCCGCCGAGCACGAAGAGCCGCGGCTCGTTCGCAGGCGCCACTGCCAGAAAGGTGCCAAGCGCATCCGCCATCGAGGCAGGGTTCGCATTGTAGCAGTCGAGGAACAGCCGCCGGCCCGGCTCATCGCGCCATTCCCCGCGCAGCGCCGCCGGCGCCCACGCGGCGAGACGGGCCTGGATGACTTCCCGTGGCACGCCGAGCCACAGCGCGGCGCAAATGGCGAGCGTGGCGTTCTGCGCCATGCCGTCCGACACGCGGCGCATCGTGAAGACCAGGGGGGGCGGCGGGCCATAGGCCAGCGCGAGGGCGGTGCTGTCGCCGCGCTGGGTGATGGCGAAATACACCTTGTCCTTCGGCGGCTCGGTGGGGCGGATCACCTCGGCCCGTTCGACGACCATCGTCCTCACGCCGAGCTCGTGAAACGCCGCGAACTCATCGCATTGTTTCGGGAAAATCGCCACGCCCGCGGCGCGCACCGCGGCCGGCAGCCGGGCCTTCTCCCGCGCCACGCCCTCCAATCCGCCCAGTTCCTCCAGATGCGCTGGCGCCACCAGGGTCGTGATCGAGATGTCGGGCTCGATCATGTCCGCCAGCACCTGCATTTCGCCCGGGCTGCTGATCCCGGCCTCAACCACCGCAAATTGGTGCACCGCACCGTCGAGCCGCGTCAGCGTGAGCGGCACGCCGATGTGGTTGTTGAGATTGCCCTCCGTCGCGAGCACGGCCGGCGGGCCGCCGAGGAGCAGGGCGAGGAGATTTTTCGTCGAGGTCTTGCCCGCGCTGCCGGAGATGCCGATCACCGGGCCGCGAAACGCCCGCCGGTGCTCGCGCGCGATGGTCTGGAACGCCGTCAGCGGATCAGCCACGACCAGCTGCGGCAGCGCGATGGCGGGATCCGGCCGCGCCACGAGCGCCGCGCCGGCGCCGGCCGACTGCGCCGCGGCGAGAAAATCATGCCCGTCGCGCTTTCCCGTCCTGAGCGCCACGAAAACCTGGCCTGTGCCGAGCTGGCGCGAGTCCATGGTGAACCCCGTCAGCGGTGCCGACGGCTCCACGGTCCAGCGGCCACCGGTCCATTTTGCGAGGGAATCTGGAGCAAAAAACGGCATGTCAGCAATCCGCCCTCATGGCTTCAGCGCCTTTATACCGATGAGCTCGCGCACGACCTGCCGGTCGTCGAAGGGGATGACCGTGTCGGCAAACTCCTGGTAGCTCTCATGCCCCTTGCCGGCGATGAGCAGGCTGTCGCCCGGCTTGGCGTCATCGAGTGCGAGGCTGATCGCGCGGCGGCGGTCTTCGATCCAGGTGATCTTGTCCGGCGCCGTGACGCCGGTCTTCATGTCGGTGAAAATCTGCGCCAGCGCCTCGCTGCGCGGGTTGTCCGCCGTGGCATAGGCGTGATCCGCGAACTCCTGCACGGCCTGCACCATGAGCGGGCGTTTCGCGCGGTCGCGGTTGCCGCCGCAGCCGAAGACCACCAGCAGCCGGCCCGGCGTGACGGCGCGCAACATGCGCAACGCGTTCCGCAGGGCGTCGTCGGTGTGCGCGTAGTCCACCAGCACGTTGAACCCCTGCCCTTCCTCAATGCGCTCCATGCGGCCGGGGACACCTTTGAAGGCTGTCAGGCGCGAGAGGAAGACCGCCGGGTCGCGCCCGAGGCTCCACGCCGTGGCGATGGCGGCGAGCAGGTTGCTCACGTTGTAGCGGCCGATGAACGGGGAATCGACTTCCAGCGCGCCGCCGGGCCAGACGAGCTGGAACGTGGTGTTCTTGAAACCGAGCGTGATGTTTTCCGCCCGCACCAGCGCCGCCGGGCTCTCGCCATAGGTCACCTTCTTCACGCCCGCCGGCACCACCGCGGCGAGCTTCTCGCCGTAGGGATCGTCGAGGTTCACGATGGCGATCTTCGGGCCGCTGCCGGTGCCGCCCGTGAAGAGCCGGCTTTTCACCTCGAAGTAGGCATCGAGGGTCTTGTGATAATCGAGGTGATCGCGGGTGAGGTTGGTGAAGACCGCCGCGGTGAACTGCAGGCCGAGCACGCGCTGCTGGTCGATGCCGTGCGAACTCACCTCCATCACCGCCTGCCGGCAGCCCGCGTCGCGCATTTGCGCCAGCATCCCGTAGATGTCGACCGATTCGGGCGTCGTCTTGAACGACGGCACGCTCCGCGTGCCGAGGTCATAGCTGATCGTGCCCAGCAGGCCGACCTTCTGGTCGCCGTTGAGAAAATGCCGCACGAGGTGCGTGATGGTCGTCTTGCCGTTCGTGCCCGTGACACCGACGACCGCCATGTCGCGGTCCGGAAACCGGTAGTAACGCTGCGCCACCCGGGCGAGCATCGCCCGCGGGTCGGCCACCTGGATGAACGTGACCTTCGCCGGTGTGCTGACCGACAGGCGCGACGTGATGACCGCCACGGCCCCGCGGCTGACCGCCTCATCGATATAGGATGTGCCGTCGGTCCGCAGGCCCGGCAGCGCGAAGAACAGGTTGCCCGGCACCACGCGACGGCTGTCCATCACGAGGCCGGAGATCGGGCGGTCGAGCGAGCCGCGCATGGCGATGATTTCATCGTCGTGGATATAATCGGAAAGTTTCGGAGCCATTTTGAAAATCCGGTTGCGCACCAGGGTTTCACGGCGCGTGCTCCCCACGGAACGGGGGGCAAAGGCGTGGATGAGCGAGTAGTTCTGGGAAAGGTAGCCGATCACCGCCGGCCTCCTTCCATGACCAGCAGATTGCGCCCGGGTTCGTAGACCGGCTTGATGTTCAGGTACTGGATGAGCTGCTCGCCAATGTGCTTGAAGGCCGGCGCCGCGACCTTGGCCCCGTAGGCGATCCCGCCCGGCGCATGGGCGTCGGCATCGTCCACGATGACCGAGATCACCACCTGCGGGTTGCTCGCGGGGAAGAACCCGACAAAGGACGCGACGTGATGCTTCTCGGAGTATTGCCCGTCGATCAGCTTTTGGGTCGTGCCGGTCTTGCCCGCGACCTGGAAATTCGGGATGGCCGCCTCGGGCGCAGTGCCCTCGGACGAGGCCACACCCATCAGCATCCGGGCCATGGTCTGTGCCGTCGCGTTGGAAACCACCCGGCGCACCTCGGTCCGCCCGTAGCGGTACACCGTTTCGCCCGCCGGGTCCGTGATCTGCTGGATGATCTGCGGCTGCAGCAGCACGCCGCCGCTCGCGATGACACTCATGGCCTGGTGCATTTGCAGCACCGTGACGCTCACCGACTGACCCATCGGCATGCGCGTGATGGTCATGGAGTCCCATTCCTTCGGCGTCTTGACCCGGGTGGCGACCTCACCGCCGACGAGGAAACCGGTCCGCGCGCCGAAGCCAAAGGCCCGGACGTAGTCGTAGAACTTCTGGTCGCCCAGTTTCATCGCCAGCTGGTCGGCGCCGCGGTTGGAGGAATGCGCAATGATCTCGGCCACGCTCAGGGTCCCGAAGCTGTGATCCTCGCGCGGCAGCCGCCGCAGCAGGCCGTTGTACTCGATCCGGTCGATTGAGCAGTCAAACGTCGAGCGGGGCGTGACCAGCCCCTCCTCGATCGCGCCCGAAGCGGCGACAATCTTGAACACCGAGCCGGGGTCGTACACGTCGGTCACCGCGATATTCCGCTGCGCCGCGATGTTGGCCTGACCGTCGGCGCCGGTCTTGCCGTAGTCGTTCAGGTTGTAGCTCGGATAGTTGGCCAGTCCCCAGATGAAACCCGTGTGCGGATCGCTCACGATGATCGTGGCTTTCAGCGGCTGGTACTTTCGGGCGATCTCGCCGAGTTCGTCCTCCACCATGCTCTGCACGTTGGAATCGACGGACAGCATCACGTTGTAGCCGTCGGCCCGCGGCACCTCGCGCGTGCGAAACTGCGCGAGTTCGCGCCCGCGCCCGTCGCGCTCGCCTTCGCGCCAGCCGTCCCGCCCGCGCAGGTAAAAGTCCGCATACGCCTCCAGGCCCGTCGCCGGCTCGCCGGCCTTGTTCACGTAGCCCACGAGGTGCGCGGCCAGCCCGTTGTGCGGGTAGCTGCGGCGATAAACGTGCGGCCCGTAAACACCCCGGATGTCCAGGGCCATGATCCGCGTGTAGGTTTCCTCGTCCACGTGGTCGCTCAACTTCGCCCACTGGACGAGGCGGTTGCCGCTGGCATCCGCCTTGTCGTCGAGAATGGACTCGTCCTCTTCATCGCCCTCCGCGGCAGCGGCCGTCGCGGCCAGCGAGATAGTGAAAATCGGCGCAGGCGTCGTTTTCGCCGCGGGCACCGCCGGAGCGGGTTTCGCCTCCCCGGCGGCCGCCGGTATGGCCAAGGTAGTCAGGGGTGCCGATCCCTCGGCCGCGACGACCGGATGCGGCTGGGTCTTGCGGGTCTTGGTCGTGAGGATGACGCGCACTTCCGCCAGCGGACGGCCCAGCAGTTTCGCGAGCTCCGGCCACTTCGCCTCGTCCTCCTTGCGGTACATCTGCGGGTCCACGCCCAGCTCCACCTGGGAGCGGCTGGTCGCGAGGACGGCGCCGTTCCGGTCGAGGATGTCGCCGCGCCGGGCGTGATCCTGGATGATCTGGCGGCGGGCCTTGACGACGAACTTCATCAGTTCGTCCCGGTCGAGCACATGCAGCCAGACCAGCCGCACACCGAGGCCGGTAAAACTCAGGAGGATGGCGCCGGCCAGCAGGGCGATGCGGGGGCTGGAGGTGAAACCTTTCGACATGGCATCATCGGTCTCCCGGGAGACGGAAACGCACCGGCTTCAATTCCACGCCGGCCAGGCCGGCAAAAGTCTCGCGCTGGTTCTTCCCTACCAGGAGGCGGGCCGGATCCAAACTCACGCGGTTGACCTGCGGTTCCTTTGGCGCCACGAGGCCGAGGTGCCATTCGGTGTTGCGCTGCTTCAGCATGTCCGGCCCCTGCGCGGTCTCCACCGCCGCTTTTTTCTCGGCCCAGTTGCGCTCCACGTCCGCGATGCGCGCCTCAATCATCTTGCTGCGGTTGGCCGTGAGGGAAATCTGGTGGCGCAGCCACACCGTGCCCAAACCCACGCTGCCGCTGAAGCAGATCATGACCAGTGTGTACACGAGGAGCTGGTTCACAAACGCGTGCGTGTCGGTCTTGTTCATGGCGGGGCGACGCGACGGATCAAAGTTTGCGCAGGGCGCGGAGCTTCGCGGAGCGGCTGCGCGGATTCGCGGCGGTCTCGACGTCGCCCGCGATCACCGGACGGCGCGTCAGCGGCTCGGCCACCTTCACGCGCAGGTCCTGCGGCAGGGAGTCTTCGGCGCTCTCGGGCTGGCCGCACCAGCGGCGGAAGAGCTGCTTCACGATGCGGTCCTCCAGCGAATGGAAGCTGATCACGGCGAGCACGCCGCCCGCCCGCAGCTTGGCGAATGAAACCGGCAGCGCGCGCTCCAAGGCGCCAAGCTCGTCGTTAACTGCGATCCGGAGGCCTTGGAACGCGCGGGTTGCCGGGTGAATCTTGGAAGCATGGCGGTCGCGGGCCGGGATCGCGGCCGCGATGAGGTCGGCGAGCGACGCCGTGCGGGCGAGGGCTTCCGTGCCGCGGGCGGCCTGCAGGGCTCGGACCACGCGGCGCCAGTGGGGCTCCTCGCCGTAGTCTCGCACGGCGCGCACGACCATCTCTTCGGTGGCCGTCTCCAGCCAGCGGCTGGCGGGCACGCCGGTGCGCGGGTCCATGCGCATGTCGGCGGGCGCGTCGGCCCGGAAGGAGAAGCCACGCCCGGCGTCGTCGAACTGGAACGACGAGACACCGAGATCGAAGAGAATGCCGTCAAAACCGTCGTGCGGCAGGTCCGCCAGCCGGCCAAAATCGCGGTCGAGCAGCGCAAAGCGCTCGCCGAACTCCGCCCGCAGCGACTCGGCGCGGCCCGCCGCCTCCGGGTCGCGGTCCAGCGCGACCACCGTCGTGCCGGGCGCGGCCGCCAGCAAAGCCCGCGTGTGCCCTCCCCCGCCGAATGTGCAGTCGAGATAATGCCCGCCGGTGTGCGGCGCGAGCAGCGCCAGCACTTCCGCGAGCAGCACCGGCTGGTGTCCGGACGTCATGGAGGGTTCAACGCAGGCGGCGCGCATCGGACGTCTTGCGTTTGAGAGTGACGGACAGGGCGGCCGCAAACACCTGCCGCAGCGGCAGCGCAGCGCGGACCCGGGGCAAAACGGCCGTGCCGCCCAGGCTCAGGGCGGGCACGCCGGAGTCGGACTCGATCCACGCCGGAAAATAGCGGCGGTGACCGACATTCGATAGCGTGTGGAGTGGCATATGAAGTCGGGTGAGGCGGGCGGTGGGTGGCGCGCGGGTCAGATGCCGATGCGCCGCATGAGGTCGCCGAGTTGCTCGCCCGTGGTGCGGGTCTCGAGCTTCTGCCAGCGAGCGGGGGACCAGATCGCAAACTTGGTGAGCGACCCGACGAGGACCGAGTCCTTGCGGATGTCGGCGTGCTCGAGCAATTCGGCGCCGACGCCGAAGCGGCCCTGCTTGTCGAAGCTGAACGAAAGCGTCTGCGCAAAAAACCGCGCGAAGGCGTCCTGTGCGTCACGGTCGGTCAGCGCCTTCTGCGCGACCTTCTCGTAAAGTTTTTCCACTTCCGCGGGCGGCAGCACCGCGATGTATCCGTCCGGATGCGGCGTCGCGAGAAACGTGTCGCTCTCCTCATGCGCATACCGCCAGGCCGACGGAATCGTGAGCCGATGCTTGTCGTCGAGGGAGTGCCGAAAAAGGCCGGTGTAGAAAGTTTTGCCGAGTGAAGCCATGAGTGGGAACCGCAGTTACCCCAAAGCGCCCCATTTCAACCCATTTTACCCCACTAACGTCAAGCCCAGACCCGTAAAAAAACCGAAAAGTTATTCACCAAAAACCAGAGGGCCCCCGAATCGGCGCCAAGGGTCCGGAAACAGTTTGAATTTTCGCGCCATGCCACGGCATCGGGACCTTCAAAAAATCGACGCATCGGGATGGCACGTCATCGCGCCGGAGCGTGAAATATTTTCTGACGCGTCCCCCGACCTTTAGCCTTGCCCGGAGCGGGCGATTCGACGTTTCAGAGGCCGCCCCATGAGTCTCATCATTCGCAACGCGCGCGTCCTCACCCTTTCCGTCCCCGGCGGCGAGCGGCCGCGGCGGGGCAAAGCGCTGCGTGAGCTCGGTATCATCGAACGCGGCGATGTGCTGGTGGAGGGCGACAAGATTTCTGGCGTCGGCCCGAAGGTCGAGGTTCCCGCCGGAGCCGAAGTGATCGACGCGGGCGGGCGCGTGCTGATGCCGGGGTTTGTCGACGGCCACACGCACGCCTGCTGGGCCGGACAACGCGTGGACGAATGGGAGCAGCGCATAAGCGGTGTGCCTCAGAAGGAAATTCTCCAGGCCGGCGGCGGCCTCATGGCGACGGTGCGCGCCGTGCGCGAGGCCACGCCGAAGCAACTGGCTGCGAACTTGAAACCGCGGCTCGAGGCCATGCTGCACGGGGGCACGACCACCGTCGAAATCAAGAGCGGCTACGGGCTGACGACCGAAGCGGAGTTGAAAATGTTGCGCGCCATCCAGCGCGCCGCGCACGAATGGCCGGGCACCATCGTGCCCACCGCGCTGCTGGGCCACGCGTTCGAGGGCGGGCTCGACGACTACGCAAAGATGGTGGTGAAGGACATGCTCCCGGAAATCGCACGCGAATTTCCCGGCATCACGATCGACGCCAACTGCGACCGTGACGCGTGGTCCGTGGAGGCCTGCGTGCGCCTGTTCGAAAAGGCGCGGAAGCATCACTCCCTCCGCGTGCACGCCGACCAGTTCCAGTCGCTCGGCATGGTGACGGAGGCGATCCGGCTCGGCGCGCGCAGCGTCGATCACCTCGAGGCGTCGACGAAGGAGGATCTGCTGCTGCTCGCCGCCTCCCGGACCTTCGGCGTGATTCTCCCGTGCACCGGGCTGCACCTCAACCAGCGCTGGGCCCGCGCGGGATTTTTTGCCGAGTCCGGTGGCGCCGTTGCGCTCGCGACCGACTGCAATCCCGGCACGTCACCGACGCATTCGATGCCGCTGGCCATCGCGCTGGCGGTGCGTTTTGCCGGGCTCACCCCGGCCGAGGCGATCGTGGCGGCCACGGTCAACGGCGCCGCGCTCCTCGGGCTCGGCGACCGCGGGACGATCGAGCCCGGCCAGCGGGCCGATTTGATTTTGTTGCACCACAAGGACGAGCGCCAGCTCGCGTACGAACTCGGCGGCAACCCGGTGGACCTCGTCCTCTGTGCCGGCCAGCGGATCGTTTCACCGGCGTGAGGTTCGCGGATGTAGCGGCGCTCTACTTGTCCGCCGCTACAATTTTTCAAGCTGAGGCACTGCCCGACAAAAACTCCGCTTGGCCGGAAGGCGAATCACCCTCAAGATTCGTTCCCAATGAAACGAGTGATCATCAGCCTCATTGGCCTCGGCGCAGTGGGAGGAATCGTATTTTGGGCAATGCAGCAGGGTGCCTCCTCACCGCCACCCGCGCCGCCAGCGGGTACGCCTGCCCCGGAGTCGGTGACAGTTCGGTCCACTACCCCGGTCACTGAGCCGGGAGCGCAGGACCTGAATTCCCGCGGATCCAATCTCCGCCCGGCTGTGGTTGAAAACCCCGCCCCTCCCACACCTGTCGCCGAAGCAAAGCCAGAGGAGCCCGATCCACTCCGGCAGACCATGGAGCTGCTCCTCTCCGCGCAAACCGGCCTGGTGCAAAAGCGGGCGATGTGGACGCAACTGGCCCAGACGGGACAGTTGGATAGGGTGATTGCCGCGCTCGAATTGCACGCGACCAACGATCCGGCAGTGCCGGAATACCCGCTGGCGCTGGGGGAAGCCTACCTGTTCAAGATCGCCTCGACGGAAGATTCCCGGGACCAGGCGATCCTGGGCATGAAGGCCGACCAAAGATTCGACGCGGCCTTGAAGCTGGATCCCGCGAACTGGGAGGCGGGTTTCTACAAGGCGGCCGCCCTGGCCCGCTGGCCGGACAGCATGAACATGGGCCCGGAAGTCGTGCAGCGATTCAGCGACCTGATCCAACGGCAGGAAACCATGCCGTCGCGGCCGGAGTTCGCCGCCACCTACGTGCTGCTCGGCGAGCAGTACCAGAAGGCCGGGCAACCCGACAATGCCCGGCAGGTGTGGCTGCGCGGCGCGGCGGTATTTCCGAACAGTCCTTCAATCCAGGCCAAGCTCGCAACCGGGCAGTAACCTCAACGTTCCTTGCCTGCGGATTTTTGGTAGGGCGAACCCTCTGGGTGAGCCGCGGCTCGGCAGGGAGGCCTCGCCCTACCCCCGGAAAGTTTTTTTATCTCTCCAGCTGTTTTCGGATTTTCCGCAGCTCGACGCGCTGCACCTTCCCCATTCGCGGGAAACTCATCGGCAGGTCGCCCAGCGTATCCAGGATGACCTGCGAAATGATCAGGCGCGCGTTCGCCTTGTCGTCGGCCGGCACCACATACCACGGGGCGGCCTTGGTGCTCGTCGCGCCCAGGCAGGCTTCATATGCCTTCATGTAGTCCTTCCAGCGCTTCCGCTCCGTGACATCGGCCTGGCTGAACTTCCAGTTCTTGTCCGGGTCGTCGAGGCGCGCCAGAAACCGCTTCCGCTGCTCTTCCTTCGACAGGTGGAGGAAAAACTTGATGACGCGGGTGCCGTTGCGGTGAAGGTGTTTTTCGAGTCCCACAATGGATTCATAGCGCCCGGACCAGACTTTTTTTTCGTCCAATGATTCATCCGGCAATCCCTCGGCCTGGAGAATCTCCGGATGCACGCGGGCAATCAGCACCTCCTCGTAATAGGAGCGGTTGAAGATGCCGATTCGGCCACGCTCCGGCAGGCAGCGCGTCGTCCGCCAGAGGAAGTCGTGCTCGATTTCCTCGGGGCTGGGATGCTTGAAGCTGAACACCTGGCATCCCTGTGGGTTGACGCCGGACATCACATGCTTGATCGCCCCATCCTTGCCGGCGGCATCCATCGCCTGAAAAATCAGGAGGAGCGAATAGCGGTTGTCCGCATAAAGCAGGGTTTGCAGCTCGTTCAGACCCGCGGTCTGCCGGCCATGCGCCTTGGCGTAGTCATGGTCCGCGTGATAAAAGGGCTTCACCTTCGTCGGCCATTTTTTCAGGTCGACCTTCCGGCCCGGGCGCACGCGAAAATCGTCCGATTTGATTTTGAGCTTCATGCGGGAAGGTTGACCCCCAATCAGCCTCGCGGTTCACCCTCCGTTTTTCCACCCACAAATCTGCTGGCCCGGACCCCTGCCTTCACCTTCAACTGGCTCCGCGATGAAACCGCCCGCCCGCCCCGCCCCCGTGATTGCCTGCTTCGGGGAGTTGCTGTGGGACTGTGTCCCGCGCGGCCTCTTTCTCGGCGGCGCCCCGGTCAATGTCGCCTACCATCTCCGGCAGCACGGTGCACGCGCCCTGCCCATCAGTGCCGTCGGGTGTGACTTCCTCGGCGACGAGATCCTGCGCCGCCTCGCCGGGGCGGGACTCGACACCCGCTGCATTGCCCGGCTGGCGCGCCAACCGACCGGCACGGTGCAGGCGGCGCTCGATGCCGCCGGCGTGCCGACCTTCCGCATCACTCGCGCCGTGGCGTGGGACCACATTCCGGTTCCGCCGGCGTTGTTGCGCGTGGCGGCACCGGCCGCGCTGCTCTTTGGCACACTCGCCCTGCGCGAAACATCCAACCGCCGCGCGCTCGCCGCCCTGCTCAAGGCCTGGCCCGGCTCGCTGCGCGTCGTTGATCTCAACCTCCGCCCGCCCGTCGACGCGCGAGCGGTGATCGATCTCGTGCTCGCCCAGGCGCAGTTCCTGAAGCTCAACGAGCACGAACTGGCCCGGCTGGCTGGACGCCGCAGCCGCACGCCCGAAAGTCTGGCCCGGGCCGCCCGGCACGTCGGCCACGAACACGGGATTACCCGGATTTGCGTGACCGCCGGCGACCGCGGCGCGGGGCTGCTCTGGGACGGCGCGTGGTTCTGGGCCGATGCCCGGCCGGTGAAAGTCCGCGACACGATCGGCGCGGGCGACGCGTTTCTCGCCGGCCTGCTGGCTGCGCTGCTGGTCCGCCGGCAGGATCCGCGCGCCGCGCTCGCCCACGCCTGCCGCCTGGGTGAGTTCGTGGCCTCGCGCGATGGCTCGATGCCGCCCTATCGTCTCGGCCCCGGCGGCCAGCCGGTGGATCTTGCGACCTGATTGGCCACGGAGGCACGGAGACACGAAGGCAACCCCAGGCAAATCCGTGATCGACCTTTGTGCCTCCGGGTCATTGTGGCTTACGCCGAACCGGCCGATTTTTCGCCGGAGACGCCCGTGATGATGCGGGCGCCTCGCTTGTAGGTGAGGTAGGAATAAATCCACTGCATCAGCACCGAGATCTTGCTGCGGAAGCCGACCAGAAACAGCAGGTGCACGGTGAGCCAAGCGATCCAAGCCGGATAGCCGGACAGCTTCAGGCCCTTGATATCGGCGACCGCCGCCGAGCGGCCGATTGTCGCCATCGAGCCCTTGTCATGGTACGCAAAGGCCTCACGGCCGCTGGGCGCGAGTTTTTCGCCCCGCAACTCACGCCGGATGAGCTTCGCGGCATGGGCGCCCATCTGCATCGCGCCCTGCGCGACGCCGGGCACGGTGACGCCCTTGGCGTCCACCAGCGACGCCATGTCCCCGAGCGCAAACACCTCGGGGTGGCCCGGAATGCTCAGGTCGGGCAGCACTTTCACGCGACCCGCCCGGTCGGTCTCGACGCCGAGCTGCCGCGCCACCGGCGCGGCGGAGACTCCCGCGCCCCAGAAAATATTGTCGGCCCGGATCGTCTGTCCACCCGCCACGAGTTCACCCTGGCGGACAGCCTCGACGTGCACGCCCGTGCGGACCTCCACGCCCAATTTTTCCAGCTGGCGCTGCGCACTCGCCGACAATTCGGCCGGAAAGGCCGCGAGCACGCGTGGGCTGCCCTCGATCAAGAGGACCCGCGCCTTCGACGGATCGATGTGGTCGAAGTCCCGGTTCAGCACCCGGCGGGTGAGCTCGGCGAACGAACCCGCCAGTTCCACCCCGGTTGGGCCGCCGCCGATGATGACAATGGTCATCGCTGCCTCGCACTTCGCCGCGTCGGGCTCCGTCTCGGCCCGCTCGAAGGAAGAGAGGATCTGGCGGCGGATGCGCAGCGCGTCATCGAGTGACTTCAAGCCCGGCGCGAACTGCTCCCACTCCGGATGGCCAAAATAACTCGTCACCCCGCCCGCCGCCACGACGAGGTAGTCGTAAGCCAGTTCGCCGTGCGCGTGCCGCACCCGCCGGTCCGCCAGGTCGAAGCCCGTGACTTCGCTCATGAGCACGGAAAAGTTCGGCCGCGCCCCAAAGATCGCCCGCACCGGCTGCGCGATGTCCACCGCCGAAAGGCCCGCCGTGGCCACCTGATAGAGCAGTGGCTGGAAAAGATGGTGATTCTGCCGGTCGATGATCGTGATGCGCGCGGCTTCCGCCGGGATGCCCTTCACAAAGCTCAGGCCGGCGAAGCCCGCGCCGACCACGACGATATGCGGCAGGCGGTGTTCCGGGGACGATGACATACCTCCCACCCTGCCCACGCGGAGGCACATGGCAACGCGCCCGCGGACAAATTTGCTGTTCTTCTGCCGCGGATAAATCCTAGCTCACCCGCCAGCCATGCAGTCTCCCGCCAACATCCAGATCATCGGCCAGGAGGTCGCCATCGCGTGGAGCGACGGCGAGGAGAGCTATTTCCCCTTCGCGCGGCTCCGGGCGGCCTCGCCGAGCGCCGAGACCCAGGGCGAGCGCGACATCTTCGGCCACCAGCACGGCGGGCACGGGCCGCGAAATTTCGACAGCGTGCAGGTCACCGGCTGGGAGCAGGTCGGCAACTACGCCGTGCGTTTTGACTTCAGCGACGGCCACCGCACCGGACTCTACACCTACGATTACCTGCGGAAACTCACCGCCCTCTAAACCAACGGATTTTCGCCGCGGATTATACGGATGGATACGGATAAATACCCCACCGCATCTGTTTTTCTGTGTTCATTCCCTCTGTGTTCATCTGTGCCATCAGTGGCGAAAAACCAGCTTTCCGGCAGACTTTCAGATTCCTTAGCCTTCTTCCTTCCTAATTCATACTTCTTCCTTTCCTCCCATGTCCTCCTTCGTCTTTCCCGCCCGCACCACCACCGCCGAGATCGAGCTCGGCACCGCGCTGCAGCCGAAGTTCGGCGCCGACGGCCTCATCCCCTGCATCGCGCAGGACGCCGCGACCGGCGAGGTACTGATGTTCGCGTTCATGAACGCCGAGTCGCTCGCCCGCACGCTCGAGACCAAAAAGGCCACCTACTGGAGCCGCTCGCGCAACAAATTCTGGGTCAAGGGTGAAGAGTCCGGCAACGTGCAGGTCGTGAAGGACGTCCTCACCGACTGCGACCAGGACGTGATCCTGATCAAGGTCGACCAGACCGGCACGCCCGGCGCCGCGTGCCACAACGGCTACAAGTCTTGTTTCTACCGCAAGGTCTCCGCTGGCGCCAAAGCCGGCGACACCGCGCCCAAGCTCGAGTTCGACGCGCAGCGTCTCTTCGATCCGGCTACGGTCTACAAAAAGAAGTAAGGCCCGCGCCTGGCGTTGCGCGCGCCCACCAGCCGCCGAGCCAGCGGCGCACCGTCCCGCCCACTCCGAGCGCCGGACTCAAGCACAGCGCAAGGCTTCGGCGGGAATATCGCCAGCCGTGGGACTGAAGCTGGCTTTTCCGCGACCCGTCTTCGAGGCCATGGAATGCCGTGACGATCAATCGTCACGACCGAAGGCCACTCCCTTCCTTATCGATCTCGATACATGCTGTTTTTGCACGTTAGTCGTCCAATTCTGCCCAACCGCACGGATATAATCCACGCAAGGGCTTCGCCGGGCATGGGGATAGAACCCTAAGACTTAATACCCGCCGCGAGATAGGGCAAAGTCCCATGGAAGTGGTCGGTGTTTTCATTCCCGCCCGCATTTGCATCACCAGAGACCCTCTTCCCATGGAGCAATTATTTTCCGTTTCCGCATCCGACTTTCCGCCAACCTCCCCGCCATGGGTCCTGGTGGTCGACGATGAGCCCGCGATCCTGCGGCTGATCGAGGCTATCATTGAGGCCCAGGGATGGATCGCAGTCCTGGCCGAAAGCGGTGAAAGCGCCCTCGCGACGCTCAAGGCCGCGAAGTCTTCCCCCGCCGCCATCATCTGCGACGTCCTGATGCCGAAAATCGACGGGTTGGAACTGACCCGCCGGATGCTCGCGCGAAACCCGGAGCTCAAGGTCATCTTCATCAGCGGACATCTCACCGATCTGTCCTGGTGGCCCACCGACATGCGTGAGCACCGGTTTCTGGCCAAGCCTTTCAACAACGACGACCTCGTGGCCGCGGTCGAATCAGTGATGGCCGGCGCCACGCCTTCCCGCTGACCCACTTTACCATGGACCTCAACCTGATCCTTTCCGCGCAAACGCTGTGCCTGCCGCCTCAATTTCAGCTGAGCAAGCTGATCAACGGCCTGCTGGTGATCAAAAACATCCCGGCCAAGACCTATCTGCGGGTGACTCCCGAGCAATGGAGGATCCTGAAGCAGTTTGAAAAACCACGGACGGTCCCCACCGTGCTGAGTGAGGCCATCCAGGAGCGGCAATGCCTGCCCCTCGGTGAATTCTTCGAACTCATCCTGAAGGCGCTGCGCGCCCACATCCTGTTGGAACCGGGATCGGAACCGGAACCGATTCCGGCGCACGACTGGCATTGGACGGTCAGGCCGCAGGTGCTGGCCCGCCCGCTCATGATTGCCTTCGGCGTGGGGCTGGCCCTGACGTTGGTCTTCCGCCCGCAGCTGCCCGCGACGGTCGTCGACTTCGTGGCCGGACTGGTGTTGTTGAGCGCGGCGCTCAGCGCGGGGGCCTTTCTCGCGGCCTGCATCGTTCGCGGTGCCGGCGGGGAAGTCTATCGTCCTCGCTGGCGGTGGGCGGCGCTGCCGCCCTGCTTCAACGCGGACCGGAGCGATACGATCATGCTGTCGAAGAACTCCCAGTTTGCCGCCGGCCTGGCCCGGCCGGCCGTCCTTGCCATGGTCGCCGGGATCCTGGCCTGGTGCCATCCCGCCTGGGCGTTCCTTCCGATCCTCGGACTGCTGTTCACGGTGCGGCCCTTCTGTCGCGGGCGCTTTTCCACGCTCATGCATGTCGGCCGCAAACGCGGGCCCAGTGACGCCGAGCAGTCGTTTGTCTTCCCCTTCAACCGGCGGCCCAAAGCCCGCGGGCGCCTGCTGGGCCGCGCCCTGCTCCAGCAGACCACCTGGGTGAGGGTCAGCTATGGCGTGATCTGGACCCTGGCCATCATGAACTGGTGCGCGCGGTTTACCGACATGCCGCCCTGGAGTCTCGCCGTCTGGCACGTCATCAGTGTGCAGGTTGCGCTGGGGGTCGGCCTCTCGCTGCTGGCGCTCGCGAGCGGCTATGCCGCTTGGGAGCTGTATCATTTCGTCCGCGAACGGGCCCAGGCGCGGCGCAATACCCTGGGCCAGTGGCGTGCCCGCTGGTTCGGCGGAGGCAAACTTGTCCTCGATCAGTCCAGCCGGGCCAAGGCGGTCGCAGCGTCGCCCTTGTTTGCGGTGCTGCCCCCTCCCGACCGCCAGGAATTGTCCCGGGCGATGGTAGTCACCCGCCGGGGCCCATGGAAGTGGCTTGCGGAGTATTCCTCCGTTTCAACTCACGTCTCGCTGATCGTGAGCGGCAAGGTCAGTGTGCGGCGCGAATTGTCCACGGGCCGGACCGTCGAGGTCCAGGTCCTCAGCGAAGGCGATGTCATTGGCCTCCATGATCTCGCGGACCTCGAGCATCCGGACTACCGCCTGCGATCATTAACCCCGCTCACGCTGCTCACGGTGGAGCGCGCTACCGCGGAGAAAATCATCCGCCCGCGGATCTCGCCGACCATGCTGACGGACGTGCTGCTGAAGCTGCCCTTTCTCCGGCGGATCTCGCTTTGCCAGAACTGGCATCTTCAGGCCATCGAGCATTTCGCGCGCCTGTCCAAGATCACCGGCCACCTGGCCGGAGCATCGATCTTCAACGAGGGCCATGCGGTGCATGACTTCATGATCATCTTCCAAGGCGACGCCCAGGTTACCCGCAAAACCCGCCGGCTGATGTCGCTGCGGGCCGGGGGATTTTTCGGCGAGATCGGCCTGATGCAGAACAGCAATCCCACCGCCACGGTCACGGCCGGGGACGACACCCGCTGCCTGAGCATCCCGCGCCGGGAGTTCATGCGCTTTGTGACCCACAACCACACCGTCGCACTGGAGCTCGAGCAAGTGAGCTCGGAGCGGCTCGGCCACCCGCTCTTTCCGCTCCAACAAGGCGATTTTCGGACGACCTGATCCTTCAGGGCACCCAGGGCTCCGAGCCTGTCGTGGAGCAAGCGCTGGACATCATCACCATCGACGAGGTGTTTCGATCAAGCTTCAGTGTCCTCGATGAAAAAAGAGGCTGACCAAATTCTTCTGCTCGGTTTCGAGACTCATTCGGTCAAAAAGATTCAAGCCGGCCTAGCCGCGGGCGCTGAGGTTAACGGCCTCATCGGCGGCAAGACGCCGTTAACGTGGTTGGTTGAAATGTATCTCAGGTCGCCGGAGTTTTCGGACTGTGTCCGCTGCCTGATTGAAGCCGGTGCGCGGTGCCCGGACGCGGGCTTGCTTCCGGTCCTGCTGGACGATGCGGAGATGCTGGGGGCGGAACTGCACAGGAATCCTTCATTGATCCACCATCGCGTGGATATTCGCTGTGCCTTCACCCCGTTGCGTGGGGCGGCCTTGTTGCACGTGGCGGCGGAGTTCGGTCTGGTGCGAGCCGCGGCCGCTTTGCTCGCGGCGGGGTCGGATGTGGAGGCGAAGGCCGCGGTGGATGAGGATGGATTCAACGGGCACACGCCACTCTTCCATACCGTCAATCAACGCGGCAATCATTGCCAGCCCGTGCTGCGGCTGCTGCTGAAACACGGCGCGAAAGCGGACGTTCGCCTGACGGGAATCACCTGGGGGAAAAGCTTTGAGTGGGAGACGACGGTTTTTGACGCCACGCCGACATCCTATGCGCAAGCGGGACTGCTGCCTCAATTCGGACGAGACGAGCGCGACGTGTATGAGAATATCAAGCTGCTCGCCCAAGCTTCGGGACGAACTCTCCCGAAGGAAATGAATGTGCCGAACAAATATCTCCGTTCTTGAAAAGGAAGTCTTAACCAAACGGCGGTCTTCCGCCGTCGCAGAAGTTTTTCCGCCTTTGGCGGCGTCGAAGGCGACCCAGGCCATGGCGGACAAGTCGGCCGCTGCTGCATCTTTTTAAAATGAGATTGTCGGTTATCGGCGCAGCGGGATATGCAGGGTCATGCGCCCCCTTCTTGTTATCCTCGGCTGTCTGCTCGCGACTCCACTCTTCGCCCAGCCGGCCGCACCCAAACCCGCCCCACCCGAGCCCATTCAGCTTTTCAACGGCAAGAATTTTGACGGCCTGCACATTTTCGTCGAGAAGGCCGGCACGGATCCCGCCACCGCGTGGAAGGTCGAGGATGGACTGCTGCGCTGCCTCGGGGTGGGCCGCGGCTATGTTCGCACCGAGGTCGCATACGCCGATTACCAGCTGAGCCTGGAATGGCGCTGGCCGAAGAACGCCGGCAACAGCGGGGTCATGCTCCATGTCGTCGGCCCGGATCTCATCTGGCCCAAGTGTTTCGAGGCCCAGCTGCAGACCAGCCACGCCGGCGATTTCGCCTCCTTCGGCGACGCGCGCAGCAAGGAGGAGATCGTCAGCCGCAACCCGCGCGGCGTGAGCACCGGCCGCCTCGTGCATCCCGGGCCTTCGCCGGAAAAACCGATGGGCGAATGGAACCGCTATGACATCACCGTCGCCGGCGACACGATCACGCTTTCCGTCAACGGCGTGCAGCTCAACCGCATGACCGGCGTGCTGCCCTCGGGCGGTTGCATTGCCTTCCAGGCCGAGGGCACGGCCATTGACTTCCGCAACATTACGCTGACGCCCCTGCCCCCCGCGAAGAACCTGTATGCGCCGATGCCGCCCGAGCTCAAGTAGGCTCGGCGGGACTTGTTTTTCAGTCCCGGCCCGCTAGCGTTTCACCCGTGACCACGATCAAGGAATTTTTCGGCAGCGAGTCCTGGCATAAGTTTCGCGACTTGAAACGCCCCGGGGACAGTCCCATCGGCGGCGTCTGCGCCGCCCTCGGCGAAGGCACCCCTTTCGCGGCCTGGATGTGGCGGGTGCTTTTTCTGGCGTCGCTGGTCGCCTGGGGCTCCGGCCTGATCGCCTACGTCATTCTCTGGATCTGCATTCCGGGCGAGAAGAAGACCAAAGCCTGACGACGGGCAGGCGATGGGATCGCCGGCTGGCGGGCATAAACCGGGATCATGCCATTGAATGGAGCAGCCAAGGTCACGAGACTGGATTGAGATCGACGGCCAAAACCAGCCTCGTTGCTCAGCGGCCGCATCCTGGAAACAAGGGTGGGCAACCAGCCCGCAGCTTGTCACCCGAACGTAACGGCACCGTCGCAGATCGGAGACGAAGACCCGACAAGCTAGGGCGGTTTCGAATCCTCATCCCTCCATGTTTCATCCGATCCCTGCCCTCTCGCATCGATGGCAGAACGGCTTCCAGCCATGACCGCATCGGCCAAAGTGGGCGGCGAGACCGGCTACATCTTTGGCAGCCAGCTTCCGGAATCTTACTGCTTCGTGCCCGAACGATGCGTGCGCATCGCGGCCGACGGGAAGGTGACCGTTGACGAGAAGCAATATTTCCTCAGTGGGTGGAGCATCCGCAACATGCGCTGGGCCGACTCCGAGCCCGGCGGCTCGCATCTCTTTCCAGATGCCAGCCAGCTGATCAGCGATCTCACCTCCCCGGTAGTCGTGCAGTTCCTCGGCCGGATCACCAGCCGCTCACGCCACCCGTTCGCCCGGATCGGGGCGGATTGATGCTGATGCGCAGGAAAAGGCCCGCCCGTCCCTTCTCCTGGTTGCACCGGTTCCATCGCCATCCCTGGTTTTGCGGCCTCGTGTTTTTCGGGGGCATAGCGGGCGCGGCCACGGCCCAGCCGGAGACGGACTTTCAAACGGCGGTGGTGCTCTACCACGCCTGCCGTTATACCGACGCGCAAAGGCTCTTTGACCGGGCCTCCGTCCATCGGCCAGACGACGTCGAGCTGGATTTTTACCGTGGCCGGCTCGCCCTGTGGTTCGACGACGAAACCAAGGCTCTGGCCTGCCTTGAACGGGCCGCGCAGGGCTCGCCCCAAGACGCCCGGATCCAGAACGCCTTGGGCGACGCCTTTGGGCTGGCGGCGCAAAAATCCATGATCTTCGCGAAGCTGGGCTGGGGCCTAAAGTGCAAGGCGGCCTACGAACGCGCGGCAGCCCTTGATCCGAAAAATCCGGATTACCACTGGAGCCTGCTGGGGTATTTCCTCCTCGCGCCGCGGATCGCCGGTGGCGGGATCGACAAGGCCTACAAACAGGCCGCCGAAATCCGACAGCTCGACCCGATGAAGGGTCGCGTGGCTTTCGCGACCCTTTATCTGGCGGAAAAAAACAGCGGGGCGGCCTTTGCCGAATTCGACGAAGTGCTGCGGCAGGTGCCCGATGATTTCCTCGCCCTTTATCACATCGGCCGGTGCGCCGCCCTGAGCGGCGATCAGCTCGACCGCGGCCGCGCGGCCTTGACCCGATGCCTTTCCCTGCCCGCCCCGACGGGCGATGGCCAGCCGACCCAGGCCAACGTGCATTACCGCCTGGGCAATATCCTGGAAAAATCGGGCGACTTGGCCGGCGCTCGCATGGAATATGACTTGGCCATGGCCGCCAACCCTGATTTCCGGCCGGCCAAGGAAGCGCTGAAGAAGTGAAACCGGGCGTCCGCCCCTCGACCGGGCTCGGGGCCCTGAGCTTGGAGCCGTCTCAGCTTCCGCCCGGGGCGAGGCCGCGGGAACTCTCCTTGGCGAAGGCCAGCACGCGGGCAAATTCCGAGGTGGCCGCGCTCTCGTGGGCGGCGAGTTTTTCCAGCGCCTGCGTGCGGTTGAGGCCGTCGCGATAGAGGATCCGGAAAATCTGCTTCACGCGCTCGAGCTGCGCGGGCGTGTAGCCGTGGCGCTCAAGCCCCACCTTGTTGAACGCGCGCACGCTCGCCGGCACGCCGTCCGCGATGAAAAACGGCGGCAGATCCTGTACGAGCTTGGCACAGGCCGAGAGCATCGCGTGCTCGCCGATGCGGCAGAACTGATGCACGCCGGCATAGCCGCCGAGTACCGCGTGGTCCCCGACGGTCACATGGCCCGCCAGCACGGCGCCGTTGCTCATGATAATGCCGTGGCCCAGCACGCAGTCATGCGCGACATGCCCGTAGGCGAGGATGTTGTTGCCGTCGCCGAGGCGCGTGAACTCACCGTCGTTGGTCGCGCAGTGGATGCTCACATATTCGCGGAAGACATTGCGGTCGCCAACGCGCAGCCCGGGGTTGCCGCCCTTGAACTTCAGATCCTGCGTCTTCGAACCGATGCAGGCGTACGGGAAGACCTCGCAGGCCTTCCCCAGCACGGTGTTGCCCTCGACGGTGGCGTGATGGTGCAGCCGGCTGCCGTCACCGATCACCGCGGTGCCGCCCGCGTAGGCATAGGCGCCGATCTCGACGTCCTGCCCCAGCTGGACGCCGGGCTCGACAATGGCGGTGGGATGGATGCGCGCAGCCATGGCCCGTCGGTCAGATCTCCCCGGACATGTCCATGACGCTGAACATCAGCTCGCCGGACGACACCACATTGCCGCCGACGGTGCAGGTACACTCGGCGACGCCGATCTTGTTGCCGCGGTTCTTGGTGAGCTTGGCGTTGATCACGAGCTGGTCGCCGGGGCGCACGGCCTTGCGGAACTTCACCTTGTCGGCGCTCATGAAGAAGGCCGTCTTCCCCTCGCTGGAGGTCTTGCGGAGCATGAGGATGCCGGCCGCCTGCGCCATCGACTCGATCTGGAGGACCCCCGGCATCAGCGGCTCGCCGGGAAAGTGGCCCTGGAAATACGGCTCGTTGATTGTCACGTTCTTGATCGCGACCAGCTCGTCGGCGCCGATGAACTCGATCACGCGGTCGATCATCAGGAACGGGTAGCGGTGCGGCAGCGTGTCCAGGATACGCTTGATCTCAAGGGAGGTTTCCCCTGGGAGCACGATCTTCGTGGTCGCGACGGCTTTTTTCTTCGAACCCTTTTTCTTTTCCTGAAGCTTTTCGTAGAGTGCCTTGGTCAACTCCGCGTTGATCGCATGGCCCGGTCGAGTCGCCACGATGTGCGCCTTGAGCGGCAGGCCGAGCAGCGTCACGTCGCCGATGATGTCGAGGATCTTGTGCCGCACGAACTCGTCCTTGAAGCGCAGCGGCTCCTTCGAGATGATCTTGTCGCCCTTGATGACGATGGCGCAGTCGAGCGAGCCGCCGCGGATCTTGCCGAGCTTGATGAGCTCCTCGATGTCCTCGTAGATCGTGAACGTGCGCGCCGCGGCGATCTGCGTCATGTAGACCTCGGGATCAATCGTCAGCGACAGGTGCTGCGTGTGGATGCCGCGGTCGTCGGCCGAGGTGCAGGAGATTTTGAGTTCGTCCGAGGGCAGCGCGATGATCGACGAGTTGCCCTTCGTGACCGACACCGCCTCGTCGAGGGTGAAATATTCGCGGTCCTTGTCCTGCTCCACCGGCTCGCCCTGGAGGATGAGGTTCACATACGGCCGGGCGGAGCCGTCCATGATCGGCGGCTCGGAAGCGCTCATTTCCACGACCACGTTGTCCACGCCGCAGCCGCTCAGCGCGCTGAGCACGTGCTCGACGGTGTGGATCTTCGCATGGCCGCTCTGAATGGTGGTGGCGCGGACGAGGTCGGTGACGAGGTCGATGCGCGGCTTGATCTCGGGGGCACCGTTCAGATCGATGCGCTTGAACACCACCCCATGGTCCACCGGCGCGGGCTTCAGCGTCAGCGTGACCGCCTCGCCGGTGTGCAGCGCACTGCCGCTGATCGAGACTTCGCGCGCAAGGGTCCGTTGTTTCATAGGGAGTTGCGCGCCATCACGCCAACCCGTCCCATGGAGCGCAAGCGCGGATGTGGAGCGGCGGTTTGCAGCTGGCCCGTGAGGCCTTTCCCGCTCGCGGCTCCTCCGCACCTTCCCTTGTCCCCTGCGCGTCACGGATCTTCCGCCCCTCGCACCCTCTGCCCGTGGCTTGACACGCCTTCGCCCGGTTCCTCAGTCTGAACCTTCCGCCACTCGAAACCCAGCCCGCAATAGACCCCGCCATGCCCGCAGCCAACGACATCCGCAAAGGCCAAGTGATCAAGTTTAACGGCGAGCCGCACCTCGTCATGGAGACGCAGCACCGTACCCCGGGCAATCTCCGCGCCTTCGTCCAGGTGAAGATGCGCAATCTCCGCTATGGCAAGGCGCTCGACCAGCGTTTCGCCTCCACCGACACCATCGAGGTGATGCCGACCGAGAAGAAGAGCCTCGAGTTCAGCTATGCCGACCGCGAGGCCTTCGCCTTCATCGACCCGGACACCTTCGACCAGATCGAGCTCAGCGCCGAGCTCCTCGGCGACAGCAAGAACTACCTGACCGCCGGCGGCAAAGTGGACGTGCTCTTCGTGGACGACAAGCCGCTCACCCTCGAACTACCCTCGACCGTGGCGCTGAAAGTCATCGAGAGCTCCGAAGGCATCAAGGGCGACACCGCCAGCAACGTCCAGAAGCCCGCCAAGCTCGAGACGGGCCTCGTCGTCAACGTCCCGCTCTTCATCAAGGAAGGCGAAATCATCAAGATCAGCACCGCCGACGGCAGCTACCTCGGTCGCGTCTGAGCGGGCGACGGCCTCTGCGAGGCCGGGGAATTGGGAATTTGCAATTGGGAGTTGGGTCAATCGTCCCGCAGACCTGCTGCAGGCCACTCCACTGACTTGGCGCCAAGTCAGCTAACTAGCCTGCAGTTCGATCCGTTTCGGTCCCGATGAACGCGTGGCGTTCTCGGGTCTGGCCAAAGCATCCCAGCGCAATCTCAGCCCTACCCCTGCAGCGCCTTCACCGCGCGCTTGTAGCTGGCTTCAGCTTCCTTGGGGCTGTCGGCCGAACAATTCAAATCGCGCAACAGCCCGTCGCGTAGCCCGTAGATCCAGCCGTGGATGGTAAGCTCCTGGCCCCGCTCCCAGGCGTCGCGCACCATGGTGGTCGAGCAGACGTTGGCGACCTGCTCGATGACGTTGAACTCGCAGAGCCGCGCACTGCGCGCGTTCTCGTCGGGCAGCTGGCACAGGCAGGCGTCGTGTTTCTCGCGGACATCCTGCACATGGCGCAGCCAGTTGTCGGCCAGCCCCACGCGTTCGCAGCGCAGCACGGCACGCACGCCGCCGCAGCCGTAGTGGCCGACCACCATGATGTGTTTCACCTTGAGCACATCGACGGCAAACTGAATCACCGACAGGCAGTTCAGGTCAGTGTGGACCACGACGTTGGCGATATTGCGGTGGACAAAGACCTCGCCGGGCAGGAGCCCGATGATCTCATTCGCGGGCACGCGGCTGTCCGAACAGCCGATCCACAGATGTTCCGGATTCTGCTGCCGTGAAAGCTTCTCAAAGAACTCCGGATCGCGGCGGCGGATGGCGGCGGCCCAGGCTTTGTTCTGCTCGAACAGGTTGGTCAGCGGATTCATGCACCGCCCATATTTTTGGAATTCACGGCGATTTCCACCCTTAATATGCGATCGGCGCTCGGCAGGTTGCACTCAACGCGTTGCATTTTTCCACGGATTGAATCCCTGCCCGGGCCTGGTGCGGGACCACGAGCGAAAACTGGAAAGCATGCGCTGGTCCATGGCTGGCCGCAGGACTGATCCGCGGCCCAACTTCGTCTCACACCACTCGGGCCCAGAGCACCTTGAGGTAGCGGCTTTCGAGGCAATTCGAATAGACGGGGTGGTCCACGCCGGGCCCGGTGCGGTCGAAAAATTGCAGCCGGCGGTCGAGGCGGTGGGCGCCCTTGATGACGCATTCTTCAAACGTCTCGAGCGACACGAGCCCCGAGCATGAGCACGTGACCAGCAGCCCGCCGGATTTCACGAGGCTCGCGGCGATCTGGTTCAGGTCGGAGTATTTCCGCAGGCCCTCGGCGGCGCCGGCGGGCTCGCGGGTCATTACGAACTTCGGCGGGTCACACATGACGGCGTCGAACTGCTCCCCGTTTTTTTGCATCTGCCGCGCGTAGGCGAAGGCGTCGGCGTGCACCCACTTCAGCTTGTTGGGTGAAATCTGGTTCAAGTTGGCGTTGCGCCGGCCCTGGGTGATGACGTCCTCGTCGAGATCCACCGCCGTCACCTCGCTCGCGCCGCCGAGGATGGCATTGATGGAAAATCCGCCCGTGTAGCTGCAGAGGTCGAGCACGCGCAGGCCCTTCACGAGCGAGCCGAAGCGCCGGCGGTTGTCGCGCTGGTCGCAGAAGAAACCCGTCTTGTGGCCCTCGGTGAAATCCACCTCGTACTTCACGCCGCCTTCCTTGATGCGCACCTTGTCCGGTGCCGAGGCCGTGAGCTCCTTCATCTGCGACGGCTTGATGCCCTCGAGACTGCCCAGGTCGTGGTCCACGTGGACGCGGACATGCTTCGTGCCGAGCAGCTCGTGCAGCAGGGGCAGCCACTTCGGCAGCCGCTGGAAGATGCCAAGCGAATAGACATCGCAGTAAAGCGTATCCGCGTAGCGGTCGATCGTCAGGCCGCTGATGCCGTCGCCGTCGGAGTTGAGCACCCGCCAGGCGTCCGTCTGCGCGTCGAGCTGGAACATGTCCTTGCGCAGCGCGACTGCCCGGCGGATGGCCATTTCAAAATACTCCTCGCCGATGGGCGCGCTGGAATGGACCACGACTCGCAGCGGCATCTTGGCGCGCGGGTTAAAAAGACCGGTGCCGACGCGATGGCCGAACTTGTCGTAGACCGACACGAGGTCGCCGGGCCGGGCGTCACGCGACACCTCGCCGAGCATGCGCGGGAAGATGGCCGGCTGGAACGAGACGAACTTCAACTGCGCCCAGGGCTTGGACCACTGCTCGCGCGGCAGCGGTTCGCCCAGCTCGGCACGCCCGGGGTTGATCGGGGTGGCGGGCTGGTCGGCGGCGGGGTCGTTTTCCTCGGACATGCTTGCCCACGCAAAGCCGCAAACGCCCAAAGGACGAATCAAAAAGGCCCGGCTTCCAGTCGGCTTGAATCAGAAGCGGGCCGCGCGCTGTTCCTCAGGGCGCCGGCTCGACAAGGCGCACCTCGCGCGTCGTGACAAAAGTCCGGCCGGCGGGATCAGACGCGCGCACCTCGATGGTGTGCACCCCAGCCGGCAGGTCGGCCGGAAGGTAGCCGCGCCAGAGATGATAGCACACCGTGGGGTCGGGCAGGCGCCGGCCGGCAAAGGGTACCGCCCGGGAATCCTGCGTCAGGTAGAGTTTGGCGTAGGCTGGATCCCATTCGAGCACGCGGGTGATTTTGCTCCAAACGCGGTCGTCGACCCGCGCCTCGACCGTCCAGCCATCATGGCCGTTGAACACGTTCGCAAAAAACGAAACATAGCCCAGGCGCGGCGCCACCGTGTCGGGGGCGTACAGGCCGATCTGATGGTCGGCCGGTTCGCGGGCCGGGCGATAATCGATGGCCGGCGCCGCGACCCCGTTGAAGCTGAGGACCGCGTAGCCGTGCGGCGTACCGTCCCACATGGTCGCGATCGGGATGCCGGCCGCATCGGGCGGGCCGCCCCAGAAGCTGCCGCTGGCGGCGGCAACGTTGTACTCGTGCAGCGGTTGAGCTCCCTGCCAGCCGTCGGCGGCATCATGAAAAACGTGCCGCTGGTAATGCGTGTGGCCGGACAACCAAAGATTGTTCGGCCGGTCCTGCAGCAGGGCAAAGAGCCGGGCGCGGTCGGCGACGCGGAAGGTCTCGGCATTGGACGGATTCGGGAAAAACCACGGGATGTGCATCATCAGCACGACCAGTTCATCGCGCGGCGTCACCCGCAGCAGATTGGCCACGAACGCAAACTGGTCCTCGCGCAGGCCGCCGATGTAGCGCAGTCCGCCGAGAAACCGCACGTCGTTGAGCGCAATGAACAGCACCCGACCGTGGTGGAACGCGTACGTCGAAGGACCGTAAACCGCCTCAAAACTGGCGAACTCATGCCGGTCGTCCGGCGTATCGAGATTGAGATCGTGGTTGCCACTCAGGTTGTACCAGGGGAGCCCGATCCGGGCCATCGTGTCGTTGACCGCAGGATAGAGATCAAACCGGTCGTTCGCCACGTCGCCCAGCGTGATGCCAAAGGCCGCGTCGCGCGTGCCGGCAAGGCCATCGACGATGGTGTGCGCGAGATATCCGACGTCCTTGGGCGAATAGGGCTGCGGGTCGGTGAAGACCAGCACCCGGAAAGCGTCCGACTCCTCATTTTTCAGCAGCGGGAAATCGACTGAGCCCAGCGGCGCGGCGCCGGGCCCAAGCCGGTGATAATACTGCGGCAGGTTCTGTGCATCGATGGGCGGCCGCCAGCCGCGGGGCTTGATGACAAAAATCGTGGCATCGCCCCCGGCCGTCAGCTCATAGCGGCCACCGGCATCGGTGAGAACCACGTCCGTGCCATTGGAAACGGCGACCTGCGCCAGCCCGGGTTCGCCGGGGTCGTGGCGGCCATTGGCATTGCGATCATCGAAGACCACGCCGCTCACGCTCGCGGCGGAAGCCGCGGCAGGAAAAAACGCGGACGCGAGGCCCAGCGCCAGGCACAGGCGAGGCAAAACCATGGCCCGAGCAAAGGCCCGGGACCGGGCCGGGTCGAGACCCGATCAAACGACCGCGTTCTTGCGCCCGACGAGGAAGTAGAGGATCGATCCCAAAAACGGCAGCAGAATGATGACGATGATCCAGACGACCTTGTTGGGATTGTTGCTCTTCACACAATCGACAATCGCCACGATCCACAGGACAAACCAAACCAGCGAGAGGATGTAACTTAGATTGGTGCTCATGCAGAGCACCGTATCTTCCTAGGCCCGGGAGTTCCCCGAAAAACACGGCCGGGCGACCGGATGATCCATGGGAACTGCGCGATCCTGAAAGCGCCCGAAGGCAATACTGCCTCCCAGCCATTTACGAAATGCGTTAAAGGTGGCGGCAAGCCGACATCCCCCAACCAATCATCCGGGCAATAAAAAGCCGGCGGGAGATTTTTCCCGCCGGCTTGGGATAAAAAACACGGCGCTTACGCCACGCGCTCGACGATGAGCGGCGGGGGCGTCGGGCGCTTCGGCGCGAGGCGGTAGGCGTTCTTGAAGTATTCCAACGCCTGCTCAAGCTTCGCCTCGTCATTGTAGTGGATCATCATGAGCGGCTCGCCCTGCTTCACCTGCGTGCCGACCTTCTTGATCTCGGAGACGCCAACGGAGTAATCGAGCTTGTCGCCGGCGTGTTCCTTGCCGGCGCCGAGCAGGTGCACGCCACGGGCGATCATCGCCGCGTTGATGGTGTGCACGTAGCCGCGCTTCGGGGCCGGCAGTTTCCGGATGTGCCGGGCCTGCGGGAATTTTTCCGGGTGGTCGATGTAGGAGGTGTCTCCGCCCTGCGCCTTGACGAGATCCTTGAACTTTTCCAACGCGGAGCCGTCGGTGAGGTGGCGCTGGACGGTCTGCTTGGCCGAGAGTGTGGAGCCCGCGACACCCGCGAGGCGCACAATCTCCATGCCGAGCTTGAGGACGAGTTCCTTCATGTCGTCCGGACCCTCGCCCTTCAGAAGCTTGATGGCTTCCTTGACCTCCAGGGAGGTGCCGACCGTGTCGCCCAGCGGCTGATTCATATCCGTCACGAGTGCGACACACCGACGTTTCATGGAGCGGCCGACCCGGGTCATGGAGCGAGCGAGCTGCTTGGCCTGCTCAAGATCCTTGATGAAGGAGCCGTTGCCCCACTTCACATCGATGACGAGGCCTTCAGAGCCCTCGGCCAGCTTCTTGGAGAGAACGGAACCGGTGATGAGCGGGAGGCTCGGGATGGTACCGGTCTCCTTGCGGAGCTCGTAAATCTTGGCATCGGCCGGGGCGAGATCCTCGGTCTGGGCGATGATGGCGCCGCCGATGCGGGCCAGCTGGCCGGCGAACTGCTCGTTGGTCTGCTGGCTCTTGAAGCCGGGAACGGACGCGAGTTTTTCGAGCGTATTGATAATGTAGTCGTGCTCGACGCCGCACATCATAGGAACAACCACGCCCGCAGCCATCGCGAGCGGGACCAGCACCAGAGAGGTCTTGTCGCCCACCCCGCCAGTCGAATATTTGTCGATCTTCGGCTTGGCAATGTGGGAAAGGTCGATCACCTCGCCGGAAAGCATCATTTCCTCCGTCAAATCCGCCGTTTCCTGGGCGGACATGCCCGAGAAGTAAATCGCCATGGCCAGCGCAGCAAGCTGATGCTGAGGCATTTCGCCATCCAACGTACTGTCGATGATGTAGCGGATCTCCTCCTGGGTGAACTCACCGCCGTCGCGCTTCTTTTCGATGAGAAACTCGAATGTTGGTTTGATGAATCGCCGGGAAGGCAGGGTTCGTTTCGTCATGGTGTGAGGCGTAAAAAACTATCGTGGCCAATGCCGGGAAAAGTTTACGAGCCAACCCGCTTATGGGCAAAAGTCGAGCCAAAATTGCCCACTACCAACATCATCCCAAAATGTCCTGCTCGTATTTCGGTGGCCGACTTGGAATGAAAGTTGAGTAGCTGCGTGTTGTAGAGGCACTCTATCTATGAGCGCCGATCTTCTCAAACCGGCGGTCATCCGCCGTCGCTGAAGCAATGGCGGACAAGTAGATCGCCGCTATAGTTTTCCAAAGCCAGCATACCACGGGCAACTCCACGCTTGCGCGGCGGGCGGGCGAGGCTGTGGAGTGACCCGATGCACGTTTCGTTCAACCTCACCGCCGACCTCGAAGCGGCCCTGAAAGCCGCCGCGGTGGCCGCGGGCCTGGAGGCGGAAGGATTCGCCCCGGAGGTACGGACCGCCGATTCCAGGCACGGGGATTTCCAGGCGAACGGCGTGCTGGGCTACGCCAAGGCGCGCAAATTGAATCCCCGCGCCGTCGCCGCCCAGCTCACCGCGGCGCTGCCCGGCGAGATCAGCGCGGCCTATGAGGTCGTCATCGCCGGGCCGGGCTTCATCAATTTCACCGTCAAGCCCGCCACGCTGCTCATGTGGCTGAAGGCCCATGCATCACGTGAGGCGCTCGCCGCCGCAGCGGCCGCAACTTCCCGGTTTCGCGGCCAGACTTGGGTCGTCGACTACAGCGCCCCCAACACGGCGAAGCAGATGCACGTCGGCCATCTGCGCTCCGCCGTCATTGGCGAGGCCATCTGCCGCCTGCTCGCCTTCTCGGGCAGAAAAGTCGTCCGCGACAACCACATCGGCGACTGGGGCACGCAATTTGGGAAACTCATCTGGGCGTACAAGCGCCAGCTCGACACCATCGAGTTGGCCCGCGATCCGCTGGAGGAATTCGAGCGGCTCTACAAGGCCGGCAACACCGCCGCCGAGTCGGATGTCGTCGTGATGGACGAGGCCCGCGCCGAGCTCGTGAAACTCCAGGCCGGCGATGCCGAAAACCTCGGCATCTGGAAAAAGATCAACGACGTCAGCCTCGCCGCGTTCCAGCAGATCTACGACCGGCTCGGCATCCGCTTCGACTGCACGCTCGGGGAGAGTTTCTACAACGACAAGGTCGCGCAGATCTACGCGGAACTCACCCGCTGCGGGCTCGCGGTGGAAAGCCAGGGGGCGCTCGTCGTCTTCCATCCCGGCCATCCGCGCTTCAAGGAACAACCCTTCATCATCCGGAAGTCGGACGGCGCCGCCAACTATGCCTCCAGCGACCTGGCGACGATCCTTTACCGCACGGATCATTTCAAGGCGGAGGGCGTGATCTATGTCGTGGATTCGCGGCAGCGCGACCACTTCGAGCAGTTGTTCCTCACGGCCGGCGAATGGTTCCAGCGCACGACGCGGAAGCTGCCAGCGCTGCATCACGTGGATTTCGGCACCGTGCTCGGCGAGAACGGCAAGCCGCTCAAGACGCGCGACGGCGAAAACATCCGGCTGAAGGACCTGCTCACCGAGGCCACCGACCGCGCCTACACGCTGGTCGGTGAAAAAAACCCGGAGCTTCCCGAGGCCGAGCGCCGCGCCATCGCCGCGATCGTGGGCATCGGCTCCGTACAATATGCCGACCTTTCGCAAAACCGCTCCAGCGACTACCTCTTCGCCTGGGACAAGATGATCTCGCTGGAAGGCAACACCGCCGCGTACCTGCTTTACGCCGTGGCGCGCATCCACTCGATCTTTCGCAAGCAGGGCCTTGTTCCCGGCGCGCCCGAGACCGAAGCCGTGGCCGATGCCTTGTCCACCCCGGCCGAGCTCGCACTGGCGCGCAAGCTGGTGAAGTTTTCCGACGCCGTGGACCTGGCCGTTTCCCAGCTCCGCCCGCACTTCCTCTGCCTTTATCTCTATGAGCTGGCGGGGGAGTTCAGCACATTCTACAGTGCGGACAAGGTGATCGTCGAGGAGCCGGCCGTGCGTGCCCGCCGCCTGCTGCTTTGCGCCCGCACGCTCCTGGTGCTGGAGACGGGGCTCCAGCTGCTGGGCCTGCAGACCCTGACGCGCATGTGAACGGGCGCCGGGCGACAAAACGCTTGCCGCTCCCCCGCCCCGCTCGCAGATTCGCGCCTTATGGTCCCACAGGAATTTTACATCCGCAGTGAGACGGAGACCGAGGCCCGAGGCCCGTTCAACCTCGATCAGGTCATGTCGCTCGTCGAGGCCGGACAAGTGACCGCCGCGACACTGTACTACGATGCGACCACCGAGCAGTGGGTGGCCGTCGGGGCCAATGCCGAGGTGAATGCGGCCGTTTTTCCGGCAAAAAAGAAACTGGGCATCAAGCGCGACTCCAAGGTCGCCACCCTGAACAAGGAGTCGGACAGCGATGCGCCCATCTCCGTCAACGACATGCTCGCCGCGGCCGAGGGACGGACCGACGACACCAAGGGCAAGTCCGATCCAGCCATTGCCATGGCTCGCTGCGCCAAAATCGGCATGTGGGCGGCCATCCTCGCCCTCGTCCTGGCGGCGGCGGGGGAAGTCCTGCCCGTCGCCGATATGCTGATGAAACTGCAACCCGAGCAGCTCCTTGATCACCCGCTGGTGGTCCTCGGCGCGCTCGATGTCGTCCTCGCACTCCTGCTCATTCTCGGCGTCATCAGCTTCTATCCCTTTGTGCGATTCCGGGCCGCGCTCGGACTGGGATTCATCGGACTCATCTACTGGACCCAGGGCCTGCATCTGCCCCTGCTGGCGGTCGCGGCTGGGTCGGTCGGGCTCTATCTCTGCACCATTGCGGTGACCTATATGCCCACGGCGGTGGCGGCCAGTCTCGCCCTCGCCGGCATGGGTGGCTTTGCCTGGTTCGCATTGACGAGCTGACATTGTACTGGTCTGCCGCGTCCCCCGTTTTTCCATGACGTCGTGGCCGGCCGAAGCTTGGAAGAGGTTCCTGCGATTCTACCAGAGGGAGATCTGGCAGCCCGCCCACCTGAAGGACAAATCGCCGCGCGGCTGGCTGTATGCCTTCCTGCGGGTCGTCTCGATCACGGGGACGGTGTTCAACGAGACCAAGGCTGCCAGCCGGGCCGCTTCACTTACCTTCAGTTCGCTGCTCGGTCTCGGCCCGCTCGTCGCCATCGCGGTGCTCGTCGGCGGCCTCGCGCTCGGCAACAACGGCAATCCCAACCTCGTGGCCAACAAGCTGAGCGAGCTGCTCCATTTTCTCGCCCCGCAGATCAACACCCTCGAGGCCCAGAACGATGCGGCGGCGCAAGCGAGCACGGCCGCCGGGCCCTCCGTCTCGGTCGCACCCAACCCCGAGCTGGTTGACCTCATTAACGGCTTTATCGCCGGCGCCCGTTCCGGGTCGGCCAGCGCCTTCGGCATCTTCACGCTGATCATCATCGTGCTGCTCCTGTTCAAGACGGTGGAGGATGCGTTCAACGAGATCTGGGGCGTGCGGGTGGGCCGGTCCGTCCTCATGCGGGTGGTGTTCTATTGGACCATCCTTTCGCTCGGCGCCGTGCTGTTTGTCGCGGCCATCACCCTGCTCGGCGCGGGCGCCTTCGTGAATGTCTTCATGGCAAAGCTTTCCGTCCGGCTGCCCTATGGGTCCCAGCTACTGCACATGCTCAGCTGGTTGCTGCCGGTCGCCTCCCTCACGCTGCTGATCGGCCTGCTCATGGTTTTTTACCGGGTGATCCCGAACACCCGGGTCTACTGGCGCGCCGCTTTTGCCGGCGCGGTCGTCGTGGCGAGCCTGCTGATGTTGAACAGCTTCGTCTCCCTCCTCTATGTCCGTCGCGTCTACCTGGAGCGCAGCCTGTATGGCTCGCTGGGCATCCTGCCGGTGCTCATGCTCGGCCTGTATGTCTTCTGGCTCTATGTGCTGATCGGCGGCATCATCAGCTACGCCGTCCAGAATGTTCATTTTCGCAACAGCCAGGCGGCCTGGCATCGCCTCACCAAGGGCATTCGCGAACGCCTCCTGCTCGTCGTCCTGCTCACGATCTGCCGTCGTTTCCAGGCCTGCCTGCCTCCTGTCTCCGCGCTGCAGCTCAGCCCCATGATCAAGGTGCCCACGCAGATCCTCAACGAATGCCTCAACCACCTGGTCGACATGAAGCTCATCACGCCCGTCCCCTCCCCGGGCGACAGTGACTCCGCCGCCGACTGCCTTTATCAACCCGCCCGTCCCCTCAATCGCATCACGCTCTTCGAGTTCAAGGGCCTGGAGGAAAATCTCGGCGAGGATCCGATCGGCGAAACCCTCGAGCGGATCGATCCCATCCTGCACAATTACAATGCCGAGCTCCAAAAGCTCGGCGAACATGCCTTTTTCAAGAAAACCCTCGAGGAACTGCTCATCGAGCATCCCTTTGACGAGTCCCGCCCGCCCTTCAGCGCGGTGACCACGACCTAAGCCGGTCCCGGCCCACCCCGACCCACTTCGCCCTTGCCACGCGCAAGTGCAGACCTACCGTCGCGGATTCCTCCCCATGATCTCCTGGATTCAGCGCACCTTCCAGCACCACTTCCGCACGATGTTTGCCGTGCTGCTGGGCGTTCTCATCATCTCCTTTGTCGTCACTTACGCCCCCTCCTCCGGCATCGGCCGCGCCGAGAACCGCGTGCTGACCCGCCCGTTCCTCGACCTCAACCTCGCCTCGCAGGCGGACCAGCAGCGGATCGCGGGCGATGCCGCCCTGAGCATCAACCTCCAGGCGGGATACATGAGCCTCGAGGGCGACCAACTGCAGCAGTATGCGCTCCAGCGCTACACCGCGCTGCATCTCGCCAACGAACTCCATGTTCCCGGTCCGAGCGCCAATGATCTGGCCGAGCTGGTGAAATCCCTGCGCGCCTTCGCGGGGGAGGACGGCCAATTCGACGCCAAGCGCTATGCCACTTTCCGCGACTCGCTCAAGACCAATGCCCGCCTCAGCGAGGCCGATGTCAGCCGGGTGCTCGCCGATGACTGGCGCGCCAGCCGGGTCGAGCAACTGCTCGGCGGCCCCGGCTATGTTTCGCCCGGCGAAATCAAGACCCAGCTCATCCAGGCCGACTCCAGCTGGACGATCGCCGTGGCGAGCACCGACTACGCCGCCTTCGCCCCCGCCATCAACCCGACCGCGGCGGACCTGACGAAATTCTTCGAGGAAAATTCCTTTCGCTACGAAATCCCGCCCCGCGTCAGCACCAGCTACGTGGATTTTCCCGCCACCGATTACGCCGCTCAGGTCAGCGTGACCGATGAGGATGCCAAAACCTACTATCTGGCCAACCCGGCCCGTTTCCCCAAGCCCGCCGCGGATCCCAAGCCTGCGGCGCCTGCCAAGGACGAGAAATCCGACCCGGCCGCTGATTTCGCCGCCGTGCGCCCCCAGGTTCTCGCCGCCCTCAAGTTCGAGCGCTCCCAACGCCTCGCGGTCAAGGCGGCTTCAGACCTCGCCTATGCGCTCTACGATGGCAAGGTCGCCTCCGGCCCCGCGCTAAATACGCTCCTCGCCGCGCACAAGCTGACGGCCAAACCGCTCGCACCCTTCACCAAGGAGGCTGGCCCCGCCGAACTTGGCGGATCGCCACAAATCGCTGACGCTGCGTTTCAGCTTGGCGCCGACCGACTGTACTCCGACGCCCTCTCCTCGCCCACCGGCGGTATCATCCTGATTTGGAAAGAGACGATGCCCTCCCGCAAACCGCTGTTCGCCGAGGTGCGGGAGAAAGTGTCGGCCGATTACATCGAGGGCGAGAAGCGCCGGCTTTTTGCCGAAATGGGAAAATCCCTCCGCAGCCGGATTGAAGACCGCCTGAAGGCCGGCGACTCGTTCGAGCAGGCCGCGGCCGCCGCCGGCTCCATCGTCAAGCTGGAGGCCAAGTCCCTCCCTCCTTTCACGCTCCGGCAACCACCACAGGGCGTCGACTACTCCATCCTCGGCGGGCTGGAACGCATGGAAAAGGGCCAGGTTTCCGAGCTGATCGTCACCCAGGACAAGGGTAGCATCCTTTATGTTGCGGACAAAAAATCGCCGGATCTCTCCGAATCCAGTCCCGCGTATCTCGCCGCCAAGGCCCAGCTCGCCGGTTCCATCGCCCGTTACAACACCGATGCCTACCTGCAGGAACTGGTGGCCAGCGAGCTGAAGAAATCGGAACCGGCGGTGCAGTAAACTGACGGCGGCGCGCCCCTTGGCCCTGCAGCCGTGGGTGGGTGCCAGCCCCGGACCCCTGCCCGCGAATTCAATGCAACTTTCCGCAGCGCTGTCCGTCATTTCCGCGCAGTAGGCGGGCCTCATCCCCAATGGGGCGCCCTGCCGGCGGACACTGGTGAAAAGCAGTAGCTTTTCGACCCCCGCTGTGTTTTGTGTCTGCCTGCCTTTACCCATCCATGTCACGCTCATTCCTCCGCTCCACCCTCCCCTCCCTAGCTCTTCTGCTCCTCCCCATTCTGGTTCATGGCCAGGTGGCCACGACCGGCACGATGCCCTCGTCCGTCGCCCCGCAGTCCAAGGTGGACATGACCATTGAGCAGGCCGTCGCCCTGACCATCGCCAAGAACTTCGACATTCAGATTCAGGAATACTCCGTCTTGAACGCCAAGGAATCCGTGAGCATCGCCAATGCGGATTACGACCCGGCGCTGGCCGCCAGCACCACCCACACCCTCACCCAGCAGGCGAATTCCGCCACGTCGCTGGAAGGCTCCAAGGCGCCTCGTTCGGAAGGCGCGACGGGCACCATCAGCGTGACCCAGAAGGTCTCCTCCGGGGCGAATGTCTCTCTCGCCGCCAATCTTTTCAACCGCACCGCCAGCAACCAATCGATCAATACCTTCAACCCGCAGTACAACAGCGGGCTCACGCTTTCGATCACCCAGCCCCTCCTGCGCGGGTTTGGCCGCACCTACAATCTGGCCAACATCAAAATTGCGATCCTCGGCCTGAATATCGCCAACCTCAACTATCAGGGCCAGGTGCTGAATGTCATCCAAAACGTGGAGACCGCCTACGCCAACCTCGTCAGTTCGCGCGAGTCGCTTGATGTGCTCCAGTTCAGCCTCAAGCTTGCCCTGACTTCGGACGACGAGACGAAGGCGCGCAAGAACGCCGGCCTCCTCACGGATCTCGATGTCTACAATTCGGAATACAACGTGGTCAGCAGCCGCAACAATGTGCTGAAGGCCGAGCAGGACGTCCGGACCAAGGAGGACTCCCTGCGCAATCTTCTGGGCGGAAGTTCCTTTGATGTCTCCATCGTCCCCGTCACCGGCATCCCCCCCTACACGGCGCCGGCTCCCATGGTGGAGGACGCCTACCGGCTCGCCCTGCAAAATTACACCGACTACCAGCGTCAGCTCGCCACGATCAAACAGAACGAACTCAACGTGGTGACCGCCAAGAGCAACCGGCTTCCTTCACTCGGGCTGACGGGTGGGCTCGGCTATACCGGCCGTGACCAAGGCCTGGACCTGGCCTGGGACCGGGTTAGGGAGCGCAGCAGCTACAACTGGAACTTCGGTCTCTCGCTGAACATGCCGTGGGGCTTGCACGCGGACAACGCCCGCTACCGCACGTCGCTCAACAACCTCAGTGTCGCGCAGCTCCAGCTGCGGCAACTCGAGCAATCCCTATTGGTGCAGGTGCGCTCCGCTGTCCGCACGGTCGAGGTCAATATCCAAAGCGTGCAACTCACGGCCCTCGCCTCCCAGTTGAGCCAGAAGAAATACGACTTCGAAAAGGCCCGGTACGACGTCGGTCAGTCCACTGCGCGCAACCTGCTCCAGGCCCAGTCCGACTTGGAAACAGCCCGGCTCAGCGAGCTGCAGGCCCGGGTGAGCCTGAACACCGCCCTCAGTGCGCTCCAACGCCTCGAAGGCGTCACGCTTGACCGCTACCATATCACGGTCCCGGAGCAGAAGGCCCCCTGATTTTTACTGCGCATCATTTTGGGCGCCGGTTTTCTGCCGGCGCCTTTTTTGTGCCGGTTGGCCGGGAGGGATGCCCTCCGGCTGCGGTGCCGTAGCAGAGGTAATGAAGCGGTTGTTGTAGCGGCGCTCTTTTCAAACCGGCGGTCATCGACCGCCGCTACAGTTTTATCCGACCACCTCGTCACCTCGGCTGCTACATGGCCCAGCCGGCCTCAACCTCATTCGCCAAACAGTTCCTCCAGCGTCGCCGACTCCGCCGCGACGACCCGGTGCGCCGGCAGCTGCGTCCGGAACCAGGTTCGCTGCTTCCGCACGAGCGCGCGGGTGTTTTTCACGATTTCCCCGGCCAGCGCGGAATCCGGCAGCCGGCCCTCGATCACCGCCACGACCTCGCGATACCCAATGGCACTGACCGCACTGGGATTGTCCCGCAGGCCCGCCGCCAGCAGCCGCGGCACTTCCGCGGTAAGGCCCGCGCGCAGCATTTCCGCCACCCGCTCCGCAATGCGCTGGTCCAACTCCGCCGGCGGCCGGTCCAGTTGCGTGAGCTGGATCTTCCAGCCGCCAAAGGGCGCCGGCTGCGCCGCGAATTCCGCCGCCAGTTGCGCGAGCGGTTTGCCCGTCGCCCGGCAGCGCTCCAGCGCGCGCATCACCCGGCGCGGGTTGGCGATATCGAGGGCGCCGAGCCCGCCGGGATTGAGTCGACGCAATTCGTCCACCGCCTCCGTCAGGCTGAGCTTCCCCACCGCCGCACGGATCTCTGCTGGCACCGCCACGTCATCTACCACCGGTGAGAAAAACGCCTTCAGATAAAAGCCGCTGCCCCCCGTCACCAGCACGGGCCGGCTCCGGGCCGTGATCTCCTCCACCGCCTTCCGGGCGAGGATCACGTAGCGCGCCACGTCCATCCGCTCGGTCACCTCCAGGATGTCGATCAGGTGGTGCGGCACGCGCGCGCGCTCGGCCGCAGTCGGCTTGGCCGTGCCGACATCCATGCCACGGTAAAACAACAGTGAGTCGCACGACACAATCTCCGCGCCGCGCGCCTCCGCCCAGCGCAGCGCCCATTCGGTTTTGCCGACCGCCGTGCAGCCGGTAAGGACGTGAATCACGCGATCCATCCCCCGACTCAAAGCCTCTTTGCCCCGCCCTGCGAGGCGAAGAATCAGCGATGTCCTCCCCGCTCGCGTAGCAGACGACATCAGCCCGCGCTCGCGCTGCGCGCATCACACTGCTTGCCTCGCGGGAGGTTGAAAACGCGCTTCATTGTCAATCCGCACTCGGGGGGCGCCGCCCGCGCGCTCCCGGCGGTCCGGATTTTGCGGCGCAGCATGGCGCCGACGTGGTGATGACGGAGCGCCCCCGTCAGGCGACCGAGCTGGCAGAAAGGGCGTTGCACGACGGCTGCGAACTCATCGTGGCCGTGGGCGGTGATGGCACATTGAATGAAGTCGCCCGGGCGTTGGTGGCCACCCCGGCGACCTGCGGGCTGGTGCCCTGCGGCTCGGGCAATGGGCTCGGCCGTCACCTCGGCATCCATGGTTCGGTCGCCCGTGCGTTGGACATCCTGCGCTCCGGCCGTCCGCGGCTCATCGATACCGGCCTGGCCGACGGCCATCCGTTTTTCACCGCGGCCGGGCTCGGCTTCGAGGCGGAGGTATCCGCGCGGTTCAACCAGATCGCCGGCCGCGGCTTTCTGCGCTATTTCGTCGCGGGCGCTCCCCTGCTTTGGCGTTACCGGGCCCAGGAATGCCTCGTCACGCATGGCTCCACCGGCGAGCGCTGGCCGGCCTTCACCGTCGCCGTCGCCAACAGCGACCAATATGGCAACCAGGCTTTCATCGCCCCGGGCGCACAGGTGGACGACGGTTTGCTCGATCTCACCCTCGTGCCGCCCCTCACCGTGTTCAACGCCCTGCCCTTGCTGTCGCGACTGTTCGCCGGAACCCTCGTGCGCTCCCGTGGGGTGATGATGCGGCAAAGTCCCCGCTTTACCGTGGAGCGGATGGCCCCGGGTCTCATTCATACTGATGGTGAAACCCACCTCGCCGGCAGGAGCGTTGAATTCGTCGTGCGTCCCCGCAGCCTCCGGGTGCTGGTGCCGTCGCCCACCCCATGATGCGGCCACGACAAATCGGGGAAGGTCCGGGTCGGAGCCACCCGCCGAGTCCTCGCGCTGACACCCGAAAAGAAAACGACTCAGCTTTCTCCAGTCGGAACGGCTAAAGATCCGCGAAAGCCATGGCGCGGTTGCGCCCTGCCGCCTTGGCAGCGTAGAGCGCCTTGTCCGCCGCGGCGATCAGGGCCTTGCCGTCGTCTGCGTCACCCGGCATCACCGCCATGCCGGCGCTGACCGTGACCGGCAGGACGATGTCGCCCACTTGAATGGGGGTGCGGGCCAGCTCCACGCAAATCCGGCGGGCGGTCTCCAGCGCCGCCGGGCGGTCCATTTCCATCACCACGAGGGCAAATTCCTCGCCGCCGAAACGCGTCACGCGGTCGACCGTCCGCATCAGGCCGCCGACGCGGCGCGCGACCTCGCGCAACACTTCGTCGCCGGCCGGATGCCCATGCGTGTCGTTGACCCGCTTGAAGTGGTCGATATCGACGAGAATCAGCGCGAGTGGCCGCCCGAACCGTGAAGCACGTTCGCTTTCCTCGGCGAGGATGCGGTCGAACTCGCGCCGGTTGAGCAGCCCGGTCAGCTGGTCGCGCGTGGCCAGGCGGCGCAGCGCCTCGAGGGTCTCGGCGAGCTTGAGCGCATAGCGCAGGGAACGTTCCAGGGTGCGCGGCGTGATTTCCCCCTTTACGAGGTAATCGAGGGCCCCGGCATTCATCGCGGCGAAATCCACCCTTCGTGCCGTTTCCGCCGTCAGGAAAATAATCGGGGTCCGGCTACCCTGGCCGACCGCCTCTTGGATGAGCTCCAGCCCGTCGCGATCACCCAGCCGGTAATCGAGCAGACAGGCGGCGTAGGCACCGCTCAGCAGCTTGGCCAGGCCTTCCTCAAAGGTCTCCGCCCAGTCCAGCTCGTAGGCCTCTCCGCGAATTTTCCGGAATTGCGCCTGCGTCAGCCGGAATTGCATCCGGTCATCATCGATCAGCAGGATTTTGTGGGCAGAGGTACTCATGCGGGCAGGCCGCGCTTTACGCCGGCACAAAGGTCGGCGGCCCGGGCAGCGAGGGCGGAGGGAATTTTGCCGCGATCGCCGAGATTGTCGCGAATAATGTTCACCAGCGCGCTGCCGACGACCACGCCATCGGCCTGCGCCGCGACCTGCGCCACCTGCCCGCGGCTGGAGAGGCCGAAGCCCACGGCGACCGGCAGCGGCGTGTGGCGGCGGATGCGCGTCACCGCCTCGGGGATGTTGGCGGCCACCTGGTCGCGCACGCCCGTGACACCCTCGCGAGAGACGTAGTAAATAAATCCCGTGGTGGCCGCCGCGATGACCGGCAGGCGCGCGTCGGGCGTGGTCGGGGCGACGATGAAAACCGTTTCAAGACCGTGGGCGCGGCACGCCGTGACCAGCTCCCCCGCTTCCTCCGGCGGCAGGTCGAGCGTGAGCAGGCCGTCCACGCCGGCCGCCTTGGCAGCGCGCACATACGCATCGACGCCGTTGGCAAAGACCAGGTTGTAGTAAGTGTAGAAGATGACCGGCGTCTCGCTGGTTTCGCGGAGGCGCTTCACGAGTTCGAAGACCCGCGCTCCCGTCATGCCGCTTTCGAGGGCGCGCTGGGCGGCCAGCTGGTTGGTGAGGCCGTCGGCCAGCGGATCGGAGAACGGAACGCCCAGCTCGAGGATATCCACTCCGCTGGCCAGCAACGAGCGGCACGCGGCCAGTGAGGTGTCGAAATCCGGGTCGCCCGCGCAAAGATAGGCCACGAAAGCCGCACGATTCTCGGCGCGGGCGCGGGCAAAGGCTTGGGCGAGTCGGGACATGCGACCTAGAGGAGTGGCAAGGTGCGCGAGCGCGTGCGAGTGAAAAGTCGCGGGCGGAGACGCCCGGTGCAAGGGTCCGATGCAGGGGCGCACCTTGTGTGCGTCTGGCTTTGATCTTGGCGCCCGAACGGGTGCACACAAGGTGCGCCCCTACATCGGAACATGCGCGCTTCTGGAATCGGACCGCTCGATCTCAGGCGATTACTTCAGCCCGAACTCCACCAGCACGGGCCGGTGGTCGGAAAGAAATGACCGCACCACTTCGCTGTGCGCGGTCTGGCAGGCGGTCGGGAGAAAGACGAAGTCGAGCAGGCGGGTCGGCAGCGGCGAGGGAAACGTGCGGCCGCTCTGCGGGTGCAGCACATAGTCGCCATAATCGGAAAGGTGACTCAGCAGCGTGGCGGTGGCGTCGGAGCGGTGCCCGGGGTTGTTGAGATCACCGCAGACAATCAGCGGGGTCGCCCAATGGGGATGGCGATGCCGCTGCTTTTCGCGCAGCCACGCGAGGAGCCGGTCCGTCTGCACGAAGCGGTGCTCCTTCGAGCGGTAATGGAGGTGGAGGTTGACCAGCGGCACCCGCCGGCCGGCGACCTCGAGCTCGACGAAAAGAAAACCCTTTTCGCCCACGTTGCTCCGGCCAAATACGATCGTCTCGGATTCAACGATCGGGTGCCGGGAGAGAAAGGCGTTCCCGTAGCAGAGATTCAGCAGGCCGGTGCGGCGGTTGTTGATGCCGAAAACCGCATGGGGGTAGCCCGCATGCACGCGGAGGTATTCCAAGTGGTCGAAATTGCCCGCCCAGCGCGAGCACTCGTCGATCTCCTGCAAGGCGACGACATCG
>CAIUWA010000045.1 GCA_903902745.1 uncultured Opitutia bacterium | reverse complement strand
GGCGGTGGCACGCGAGGTGGCCGCGCTGAAGGCTAGTATTGTGAACACCAGCACAGCCAAACGGTTTTTGTGGTTGGGGGAGGCGTCCCTGCCGAGCCGCGGCTCACCGGGACGGTTCGCCCTACCTAAGATTGTGCGGTTCATGCGAGGATGGGGCGGACGACGTTCCCGGCCACATCGGTCAGGCGGAAGTCGCGGCCGTTGAAACGATAGGTGAGCTTGGTGTGGTCGAAGCCGAGGCATTGGAGGATGGTGGCGTGCAGGTCGTGCACATGGACCTTGTCCTTGATGGCGGCGCCGCCGAATTCGTCGGATTCGCCATACACCATGCCGCCCTTGATGCCGCCGCCGGCCATCCAGGTGCTGAAGGCCTTGTTGTTGTGGTCGCGGCCGGGGGTGTCGGCGCCGCCGCGGTCCGTGGTCGGCTTGCGGCCGAATTCGCCGCCCCAGATCACAAGCGTGGAGTCGAGGAGGCCACGCTGCTTGAGGTCGGTCATCAGGGCCGCGAGGGGCTTGTCGATTTCCCCGGCCTTGGCGGTGATGCGGTTCTGGAGGTCATCATGATGATCCCAGCCGTCGTGCCACGCCTGCACGAAGCGCACTCCGCGCTCCACGAGGCGGCGGGCGATCAGGAGTTGCTTGCCCTGGTCGCTGCCGCCGCCACCGCGCCCTCCCGGGGTGGGGCGGTCGGAGATACCGTAGGCGGCGCGCGTCTCGGCGGTTTCCTTGGAAATGTCGAAGACATCGCTCGCCTCGGTCTGCATGCGGAAGGCGATCTCGTAGGACTTGAGCCGGGTCTCGAGGGCGGCCTCGTTGGCGAGGTTGTGGGCCTGCATCTCGTCCAGCTGGTGCACGAAGTTGATCTGCCGCCGCTGCTCGGCCGGGGGCAGGTATTGGTTGCGGATGTTCTGGATCATCTGCTGGACCGACTGCGCGTTGGTGTTGACGGTCGAGCCCTGGTAGAGGCCGGGCAGGAACGCGGCCTGGTAATTCGCGGCGCCGCCGGGCGGCAGGCCGCCGCTGCGGAGGGAGATGAAGCCGGGCAGATTCTGGTTTTCGGTGCCGAGGCCGTAGAGCACCCACGAGCCCATGCTCGGCTTGGGGAGGCGCAGCGAACCCGTGTTCATGAAGACCGTGGCCACGTCGTGCGCGGGGATGTCGGTGTACATCGAGCGGATGACGGCCATGTCGTCCACGTGCTGGCCGAGGTTGGGAAACAGCTCGCTGACCTCGATGCCGGACTGGCCCATTTTCTTGAACTTGAAGGGCGAACCCAGCGCGATGCCGCCACCGGGCAGGGACTTGCCGTTCATCCGCGTGAGAGCGGGCTTCGGATCCCACGTGTCGATGTGCGAAGGGGCGCCCTGAGCGAAGATGTGGATGACGGACTTGGCCTTGCCGGGAAAATGCGGCGCGTGGGGTGCGAGTGGATTGAATGGAACGGCCGGCGTCGAAGGAGTGGCGGCGACCAAGTGGGAGGGGTCAAGCAGCGTGGCCAAGCCAAGGGCACCGAGGCCCAGCCCGACGCGGTTGAGAAACTGGCGGCGCGTCAAAAAATAATCCTCAATGTCAGTGGAAACTCCGCAGCACGGGTGATGATGGTGATGGGACATGGCAGGCGGGGGTTGAAAGGAACTGATTCCCAAACATGACGGCAGTTCCTGCAGCTGAGTTTCATTAAACCCCGGTTGGGAGCAAGCGCAGTTGATAGTCCGGTGCTTGCTGCGATCAAACCCGGAGGCTCGGCGCGGAAACTGTAGGAGCGGCTTTACGCCGAGATGGTTAGCTCGTCGGATTCAATCATCGCGGTGTAAACCGCTCCTACAGTGGAGCAGGGCAAACGCGGCGGCTAGATCCGGCGATAGGACCACACGTCCTGATGACCGTGCCAGCCGCGCGCTTGAAAGCGCACGAGTTGCATGCGGGCGGAAATGCCGGTGGTCATCAGTTGCTTCACGAAGTTTTCCGAGTGCAGGGCGATGCCGTAATAACCGGTATCCTCGTAGGGGGCGTAACAATGTCCCTCCCGGCGGAAGTCCGCCTGCAGGCGGTCGGCGGTCGCGTGAAAGCGTTTGCCGTAGGCGAGCAGGCCGGGGTAGGTGAAACAACTTTCGCCGTGCGTGGTAAAGATCAGGACGCCGTTTTCCCGCAGCGAAGAACTCAGCTTGCCGAGCAGGGCCGCGCAGCGGCGGGGATCGAGGTGGGTCAGCAGCGATCCGACCCAGATGAGATCATAGGAATCCGGAAACACCAGCTGGCCGGGCTCGTCGGAGGAGTAGACGCCCTTCACCCCGAATTCAGTCCGGCAAAAATCGACGGCCTCCCGGTCGATGTCGCAGGCGGTGATGCCCGCCGGATCGATCCGCGTTTGCAGCCAGCGCAGGACGCGCCCGTGGCCGCACGGCAGATCGAGGCAAGTTTTGATGTCCGCAAAACTCCGCTGCATGGCCGCGAGACTGGCGGCACAGTTGTCCATCGCGGACTGGCCAGCGGCCACATAGGCGTCCAGGCCCGCGGGCGAAGTTTGGGTCAGCATCGAATCCAAGGCGTGAATCCCGCCCGGCAACCCGGGCGCGGCATTGGTCGTGACCAGCCGGGGGAGATGTCGGCGGAACCGCCGCGGGCAAAGACGCTTCATCAGGAAGCGTTTGAATTTTATCGCCGGAAAACCGGACGGAGCTGAGGCAGATGAAAGTATGGGCTGACGAGTGACCCGGGGTGCAGGGGGCGCTTGGGCGATGTCAGATTGAATCATCCGGATTTTGAAAGCTAAGACGTTGGCGTTGTTCCGTCCAGCGGGGGCATCGGGACATCGAGCGTGGCGGCGATGGCCCGGAGCAACTCGGCCTCGGCGACAAGGATGACGCCGTCGGCGCTCACGATGTGGGCGGCGGCGTTGAGCAGGCGCTGCTTGATGGGACCGCTGGCGGTCGCGAGTTTGTCGAGCGCGGCGTCGAGCTGAGCCAGACTGCACGCCTCGGCGGGCAGCAGCGTGAGCTTGCCCTCGAGCAGTTTGAGCTGCGCCGTGCCGGCGGCAAAGGCGCCGGCCACTGCGGCTTCGTCCGCATCGGATGTCCGGGCGAGGGCGGAAAGCACCACGGCGATTTCGTCGCTGACGGCGTTGAAGGAATAAATCTGTACGATGGCGGTGGAAGGCGACTGGCCGACGGCGAGGGTGCGGAGCAGGAGTTTTTGGAGCGCGAACTCAAAGGGGGAAACCTCGCGGTCGGCATGCACGAGTTCGTCGAGCGTGCCAAAGAAGGCGTTGAGCGAAGCGGCCGGCAACTGGCGCAGGGCGGGCAGGGTCAGTTGGAGCAGCGGCAGCTTTTGCCCGGGCTGGAGCGACCGCAGGGCGGCATCCAGCTCATCGAGGGTGCGAAGCGCGTCGCTGCCCGCCTGGCTGGCCACGAGAGTGCGCTGGCGGGCGCGCAACGTGGGTTCGTCATGCAGCAGCAGGCCGTAGAGCAGCACGGGGGCCTCGGAGGCGGAACGGGCGGCGGAAAGCAGGCGGGGGGGCAGGGCGGCGAGAATATCCTGCGCGTTGGCGACGGCGGTGGTCGAAAGGGTGCCGACATTGGCGATCAGGCCGGCGACTTGGCCTGAAGTCCGGCTCTCACCGGCAACGACCGGAGCCGGCGGCCTTTGCGCGGCGGATTTCGCCAGCGCGCCCGGGGCAAAGCCCGCCACGTCGCCGGGGTGTCCCGCCCGGGCCCAGGGTTCGTGTGCCACGTCGACGACTTCTGCCGGCTCGAAGAACTTTCCGTCGAACTGCGGATCGATGGCGCGGATGCGCACGTCGAGCGGCGGGTGTGTGGCCCAGGCGCCGCCGAACATCGAAGTGAAGCCCTGGGCAAAGAAGAAGTGCCCGATGGCCGTGCCCTTCGTCGTTTGGATGGACGATCCAAGCGCGTAGCCGCCGATTTTCCTTAGCGCCCCGGTGAGGCCGGCGGGGTTGCGCGTGAACTGCACGGAAGAGGCGTCGGCGAGGAATTCGCGCTGGCGCGACACCGCAGCCTGGATGAGCCGGCCGAAGAAATAGCCGACATAGCCGATGATCATCAGCGCGGCGCCGACCGCGACGACGGCGACCACGATGCCGCCCCCGTTCTTGCTGTCGCGAGAACTGACTCGCACCGAGCGCAGGCTATATAGGATGCCGCGGCCCGCGAGGCCGATGACGAGAATGCCGAACAGAATCGCGCTCAGCCGGACATTGAGCCGCATGTCACCGTTGAGGATGTGGCTGAACTCATGGCCGATCACGCCCTGAAGTTCGTCGCGCGTGAGTTTTTCCAGCGTGCCGCGCGTCACGGTGACGACGGCGTCGCTGGTGGTGAGGCCGGCGGCGAAGGCGTTGATGGCGGGCTCGTCGTCGAGCACGTACACCGCGGGCATGGGCAGGCCCGAGGCGATGGCCATCTCCTCGATCACATTGAGCAGGCGGCGCTCGTTGAGCTCGGTCGTGTGCGGATCGACGCGCCGCCCGCCAACGCTCTCCGCCACGGCGGCGCCGCCGGTGCGGAACTCCGACCATTTATAGAGCGAGGCGAGGCCGACGACGGCGAGGGTCCCGAGCGAGACGAGGGCAAACACCCGAGGCTGCCAGAGCGGCTGCTCGATGGCCGGAGTGGAATCGTATTCGACGTAGCGGCCATGGCGCTGCACCCGGCTCGACGCCTGGCCCATCAGGAAAATGGCCGCGAAATAGCCGGCGACAATCGTCCCAACGACGGCGACCGCAAAGAGCGCGACCAGACGCGAAGTGCGCTTTTTGGCGCGGGCCTGGGCTTCGAAGAAGTCCATTGCGATCCGGCCGCCGCCCTAGGCTGCGGCTTCGGGCGTCACGACAACCGCAGTGCCGTAGCACAGCACCTCAGTGACGCCGGGGGCAATCTCCGTGGCGTCGTAGCGCAGCCCGATAATGGCATTGGCCCCGACCGAGGTGGCATGACGGCATAGCCGCTCAAATGCATCCTGGCGCGCGTGCTCGCAGAGCTCGGAGTAGAGCGTGATGTCGCCGCCGAACAGCGTCTGGATGCTGGCGCCGATGTTGCCGATCACCGAGCGGGAGCGGACGACAATGCCACGCACGGTGCCGAGTTCTTTACTAATCCGGAATCCGGCAAGGGAAAGGGCGGTCGTGTTGTGCATGGACTGTAAGACCTCAGGTGAAGCTCACCTTCGGCGCGTTGCGCTCCGTCGGATCATCGATCTTGAAGAGCTCCGCGGCGGTGAAGCCGAACATGCCGGCAAAAATCACGTTGGGGAAGACTTCGCGCGTCGTGTTGTAGGTCATGACGCTGTCGTTGTAGGCCTGCCGGGCGAAGGAGATCTTGTTTTCCGTGGAGGTGAGCTCCTCGGTGAGCTGCATCATGTTCTGGTTGGCCTTGAGGTCGGGGTATTGCTCGGAGACGACCATGAGGCGGCTGAGCGCGCCGGTCAGGCCGGACTCGGCGGAGACGAGGCCCTTCATGGCGCTGGCGTCGGCGGGATTCGCGGCGGCGGACTGGGAGGCGGCGAGAGCGATGTTGCGGGCCTTGATGACGGCCTCGAGCGTGGAGCTCTCGTGCTTCATGTAGCCCTTGGCGACCTCGACGAGGTTCGGGATCAGGTCGTAGCGGCGCTTCAGCTGCACGTCGATCTGGGCGAAGGCGTTCTTGAAGCGGTTACGCAGCGAGACGAGCGTGTTGTAGATGCCCGCGATCCAGGCGCCGAGGACGATGACGATCAGGAGCAGGACTCCGAGGACGATGATGGCAACTTTCATGATGGGATGGGTTGAATAAAAACGAGACCGCAGTGTGCGCGGGGAACCGAACGGCGCGAGAAGGAACTATTTACAACGCGATTGATTGTTTCCACCCGGCGGAGCAAGCTGGCCGGGACCGTATGTTATCCAAATATCCCGCCCTCCTGCTGCCGGCCGCCCTGCTGGCATTCATGCCGGCGCGCGGTCCGGCGCAGCCCAACCCGGCCGTGCCGCTGGTCCAGGCCGGCGCGAACACGGAGACGCCGAGTGACGCCTTGCGCACGCTGGCCGCGGCGCAACGGGCGCAGGAGCTGGGCCTGCCTTCGGAGGCCGTGAACCTCTACCGAAAACTGCTCGCGTTTCCCCCCGGCTCCGGCGGCGACCGCGCGAAAATCACGCTGGCGCTGACGAGCGCGCTGCTGGCCGACGGCGACATCGCGGGCGCCGAGCAGGCGCTGCTGGCCCAGCCGGAGACCCTGCGCGGCAGCGCGTGGCATCTGCGGGCCGGCCTGATCGCCGCCTATCAAAAAAAGCCGGACACCGCGAAAACGGAACTGGCCGCGGTGAAACGCGATGAACTGGGGGCGGATGACGCAGGCTGGTGGTTTTTTCTGCAGGGCATGCTCTCAAATATCGCGGGCGATTTGAAGGGGACCTTCGAGTTTTACGGCCAGGCCGCGGCCGCCGCGCAGTCGGAAATGCCGCGGGCCAGGTTCCGGCTGGCGCAGGACCAGGCCCGGCTCAAGGTGGGCACGGTCAGCGAGAAAAACCTCGAGGACGCGCGCAAGACGGCCGAGGAGCATCCCGGGATGAGCATCGGCTACGGCAACGTCCGTAGCTACGCCATCATGCTCGATGTGTTTGGTAGGAAGGGCGACGCCATCGCCGTGCTGCAGCCACAGTTGCGCGGCCTGCCCGCCAGCGAGCGGGCCGAGGCGGATGAACTCCGGCTCCTGCTGGGTCTGATCGCCGGAGCCGGCAACGGAGTGGGGCGCAATGAACTCAGCCAGCTCCTGGCGAACGGCAGCGACGCTGAAAAGCAACGCATTGCGCTCATGCTGCTGGCGAACGCGTCGCGGACCGGCCCCGCCAAGGTGGATTTCCGCCGACAGCTCGGTGAACTGATCGGCGCTCCCCGGCCGCACCGCATCTTGGAGGACCTGCTGGTCATGCGCGCCCAGGTGGCCCTGGCTGATGCCGATTACCCGCAGGCGGAGGCTGATGCGAAGGCCTTGCTGGAAAAATTCCCCGGCTCGCAGCTCAAGCCACAGGCGCTGACCATCCTGACGAGCGCGGCGATGGAGAGGGGTTATTATCACAATGCGGCGGATTTTGCCACGAGGGCCCGGGATGAACTCCGGCGGCCGGATGACCGGCAGTTGCGCGCCAATCTCGGGCTGCTGATCGCCGAGGCATATTTCCGCGCGGAGGATTTTCGCAACGCGGCGGAGGCCTACAGCGCGGTCCTGAAGGAACCGCCGGAAGGGGTCGCGAAGGGAGGCCTGATGTTTCAGCGGGTGCAGTCCGCTATCAAGGCCGCCAACTTCGACGGGCCGCGGCTGCAGGCGATCGAACCCCTGCTGGACGAACTGGCCCGCGATCCGGCCTTTGACCCGGTCAATCGCTGGTCGGCGGAATGGTATTTCGCGCAGGCCCTGATGGTCGTGGGTGAAACGGAAACCAAGGCCGCTTACGCCCGCGTAAACCAGTTGCTGGCTGCGGTGCCACCCAAGGCAGTTGGGTCGGGGCCGGTCTTGCCAGCCGACTTACGAGCGCGCCTGGAATGGCTGCGGACAAAGCTCGCGCTACAAACAGGCCAGCCGGAGCAGACGCTGAAATTGGCCGACGGCTTGACCAGTGGGCTCGATGCCCTTGACCCGAAAATGCGCATGGAGATCGCGAGCTCCATGGTGTTATTGAAGGCGCAGGCGAATTTTGCGCTGGGCCGCGAACCGGCCGCGATGGAAGCCCTGGACAAGCTGCGCGCGGGGTTTCCCGGCAGCAACGCCACCATCTATTCCTACTTCATCGAGGCGGACTACAATGACCGGCAGGACAAAACCGCCGCCGCGCAAAAGGCGCTCAACAAGATGGCCGATGATTTCCCCCAAAGTCCCTACCGTCCCTATGCGCTCTACCGGGTGGCGTTGCTCGAGGAGCGCCGTGGCCAGGAGGCGAACCTCAAGCAGGCCAACAACCTCATCGAAAAGCTCATCCCGACCTTGGATGCGCAGAGCGAGCTCGTGTTCGCCGCGCGGTATGAACAAGGCCAGCTGCTCCGGCGGTTGAATGAGTTTCCTTCGGCGCAGCGCACCTATGAGGCCATCATCACCGCCTTTCCCCAGCATCGGGGAATTGAAGAGGTAAAGCTGGCACTGGCCGACTGTCACGCCGCGCAGGCCGCCGGCGATGAAGCGCATGCCGACCGGGCGAAGGAAGCCTATGAACGGCTGCTCGCGCTGCCGACCGCGTCGCCGGACGTGCGGATCGAGGCGGGCTACCAACTGGGCAAGATGCTGATCGAGCACCCCGACACGCGCCGGGCGGAGGATGTCTGGTGGCAGGACGTGGTGCATCAATTCCTCCTCGACAAGCCCGAGGCGGCCGCCCAACTCGGCACGACCGGACCCTACTGGATGTCCCGCACCCTGCTGGAATTCGGCGAACTGGCCCAAAAGAAAGACCGGCTGGACGAGGCGAAAACCGCCTGGTCCCTTATCCGACAATACCAATTGCCCATGGAGAGCGCCGCACGGGAAAAGCTGGGAGCGAAACCGCTGGAGCCGGCGCCCTGAATTCTGCGGCTCGCCCCAATATTGACTCCCCATCCCGCGAATGCACCCCGCCTAATTTTTAAAACCAATGTCTGCCTTTGATTTCAGTGTCCTTTCGCGGGGCGGCCCGATGATGAGTGTGCTGCTGCTGCTCGGGATTGTTTTCCTCGTGCTGACGATTGAGCGCGTCCTGTTCCTGCATCGCGGCCAGATCCGTTCCACCGCCTTCATCGGCGGCATCAAGAACATCCTCGCAAAGCGGCGCATCGTCGAGGCGCTGACCGTGTGCGAAGAGACGCCCGGTCCCGTGGCGGCCGTCGTGAAGGCCGCGCTGCTGCACGCCGACGACAGTTCCGAGATCATGCGCTTTCACGTGCAGGAGGCCGCCGTGGTGGAGCTCCCGGCGCTCGAGCGGCGGCTCGGTTCCATCGCGGCCATCGCGCAGGTGGCGCCGCTGGCCGGCCTGTTGGGCACGATCCTCGGGATGATTGCGACCTTCGTGGCGTTCGAAAAGGGCGGCGACTATGCGACGCCGAGCGCGCTGTCCCATGGCATGTGGCAGGCGCTGCTCTGCACGGCCGGCAGCCTGATGCTCGCCATCCCGGCACATCTGGCGCACCATTTTCTCTCCGGACGCGTGCGGGCGATTATCCGGGACGTGGAGTGGTCGGGCAACGAGATCATGAAATACCTGCTGACCGAGTACCGGGATATCAAGCCGGACGGCGGAGCGGCCACGGTGCCGGCGACCAAATGATCACGCGTCCGCTGGATCTCGCGTCGAAGTTGCGGCCGGAGCCGCGGAATTTCGATTTCCTGTTTCTGGTCAATGGCGGATTGATCGTGCTGTTTTTTTCGATGTTCTGGTCTGGCTTTGTGCTCGCGCCGGGTCTGCCCGCGGATTTTCACCTGCCCGTGTTACCGGGGGCGCGGGTGGAAGCCGTCGCCACGACCCACACCATCAGCCTGCTCCGCGGTGGATTGATCCTGGCGCCGGGTGGCAAACTGGAGTTGCCGCAGCTGCGCAAGTGGCTGAAGGCCGAGGCCATGACGACAAAACAGCCGGTGCTGCTCGTGCTGGCGGGGACGGACGTGACCATCGGTGATCTGACAGACATTCGCACGGCAGCCCAAGAGGCGGGTTTCGTGAATGTGGTTTTGGGCGGGCAACCGGTGCCGATGGCGCCGGAAGGAGGAAGATGGAAGGAGGAAGATAAGAGATGAGTGCGGCCAACCCCGATTATCGCGGCCGGGACTGGTTTTTTGCCGGGATAGGTGCGCTCGTCATCGGCCTTGCCGTGATGGTTTTTTTCCGCGTTCCGATGGCGCCACCGGCGCCGTCCAAGCCGCCGCCACCTCTGCCGGCGGCGAAAACCGCGCCGAAAATGGCTGCGATTCCCGAGCGGGCCCGTTTCTCCGATCCCACGCCCCTGTTCCTGCCCACGCAATGGAATGCCCGGCCAAATACACTGCCGGGCGCCACGGTGCGCGAGCCCGGAGATGACTACCATTACGAGCCGCCCTTTTCATTTGCCTTGAACGCCGCTCGGCTGACGTTTCCCGCCCGGGTAGACGTGCCTGACAAGCCGGTTGACGCGCTGGGGTTGTGGGGAGCGGAAGCGCCATTCCTCGGCCTGGGGCAAACTGACCTCAAGGTGGAAGGCCTATCCGGACGAGATGCGCGGGTGGAGGTGATGACGGCGGACACTGGCCGGCAGGTTTTTACGCAAGCCCTGAAGGACGCCCGCCCGCCCGGCGGCGATTGGCAGCCGATGGAATTCCTCGTCGCGATCGAGCCGGCCGGGCTGGTGGGCCTGCCGGCGCCGGCATCCAGCTCGAATGCCGTGGAGGTCGCGGTTTATTTTCAAAATTACCTCGCCAAAGTACTCAGGGTGGGAGAGCGATTAGCTCCGGGATTCTATCGAATCAAGGTTGGTCCTTAGGTTTTTGAGAAAAAGGTGAATTTGCTGTTGACGGTTGAATTCACGGGGAGCACTTTCTTCCCTCTTTTTCGTTTTTTGATCCCAGTCTTGGTCTGCCCAGATAGCTCAGTTGGCAGAGCACGTCCTTGGTAAGGACGAGGTCGCCGGTTCAAATCCGGTTCTGGGCTCCAGGGTCAATAAGCACCGTCGGACGGCTTCTCCGACGTTAATAAATCAGAAGTCGCCATTTCCAATCCTAATCCTAACCCAACGTCCCCTCCATGGCCAAAGCCACATTCGAACGCAAGAAACCGCACGTCAACGTCGGCACCATCGGCCACGTCGACCACGGCAAAACGACGCTGACGACCGCGATCCTCGCGGTGCAGGCGCGCAAGGGCCTCGCTGAGGTCAAGACCTATGCCGACATCGCGAAGGGCGGCACCGTCCGCGATGCCTCCAAGATCGTGACGATCTCGGTGGCGCACGTGGAATACGAGTCGGACAAGCGCCACTACGCGCACGTCGACTGCCCCGGCCACGCCGACTTCGTCAAGAACATGATTACCGGCGCCGCCCAGATGGATGGCGCCATCCTCGTGGTTTCCGCCGCTGACGGCCCGATGCCGCAGACCCGTGAGCACATTCTCCTCGCGCGCCAGGTTGGCGTGCCGAAGATCGTGGTGTTCCTCAACAAGGTCGACCTCATCGACGACAAGGAACTGCTCGATCTCGTGGAGATGGAGATCCGCGAACTCCTCACGAAGTACCAATTCGACGGCGACAAGGCCACGATCATCCGTGGTTCCGCCACCGCCGCCTTGGACAACAAGCCCGAGGGTAATGCGGCGATCACGGCGTTGATGACGGCCATCGACGCTGACATCCCGGAGCCCGTCCGCGAGATGGACAAACCCTTCCTGATGTCCGTCGAGGACGTCTTCTCGATCACCGGCCGCGGCACCGTGGCCACGGGTCGTATCGAGCGCGGCGTGATCAAGGTCAACGACACCGTCGAGATCGTTGGTCTCAAGGACACCACCACCTCCGTTGTGACCGGCATCGAGATGTTCCGCAAGCTGCTCGACAGCGGCCAGGCGGGCGACAACGTCGGCATCCTCCT
>CAIUWA010000044.1 GCA_903902745.1 uncultured Opitutia bacterium | reverse complement strand
GGACCGGGGTGCGTCGATCCGGATGCCGGTGAACTTCATCAAGGACGGCTACAAGGGGTACCTCGAGGACCGGCGGCCGAACTCGGCCGCGGACCCGTACCTGGTGGCCGGCCGGATCATCAAGACGATCCAGACGGTGCCGACCAAGTAACCGGCCCCGCTGATCCACTCTCACGGCGTCCTCCTCCCGGAGGACGCCGTTTTTTTGTTCGCGGTCACAACGGCCCGACCAAGGTCGGGCCCTACGGGAATGGCAGAGGTCTCGCCATGTAGGGCCCGAGCTTGCTCGGGCCGCTTGCAAAACCAGTTTGAAACTGTGGGAGGGGCTTTACGCCCCGACCGGGTGCCACGTCGTCTTCAGTTCCAGAAAATCACGGATCTCGTAGAGGCTTTGGGCGCGGTCGCCGAACCAGTCGGTTTTCTCGGCATCCACGAAATGGGTGCGCTTCACGCTCTCGGCGGCGCCGAGTTCAATCGTCTTGCGCTCACTGGCAGTCACCGCGGCGCTGATCGCGCGCAGGTGGGTGTGCGTGGCGAAGGTCGGCACCAACTCCTTGCGGAAACCGGTGAGGAGATTGACCACGCCGCCGGGCAGGTCGCTCGTCGCCAGCATTTCACCAAGGAGGATGGCGGGATAGGGATGCCGTTCCGAGGCGAGCGCAACGACCGTGTTGCCGCTGACGATGGCCGGTGCCACCATTGAAACCAGCCCGAGCAACGGCAAAGTGTCGGGCGCAATCACGCCCACGACGCCCATCGGCTCGGTCACCGTGAAATTGAAATAGGGCGCGGCCACGGGATTAACGCTGCCGAGCACCTGTTCGTATTTGTCGGCCCAGCCGGCGTAATAGATCAAGCGGTCCACCGTCAGGCCGACCTCGCGGGCGGCGCGGGCCTTGGGTGCGCCGAACCGGATCAGCGCCGCCGTCATCTCGGCCGCGCGGGCCTCGAGCATTTCGCCCAGGCGGTAGAGGATCTGGCCGCGGTTGTACGCGGTGCGCTTCGCCCAGCCGGGACCCGCCTTGGCGGCGGCCTCGACCGCGTTGCGCAGGTCCTTGCGCGTACACTGCGGGATGTTGGCGAAAAAATCCCCCCGCGCGTCCGGGAGCGGAAATACCCGCGAGCTCTCCGAGCGGATGAACGCGCCGCCGACATAAACCTTCGGGGTCTTGGTGATGGGAAGTCGGGACATGGTTGGTTTTTTAGCCACAAAGGCACGGAGGACACTGAGAAATTGTCTCCGGGCTCTCTGTGCCTCGGTGGCTAAATTAATTTGGCATAATCCAGGAGGCCCTGGCGGCCGCCTTCGCGGCCGAAGCCGCTCTCCTTGTAGCCGCCGAAGGGCGAGGCCGGATCGAATTTGTTGTAGGTGTTGGCCCAGACGACGCCGGCCTTCAGCTCCGTCGACATCTTCAGGATGCGGGAGCCCTTGTCGGTCCACACCCCGGCGCTGAGGCCGTAGGCGGTGTTGTTGGCCTTCTCGATAGCCTCGTCGACCGTGCGGAACGTGAGGATGCTGAGCACCGGACCGAAGATTTCCTCGGACGCGATGCGGTGGCTCATCGTCACCTCGGAGAAGAGCGTCGGGGGGAAATAAAAACCCTTCGCCGGCAGGCGGCACGGCGGCTGGAACAGCGCGGCGCCCTCCTTCACCCCGCTGTCCACCAGCTCGTGGATCTTGGCGAGCTGCTCCCGCGAATTGATCGCCCCGATGTCGGTGTTCTTGTCGAGCGGGTCGCCCACCCGGAGGACCTTGAGCCGGTTCTTGAGCTTGGCGAGGATCTCGCCGGCCACGGGCTCGTGCACCAGGAGGCGCGAGCCGGCGCAGCACACATGGCCCTGGTTGAAGAAGATGCCGTTGACGATGCCCTCGACCGCCTGGTTGATCGGCGCGTCATCGAAGACAATGTTGGCCGCCTTGCCGCCCAGCTCCATCGTCATTTTTTTGCCCGTGCCGGCCAGCGAGCGCATGATGATCTTGCCCACCTCCGTGGAGCCCGTGAAGGCCACCTTCGCCGCCAGCGGGTGCCCCATCACCGCGGCCCCGGTTTCACCGGCGCCGGTGACAAAGTTGACGACGCCCGGCGGGAGTTCCGCATCCTGGAGGATTTCCGCGAACTTGAGCGCGGTGATGGACGTCGTCTCGGCGGGCTTGAGGACGACGCAGTTGCCCATGGCGAGGGCCGGCGCGATTTTCCATGCGAGCATCAGCAGCGGGAAATTCCAGGGGATGACCTGCCCGACGACCCCGAGCGGCGCCACCCCGCGGCCGGGGGCGACATATTCGAGTTTGTCGGCCCAGCCCGCATGGTAGAAGAAATGCGCCGCGGCCATCGGCACGTCGAAGTCTCGCGACTCCTTGATGGGTTTGCCGCCGTCCATTGTCTCGGCCACGGCGAATTCCCGGGCCCGGTCCTGCAGCAGGCGCGCGATGCGGAAGAGATATTTCGAACGCTCCCGCCCCGGCATCCGGCTCCAGACGGTCTCGTAGGCCCGGCGGGCCGCCCGGTAGGCCGCGTCGACGTCCGCGGCGCCGGCCAGCGCGATTTTGGCGAGTTTCTGCTCGTTGGCCGGATTGATGGAGTCGAAATACTTTCCGCCCTTCGGCGCGACGAACTCGCCGTTGATGAAGAGCTCGTAACGCGGCTTGAGCTTCGGGTCGGCTGTCTCCGGCGCGGGATCGTATGGCCAGAGATCGCCAAAGATCAGCTCGGGCCCCGACCGGCCGTTGCGGCCGGAAGCGGCTTTCTTTCTCGCGGAAACTAAAGTGGGCATGGGATCGGATTTTTTAACACAGAGAGCACAGAGGCCTCAGAGAGAGATTACGGAACACTTTTTCGCCTCCCGGCATTCTTTGAGTTCTCCGTGTTGAATAAATTCATTCAATAGCTCTCGGTGGCTTCGCTGAAGTAATAAGGCGCCTGGTAGGCCCCGGTCTTTTCCTTTTCGAGCTGGCGCAGGAGGTCGTTGAGCAGGGAGCTGGCGCCAAAGCGGTAGCGCTTGTTCGTCAGCCAGGCGTCGCCCAGCGTCTCCTTGATTGCGATCAGGAACTGCAGCGACTGCTTCGCGGTGCGGATGCCGCCCGCGGGCTTCATGCCGATCGCGACGCCCGTATCGAGGTAGAAGTCGCGGATCGCCTCGATCATCACCTGATTGTTGCCCAGCGTGGCGTTGAGCGAGGTCTTGCCCGTGCTCGTCTTGATGAAATCACCCGCGCGAATGACTTCCATTGCGAGAAAGGATGCGGCGCGAATGTTGTCGTAGGTCTCGAGCTCGCTGACCTCGAGGATGACTTTGAGCGCCGCGGCGCCGCAGGCCTCGACCACGGCGGAAATTTCATCCTGCACCTCGCCAAACTCGCCCTCGAGGAACGCCCCGCGGTTGATGACCATGTCGATCTCATCGGCGCCATCGGCCACCGCCGCGCGCACCTCGGCCAGACGGGTCTTCAGTGGAGCCTGGCCCGAGGGAAAAGCGGTCGCCACCGAGGCCACCTTCACGCTGGTGCCGGCCACGTGTTTCTTGGCGTGGCGCACCATCGAGGGATAAACGCAGACGGCCGCGACGGACGGGACTGCCGGGTCGTCGCTGGGACGCAGCGCTTTCCGGCACAGCGAGGCTACCTTGCCGGGGGTGTCCTTGCCCTCGAGCGTCGTGAGGTCGAGCATGGAGACTGCGGTCTTCAGGCCCCAGACCTTCGCCACCTTCTTGATGCTGCGCGTGGCATACTTGGCAACGCGCTCCTCAATGCCGACGCAATCGACCGGGCCGATTTCATCGAACAGCTTCCGCAACGACGCTGACTGCCCGGCTTTCATAAGGTCGCACACCATGCCCCGGCCATGCCCTGAAAACAACGCGAAAACTCATTCCGTTGTAGCGGCGCTCTATGGGCGCCGATGTTTCCCGGCCGGCGGTCATAGACCGCCGCTACAACCTGCCAGACGTACGAACAATCTCCATGTGACTTGCACGAAAGCGCTGCAGCCGCCTGAATCCGGCCATGAAATCCCTACCCCGCCTGTTTCTGTTGTCCTGGCTTGCCCTCGTACCGGCGTTTGCCGCCGATGCCATCACCGACGCCGTGCGCCGCGCGGATGACGCCCGCGTCGCCGTCACCCTCGCCGCGGACAAGGCCGGGCTCGAGGCGGCCCTCTCGGACGGGCTTCACTATGCCCACTCCAGCGGCAAGATCGACACCAAGGCCAGCTACGTGCTGTCGCTCGTCAGTCACAGCACGGTGTACGACAGCTACAAATATGTGGACCGTACCTTCGTGCCCGCCGGCCCCGGCGTCGTGCTCATGTACGGACACGCGCTCATCCATTCGCTCAGCGGCGGCCGGCAGGTGCAGCACGACTTGAATTTCCTCGCCGTCTGGCGCGAGGAAAACGGCGTTTGGCGTTTCCTGGCATGGCAGTCCTGCGAGAATCCTCCGCCCGCCCCGGCGGCCAAGCCCTGATCCGGCTTCCCCTTTATTTCGGCTTTGCCCGCTCGAGGTTCAGCCAGGCAACTTCCTGCGGCGTGAGCTCGACCTGCAGCGCCTCGAATGAGCTGATCGTCTGCGCGATCGTCCGCGGACCGATGACGGCGAAGGTCGGGAACGGCTGATGCAGCACGTAGGCGACAGCGATGCTCACGGGTTTCACGCCCTTTTTCTCCGCCAGCGCCGTGGCGCGTTCGCGCCGCTGGGTGTTGTCCTCCGACGTCCAGCAGCGCACAAACTCCGGATCGGCTGGTTTCCCTGTGCGTTCAGAAAACAGGCCGCGGCCCTGGCTCGACCACGCGAAGAGCGGGACCTGGTTTTTCTTCAGCCATTTCCGCGAAGCCGCGTCGCCGGAGCTCAGGCTGCCGCCCCATTGCGTCGCGACCATGCGGGCCAAGCTGAGCTGGTTGCTCAGGGCCGTGAAGCCCTGTAGCCCCTTGCGCTTTGCGTAGCGATTGGCGGCGGCATAGCGCGCGGGCGTCCAGTTGGAGGCGCCGAAGACTTTCATGCGTCCGGCCTGCACGTGCCCGTTGAGCGCATCGATGAATTCGCCGACCGGCACATCGGGGTTGTCGCGGTGGAGGAAATAAATGTCGACGTGCCCGGTCTGGAGCCGCCCGAGCGACTCCTCGAGCTGCTGCGCTATGTAGTCCGGCGTGCACCAGGGCGTATGGCCCCCCTTGCCGATGATGACCATCTGTTCGCGCACGCCGCGGTGTTTCAGCCAGTGGCCGAGGAGTTTTTCCTGCAGGCCACCGCCGTAGATGTGCGCGGTGTCGATCGTGTTGCCGCCCCGCTCAAAATAGTCGTCAAACAGCGCAACCGCCTGCGGCATGGTGCGCTGATAGTCCGCGCCCAGTACCAGCCGGGATACGGGCTGGGCGACGCCCGCCACCGGCAGATACTTCATCGGCGCATCCGATCGCCGGGCGAGTGGCCGGCGGGCGATGGGCTGCGTGTCCTTCTCGGGCTTTTCCCCCTCGTAAACCAGCCCGATGGCGGCCCGCCACGCGTCCAACGCGGCCATGTTGCCCAGGGTGTCGGCCACCGGCATCTCCGACACCTCGCGCGCACCACGGGCCACGGCCCCTGCAAAGGCATCCGCCTCGAGGGTGTAGACCCCGGCGGGGCACTCGATGGTGATTTCTTCCGGCGTGGCGGCGCCGGACTTGTGCAGATAGATTTTCGAGGGACCGCCGTCCCGGTGGAGAATCCAGGGCGCCGGCACGTGCAGCCAACCGGCAGTGCCATAGATGCGCGCGGCATTGTCCTGCTGGAGCCCGATGCCGCACGCGACCTGGGCAACCAAGCCGCTGGCAAACTTGAGCGTCGCCGCCGCGTAGCTGTCCGTTCCCTCGGCCGGATGGAGGTAGCCGGCCCCGGTCACTTCCACGGGATCGGCAAAAGGCCATGCCAGTGGTGAGCTTGTCGAATCCACCGCTCCGGCGATCAACCGCGCGAGCGACACCGGATAGCAGCCGACATCCAGGATGCCGCCGCCACCGAAATGGTCGGCCCACTTGCGGTGTCCGGGCGCGTACCCCGCCGCGGCAAAGCTGAAGGTCGTCTGCACGAGACCCACCGTGCCGAGCGTACCGCTCCGCACCACCTCGAGGATCTTCGCCGTCTGCGGATGGAAGCGGTACATGAACCCCTCCATCAGCAGCACGCCGTGCCGGCGGCACGCCTCGGCCGCCACCATGGCCTCGGGCTGGTTCAGGCCGAGCGGTTTTTCACAGAGGACATGCTTCCCCGCCTCTGCCGCGCGGATCACCCAGGCCGCGTGGTCCGGATGGGGCGTCGCAATGTAGACCGCCTGCACCGCCGGATCGGAAATTAGCGCCTCATAGCTGCCATGCGCCTTTGTGCCGGGAAATTGCCCGGCAAACGCCGCGGCCTTCTCGGCACTGCGGCTGCCGATGGCGACGAGCCGGCCGGTTTTCGATTGCGCAAGGGCGCGGGCAAAAATGCCGGCAATGCGGCCGGCGCCGAGGATGCCCCAGTTCAGGGAGGTGCTCATGGGATACAGGGTGACAGGATGACGGGGTGACGGGGTGACGGGAAACAGACGGCATGGACGCTGAGGAACTTTGCCCGCACGGCAAGCTGGCGATGCGGTGGCAACAAACCCGGTAATTCGGTCGCCCTTGCCACGATGAAATCTCCCGCTGAGGCTCAGCCATGCTGACCAAGGAGGAAATCCAGCGCCTGCGCTCGATGCGCGAAAAAAAGCACCGCGAAGCCCTGGGCCTGTTCGTCATCGAGGGCGAGAAGGTCGTGGCCGAGCTGCTGGTGGCGAAGTTTCCATTCGAGGAGGTTTACGTCACGCCCAAGTGGGCCCAGATCGCAGCAGCCCTGCGCGCCGCCGCCGGGGCGGGCGCCAAGACCGCCTTCCACGAGATCAGCACCGAGGACATGGAGCGCGTGAGCCATTTTCCCGCGCCCTCCGGCGTGCTGGCCGTGGGCCGGATTGTCCGCCTGCCGCTGCCGGCCGGGACGCTCGACCGTGGCCTCACGCTCGCGCTCGACGGCGTGCAGGACGCCGGCAACGTCGGCACCCTCCTGCGCATCGCCGACTGGTTCGGCCTCGACCGCGTGGTCTGCTCGCCCGACTGCGCCGATCTTTTCAACCAGAAGGTCATCAACGCCAGCATGGGTTCCTTCGTGCGGGTGCGCGTGCACACGGCCGACTTGGCCGCCGCCCTCGCCGGCGTGAAGGCTCCCGTGCTGGGCTGCGATCTCACCGGTGACAGCGTCCATGCCCTGCCCTCGCTGCGCGACGCGGTCATCGTGATCGGCAGCGAAGGCCGCGGCCTCTCGCCGGCCGTCAAGAATTGCGTGACGCGCCTCATCACCATCCCGCGGATGGGCCAGGCCGAGTCACTCAACGCCGCCGTCGCCGCCGCCATCGTGTGCGACAACCTGCGGCGGAAAATTTAGGGTGGAGCGCGTTGACCTCAACGCGCTGAAAGGTCAGCCCGAGTTTAGGACGGGACGGAGCGAAAAACGCATTGGGGTCAATGCGTTCCACCCCGGACTACTTGTCCTTGCTTCCGCTCTTCTTGCCCCCGCCGCCACTGCCGCCATGCAGGAAGGTACCCGCCAGCACACCGGCGGCAAACACCCCGAAGAAAATCAGGCCGGCCGCGGCATGGATCTTCTCCTTCGAGGCGATCGGGAAGGAGAAGTCGATCTTGTCCGTGTTGTTCATGCCCACGTAGAGCATGACAAAAAAGATCAGGAGGAAGAAAACGGATTTGAGGACGGCTTTGAAGCTCATGGAGTCGGAGAGTGGAGGACCGAGGCGAGCATTGGGCTCTCCTCCACTCCGGCGCAAATGCAAAGCAGAGCAGACCTTCCTCGTTTCAAACGACGCCGGTCCTTGTAGGGCCCGACCTTGGTCGGGCCACGTCAGTCACCTCAGCATTGCACTGCTGCGGAACGAGGCCCCAGCCCGAGCGAGCTCGGGCCCTACATTGTTGATCCAGCCTCCTTGCATCAGCTGCTATCCCGACTGCTGGCAACTCCGGACCGGCTGACGCCGGGCTGGACGCCCGGGCCGGATCGCGGATAGACCCAGCACGCATGATTCGTGCGTTTCAATGGGACCTCGCCCGCCAGGCGGAGCGGCTCGATTGGCTGCTCGCGCAGCTGCCGCGCTACGCCGACTGGGGTTACCAGGAGCTCTACCTCCACCTCGAGGATGCGGTCGAATATCCCAGCCTGCCGGGTGTGGCGCGCCCCGGCGCCTATACGTACCGGCAGTTCGAAATCTTGGTTCACGCCGCGGACCGGGCAGGCCTCCGGGTCGTGCCGATCGTCAATCTGCTCGGGCACACGCAGTACCTCATCAAGGTGCCGGCGCTGCGCGACTTGAACGAGCGGCGCGCGCCCGACGGCTCGCCGCTCGCGCACGGCCAGATCTGCCCGCTGCATCCGCGTACACTGGAGGTCGCCGAAAAACTGCTCCGCGACATGGAGCCCTTCTGCACCGCGGGCAAGGTGCACGTCGGGCTCGATGAATCGTTCCTCCTCGGCCAGCACCCGCTCAGCCGCGCCGACATCGCCGCCCACGGACTCGCGGCCCATTTCGCCGGCTACGCGGACCGGCTGCATGCGCTCACCCAGAGACTCGGGCTGCGGATGGGGCTGTGGGCCGACATGCTTTATTACATCCCCGAGGCCATCCCGCTGCTGCCGCGCGACGTGATCGCCTACGACTGGTATTATTACCCGTTTCGTCGCCTTCCCCGCGTCGAGCTGTTCAATTTCGCCGAGCGCGACCTCGCCGGGCCGCTCCGCCGGCACGGCATCGAATACTGGGGCTGCCCGATGAACGGCGCGTTCCGCCACGAACCCCTGCCCGTCTTCGGCGAGCGCCTCGCCAATATCCGTTCCTGGTGGGACCGCTGCCGGCGCACGGACGCGGGCGGATTTCTCGTCACCTCCTGGGAGGCCGGCCGGCTCGCCGTTGAGCTGACCACCGTCATCGACGCGGCCGCCGCCGGCCTGTGGCTTGAGCCCCACCTCGACCATGCCGTCGACCGGCTGGCGCGGGGGTTTGAGCGCGTCGCGGGCAAAACCCATCGCGCGTCCGAACCCGCCAGCGACGCCCGCCATTCCGCGAGAACGGCACTGGCCGCCGATGAGCACGCTTTCGCCGGCTATGCGCGCTGGGAGACCAACGATCGCTGGGACGTCTGCGCCGGGCGCGAGGGCCCCGGACCGTATGAAAAGGAATTGAGATTTTTTGACCGGCAGTTGCGGTTGGGACACACCCTGCCGGCCCCCCTGGCGGCGAGCCTGCGATTCCGACGCTACCTGGCGGCCCGGGATGTGTTTGTGCGCAGGAATGCGCAACGGGTCTTTCAATTGCGACGGTGGCTGGCGAAAGCCGGCGCACTTCATTCCAAAATCGCGCCTGCTCTCGCCGGTTTGAAGCGAGAGGCGACGGGATTCGCCGCGGCACTGCGGGCCGGGCGAACCGCGGCGAAAGTCATGTGGCGTCGCACGCGTGACCGCACCGTCCGCGGGCCGAACGAGATCCTGCTTGCCGCCGATGCGCGGCGTCTGGCCGCGTGGCAGCAATGGCTGGGCCGCGCGCAGCGAAACCCCGCTCTGCTCCGGAAAGCCACGCCGGTGTGCGGCGCGTGGCAGCTGCAATTCATGGTGCATAATTTCGCCCCGGCGCTGCAGAAAGTCGTGGTCGAGCGGCGGCGGCCCGACGGTTCGTGGGAGGAGCTGCGCGGGCGCTTCACCATCGAGTTTCGCGCCGCGGCGGCGCGGCCCCGCACCCGGATCCGGCGGGAGTTCATCGTGCCGGTGGATTCTCCCTCGGCCGCCCTGCGCCTCGCGGTCCGCGGGATCGGACAGGTGAGGATCAGCCAGGTCGGATTGACCGATGGCGTAACGAGGCTGCATCCGAGCAACTGGCCTGCCGCCCGTCGGAAAATTCTCGGCCGGCCCGCGCCCACCCGGGGATTTCCCGTGCTGGACTTGCTGGTGAACCAAGGCGAGCTGCCGCTTGCGTTCCGCGTCCCGCCTGCATCCTGATGGCTGGCTAATGTCATGAAGGAATTGCAAGCGATCCTCCGCCACCTGACCGCGCCCGGCACGAATGCCGGCGTGCTGGCCACGCTTGTCACCGTCGAGGGTTCTTCCTATCGCCGTCCCGGCGCCCGGTTGCTGGTGACCGCGCAGGGTGAGCGGCTGGGCTCAATCAGCGGCGGATGCCTGGAGGAAGATGTCCTCGCCCGGGCCCGGTCCGTCGCCGCCAGCGGCCGCGCCGAGCTGGTGGTCTACGACACCTCCTCCGAAAACGACCTGGTGTGGGGTGTCGGCCTCGGCTGCCACGGCGTCGTGCAGGTGCTGCTGGAAAAACTTTCGCCCCAGCCCGCCTGGGTGGCCAGCCTCGCCGCCAATCTCGAATCGCGCCGCCCCACCGGGCTCGCCGTCGTCTGGCGGGCCGGCACCCCGGGCCTGCTCGGAACCCGGCTGGCCGGCGAAATCCCGGTGCTGCCGGCGGATACCGGCATCTTCCGGCAAACCGTCGAGCCACCCGTTTCGCTTGTCATTTTTGGCGCCGGCGACGACGCGCAGCCGCTGGCGGGTTTTGCCAGGCAGCTCGGCTGGCATGTCACCGTCGCCGATCCCCGGCCCGCGTTTGCCACCGCCGCGCGGTTTCCCGAGGCCGATGCGCTCGTGATCGGCCCGGCGGCCGAACTCGTGGATCGGATTGCTCCCGGTCCCGAAGCGCTCGCCGTCGTCATGACCCACCACTACGTGCACGACGTCCCCCTTCTCCGGGCGCTGTTGTCCCGCCCGCTGGCCTATCTCGGATTGCTGGGCCCGAAGAAGCGGGCCGAGAAAATCACCGCCGACCTTGCCGGCTCCGGCTTTGCCGTGACCCCGGGGATGCGCGCCCGGCTGCACGCCCCTGTCGGGCTCGACCTCGGCGCGGAAACCGCCGGGGAAGTCGCGCTCGCCATCATGGCCGAGATGCAGGCCGCCCTCGGCCAGCGCGACGCCCGCCCGCTGCGCGAACGCCAACAGCCGATTCATGACTGAATTTTCCCGCGAATCACACGGATGAGCACGGATAAAAACCCTCCTGAAAGGCATCCGCGGCCATCTGCGTCATCCGCGGCGGATCGTCCCTTCCGTTTCGGCGCCTTGATTCTCGCGGCGGGCGCGTCGACCCGCATGGGCACGCCCAAGCAGCTGCTCACCCTCAACGGGCGGCCGCTCATCGTGCACGCCGTGGAAGCCGCGCTGGCCTCGCCCGCCTGGCCGGTGGTCGTGGTGCTGGGTGCGAACACGGAAAAAATCCGCCCCGTCCTCGCCCAGCTGCCCGTGCTCATCGCCGAAAACTCCGCCTGGGCGGAGGGCATGGCGGCCTCGATCCGCGCCGGCATCACCACTCTCCGGCAATTTTCACGCGCCCTCGACGGCGCGCTCGTGGCGCTCTGCGACCAGCCGGCATTTTCCGCCGGGATCATTGCCCAGCTCGCGGCCGCGCAGCAGGCGAGCGGGCGCAGCATCGTGGCCGCGCATTACGGTGGAAAAAACGGCGCCCCGGCGCTTTTTCTCCGCGAACATTTTCCTGCCCTCGCGGCGCTGACCGGCGAGGAGGGCGCCCGCGCCCTGCTCAACGGCCCCGCCGAACAAGTTGCAACCGTCGACCTGCCGGAACTCGCCTTCGATCTCGACACCCTCGGCGACTATGAGCGCTGGCAAGGTGGAACGCGTTGACCTCTGTTTGGGCCGGAGACAAGGGTAACGGTGTTCGGAGACATAGGTAACACTCGAGGAGGGAATTAAACCGAGGCTGGAGTTGGGGGTGAGTAGATGGAGCGCAGAGGCGTTCTGCCCGTGGCAGGAAGGTTGAGGTCGAGC
>CAIUWA010000043.1 GCA_903902745.1 uncultured Opitutia bacterium | reverse complement strand
TCGACTGCAACATCGGCAGCCGGCTCACCATGAAGTACCCGGGCGTCGTCCTGAAGGGCGAGCGCGCCCGCGGCGAGGTCCTATCCATCGCGCTGGCCAACGACGGCCAGCACCAGGACACCGGCGCCAAGATGATCCACGCGGCCAACAACACCACGTCGAACATCATCGCGAAGTCCATCTCCGTCGGCCAGGGCCGCAGCACCTACCGTGGCATCGTCCACATCCCGAAGCACCTCAAGGGCTGCAAGAACAACACCGAGTGCGACGCGCTCCTGATCAACGCCAACAGCCGCACCGACACCTACCCGGCCATCACCGTCCGCGGTGACCGCAACGCCGTGCAGCACGAGGCCAGCGTCTCGAAGGTGAACGAGGAAATGATCTTCTACATGCAGCAGCGCGGCCTGACCGAGGGCCAGGCGATGAGCCTCGCCGTCAACGGCTTCATCAACGAACTCGCGCGGCAGTTCCCGATGGAATACTCCGTCGAACTCAAGCGCCTCATCGACCTCGAAATGGAAGGGTCCGTGGGCTGACGCCCGCGGGAAACGCTGAAAACTGAAAAGCTGAAATCTCAGAATTCCTTCGCGCCTCATTTTTCAGTTTTTCAGCGTTTCAGTTTTCAGCTTTTCAGCATGTCCACTCCCACCGAAACCAAGTCCCTCACCGGCAGCTTCACCGCCGCCGCGTTCGAGGCCCATCTCGCCACTCTCGGCGCCGCGCCGGCGTGGTGGCTCGACCGCAAGCGCGCCGCCTATGAAAAATTCGCGGCGCTCCCGATGCCGAAGCGCACCGACGAATCCTGGCGCTTCAGCAGCCTTGGCACCCTCACCCTCGATGGTTTCAGGGTGGAGCGTGTTGAACCTAGCGCGCTTTCCGTCGCCTCCCCCTTCGGCCCGGCCGCACTCACCTTTCTCAACAACGCGCGCTCCGGCTTCCCTGCCCTGCCCGCCGCCCTCGCCGCCCAAGGCGTGATTGTCACCACGCTCGCCGAGGCCGTCGTCCGGCATTCCGCACTGCTACAGGCCCACTTCATGGCCCAGCCGCAGAAGCTCGGCTCCGAGAAATTCGCCGCACTCCACACCGCCTTCGTCGGCGATGGCGCGTTCATCTACATTCCGCGCGGCGTGACTGTCAGCGAGCCGATCATCGTCGCGCACTTCGCCACCGGCGCCGGCTCGGCGGTCTTCCCCCACACGCTCGTCATCGCCGAGGAGAATTCCAAGGTCACCGTCGTCGATTACTTCGCCTCGGACAGTAAGTCCTCGCCCCTTGCCACCCGCCCCTCGTCACCCGCGCCCGAAACGGATGCGCTCGCCGTCGGGGCGAACGACCTCTACGCCGGCCATGGCGCGCAGCTGACCTATGTCGCCGCCCAAAACTGGTCGCCCACCACGCTCTCGTTCCAGTTCAATTCCACCATCGTCCGCCGCGACGCCCGCGTACAGTCGCTCAACCTCCATCTGGGCGCCCGTCAGGCCCGTCATGAGTCGCTCTCACAGCTCCAGGCACCCGGAGCTTTCTCCGAGATGCTCGCGCTCACCATCGCCGAGGGCGCGCAGGAATTCGACCAGCGGACCCTGCAGATCCACCAGGCGCCCAACACCAAGTCCGACCTCCTCTACAAGAATGCGCTCCGCGACCGATCCCGGACTATTTTTTCCGGCCTGATCGTCGTCGACCCCGACGCACAGAAGACGGACGCCTACCAGAGCAACCGCAACCTGATGCTCAGCGACGACGCCGAGGCGAGCTCCCTGCCCGGTCTCGAGATCCAGGCCAACGATGTCCGCTGCACTCACGGCGCCACGACCAGCCGCATCGATCCCGAGCAGGAATTCTACCTCCAGGCCCGCGGCATCGCCAAGGCGGACGCCGACGAACTCCTCACCTTCGGCTTCTTCGAGGAAGTCCTTGCCCGCCTCGAAAGCCCGGCGCTGCATGATGCACTGGCGGAATTGATCAAGGGAAAGTTCGAGAAGTGACGCTGCCCGCAAAGCAGTTGGCAGTTTGTAGTTAGAAATTGGTCCCGATCCCGAAATACCAACTGCCAACTACCAACTGCTCTCCGCCTATGACCAAAGACCGCACGCTCTCCCGCGACGTCACCGCCACGCAGATTCCCTCCGGCGACAAGACCCCGCTGTCCGCCGGCACGAAGGTCATGATCCATCAGACCCTCGGTGGCGCCTTCACGGTGCAAACCGACTTCGGACTCTTCCGGATCGACGCCAAGGATGGCGACGCCCTCGGCGAGCAGGTCGCTGACACCACCGTCAAGGCGGCCACCCTCGCCGGCGGCGCCCCCGATCCCGAGGCCGTGTGGGACCAGCTCCGGATGGTTTTCGATCCCGAGATTCCCGTGAACATCGTCGACCTCGGCCTCGTCTACTCGATGGACATCGAGAAAAAGGACGACGGCGCCCACAAGGTGAACGTCGCCATGACCCTCACCGCCCCCGGCTGCGGCATGGGTCCGGCCATCGCCGAGGATGCCAAGACCAAGATTCTCCTCGTCCCCGGCGTGGGCGACGCCGATGTCCGCATCACCTGGGACCCGCCTTGGAATCAATCCATGATCTCCGAGGAAGGTAAGATGAAGCTGGGCTTGATCTGAGCTGCAGAGCGTTGGGGCGTTCCTTGCGGACGCCCCTACGCCGGCCAGGTGGACTCAAGGCTGGCCGCCGCTGGGGTTGTTGCGCGATTTCGGCCTCCAGACGCCGACCGGACTGTGCCCGAAGTAGGTGAAATAATTCACCTCCTCCACCTTGTCATAATATTTTTTCAGCACCTCTTCTTCGCTGTAAACCGGCCGGTCGAACTCGGTGAACACCAGGCCATAGATCTGGGCCTTGAGTCTGGCCGTCGCCTCCGCCTCCACCTCGCGAAAATCGTTTTCGATGATGGCCGCCATGGGGTCCCGCGCCGCCCGTCCGTCCGCCAGGGCGAAGCCCAGGAACATGGTGTTGCCGTTGTGCAGCACCTTGCGGTCATTGCGCTCAAAAATATCGGTGAGGCAGGGGATGCCCAGAATTTCGCCCGGGGAGGGCCCGGTAATCAGATCCTCCAAGTGCCGGTAGGGCACGGTGGCGTCGGGCACCGGCGGGATGTCCAGCCGGCCCATGACAAAGGATCCGAGGAGCAAACCGGCGGCGATCCTGATCCACGGGCGCGTAATCACGCAGGCCGTCAGCACAAACATGGGCGGAAACAGGAGGTGCAGGTGGTAGGTGAAGAAGGCGCCGGCGTTGCGCCCCATGTAGCAAAAAACCACCAGGAGGAAGATCAGGAAAATCCCGGACAGCGCTTCCGTGCGCGTGGCCGAGATCCAGGCGAGACCGGTCCGGGACTTTTCCTCCGGCTTTCCGCGGCCGACGGCCTGCCGTCGCCAGAGCCAGGCCACGAATCCGCCCGCCATGATCAGCAGGAAGGGCCAGGCCCGCTCCCACAACATCACCGTATGCATGTCGGATATGTCCTGGTGTGAGTTCAGGATGGCCGCGTAGCGCTGGATCACGACCGTCTCGAGGTAGTAATACGGAAACGCCCGCCAGAAGCCGAGGAAGGACAGTCCCAACGCAGCGAAGAATCCAACCCCCAGCCAGCATCCCTCCCGTTTCGAGCGCACAAGGAAGACGCCCAGGAGTGTCGCGCATCCAGCGAGGGCAAAGTAGAACTTGCAGTGGAACGCCACCAGCGCACACAGCAGCCCGATGATCGTGGGCCACCGGGTGTAGTTGAATTCCCACGGCACAAAGAGGCCGAGCAGGAAAAAAAACAGCCCCATGGTGTCCGGCCGCGCCGTGATCATGATGTTGTACAGGCTCATCCAGTAATAACAGGCCGTCGCCAGCAGCGCGATGCCGAGGCCCGCGCCGGCCTTGCGCATCAGGCGGGCCATCAGAAAAAGCGCACCCGCCAGGAAGATCAGGTTGACCATGCGATGCGCGGAATAGTCCAGGCCCAGCAGCGGCTTGAACGCGATCACCACGTAATTGTAGAGCGGCCCGAAACAATACGCCGCCCCGGGCAGCTCCTTCGCGGTGTAGGGATTGCGCCCATGGTCCAGGAGCCAGGTCGCATGCCAGATCGCCGGCTCGTTATACTCCACCGGTCCCGGCTGGCTGATCACCTTCAGGTGGGGCAGGAACAACGCCACCAGCCACCCTGCTCCGATGACGATGCCCGCCAGATTCACGAGACGTTCCAGCAATTCCGTCCACCGGCCCCGCCACCGGTCAACGAACCGCCGACCTAGGGCCGGAAAGAAATTCGCCAGCTGCCGGAGGCGGGAAACACGGCCCGCCGCAGCGTCCGCCGGCGAATGGGGAGCATGGGTTTTCACGATTTTGGCGACGCGCAGAATCGCCACACCGGCTGGCGAATGGAAGCCAAACCAGCGCTCCGCCAGAATTTGATCGGATAGCCCGAGCCTCGGAGTTTAAGCGGAAAGGGTGGGAGTGGTTTTACGCCCGGAATCTAAATCCGGCTTTCCTGCATCACTCCCTGCGATGATGTGCACGAGAAAAGGGAAGTGATGCGTATTGGCTCGCTCGCCGTCCCGGCTTTGGCCGGAATTCCGCCTGTAGGCGGGACTTTCAACACGCATCTTCTTCTGCACCTGTCTCCCTGTCACCCGTCCGCTGTGTCCTGTCTACCGTCGCCTGTCTCCCGTCCCCGCCCCGCCTCGTCCCCATGACATCAACTTCCTCGCTTTCCGATCTCGCACGCCTCGACCGTGCCGGCGCCTCTTGGCCGCTATTGTGCGCGCTGGTGCCTCTGTGCCTCACTGGGGCCTCCGCGGCTGGCGCCCAGGCCGCTGCGACCGACCGCAAGCCCAACATCGTCTGGATCATGGCCGATGACATCGGCTACGGCGATCTCGGCTGCTACGGACAGAAGCGCATCGCCACGCCTAACATCGACCGCCTCGCCACCGAGGGCACGCGCTTCACCCAATTCTATGCCGGCTGCGCGGTCTGCGCCCCCTCGCGCAATGTTCTCATGACGGGCCAGCACACCGGCCACGTCCAGATTCGCGGCAACGCGAAGGTTAACCTGCGCCCTGAGGACATCACCGTCGCCCAGACCCTGAAGCAGGCCAATTACGCCACGGGTCTCATCGGCAAGTGGGGCCTCGGGTCGGAAGGTTCCGACGGCGTCCCGACGAAAAAGGGCTTCGACTATTTCTTCGGCTACATCGACCAGACCCACGCCCACAACTACTATCCGACCTTTCTCGTCCGCAACGACCAGCGCGTGCCGCTCCGCAACGTGGTGCCCAATCCCGGCCCCTATGGCCAGGGGGTCGCGACCACCAAGCTGGATTACAGCGCCGACCTCATCGGCGCCGATGCAGTGAAGTTCATCCAGGATCACAAGGACGGGCCTTTCTATCTCTATTTCTCGCCCACCCTGCCGCATGCCAATGACGAGGCGCGGGCCAATGGCCTGGAGATTCCCGATCTCGGCCGCTATGCGAAGGAAAACTGGCCGGACACGGAAAAGGGCTATGCCGCCATGGTCACACTGTTCGACAAGCAGGTCGGCGACATCGTAACCAAGCTGAAGCAACTGGGGCTCGCGGAGAACACGATCATCTTTGTCACCTCCGACAACGGCCCGCACGCCGAGGGTGGCCATGACGCCAAGTTCTTCAATTCCAGCGGGCCGTTGCGCGGCATCAAACGCGACCTCTATGAAGGCGGCATCCGTGAGCCGATGATCATCCGCTGGCCCGGCCGTGTGGCGGCGGGCGCGGTCTCCAACCAGGTCGGCTGGTTCGCCGACTTCCTGCCCACCGCCGCCGAAATCGCCGGTGTCCGTGCCCCCGAAAATATCGATGGCATCAGCCTGCTCCCCGCGATCCTCGGCCACACGGCGGCGCAAAAGCCGCACGACCATCTCTACTGGGAATTCTACGAGGGCGCCTCGTCACAGGCCATCCGCCTTGGTGATTGGAAGGCCGTCCGCAGCCCGATGCTCACGGGTAAAATCCAGCTCTTCGATCTGGGGACCGACATCGCCGAGGCGCATGATATCTCCGCCGACCATCCTGATCTCGTCGCAAGGGTCACCGCGCTCATGGAAAAAGACCACGTGCCCTCCCCGCTCTGGAAGGTCCCGGGCGCGAATTGAGGCCTGATTGTGGCGGCGGTCTAAGACCGCCGCTACAATTTTTCAAAACTTGCCCCGATCCCTCAGAATTCATTTCTTTCCCTATCCACCGACCAACCCCATCCCATGATTCGTCTACCCCTCCTCCTCAGCCTCTCCCTTTGCCTTGCGGTCTTCGCCCGCGCTGAATCGGCCGCCAAGGTCATCGACCTGTTCGGCGGCAATGATTTCGCCGGACTGCAGTACTTCGTGACGCCCGCGACCGACATCAAGGCCGTCTGCACGCGGCAGGCGGACGGCGTGATCGCCGTCTCCGGCTCGCCCATCGGCTACCTCGCGACGACGGCCATCTACGAAAACTACAAGCTCCACGTCGAGTGGCGCTGGCCCGCCGATGCGGCCAAGACCAGCAACAGCGGCTTCCTGCTCCACGTCGGCCCCGCCCCGGTCAAGGGCACGCAATGGCCCGTCTGCTTCCAGATGCAGACCAAGCCGACGCGAGCAGGCGACATCCTCCCGATGGGCGGCGACGCGAAATTCGTCGAGAAGCTATCTACACCGCCGGGAGCTGGCACGCCCATCCTTAACCGCCAGCCAGTCGACAGCAGCGAGAAGCCGTTCGGCCAGTGGAACAGCTGCGACATCGTCTGCCGCGCCGGTGTCATCGAGGTCACGATCAATGGCGTGTTCCAGAACAAGGTCAGCCAGTGCACCCCCGCGAAGGGTCTCATTGGCATCCAGCTCGAGGGCACGCCCTTCGATCTGCGCAATGTGCAGCTCACGCCTCTGGAATAATGCCGGCGTCGGTTGGCAATTAAAACTGGTAGGGCGAACCCTCCGGGTGAGCCGTTCGACAGGCTCACGGTCAGAGACCGCGGCTCGGCCGGGACGCCTCGCTCTATCTCCGGGCCCGCACGGCCGCAAAGATCGCCTCACCCGTCGCGGGTGAAGCCAGCCGCACTTCACCGCCTGGCGCTCCAAACGCCGCCACGGCGTCGCGGATCGCCTCGCGCACGGAGAACGCCAACATCAGCGGCGGCTCGCCGACGGCCTTGCTGCCATGGATGACATTCGCCTGAGGCGCGTTCGGCAGCAGCGTCACGTGCATCTCGGCTGGGGCGTCGCTGAAGGCGGGAATCTGGTAGGTGCTCGCACTGTGCGTCAGCAGCCGGCCCTTCGCATCCCACTTCAATTCCTCGCGAGTGAGCCAGCCCATGCCCTGCACGAAGCCACCCTCGACCTGCCCGCGGTCCACGCCGGGATTTAGCGAGGCCCCAACGTCTTGCAGGATGTCAACGCGCCGGACGCGATGCATGCCCGAGTAGCCATCGACCTCAACCTCGGCCACGGCCGCCCCGTTGGCGAAATAGTGGAACGGCCGGCCCTGCGCCGTGGCCCAGTCCCAATGAATGCCCGGCGTCCGGTAATAACCCGTCGCCGACAGACTGATGCGGTCGACGTAGGCCCGCCCGCATACTTTGCCAAAAGGCACGCGGTTCTGTGTGCCACGCTCCATGGCGTGACCGTTTTCAAAAACCACCTGGTCCGCCGGGACCTTGAGCATCTCCGCCGCCACCGGCCGAAGCCGTTCGCGCAGCGTCACGCACGCCGCGGCCACGGCCGCGCCGTTGAGGTCGGCGCCGGATGAGGCTGCCGTCGCCGAGGTGTTCGGCACCTTGTCGGTGCTCGTGATCATTAGCCGGATCCGGTCCGCGGGCAGCCCGAGCTCCCGCATCGTCACGCCGAGGATCTTGGTATGCAGCCCCTGCCCCATCTCCGTGCCGCCATGATTAACCTGCACCGTGCCGTCATGATAAATGAGGATGAGGGCTCCCGCCTGGTTGTACGGGAGATGGGTGAAGGAAATGCCAAACTTCACCGGCGTGACCGCCAGCCCGCGTTTCACCCCGGGATGAGCGAGGTTCCATGCCGCCACTTCCTTCCGCCGGTCGGCAAACTTGGCCGACGCCAGTACGCCGTGCCAGCATTCGTTAAGCCGGTTGTCGCCGATCTCCTCGCCGTACTGCGTCGTATTGGTTTCACCGCTGCCGTGGTAGAGATTGCGCTCGCGCACGGTCTCTGGGGGCAACCCGAGCCGGCGCGCGACCCGGTCCATGATTTCCTCGATGACCATCATCCCCTGCGGGCCGCCAAAGCCGCGGAACGCCGTATGCGACGTGACGTTCGTCTTTGCCACCCGACCGGTGAAGTGCACCGCCGGAAGGTAGTAGCCGTTGTCGAGGTGGAATAGCGCGCGGTCCAGGATCGCCTGCGAAAGGTCGAGCGACCAGCCGCCGTCCGAGACCAGCTCGACGTTCGCGGCCAGGATCCGGCCCTCGCGGTCGTGACCCACTGAGAATTTCGACCAGAACGGATGGCGCTTGCCCGTCAGCGTCATGTCGAGGTCGCGATCGAGCTGGATCCGCACCGGCCGCCCGGTCTTCACCGCCGCCAGCGCCACCAGCGCAGCGAACGCGTTGCCCTGGGTTTCCTTGCCGCCGAAGCCGCCGCCCATGCGCGGCGCCTGGGTGACGACCTTGTTGCGCGTGATGCCCAGCACCTCGCTCACCATGGCCTGGATTTCCGACGGGTGTTGCGTGGAGGAGCAGACGAGAACGCAGCCGTTTTCCACGGGCTCGGCCCACGCGGCCTGCGTCTCGAGGTAAAAATGCTCCTGTCCGCCAAATTCGAATTCCCCCTCGAATCGCAGCGGCGCCACCGCCAGCGTCGCCGCGCAATCACCGCGCCGCAAGACATGCGGATCGGTGTGATAGCTGACTTGGGCGACCGCCTCCTTGATCCCCAGGACTGCCGGCAGCGGCTCGTACTCGACCTCCACCAGCGCCGCCGCGGCCCGGCAGGCGCGGATGGAATCACCCACTACGAATGCGATGATCTGGCCGTGAAACAAAACCTCTTCCGTGGCCAACAGCGGCTCGTCGTGGCGGACCGGGCCCGTGTTGTTCTGCCCGGGAATGTCCTCGGCCAGGAGCACCGCCGCGATCCCGGGCGCCTGTCGCGCCTTCGTTGCGTCCCGGCGCTTGATCCGCGCCCGGGCGTGCGGTGCCATCACCGGCCACATCTCGAGCATGGTGCGGCGATGGGCCAGGTCATCGGCGTATTGCGCGCCACCCGTCACATGGCCCACGCCGCTCTCGTGCGGCTGCGCCCTCGAATCGTCCTCGATGTGCCAGCTCGAGCCGCGCGCAAAGCCCAGGTCCTCGTCCTGCGCCGCGCTGGTTTCGCCGGACACAAATTTCCGCCAGAGACTGGCTACCAGCCCGCGCCGGTACTCGGCGCCGCTGCGCGTGTCATCGATCGGCTTGAACTCCGTCGCGAGCACCGCCGCCACGGCCTCGACCGACGCGGCCAGCGGCTGGCCCTCGAGCGCCACCTCCGCCCGGCGCGCACGCAAGGATGTCGCCGCCACGCCACCGAAAGCGAGGCGCGCCCGCCGGACGATGCCGGCGGCGTCGCAATCCACGCAAAACGCCGCCGCCACGATGCTGATGTCGAGCTCGCGGCGCTTGGACACCTTCAAAAAATCCACACGCCGGGTCAGGCCCCCGGCCGCACCGGCCCGCGGCAGCACGATCTCGCGGATGATCTCGCCCGGGCGCAGCACGGACTTGCGATAGGCGGTGAAAAATTCCTGGAGTGGCACCGTGCGCTCCTCCGCCGCCGAGGCTAGCACCAGTTCTGCGTCGAACGTGAGCAGCACCGGAGCGCTGTCGCCGATCGGCGAGGCTGTGGCGAGGTTGCCCCCAAGCGTGGCCCGGTTGCGGATCTGCCGCGACGCGAACACGCGCAGCATCTTCGCCAGCGAGGGGAACTCACCCGCCAGCGCCTCCTCGACCACCGTGAGCGTCGCCGCCGCGCCGATGCGCCAAGCCGCGGGCGTGGCGGTGACGCGCGTCAGCTCCGGCACGCCTTCGGTCGAGATGAGCAGCGGGAAGGCCTTGAATTTCTTGTTCAACTCGACGCCGATCTCTGTCGCGCCTGCCACCAGTTGGGCGGAGGGATGCGCCTGCATGATGGCAAACAGTTCCGGCAGTGAAGTCGGACGGAAGAAGCGCTCCGCGGCGGCCGCGTAGTCGAGTCCAGCCGGAGGCGAAACCGGTTGGCTTAGGCGCTGTTGAAACGCGTCGTCCATCCCGGCCGGGCCACGCTCCGTAATCGCCTTGCTCATGGCGTCGCGGATCGGCCGGTAACCGGTGCAGCGGCAGAGATTGCCACACAGCTGGTCGCTGATCTGCCACGGCTCGCGGCAGTCATTGCGATAATAGGCCTCGAACATCGAGACCACGAAGCCCGGCGTGCAATAACCGCACTGCGAGCCGTACTTCTCGACCATCGCCGCCTGCACGGGATGGAGATTTTCGCCGGTCGCGAGGCCCTCGACGGTCACCACCTCCCGGCCCGCAAACATTGGCAGGAGCGCGATGCAACTGTTGATCGCCCGGTAGGTCGGTTCACCCACCGCGTCGCGGTCCACCAGCGCCACCGTGCAGGCTCCGCAGTCCCCCTCGGCGCAGCCGCACTTGCTGCCAGTGTGCCCGGCGTTCCGCAACCAGTCGAGCAGCGTGGTCGTGGCCGCAACGTCCTGGATCCGCACCGCCCGCCCGTTGAGCGTGAATTCAAAACCGCTCGCGGCCTTGGTCGGCAGCGTGGTTGAGGAAGGGCCTGTCATTACTTGAAAATGTCAGCAGGTCTCGCGCCGCGCAATTGAAACCTCCTCGCAATATGAATCGTGAAAACTTTCCCGCGGATTACACGAAGCGACGCGGATAACGGAGCTCTGCCACCGTTTTCATAGCGCGGGCCGATTCACGTCCTTATAATATAGGTAGCTCGACGGCTTCCGGCCTTTCGCGACGAACCATTGCGGGCAATACGGCGCCATCCAGATCACGTCGCCAGCGGCGACCGAATACCTGGCGTCCTCCAGCCGGTAGATGCCCTGCCCCGCCAGCATCAGCAGCCCGTGCTCCATGATGTGCGTCTCGACGAACGGCAGTGTCGCACCTGGCTGGTAGGTGAAGATGTTCATCGCCAGGTCGAAGGCCGGGACATCCGGCAGCAGCACCTGCAGGAGCGCCTTCGGATCGCCGAGGAAAGGCTGGCCCTTCACTTCCGAGGCGTGGCCGATCAGCGCGTTCGGTTTCGCCACGCCCCCGAGGGGCGCGAATTTCTTGTGGAAGAGCGTGACGCGCGTGCCCGGAACGGGTGCGGAGATGGACCACGCCTGGCCCGCCGGGGAAAAGAAAAAGCTCCCGGCTTTGCAGCGCTGCTTGTTA
>CAIUWA010000042.1 GCA_903902745.1 uncultured Opitutia bacterium | reverse complement strand
TCTCAAAGTACTCCTTCCCTCCGGTCTCCCGCAGGTACTTCGTCGAGAAGTTCGTGTGCATGCCCGAGCCATTCCAGTCGAGCGCCGCGTTGAACGGCCCGAGGATCGGCTTGCACCGCCACTCGATGTCGATCCCGTAGCCTTCGGTCAGCCGCTGCAGGATGTACCGGGCCACCCACATCTGGTCCGCCGCGGTCTTCGAGCCCTTGCCGAAGATCTGGAACTCCCACTGGCCCTTGGCCACCTCGGCATTGATGCCTTCCAGGTTGATCCCGGCATCCAGGCAGAGGTCGATGTGCTTCTCGACGATCTCCCGGGCCACGCTGCCGACGTTCTTGTAGCCCACGCCCGTGTAGTACGGGCCCTGGGGGGACGGGAAGCCGCCGGTCGGGAACCCGAGGGGCGCTCCGTCCTTGTAGAAAAAGTACTCCTGCTCGAACCCGAACCAGGTGTCCGGGTCGTCCGGGATCGTCGCCCGGGAGTTGCTCGGGTGCGCCTCGCCCGTGTGCAGGAAGGTCTCCGTCATCACCAGCACGCCATTCTTGCGCGTGGTGTCCGGGAACACCGCCACCGGCTTGAGCACCACATCCGAGCTCTTGCCTTCGGCCTGCTGCGTCGAGCTCCCGTCGAAGCCCCACAGCGGCAGTTGGGCGAGCGTCGGAAAGCTGGCGAATTCCTTCACTTGGGTTTTGCTGCGCAGGCTCGCCAACGGCGTGTAGCCGTCGAGCCAGATGTATTCCAATTTATATTTGGGCATGGTAGGTTGGGTTGAGGGCTGTGATCCTGAAGTTATGGATCGATGGCGGATCACAGCCAAAAACTCTGCGCAAATTCAGCACCTTATATGCCAGAGGCAATCAGAAGATCCATTCATGCGAAGGTTTTAAGCTATCAGTTTCATTCCCTGTGTTTTGCAAACAGCTCGCGCTTGCCAGACCGGAAACCGCGGGGAACTGTTGGCCTGCTCCCATGCACGAGATGAAAGACACCGCCCGCGCCCTGGTGCGCATCAGTTACGATGGACGTGTCCACAAGACCTTCCGCGGCCATCTCGCGAAGGAGAGGTTTGAACACGAGGTCCGGGTGCTGCGCCATCTGGAGCAGAAAGGCTGCACGTTTGTGCCCCGTTTGCTCGAGGTCGAACCTGAGCACCTGAAGATCGTGACCACCAACTGCGGCACGCGGGTCGACCAGTTGAGCCCGGAGCGCCAGAAAGAGGTGTTCGCCGAACTTGAGCCGTATGGCGTGCGGCACGAGGATCGCGAACTACGCAACATCACCTACCGCGTGTCCGACGGACGTTTCTGCATCATCGATTTCGAGTTTGCCACGCTGCTGGATGGCGGGGCCAACCCTGTGTCCCTGAAGCCCTCGGTCGCCCAATGAGTTCCCCGGTCCCGCCCACCCTGCCGGGTCCGGCCGCGCTTTCTCCAACCGAGCTGTCGTGGTCCGCGCTGACCGACCGCGGCCGCTTCCGAGCCAATAACGAGGACACCTTTCTCGCGCTTAAGTTCGACGGCCGCGACGTGAATTACCTCGGCAAGACCGGCCGGGCTTCGCTCGCCGCCGGCGATTTCGTTTTTGCCGTGAGCGACGGCATGGGCGGCGCCCAGTCGGGTGAATTTGCCAGCCGTATCGCCGTGGACCGCATCACCCGGCTGCTGCCCCCCAGTTTCCGCCTGTCCGCCGCCGGCATCGCCGGCGGATTTTCGGATATTTTGGCCGAGCTGTTTTCGGCCATCCATACCGACCTCCTCAAGCTGGGTTTCTCCTATGAGGAATGCGCCGGCATGGGTGCCACGCTCAGCCTGTGCTGGTTCCGGCCCGAGTGGATGTATTTCGGACATCTGGGCGACAGCCGCATTTACTACCTGCCTCGTGACGGTGGCATCACGCAGCTCACCCATGACCACAGCCATGTCGGATGGTTGCGGCGCAAGGGCGAGTTGAACGAGCGCGAGGCCCGCGACCATCCCCGGCGCAACGCGCTCCAGCAGGCGCTCGGCGCCGGTCATCAATTCATCGAGCCACACATCGGGGCTGTCGGCTACGTGCCCGGCGATCGTTTTCTTATCTGCTCTGATGGGCTCATTGACGGCCTGTGGGACCATCAGATTGAAGAACTCATCCGCACCCCACCCTTGGCCACGGTGCCTAGCGACCAGACTGCAGCCCAGCGACTAGTCACGGCTGCCGTCCAGAACTCCGGCCGCGACAACACCACCGCGGTGTTGATCGAAGTTCCTACGAGCAACACACCTGTCATCTAGCACTCTGGCAAACCCGCGTGTCATGAAGCTGATTTTCGTTTACGGCACCCTCAAGCGCGGATCGAGCAACCACTCATTTCTTGCCGGACAGACCTTTCTCGGCGAAGCGCAGTCCGCTCCTGGGTTCCGGCTTTTCGAGTTGGACGGCTATCCCGGCCTGGTGCCGCGGCCGGACGACCGCGAAGGCGTCAGCGGTGAGGTCTGGTCCGTGGACCCTGCATGCCTCGCGCGCCTCGACATCCTCGAAGGCACCGCCGAGGGACTCTACCGGCGGGAACCGCTGCCGCTTCTTCCACCCTACGCTGATCAAGTCGTGGAAGCCTACGTTTATTCCCACGGCGTCGAGGGCCGGCGCGAAATCGGGACGCGCTGGTAGCAGCTGAGGTAACGAGGTTGCTACATCCTGTCGCTCGCCTCGGCCCGCGGGCCGGTTATTCCTTCAGAGCCTTCCGTGGCACACGACGGACAGCGGTGAATTTCGCCCGGAAAAGATCATCCAGCGCTTCCCGTACTTCGGCTGGGATGCGCTGCACCAGTCCGTCGAGCGGCGGCAGCCCGCGGGTGTCTGTCTCCTCGGCCGCCTCGGTCGCGGCGCCCGCGCTAATTTCCGCAGGTTCGCCTCGTGTACGTGCGTCGGCCATGAACATCGTCTCGGCGGCCTCATCCGGCCAGACGTTGATGCTTTCGGCCGCCACCACGGCGTCGTTGTCATTCGGCGAGACGCTGGTCTCCGTCGGAATGGCGGTTTTTTCCGGCACGAGGCCCGGACCCAGGCGCGCCGCCAGGCGCACCTCCAACCGGTCAATCAGTCCTTTTTTTTTTCGCTGCCGTCGCCCGCTGCCGTGACGGCCGGGGATTCGTCGGCGAGGGCGGCAAGTTCCTTGATCAGGCTGTCAATCGCCCGGGACCGGCTGGCTTCCACCGCCTTCAGCAACGTGACTTCGAAATTGATCTTCTCTGCCAGCCCGAGCTTCACACTGCCCTCCCCTTCGCGCAGTCCGTCGAGCAGACGCGTAATCTGCTCCGTCGTCATGGCCTGCGGTGAGCCTGTCGAACCCGCGGAGGCACCGAGGAGTTCGCTGCGGCCGCCCTTCGCAATCGCATCGAGCAGTGCCGTGCGCACGAGCGCCTGCAGGTCGGCCAGCAGCCGCACCAGATCCCGGCCGTTGGCATCGCAGTCGTCGACGATCGCCACAATCTTCCGGTGGTCGCCCGCGGCGAGGGCGCCGGCCAGCTCCGCCACTTTTTCCGCCGCGACGAGACCATAGACATCGAGCACATCCGGCTCGGCGATTTCGTTGCCGCAGAATGAAATCATCTGGTCGAAGATGGACTGGGCATCGCGCAATCCGCCGTCGGCCATGCGCGCGATGCAGGCGAGCGCGGCATCCGTCACCTTGATCTTCTCCGCCTGCGCGATTTTTTTGAGCCGGTCCACGATGAGCTCGGCCGGGATCGGCTTCAGGTCGAAGCGCTGGCAGCGCGAAATCACGGTCAGCGGCATCTTCTGTGGATCCGTCGTCGCAAACACGAACTTCACGTGCGGGGGCGGCTCCTCCAGCGTCTTCAACAGCGCGTTGAACGAGCCGGGGGACAGCATGTGCACCTCGTCGATGATGTAGATTTTGAACTTTGCCGACGCCGGGGCGTACGCCACCGAGTCCAGGATCGCCTCCCGGATCTTGTCCACCTGGGTGTTGGAGGCCGCGTCAAATTCGATCACATCGAGGTGCGTGCCGTCCGCGATCGACCGGCAGGCCGGGTCGTTCACGTCGAAATCCGCCTTCGGGCCGCCGGTGCAGTTGAGCGCCTTGGCAAAGATGCGCGCCGTCGAGGTCTTGCCCGTGCCGCGCGGCCCTACCAGCAGGTACGCATGGGCGATGCGGCCGCGGGCAATGGCGTTCTTGAGCGTCCGCACCACGTGGTCCTGGCCGACCACGTCGTCGAACGTCTGGGGCCGCCACTTGCGCGCGATGACTTGGTAGCCGGGGGAAGACACTGCGCGTTAGTGCAAAGCGGAATGCGCGCGGTGCAACTGAAATTTGGGAAATCCCGCTAGGGACGCGCGGCCCGCGGGTCTGGCTCGAAAGGCTCGGAACGAGCGGGCGGGTCGCCCATCACCACCACATACGACGGAACGGTCGGATACCCGCCTTCGCTCTGCGAGCTTCGGCGAGGTTATTTTTCCGCGGCGCGGAAAAATAAGTGGCCAGGCACTCCACGGCACTGGTAGGACGTCGTTACCGTTGCTGCCTTCCGGCCCTGGCGGGGTTCACGCGCCTGCCCATGCATGGCACCTGGCCGGTGCGGAACATGCGTCGCACTTTCCGCGGCGCAACTCCTATTTCAACTCGGACTTCCCCACCGCCAATACGACCGGCTAGGGGTTCGCCGGCGGCGGGCCCGGGAGAGGCTGGGTGCCGGGGGGCTGGTTCGATGACGTATTCGGACGAGACTGATTCGGTCCCTGCTGGTTCTTGCGCTGCATTTGGGGGCCTTCCCCCCGACCCGAAAACTCACCCTCCCGGCGAACGCGTTCACGCATCTGGACTTTCATATCCTCAAGCGCATCCCGTTGCTCAGGAGTGAGCCAGGCCGCGATGTCGAGGTGCATGCGCTCCACAATTCTCGTGGTATTCTGAAGATTCTCGCCCCTTAGGCGCTGCATTTCCTCCGCAGCGTGGACCACGACCGGGCGAATTTTTTCCCGCTGTTCATCGGTCAGCTTGAGACGCTGGTTGAGCTGGCGCAGCATCGCAGGCCCGATTGCACCCTGAAACTGCATCGGCCCCTGTCCTGGTCCTTGCGCTTGTCCAAACCGCTGGCCCTGAGCTTGCCCTGGTCCCGGTGTCTGCCCTTGCATCGGCGGACGGTTAGACATCCGCAGATTGGCCAGACGTCCGCCTCCGGCACGCAAGGTAAACAATCCCCCAAAGACTGCGCCGGCCATAAACACGCCGACAAAGGCGAAGATGACTTTCCAAGGCTTGTCCATCGTCAGGAGAGGTCGAGCACGACGTTCACCGCGTCATCCGTCGGCAGAATTTCCTCCTCGGCAGTTGTTCCTGCCGTGCCCGTCAGCGCAGAGTAATTCACCGCGACACTCAGGAGGGCCAGCAGGCAGGACACGCCCACGGCGCGCAGGGCGAAGCGCTCGAAGAGCGACGCTACCTTGCGTTCCTGGGCAAACGCCAGCGCGGCCACCCGCGTGGCGAAGCCAAATGGCGCGGCCGTGTCGCGGTCGTCCGGCGCACGCCGCGCGGCGGCGGCGAGACGCGACCAAGGGTGCTTGGGATCATTTGAATTCATGAGCGTTCCTTTCGTTTAAGGTCTTCAAACAGTTTGCGCAACTTCCGTCGTGCGCGAAAAGCCCGGACTTTGACCAGCGAGGTGTTCCAGCCCGTGAGGGCGCAGATCTCGGCGATGGTCTTCTGCTCGAGGTCGAGCAGCTGGATGACCAGGCGGTCGTCGGGCTTGAGCTGGTCGAGCAGCTTGTGCACGAGCTCGTGCGCGGCGAAGGAGTCGTTGGCGGCCACGTCGTTCTCGTTCGTCATGACCGCATCCAGCACGTCGGCCTCGTTCTCCGACAGGTCGGCCCAGCGGAATTCCGGCCGACGCTTTTGCGCCCGGAGATGGTCGATGCAGGTCGTCACCGCGATGCGCGAAACCCAGTGCGGAAACGGCACCGCTCCCTGGTACTGGCCGATGCGGGTGAACATCTTCATGAAGATCTCCTGGGAAAGATCCTCCTCGGCCACGCGCCGGGGCAGATGCGCCCGCACGATGCGAATAACCAGCGGGTGAAGGTGTTCCACGAGTTCGCGCGCAGCCGTCTGATCGTGCTGACGCACGCGGTCGAGACAGCCAGCCAGATCGAACGACTGGTCGTCAGCCATATAGTGAAGGAGATGGAGGCAAGGTCAGCCACAACATGCAAGACGGGGCTGAGTCTCCGCGGTTACGGGGCGAGGGGCTTTCTTGACACTGCCACGGGTGGCTGACTCACTCCGCGTCCCTTGATGCGAGACACATCTCAGGCCCTTCGACTTACGAATACGCACGACCGCTAGGCGCCGCTTAGCGGCTGGTCGTGCGTTGGCCTGATGCTTTTTTCTCCGCCCTCCTTGACGTGGCGCCCTGATATATCTGGTTCCGTTCCGTCTGCCTTCGTCCACACTCATCTTCGTTTCGCTCCCATGCAACCCGCTCCCGTCACCAAATACCGTCCGTTCCCCCCCGTGGCTTTGCCCAACCGGCAGTGGCCCAACCGCACCTTCACGCACGCCCCCCTCTGGTGCAGCGTCGATCTCCGCGACGGCAACCAGGCCCTCGCCCAGCCCATGAGCGTGGACGAGAAGCTCGAGTTCTTCGACCTGCTGGTCCGGATCGGCTTCAAGGAGATCGAGGTCGGCTTCCCGTCCGCTTCCCAGATCGAGTTCGATTTCTGCCGGCGCCTCATCGAGGAGAAGCGCATCCCGGACGATGTCGCCATCCAGGTCCTCTGCCAGTGCCGCGAGGAGCTGATCACGCGCAGCATCGAGGCCCTCCGCGGGGCGAAGAACGCCATCTTCCATCTCTACAACTCCACCTCGCCCGCCCAACGGCAGCACGTCTTCCACGCCACGCGCGCGGACATCGTGAGGATCGCCACCCAGGGCACGGCTTGGGTCAAAAAATATTCCGCGCCCCTCGTCGCCGCGGGCACGCGCATGCGCTTCGAGTATTCGCCCGAGAGCTTCACCAGCACCGAGCTGGATTTCGCACTCGAGATCTGCGAGGCCGTGACCGACGTCTGGGCGCCGACCGTCGCGGACAAGATCATCCTCAATCTGCCCGCCACCGTTGAGTACGCCACGCCCAACGTCCACGCCGACCAGATCGAGTGGATGTGCACGCATCTGACCCGGCGCGACCGCACAATCGTTTCCCTCCACACCCACAACGACCGCGGCACCGGCGTCGCCGCCACGGAACTCGCGCTGCTGGCCGGCGCCGACCGGGTCGAGGGCACGCTCTTCGGCAATGGCGAGCGCACGGGCAACGTCGATCTCGTCACCGTCGCGCTGAACTTCTACACGCAGGGCATCCATCCCGGCCTGGACTTCAGCGACATCAACCACATCCGCGAGGTCTACGAGCGCTGCACACGCCTCGAGGTACCGGTGCGCTCGCCCTACGCCGGCGACCTGGTGTTCACCGCGTTCAGCGGCTCGCACCAGGATGCCATCAAGAAATCCTGGGCTGTCCAGAAGCCCGGCGAACCGTGGGATGTGCTGTACATCCCGATCGACCCGGCCGACATCGGCCGGAGCTACAAGCCGATCATCCGCATCAACTCCCAGTCGGGCAAGGGCGGCGTCGCCTACGTGCTCGAGGACGAGTTTGGTTTCCAGTTGCCCAAGCTCATGCACAAGGAAATCGGCCGGCTCATCAACGACGTCGCCGATGAGAAGGGCACCGAGCTCACCCGCGCCGAGATCCATGACGTCTTCCAAAAGGAATATCTCGGCCGCACTGCGCCCGTCGCGCTAGAGCATTTCAAGACTTCCGAACAGGACAGCACGGTGAAGTGCGAGGTCGCGCTCAAGATCGACGGCCAGTCCCACGCGCTCCGCGGCGAAGGCAACGGCCCGATCGACGCCTTCACACGCGCGCTCGGCTCGACGTCGCTGCCGAAGTTCGAAGTCCTCTCCTACTCCGAGCACTCGCTGGGCAAAGGCTCCGAGGCGCGGGCGGTGAGCTACATCCAGATCAAGACCGAACGCGGCCAGACGCTTTTTGGCGCCGGCATCGACACCAACATCGAGCTCGCCTCGATCAAGGCCGTCGTCAGTGCGCTCAACCGCGCGCTGGCGAAAAAATAATTCCCCGTCCTGGGGGAAGTAGCGGGGGTCTGGCCGCTAGATTGCTAGTTTTATCGGGTGTGGAGCAGGAGTAGCAAACTAGCGGCCAGACCCCTTCGGCCTAGAGCGCTAGGCCGGGGCCTCGCCCGGCGTGAAGATCTCCCGCGTCGGGTCGATCCGGGTCCACAGGTAGGTACCGATCACAAGCAGCGCGACCATCGGCACGAAGGGAGCGTTGTAGCTGCCATAATGCTGCACCAGGTAGCCGAACACCACGGACGAGACGAAGGCGCCGCTTTGGGCGGCGGTGTTGGCAAAACCCAGCACGACCCCCGCGTGGTTCCGCCCGATGTCCAGCGCCACCGCGCTCATGACGGGTTGCTGGAGCGTCATGCCCGCGTAGGCGAGCGAGAGAAACGCCAGGCTCCAGGCCCCGCTCGTGGTCAGGGAGTTGGCCACGAGGCAAAGGACGGCGGCCCCGAGGCCCATCACGCCGACGAGGCGGCGACCGCTTTTCAGTCCCAGCCGTCCCACCAGCCAGTCACTGGCGAGTCCGCCGCCGAAGTTTGCACAGGCACCCACCAGATAGGGCAGCGACGAGAGCCAGAGATCGCCTTCACCATAGCCGCGTCCTTTCACCAGGTAGGTGTGAAACCAGGACGAGAAAAAATAGAGAGAGTACACATAGCAGGCGCAGATGCCCATGAGCAGCCAGAGATTGCCGCTGCGCAGGACAAGTTTCCACGGCACCACATGACTGGCGCGTGGGGCGGGATCAGCCAGCTCCGCCCGCTCGGCTTCACTGACCCCGGGCATCTCCGCCGGTGAATCGCGAAACCACGCATACCAGGCGACGGCCCAGATCAGACCCAGCACGCTGAAGACATAAAACGAGGTCCGCCACCCGAAGCTCGCCTGGATCGGCACCACCAGCAGCGGTGAGATGGCGCCGCCCATCTGGCTGGTCATCCAGACGATGCCCCAGACCCGTGCCCGGCGTTTCATGGGGAACCACCGCGCGATGACCGTCGCAGCATTCGGGTACGCCCCCGCCTCACCCATGCCGAAGCAGAACCTTGTGACTAGCAGGAGAACGTAGTTGGAGACGGCACCGGTCAAGGCCGTGAAGGTGGACCACCAGATCACGATGCGGGTGAGGACGCGGCGCGGCCCGATGCGGTCGCCCAGCGCGCCGCTCGGGATCTCGAAAAGGCCGTAGGAAAGCGCGAACATGCCCGTCACCCAGCCCCACGCTTCCGAGCTGATGTGCAGGTCGGCCTGCATGCGCGGACCCGCAACCGAAATACACACCCGATCCAGATAAGTGATGATCGCGAGCAGCGAGAGCATCCCCAGGACGCGGTGCTGATACTTCACGGCGGGCAACGGTTCGATTTTACTGCCATGATTGCGGAGGGCTCGGCAGGCAGGCTGACGTGGTCATGACCTTGAAGCGATCCAAAGACGTCAGGTTGACTTTCAACAAAAGCATTTCAAGCGGGGTTTAGTTTGAGGGTAATGACGCCAGCGATGCACAAACTGGGTCACCGAGGATGGCGATGTGATCGAGATGTTGGAAAGGAGCGGCCATGGGGAATGTTTCAGCGTGGCTCAGGCTCAATAGGGTGGCATCACAAAGCAGGGTGGATCTTTGACCCGCCCTCCGACGGACCCCCGAAGGCGGGTCAAAGACCCGCCCTACCTCAAAGCCCGCTCAGGGCGTGGCCGGTGTCGGGGGGATCATCCCCTTGAAGACGTACTGCTGCAGCACCACCAGCACGACGAGGATCAGGGTGAGCACGATGCTGTGGATGAAGGTGCGGGCGAACACCGCGCCTTCCTGGCCCTTCAGGTTGGTCACGGAGACGCCCGTCGCGATGTTCTGCGGTGAAATCATCTTGCCCATGACGCCGCCCGAGGAATTCGTCGCGGCAAACAGCACGGGGTCGAGATTGAGCTGCTTCGCTGCCACCACCTGGAGGTTGCCGAACAACGCGTTGCCCGAGGTGTCGCTGCCCGACAGCATCACGGCCACCCAGCCGAGGAACGGCGAGAAGAGGACAAACCAGTGTCCCGTCGAAGCCACGCCCTGGCCCATCGTGTAGGCCAGTCCGGAATAATTCATCAGGTAGGCCAGGCCGACGATGAGCATCACCGTGATCACCGCCAGCCAGACCTGGCGCAAGGTATCACCGATGCAGCTAATGAACGCGGCCGGGGACAGCCGGACGATAATCGCCGTGATCACGCACGCGACGAGGATCGCGGTCCCGTTCCCCAGGGGCTGAAAGGCCCAGACCGCGGCGTAAGGTTTGTCGTGGTAGAGCGTGATCGAAATCAGGTTGTGCAAGCCCGGCCACTGAATGTTCTGCTGGCCGATAGCCGCCACTTTGAATTCGGTCCAGAGAATCACCGTCACAGTCACAAACACCCAGGGCAACCACCCCTGCCATGCAGGCACCGCTGCCACCGCCGGGCGCGCGCCGGCCAGCGGCGCCTTGTTGATCGCGAAGGCCGCATCGGGCGCCGGGCGCCACCACTGCAGGAACAACAGCGTGAAGATCAGCGAACCGAGCGAGGACAGCACGTCGGTGAGCGTGTAGTCGAGGTAGTTGGACGTGATGAACTGCGAAATGCCGAAGCTGCCGCCAGCGACCAGCAGCACGGGCCAGAGCGCGCGCACCGAGCGCCACCCGCCGTAGAGTGCCATGACGTAGAAGGGCAGGAGCGTCGCCAAAAAGGGCAGTTGCCGGCCGATCATCTTGCCCAGCGTGACAGCGGGCAGGCCCGTGACGGCCCCGAGCACGGTCACCGGGGTGCCAAGCGCGCCGAACGCCACCGGTGCGGTGTTGAAGATCAGCACGAACACCAGCGCTTCCAGCGGAGGAAAACCCACGAGGATCAGCAGCGAACTGGTAATTGCGACGGGCGTGCCAAATCCGGCGACGCCTTCCAGCAGGGCGCCAAAACAAAAGCCGACCACGACGAGGACCACGCGGCGGTCATTCGGTAAATGGGTGATCACCCAGAGGCGGAAGGCATCGAAACGGCCCGACCGCACCGCAATATTGTAGAGAAGCAGACCGGTGACCACGATCCACATCACGGGCCAGAGGGCAAAGACCGCGCCGTTCAGGGCCGAGCGAACGGCGAGGCCGGCTGGCACCTGCCAGGGAAAGATGGCGATGACGAAACCAACCACGAGGCCGGCCAGCGCCGCCTGCCAGGCCGGCCGCTGGAACACACCCAGCATGATCAGGATCGTTATGACCGGCAGCGCCGCGACGAAAAACGAGAGTCCGAGGCTGTTGCCGATGGGCGTCAGGAGTTGTTGAAACATGTTGTTTGGGGTATGGACGTGACATCGGACCGCCGGCGGGGAAAAGGGGTATCTTCGCAGGCGAACCGATGAAGCGGAGGTAAGGCCACACGCTAATATGAGTTCACTCTCTCACGCCAACTAGAAACTGAGCGAAGCGTTGGGCGGTAATGCATCGATTGTCAGAAGGAGCGGCTGCCGATTTATTCTCGCGTCGGGCCTCCTCAAACGCACATTTGGCCGAATCGCGTCGTGGTTCCCCAACAGAGTCAGCTCTGTGCCACCCGCCTTCCCTCACCCCCTGTTTCCGGCGAAATCCCGCGCCCCGCGTCATGAAAAACCCCCTTTGTTTGCTCGTTCCCCTGATCCTCGGGCTGAAGTGGGTGCGGCTGTCCAAGTGAGCCGGACCTTCGGATTTTTCCCCATGCCACCCGGCTCAAAGCTTCTCGCAGCCATTGTTGTCACTCTGACACTGGTAAGCGGTCTGGCCCTTTCCATCGTGGAGGGCGCGGATGCTCCGGAGTCCGGCGCGCCTGCGGCCGCCACCCGCTCGGTTTGGGATGGCGTCTATTCCACTGAACAGGCCGCCAAGGGTCAGAAAGGCTACAATTCCCAATGCGCCCGCTGCCATGGCGAGGCCTTGGGCGGAGGTGAGGACTCCCCCACGCTCGTCGACAAGGACTTCCTCGAAAACTGGAACGGCAAGTCCGTGGGCGACCTCGTCGAATACACCCGGAAGAAGATGCCGTCCGACGGCCCCGGTAAGTTGAGCCGTCAGCTCTGCACTGATATTGTCGCGTACCTGCTCAGCTCCAATCGCTTTCCCGCGGGGTCGGCCGTGCTCGAACCCAACGTCGACTTCCTGAATCAAATTCAAATCGAACCGAAAAAATGAACTCACCCCAATTCCGGTCATTGATGGTACGCTTGATCCTTCTGCTCGCGGTCTCCGGCCGCCTGCCCGCGCAGCAGGGCGCCAAGAACGGGGAGTGGCTCTACTACGGCGGCGACGCCGGCAACACCAAGTATTCGCCGCTCGACCAGATCAACGCCTCCAACGTGAAGCAGCTGGAAATCGCCTGGCGGTGGAAGGCCGAGAATTTCGGCCCCCGGGCCGATTACCTCTGGGAAGTGACGCCGCTGATGGTCAAGGGCGTCCTTTATTTCACGGCCGGATCCCGGCGCGATGTCGTCGCCGTCGATGCCGCCACCGGCGAAACCCTCTGGATGTTCCGGCTGGATGAGGGCGAACGAGGCGACCGCGCGGTGCGGACGCAAAACCGCGGGCTCGCCTACTGGACCGACGGCAAGAACGACAGCCGCATCCTCCTCATCACGCCCGGATTCCAACTGGTCGCCATTGACGCCAAGACCGGCCGGGCCATTCCCGGCTTTGGCAAAGATGGCATCGTCGACCTGACCGAGGGCCTGGACCGCGATGTGGTCAAGCCCGGCCAGATCGGATCAAGTTCCCCCGCCATTGTCATCCGCGACGTGGTCGTGACCGGAGCGGCCCTGCTCGCCGGCACGGCTCCGGCCTCGATGGAAAATGTACCCGGCTACATCCGCGGCTTCGATGTCCGCACCGGCAAGCGCATCTGGACTTTCCGAACCGTCCCCCATGCAGGCGAGGAGGGCGTCGAAACCTGGGAAAAGGATTCGTGGAAATATACCGGCAACACCGGCGCCTGGGCGCCCCTCGCCGGCGATGAGGAGCTCGGCTACGTTTATATTCCGGTCGAGGCGCCCACGGGCGATTTCTACGGCGGGCACCGCCTCGGCAATAATTTGTTCGCGGACTGCCTCGTCGCCCTTGATGCGAAGACCGGCAAACGCATCTGGTATTACCAGATCATTCACCATGACATCTGGGATTACGAGCCCTCGTCTCCACCCATGCTCGCCGACGTGACGGTCGAGGGCAAAAAAATCAAGACCATCTCACTGGTCACCAAGTTCGCCTCCCTGTTTGTCCTCGACCGCGTCACGGGCAAACCGGTCTGGCCCATCCCGGAAGTACCGGTTCCCCAGTCCGACGTCCCCGGCGAGAGAACCTCCCCGACCCAGCCCATTCCCACGCGGCCGGCGGCCTTCGATCGGCAGGGCATCACGGAGGATGATCTCATCGACTTCACCCCCGAGCTGAAGGCCGAGGCCGTGAAAATCCTCGGTCAATATCGCTACGGCCCGCTCTTCCTGCCCCCGCGTGTGCGCGACGCCGACGGCAAAATCGGCTCCTTGATCCTGCCCCATCACACCGGCGGCGCCAACTGGCCCGGCGGCGCCTTCGATCCCGAGACGGGCATGTTCTACGTTGCCTCCCTGACTAATCCCGACGTCCTCGCCCTTACCGTGGCCGACCCCAAGCGTTCCGACATGGCTTACGTCGGCGGGGGTGCCCGCGCGGGAGGAGCGGCAGGGGCGGCGAAGGCCGGGGCCACGCCAACTGGACAACCTGCTCTCGGTGGCGGCGGCGAAGGCGCGATCCGGCCGAACATCGGGCCGCGCGGCTTGCCCCTTATCAAGCCACCGTGGGGCCGGATCACGGCCATCAACCTCAATACCGGTGATCATGTCTGGATGGTCGACAATGGCGAAGCCCCCGACGCGGTTAAAAATCATCCGGCGATGAAGGGCATTGATCTCAGCCACGCGGGCAAGCCCGAGCGTTCTCCGTTGATGGTAACGAAGACGCTGCTCTTTGGTGCCGACGGCGCCGGCCTGTTCAACGCGGGCCCCGGCGGCGGCGGAAAAAATTTCCGCGCCTACGACAAGAAAACCGGCGCCCTCATCCACGAGATGGCACTGCCGGCCAATGCCACCGGCATCCCCATGACCTATATGGTCAATGACAAGCAGTACATCGTGGTCGCCACCGGCGCCCGCGGCATACCGGCCGAACTCATCGCGCTGGCGGTCCCATAACCGGGTCACGTAGCAAGCCCTGAAACGTCATTCCTCCCATCGGTGATTTCCGCCGCTCCGGCTGCGGACCACCGTTGAGATTCGACCGGTCACTCCTCCCCTCAAAACATGCATCATCGTATTCTACCCCTCTTTGCTTTCGCACTAGTGACGGCTGGCGCCTGCCTGGCTGTCGATGCACCCGCCCTGGACGCCGCCGGCACGCGCGCGGCCTTCCTCAAGCTCATCGACCGGCCCGTCGTGGCCCTGGCGCCAGAAGTGAAGGCTCCGGTCCAGAACGGCGAACTCGTCCGCATTGATTTCAGCTACATGGCCGAAGCCGGGCAGCGCGTCCCCGGCGTCATCATCAAGCCAGCCTCGGCCACCGGCCGCCGCCCCGTGGTCATCTCGCTGCACGGCACCGGCGGAACCAAGGAAAGCAACATGGCTTTCATGAACAGCCTGGCGAAGTCCGGCATCACCGCCGTGGCCATCGACGCCCGCTACCATGGCGGCCGCATGAAATCCGGCAAGGGCACGGAGGAATACGTGAACGCCATCCTGGAATCCTACCGCACCGGCAAGGAGCATCCGTTCTTCTTCGACACCGTGTGGGATGTGCGGCGGCTGATCGATTATCTCGAGACCCGCGATGACATCGACCCGAAGCGCATCGGCCTGTTCGGCACTTCCAAGGGCGGTATCGAAACCTACCTCGCCACCGCCGTCGAACCGCGCGTCGCCGTCGCCGTGCCGTGCATCGGCGTGGAGAGCTTCCGCTGGGCCGCCGAGAACAATTCCTGGCAATCGCGCGTGGGCACGTTCCAGGCCGCCTTCGACACCGCGGCCAAGGATGAGGGCGTGGCCAATGCCGGCGGGGAATTCCTCCACAAGTTCTACGCCAAGGCCGCGCCGGGGATCGACCGTGAGTTCGATGGACCGGCCATGGTGCCGCTGATCGCTCCCCGCCCCCTGCTCTCGATCAATGGCGACATCGATCCACGCACGCCGACTGCCGGCCTGAACCTGTGTGTTGTGGCGGGCCGCGCGGCCTATGCCGCGGCCGGGGCCCCGGAGAAGTTCGTCCTGAAGCTCCAGCCCAACACCGGACACAAGGTCACCCCCGAGGGATTCGCAGCGGCGCACGATTGGTTCGTGCAGTGGCTGAAGCCTTGAGCGCCGCGCCTGCGGCGGGTAGCAGGTAGTTTGGAATTGGGAATTGGGATCGGATCCAGACCGCTTTATTTTTCAGGTTTCCCCCAACTACAAACTACCAACTGCCAACTACAGCTCCCCCCGAACCCACCCCATTTTGACCCTCCAGCCTCACCAAACGTACGTGCTCGATTCCGCCCGGCGCAAAGCCTACTGGCACCTGCTGCCGCTGCTTTTCCTCTGCTACGTCATCGCGTACGTCGACCGGGCCAACGTTTCCATCGCCAAGCTGACCATGTCGAAGGACATGCCGGCCTTTGACAACGGGGTGATCGGCTTCGGCGCGGGACTGTTCTTTCTCGGCTATTTCCTGCTCGAGATTCCCAGCGCAGTACTGATCGAAAAATGGAGCGCCCGGCGGCTGCTCACGCGGATCATGGTGGTCTGGGGCATCATGGCGGCGCTGACGTCCATGGTGAAGACACCGAACCAGTTTTACGGTGTGCGTTTCTTTCTCGGTCTGGCCGAGGCGGGATTCTTCCCGGGCGTGGTGGTGTATCTCACGCACTGGTTTCCCAGCCGCGACCGCACCAAGGCCCTGTCCTATTTCATGATCGCCACGCCCGTGGCCCAAATCGTCAGCCCGAAAATTTCCAACGCCCTGCTCAAGATCGGGACCGACGAAGTCGTCAACGGCTCCACGATCCACCATCCGGCCGTGCTCGGCCTGGTCGGCTGGCAATGGGTCTACATCGCCTGGGGCCTGCCCGCGGTGCTGCTCGGCGCGTATGTTTTCTTCATGCTGCCCGATCATCCGCGCGACGCCATATGGCTTACGCCGGACGAGAAGGATGCCCTGGAGCAGGAGTTGGCCCGCGAAAAGGCGCTGCGCTCCGCCGGCCGCCCCCGCATGACCGTCCTCGAGGCCCTGAGCCATCCGAAGGTGCTGCTGCTCGCCGTCGCTTTCTTCGGCACGGTGACCGCCAACTATGGCATCGAGTTTTTCCTGCCGAGCATCCTGCAGCAGTGGTATTCGCTCAAACTCAACGACATCACCTGGCTGATCATTCTTCCGCCCTGCGTGGCGGTCCTGGGCCAGCTGTTCATCGGCTGGAATTCCGACCGCACCAAGGAACGCCGGCTGCACTCGATCATCCCCATCGTGCTGGGCGCGACGGCCCTGGGCTTCGCTCCGCTGACTCAGCATAGCCTCACCCTGACCCTGGTCTGCTTCATGGTGGCGATGGGCGGGATCAAGGCCTACCAGGTGGCCTTCTGGGCGCTGCCCGGACTCTTCCTCACCGAGGTCGCGGCGGCCAGCAGCATCGGCCTGATCAACTCCATCGGCAATCTCGGCGGCTTCCTCGGCCCGAATGTGATGGGCACCGTCCAGAAAATGACCGGCTCCTTCAGTGGCGCGATCTACTATCTCAGCGGCTCGATGTTCGTGTCCGCGACGATCATTTTCCTGCTCGGCATCGGAAATCGGGAAAAGCGCAGCTGAGTTGCGCACCGGACGTTTTCACTCGGCCGCAGTCAGAACCCGGTAGGGCGCGGACTCCGCTCCGCGCCGGGAACTTCTTTCGAGCCCATAAAACAGCCCCTGGTTTTCGAGCTGGCACGGTCCTTCTGCCCGGCGGCGAGCGGAGTCGCCGCCCTACCGGTTGGAAATCCCGTACCAACGCTGCCCGCTTGCGCACCGCGCCCCCGCGCCTACGCTCCGCCGACGCATGAAGTTTACGCCCGCCAAACCGCCGCTCACCGGGGAGACACTCGACTCCCTCACCGCGCGCCTGCGCGAGGCGGGCGAGCCGGTGTTTCGCGCGAAGCAGATCCTCGACTGGCTCTACAAGAAGCGTGTGCGCTCGTGGGATGAAATGACGAATCTCTCGAAGCCGCTGCGCACCTGGCTCGCCGACACCTTCGAGCTCATGCCCGCCGCCCTCGTGCTCAACAAGCAGTCCGATGACGTCACCGACAAGCTCCTCCTCGAACTGGGCGACCAGTCGCTCATCGAGACCGTCATCATCCGCGCGCCCCAGGACGGCGTCGGCATCGACCACTCGCGCAAGACCATCTGCATTTCCACCCAGGTCGGCTGCGCCATGGGCTGCGTCTTCTGCGCCTCGGGCCTCGCCGGCCTGAAGCGCGACCTCAACGCCGGTGAGATCGTCGCGCAGCTGCTCCAGGTCTGCTATCGCGAGGATGAGCGCACGCCCCGCGCACGCATGGAGCTGGCGTCGTTCGACAACATCGTGGTCATGGGCATGGGCGAGCCGCTGGCCAACTACGACCAGCTCCTCCGCGCCCTCACCATCCTCAACGCCGACTGGGGCCTCGGCTTCGGCGCGCGGCGCATCACAATCTCGACCAGCGGGCTCGTGCCGAAAATCCTCAAGCTCGCCGACGAGGAACTCGGCTTCCGCCTCGCCATCTCGCTCCACGGCGCCACCGACGAGGTCCGCGAGAAGATCATGCCGGTGAACAAGGCCTTCCCCCTCGCCAAGCTCCTGCCCGCCGTGAAGGCGTTCTCCGAGAAACACGGGCGCATGGTCACGCTCGAGTTCATCCTCATCACGGACGTGAACGATTCACTGGAGCAGGCCCGTAAGCTCCGCGACATCGCCCTCGACCTCCATGCCCACGTGAACCTCATCCCCTACAATACCGTCGAGGGGCTCCCGTGGAAGCGCCCGAGTATCACCCGCCAGGAACGCTTCGCCGACATCCTGCGCGCCGCGCGGATCTCGGTGACGCTCCGCCGCGAAAAGGGCCACGACATCGCCGCCGCCTGCGGCCAGCTCCGCCTCAAGACCGAAAAAGCCCGCGAACTCGCCGCGGTTTGAGGGTAACATTCCGCTCGCCGCACCGTCATTCCGCTGGCCGGGGCCCAGTGCGCCCCGGCATTTTTCGCTTGAAAGCCCCGCCCCGATTTTTTTCACCCCGGAGTGCCGCCATGAGTGACCTGCACGGAACATTTATTCCCCGCCGGTTTTCTCATCCGTCCTCCCTCCCCCTTCAACTGTCATGATCGAAGTCAAAGGCCTGGTTAAAACCTACGGCGCCAAGCGGGCCGTGGATGGCATTTCGTTCGAGGTTCGCCGCGGCGACATCCTCGGCTTCCTCGGCCCCAACGGCGCCGGCAAGTCGACCACGATGAAGATGATCACGGGCTTCCTGCGGCCCGACGCCGGCCAGGCACTCGTCGATGGCATCGATGTCGTCGCCGATCCCGTCGCCGTGAAGCGCAAGCTCGGCTACCTGCCGGAGAGCGCGCCGTCCTACCCCGAGATGACCGTCGAGGAATTCCTCGGTTTCATCGCCGAGGTGCGCGGCTTCCGGGCGACGGATGCCCGGCGCGCGCAGGTCGACCGCGCCATTGCGCTGACTCATCTGGCGCCGGTGCGCCGACAGACGATCGAGACGCTTTCGAAAGGCTACAGGCAGCGCGTGGGCTTTGCCCAGGCCTTGCTCCACGATCCGCCGGCGCTGGTGCTCGATGAGCCGACCGACGGCCTTGATCCCAACCAGAAGAACGAGGTCCGCACCCTCATCAAGGGCATGGCGGCCCAAAAGGCCGTGATCCTCTCGACCCACATCCTCGAGGAGGTGGAGGCGATCTGCACCCGCGTCATCATCATCTCGCGCGGCCGTGTCGTCGCCGATGAGACGCCCGCCCAACTGCAGGCCCGCCAGCCCGGCGCGCGCCTCGACGCCATCTTCCGCAGCCTGACCCAGTCCGATTTATGAGCCAGACCTTCCCCATCTTCAAACGCGAGTTCCTCGGCTATTTCCGCTCGCCCGTGGCCTACGTCTTCCTCGTCGTTTTTCTCGTGGCCAGTGTCGGCCTCGCGTTTTTCCTCAGCGGCTTCTACAAGGCCAATGTCGCCAGCATGGAAAGCTACTTCTTCTGGCATCCCTGGCTTTTCCTCTTTCTCGTGCCCGCCGCCGGCATGCGCCTGTGGTCGGAGGAAAGGCGCTCCGGCACGATCGAGCTCCTGTTCACCCTGCCCGTCACGACGCTTGAGGGCGTGATGGGAAAGTTTCTCGCCGCCTGGGCCTTCCTCACCCTCGCCATCCTGCTCAGCTTCCCGCTCCCGCTCACCCTCGCCTATCTCGGTGATCCGGACTGGGGCGTGATCGCGAACAGCTACCTGGGCAGCATCCTGATGGCGGGCGCCTACCTGGCGGTCTGCTCGTTCATGTCGGCCCTGACCAAAAACCAGGTCGTGAGCTTTGTCCTCAGTGTGCTCGTGTGCTTCGTCCTGAGCCTCCTCGGTTTCAGCGTGTTCACCGATTTTCTTTCGGGATACCTGCACCTGCCGGTGTTCCTGGTCGACGTGATTTCCAATTTCGGTTTCACCACGCATTTCGACGCCTTCAGCAAGGGCATCATCGATCCCAAGGACGTGATGTTCTTCCTCTCGCTGATGGGCTTCTCCCTGTTTCTCAACGTCGTCGTGCTCGAACGCTAACCCGAGACCCCGCCTTCCATGAAACCTGGCAGCAAAGCCCTCGCCCTCGGACTCCTCTTCATCGGTCTGGTCCTCGTCAACTATCTGGCGTCCTCGCTCCCCGTGCGCTTCGACGCCACCGCCGAGCAAATCTACACGCTTTCACCCGGCACCAAGGCATTGCTCGGCAAGATCGAGGAGCCCGTCACGCTCGATTTCTATTTCACGAAGAGCGCCGCCGGTCTGCCCATCAGCTACAAGAACTACGCCGAGCGCGTGCGGGAGATGCTCCGCCAGTATGTGCGGTCCGCCCACGGCAGGCTGACGCTCAATGTCATCGACCCGCAGCCCGATACGCCCGAGGAGGCGCGCGCCGCCGCCGCCGGCCTGACCCCGCAACAGCTGCCCACCGGCGACCAGATCCAGTTCGGCCTCGTCGCCACCCAGGCCGACCAGCAGAAGGTCATCGCCGCGCTCAATCCGCAGCGCGAACAGTTCCTCGAGTATGATCTCTCGCAGCTCATCTACAGCGTCGAGCAGTTCGACAAGAAGAAGCTCGGGCTGATCACCAGCCTGCCACTCCAGGCCGGGCAGCCCGACATGCAGATGATGATGTCGGGACAGCGGCCGCCGCCGGGCCAGTTCGTGACCACGGAGTGGGAGCGCACGTTCCAGATCGTCCCTGTCGACTCCGGCGCCGCCGAGCTGCCTTCCGGGCTCGATGCGCTGGCCGTGATCCACCCGCAGAATCTTTCGCCGAAACTGCAGTTCGCCATCGACCAGTTTCTCCTCGGCGGCAAGCCGGTGTTCCTCGCCGTCGACCCCTCGTCGGAATATTTCAAGCGCCAGGGCGGCCAGCAGGCCATGATGGGCGGACCGCCGCCCAATGTCTCCAGCGACCTCCCGGTGCTGCTCGCCGCGTATGGCATCGGCTATGATTCCCAGAAGGTCGTCGGCGATCTCGAGAACGCCGCCCAGGTGCAATCCGGGTCGGGCCGCGTGGTGCGGTATCCCATCTGGCTCAACCTCGCGCACGAGAGCTTCAACGCCAAATCCCTCCCGACGGCCCAGCTCAACTCCGCGCTCCTCGTCGAAGCCGGCAGCCTCGTCGCGAAACCCGGCAGCGGGCTCACGTTCACGCCCTTGGTGGAATCATCGGCCCAGTCCGGCGACGTCCCCTCCCAGGCCCTCCAGTTCCCCGATCCGGATGCCATCGCCCGCCAGATCACACCCTCGGGCAAAAAGACGATCGCGGCCCTCGTGACCGGCAAGTTCAAGAGCGCCTTCCCGAACGGACTGCCCGCCGATCCGCCCGCCGATCCCGCGGCAAAGGAGGGCGCCCCGGCAAAACCGGAAGAACCCAAGGCCGCTTCCGGCCTGAAGGAATCTTCGACGGCCTCGACGCTCATCGTGATTGCCGACACCGACTGGCTCTTCGACAACTACAGCATCCGCAAGATGAACTTCTTCGGCCAGGTCGCCGCCGAGCCGATCAACGACAACCTCGCCTTTGCCTCCAACGCCCTGGAGTTCCTTTCCGGCTCGCAGGATCTCATCTCGATCCGCGGCAAGGGCAGCTCGCTCCGTCCTTTCAAGGTGGTGCAGGCCATGGAGGTCGAGGCGAACAAGAAATACCAGGAAAAGCTCACCGCCCTCGATGCCCGCCTCAGCCAGGTGCAGGCCAGGCTGGGCGAATTGCAGGGCAAAAAGGGCGAGGGCAACCGGCTCGTGGCCACGCCCGAGATCGCCAAGGCCATCGAGGATTTCCAAAAGCAGCAGGCCGCCATGCGCGGCGAGCGCCGCGAAATCAGCCGCGCCTTGCGCGAGGGTATCGATGCGCTCGGCAACCGCCTGCTCGTCATCAACCTTCTCGCCACCCCGCTGCTCGTCTGCGGCTTCGGCCTCTGGTTCTACCGCTCCCGCCGCCAGCAGTAACGGCCAGCCCTTCTCCCGATGAAACTGAAAAATCTTGTCATCGCTGTCGCCTTCCTGGCGGTGCTCTCCGCCGTCACTTTTTTTGTGCAGCGTCCCGCTCCGCCGCCTTCGGCCGATGCGCGCGTCGGCCAGCCACTCGCCCCCGCAGCGACGCTCGAAAAGGCATCGAAGGTGCGGGTCGCCGACCAGGGCAAGACGGTTCTGCTCGCAAAATCTGCGGACGGCATCTGGCGCGTGCCGGGTAATTATGACCTGCCAGCGGACTTCGCCAAGCTGTCCCGCCTCGTGGGCGACCTGACCGAGGCCAAGCTGCAGCGGCTCGTCACGAGCAACCCGGAGCGCATCGCCCGCCTCGAGTTCAAGGACACGCAGATCGCCTTCCTCGATTCGGCCGACAAGGAACTCTGGGCCGTCACGCTGGGCCGGACCGCCGAGAACGGCGGCCGCTTCGTGCGCTTCGGCACCGAGGCCAAGGCCTACCTCGCAAATCTGAACAGCGACCTCGATGTCGAGGCCAAGAACTGGGCCGACTCCCAGCTGCTCAATCTCAAGCCAGACGACATCGCCAAGGTGGAGGTTTCCTTCCCCGATGATGGCGACCGGACCGTCGCGGCCACCCGCGCCAAGAAGGAAGATCCTTTTGCCACCACCACCGCGCCCGATGGCCAAAGGCTGAAGGCCGAGGCCGTCACGAACCTCCTCGGTTCGGTCACCAATCTCCGTTTCACCGACACGTCCGATCCGGCCGATCCCAGTGCCGTCGCCGCCAAGGTCCACGCCCGCACGGTCAAGCTCACTTCGTTCGATGGCAAAACCTTCACCCTCGCGCTCGGCCGCAAGCCCGAGGAGAAAGTCATGAAGACGCCCGCTCCCGCCGACGCTTCGAAGAGCGGCCCCGCCGCCATGCTGAATATGCTCCAGGGCGAAAAGAAGGATCCGGCGGCTGGCCCGGATGCCGCCAAGCCCGGCGATGGGCCCGCGAAGACCCTTGAGTCCACCAGCGAGACCATTCCGGCCGGACCGGTCTTCGTTTACCTCTCCTCGTCCGATACCGGCGCGCCGATCAATGCCCTGATGCAAAAGCGCGCGTTCCAGACCGGCGAATTCATCTTCACCAGCCTGCCGCAAAAACCCGATGACCTGTTCGAGCCGGCGCCGCCGGCGCCCGCTCCCACCAAGCCGGCCGAAGCAAAGTAGGGCGGGTTGAAAACCCGCCCTGACTGAATCCTCCCGCCGCCCGGTTCACCGCACGCGCTGGTGCGCGTGCGTCAGGGCATTCGCGAGGGCGATCTCCACCTTGTTGCGCGCGTGATTGATGTTCTGCCGCAGCGCGCGGCGCGCCGCCTCGGCGTCCTGCTTCACCACCGCGTCCAGCACCGCCAGGTGCTCGCCCGCGGTCGTCTGCACGCGATGCGGCGTGGTGATCACCACGAGCCGCACGAAGCGGAGCCGCTCGTTGATGTCCGCCAGCGCCTCGACGATGGACGGATTCCCCAGCGCCTGCGCGAACCCAAGGTGAAAAGCCTCGTCTGCCCGTACCAGTTCACGCCCGTCCACCGGCGCATTGGCGCGGATGCTCAGCAAGGGCTCCCAATATGCGCGGATGCGGGCGACGAGGTCCGTCGGCGGCCCGATCGCCGCGAGGTGCTCGATGACATATAATTCGAGCGCGAGCCGGTGATCGTAGAGATGGTGGATGCCCGCGACATCCGGCTGCTTCACGTAGCAGCCTTGGTTCGGCACCTGCTCGACTAGGCCCTGCTCGGCCAGCGCCCGCAGCGCCTCGCGCACCGGGATCCGGCTCGTGGCAAATTCCTCGCACAACGTCTGCTCGCCGAGATGACGGCCGGGCGGATAGTGCCAGCTCAGGATCCGCTCGCGCAGTGTCCGCAGGATCTGCGGCGCAATCTGCCGGCCCAGGCGCACTCCCGTCTTCGGGTGCCGGATCGCGGGGAGAACGGAACGACGGCTGCGGGCCATGGTGAGCCGCACGAAAGGGATACCGGGCACAACACGCAACGATGAACATGTCTGCAATATTGTATACAATATTGCATACGATCTGGCACATCGGCTGCTCATGCGGAATTGGCCTGCGGTGAACCCGCGCGCCTCCCTCCAAGTCCGCCAGCTCCACACCACGATGAATGTTTCGCCTTCCTCCCGCCCTTCGCGCCGCGCTCCCGCCCGGCCCCACCTCTCCGCCACCCTTCTCCTCCTCGGCAGCCTGGCCGCTCTGCTCCCGGCCCGCGCCCAAACGCCGCCCGCCTCCGATTCAGTCGTGGAGCTCGAAAAATTCGTCACTTCCGCCAAGGAGGCCGACATCTACGACGTCCTCCCAACCCGCGAAACCGGGAGCGTCTTCGGCACGTCCCGGTCCCTGCTGGACACCCCGCGGTCGATTACGCTGATCGAGAGCTCGCTCACCGATCTCTACAGCATCCGCACGGTCAACGATTTTGTCGCCATCACGGCGGGCTCGTTCACCGGCAATTATTTCGGCGTCCCCGGCGCCCTCGACGTCCGCGGCGAGCGCGCCGACAATTTCTTCCGCGGTTTCCGCCGCGTCGAGAATCGCGGCAACTTCCCCACCCCGATCGCCGGCACCGATTTCGTGGAAATCATCAAGGGCCCGCCCCCCCCGGTCTACGGCGGCGGCAAGATCGGCGGCATCCTCAACTTCATCCCGAAGACCGCGAAGAGCAAAACCGCCAAGTTCATCGACAAGCCCACCGGCGTCATCAGCTCGACAGTCGGCACCTACGGCAAGAAAATGGCGAGCCTCGAGTACGGCACGCCCTTCACCCTCGCGGGCAAGCGCTCCGGCGCCTACTTCTTCCTGCAGGACGAGGACTCGAAAAGCTACTACGACAAGATCTACAACAAGGACATCCTCGGCCAGCTCGCCATCGACACCGAGCTCTCCGACAGCGTGCTGCTCGAATACGGCGGCATGGTCCAGTGGGCCAAGCTCAACCAGAGTCTCGGCTGGAACCGCGTCACCCAGGCCATGATCGACGGCGACGGCACGTACCTCGCCGGCGTGCCGAAGCTCAACCTCGACACCAACAAGGACGGCTTCCTCTCCCCCTCCGAGGTCAGCGCCTACGCCCTCGACCAGTTCGCGTTCGCCAATCCCTTCCCGGTCGGCGCGTTCTCGGCGAACCAGCTGGCCGCCATGGCGCTCGACCCCGCGACGGTCCGCACGGTCAAGCTCAGCCATCACACCATTCAGGCGGAAACGCTGGACTTCTCGCGCACCGACGCCCTCACCGGGTTTTTCGACATCACCAAGACGTTCAGCGACAACCTCACCCTGAAGAACCAGTCGTTCTACGACTCGATGAACCACACGAAATACTCCAGCTATGGGTTCACCGCCGACTACGTCGATGTCGTCGCCGAAAACAAGACCACGCTTCACTACAAGGTCGAGCCCTCGAAGGGCACTGTCCTGGACAATATTTTCGGCGCCTCCTACCGGTTCACCAGCGGCGACGAGCGCGAATCCCGCGGCCGCGGCTACCAGATCCTCGACCGCCGCGATCTCTCCGTCGGACCGACTGGCAACGACCGCTTCGAGGGCGCCCAAACGGGCACCGGCAATGTCCCCTACAACTGGCGGCAGATCGGCACCTCCTCTGACTTCGGCGTCTTCGGCCTCGTCGATTCCACCTTCGCGGAAAAATTCAGCCTCATCCTCAGCGGCCGGTGGGACAACTACCACGCCACCACCAACGGCACCGACCTCAACGCCGTCTTCTCGAAGGTCTCCGCCAGCAAGGGCGCGTTCACCTACAACGCCAGCCTGAGCTATACCTCCCCGAGCGGCTTCACCCCTTACCTCACCTATGCCCGCTCCAGCTATGTTGAACTCGGCCAGGGCGGCATGATCGACGTCCTTAACCTCGGCGGCGACACCTGGCTGCAGAAGTCGAAAATTACCGAGGCCGGCGTCAAGGGCAGCCTCTTGCAGAAGAAGCTCTACGCCACCTTCGCTTACTATCAGCAGGAAAAGACCGCGTTCAACCCGCAAGCCGGCTCCTTTGACCGCTACAAGTCGAACGGCGTCGATGTCGAGGTCCGCTATGCCCCCTCGAAGGCGCTGAGCTTCACGGGCGCCGCCACGTGGCAGAAGACGATCCTGCTCAACTCGCCCTTCTTCCTCGGCGTGCCGCCTTCCTATCTCGGTCTCAATCCCGCCAACTTTTACGGCGGGCGCTTCGAGGCCGTGGGCGCCCTCATCGGGGTCCCGTCCAACCTCGAAACCCCGACGCCCCGCGAGGTCTTCTCTGGCGGCGCCACCTACACCGGCGCCAACGGCTGGGGCGGCTCGCTCGGCGGCAGCTACGTCTCGTCGATGTATGCCGGCTATCTCCAGCAGATCCGCCTGCCCTCCTATTTCGTCACGCGCGCTGCACTCTTCTACAAAAAGGGCCACTGGTCCTACCGCCTCAACGGCACCAACATTCTCGACGCCAAATACTATACGCCCCAGTTCCTCTTCTGGGACACGTTCATCAGCCCCAGCGAGGGCCCCACCGTCGATCTCAGCGTCGCCTTCAAATGGTGAGTTGATCTCTCTTTCCGCCCTGCACCGGGCCCGGCCGGTGCGGGGGCCCCTACCCCGGCCCGCCTTCTGCTAACGGTTCCCCGATGCCTATCGTCAACGACCCCGCTGTCATCGCCGAGATTGCCGCGCTGCACGACGCCTACGAGCGCGCCCTCGCCGCCAATGATGTCCCGGCGCTCACGGGGTTTTTCTGGGACTCCCCCCACATCGTCCGCTTCGGAGTCAACGAGCATCTTTATGGCGCCGAGGACCTCGCCGCCTACCGCCAAAAAAACGTCCCTGTTTACACCGACCGCGTCCTGCTCCGCCGCACCATTCTCGCGCTCGGCGAAAACTTCGTCTCCGTGATGTGCGAGTTTTCGCAAAAGGTCGCCGGACAGCCGCGGCACAGCCGCCAGTCCCAGGTCTGGACCCGCTTCCCCGGCCTCGGCTGGCGGATCGTCGCCGCCCACGTCTCCAACGCCCTGGTCGCCCTGCCTGCCGCCGGTTCGTGGGACGCCTACGCCGACCAAGCCGCGGCCGCCCTGGGACTCCCCCTCGCGCCCGCGCACCGGCCCGGCGTCGTGCAAAATCTCCAGCGCTCCGCCGCCATCGCCGCGCCGTTGCTCGCCTTCGCTCTCCCCGACGACATCGAGCCCGCCCCCATCTTCACGCCATGAACCTCGCCTCGGCCACCGCGCTGGAACTCGCCGCCGCCGTCCGGGCGCGCCAGGTCACCGCCCGGGCCATCACCGAGCTGGCCCTCGATCGCATCGCCGCCACGCACGCGCAGCTCAACGCCTTCACCACCGTCACGACCGATCGCGCCCGCGCCGAGGCTGTCGAGGTCGATGCCGCTGTCGCCGCCGGTCGCGATCCGGGCCCGCTCGCCGGGGTCCCTTATGCCGTGAAAAATCTTTTCGACCTCGCCGGCACCGTCACCGTGGCCGGCTCAAAAATCAACCGCGACCTCCCGCCCGCCATCGAGGACGCCACCGCCGTTGAGCGTCTCCGGCGCGCCGGCGCCATCTGTATCGGCGCGCTCAACATGGGCGAATACGCCTACGACTTTGTCACCGACAACGCCCACGACGGCCCCACCCGCAATCCCCACGATCTCGCCCGCTCCGCCGGCGGCTCCTCCGGCGGCTGCGGTGCCGCTATCGCCGGCGGCCTCGTGCCGCTTTCGCTCGGCACCGACACCAACGGCTCCATCCGCGTCCCCTCCTCATTCTGCGGCATCTGGGGCCTCAAGCCCACCTATGGCCGCCTTTCCCGCGCCGGCAGTTTTCCTTTTGTCGACAGCCTGGATCACATCGGTCCGTTTGCCCGCAGCGTCGCCGATCTCGCCGCCAGCTACGACGCCATGCAGGGCCCGGATCCCCGCGATCATGCCTGCGCCCAGCGCGCCGCCGAACCCGCCTTTCCCTCGCTCGAGGCCGGACTCGGTGGCCTGCGCGTGGCGGTGCTCGGCGGCTACTTCGAGAAAAACTGCCCGGTCCAGGCCCGCTCCGCCGTCGCCGCCGTCGCCTCGGTCCTCGGCGGCGCCCGCCGCGTCGAACTGCCCCAGGCCGCCAGCGCCCGCGCCGCCGCCTACCTCATCACGGCCAGTGAGGGCGGCCAGTTCCACCTCGATCGCCTCCGGCGGCGCGCCGCAGATTTCGACCCCGCCGCGCGCGACCGCTTCCTCGCGGGCGCCCTGCTCCCCGCCGCCTGGTATCTCCATGCGCAAAAATTCCGGGCCTGGTATCGCGCGCAGGTCAGTGAACTTTTCCGCCACACCGACATCCTCCTCGCCCCGGCTACGCCCGTGTCCGCTACCCTGATCGGGCAGGAAACGATGTCGCTGGAGGGGGTCGAAATGCCCGTCCGCCCCAACCTCGGCCTTTTCACACAACCCATCTCCTTTATCGGCCTTCCCGTCGTCGCCGCCCCCGTGCACCACGTCGGCCCGCTGCCGATCGGCGTGCAGCTCATCGCCGCCCCGTGGGGCGAGGCCGGGCTGCTGCGGGTCGCGCGGGTGCTTGAACAATCCGGCGTCTGCACCGCCCCCGTGGCCCGACTCGCCGCCCTCGCCGCATGAACGCCTCCTCCGGCAGTGCCGCCTTGCCTCCCGCCGCCTCTAGCCCGCCCCCCGGGCCGCTTCCGATCTCCGCCGAACCCTACGCCTTCGAGCTCACGCCCGCCACCTGCGCGCTGCTCGTCATCGACATGCAGCGCGATTTCCTTGAACCCGGCGGCTTCGGCGAATCCCTCGGCAACGACGTCGCCCTCCTGCGCCGGGTCATCACCCCGGCCCGGACGCTCCTCGCGGCCTGGCGCTCCGCTGGTCTCGCCGTCTTCCATACGCGGGAAGGCCACCGCGCCGATCTTGCCGATCTTCCGCCCGCCAAAAGAAATCGCGGCCATCCGACCGTGCGCATTGGTGACCCTGGCCCGATGGGCCGCCTCCTCGTCCGCGGTGAACCCGGCCACGCCATCATCCCCGAGCTGGCGCCGCTGCCCGATGAGACGGTCATCGACAAGCCGGGCAAGGGCGCCTTCTGGGCCACCGATCTCCACGCCCTGCTGCGGGCCCGGCAGATTCGCCAGCTCGTCGTCATCGGCGTCACCACCGAGGTCTGCGTCCACACCACCGTGCGCGAGGCCAACGACCGCGGCTACGACTGCCTCGTGCCCGCCGACTGCGTCGGCTCCTATTTCCCCGACCTCCACACCGCCGCCATCCGGATGATTTCCGCCCAGGACGGGATCTTCGGCTGGGTTTCCCGCTCCGATAAAATCCTCGCCGCCCTCGCGGCCGGGTAATTTCCGAAATCGAAAATCGGGATTTCTAAAATCAAAAATTCATGACCACCGCGCCCGCCTTGTTCCGGCCCAAGCTCTGGGTTCCCGGCGACTGGAACGCCTTCTTCGGCTTCGGCACCAACATCCTTGTCAATCTGCTCACGCTCACCGGGCTCCTGCGCTTCGTGCTCGGGTTTCCCGACGAGCTCGTCTTCGGCCGTATCCTGCCCGCGACCGGCCTGACGCTCGGACTCTCCGCGATCTACTATGCCTGGCTCGCGCGCGACCTCGCCAAGCGCACCGGCCGGGACGATGTGTGCGCCATGCCGTCCGGACCGGGCGTCGGCCACATGTTCATCGTCGTCTTTGTGATCATGCTGCCGATCAAGCTGAAGACCGGCGACCCGATCAAGGCCTGGGAGGCCGGCCTCACCTGGGTCTGCATCCAGAGCGTCGTGCTGATGATCGGCGGCTTCATTGGCCGCTGGGTGCGCAAGGTCACGCCCCGCGCCGCGCTCCTCGGCGCGCTCGCCGGCGTGTCGATCACGTTCATCTCGATGCGCCCCGCCCTGATGATGTATCTCACGCCGGGCATCGGCCTCGTGTGCTTCGTGCTGCTCATGGCCAACTGGCTGGGCGGCGTGCGCTTCTACCGCGGCCTGCCCGCCGGCCTCGTCGCGATCATCGCCGGCACCCTCATCGCGTGGGGCTCGACCCTCTTCGGCCCCGGCTATGGCGGCCTCTCGCTCGCCGGGCTCACGGAGTCGTTCACCCATTTCGGCTTCCGCGTGCCGCTGCCCGTGGTCGGCCACGTGTTCTCCGGCTTCGAATTTCTCGGCGTCCTCCTCGTGACCGCAATTCCGTTCGGCATCTACGACCTCGTCGAGGCCATCGACAACGTCGAGAGCGCCGCCGCCGCCGGCGACAGCTACCCGACCACGCGCGTGCTCTGCGCCGACGGCGTGATCAGCTTCCTCGGCTGCCTGGTGGGCAATCCGTTCATCCTCGCCGTCTACATCGGCCATCCCGGCTGGAAGGCGATGGGTGGGCGCATCGGCTACTCGATGGCGACCGGCGTCATGGTAATCGTGCTCTGCTGGCTGGGCATCGTGCCCGTGATCCTCGCCCTCGTCCCGGTTGTCGCGATCCTCCCGATTCTCCTCTACATCGGGATGCTCATCGGCTCGCAGGCCTTTCAGGAAACACCCTCGCGCCATGCCCCGGCCGTAATCCTCGCGCTCGTGCCCAATCTCGCCGCTTGGGCCCTCGGCATGGTGAAGGGCACGCTCAACGCCTCCGGTGCGACGGTGAACGACGCCCTCCTCGCCAAGCTCGGCGACGAAGGGGTGCTGCTTCACGGGCTCGAGGTGCTCGGCAGCGGCGCGGTGCTCGCCGGCCTCGTGCTCGCTGCGATCACCGTCTTCATTATCGAGCGCCAGCTCTGGCGGGCCGCGGCCTTCGCCGCGGTGGGCGCGGGCCTCACGTTTCTCGGCTTCATGCACGGCGAGCGCATCGGCTTCGCGGAATCCCCCGCCGTCGCAGGCAGCTACCTTTTGGTTGCGCTGACGCTCGCCGCCCTCGCAAAGTGGGCTCCACCGCCGCCGCGCCCGCCCGAGACGGCCCACCACCACGCCTGAGCCTGATGCCGTCCGCTCTCTCCCTCGACTTCGCCGCTCTCCGCGCCGCCTACGCCGCCGGCACGCTCACGCCCACCGCCCTCGTCGGGGAAATCCTCGGCCGGATCGAGGCACACGCGAACCCCGCCGTGTGGATTCACCTGCTCCCGCGCGCCGAACTCCTCGCCCACGCCCGCCGCCTCGAGTCCCTCGACCGCACCGCGCTTCCGCTCTACGGCGTTCCCTTCGCGATCAAGGACAACCTCGATCTCGCCGGCGCACCCACCACCGCTGCGTGCCCCGCGTTTGCCTACACGCCCACCGTTTCCGCGGCCATCGTGCAGCGTCTCATCGCCGCCGGCGCCATCCCCGTCGGCAAGACCAACCTCGACCAGTTCGCCACCGGCCTCGTCGGCGTCCCGCGCAATCCCTTCAATTCCGCCGTCATCCCAGGCGGCTCCAGCAGCGGCTCCGCTGTCGCCGTCGCGGCCGGGCTCGTTTCGTTTTCCCTCGGCACCGACACCGCCGGCTCCGGCCGCGTGCCCGCCGGCCTCAACAACCTCGTCGGCCTCAAGCCCACCAAGGGCGCCCTCAGCACCCGCGGCGTCGTCCCCGCCTGCCGCTCGCTCGACTGCGTCTCGATCTTCGCCCTCACCTGCGCCGACGCCGCCGCGGTGCAGCGCATCGCCGAGGCCTTTGATCCCCTCGACGCCTTCTCGCGCGCCCGCTCCGCCCTCCCGGCTTTTCCGCCCGGCCTCCGCGTCGGCGTGCCGGCGGCCCGCGATCTCGAATTCTTCGGCGATCCCGAGGCCGCAAAACTTTTCTCCGACTCCCTCACCCGTCTCACCGCCCTCGGGGTGCAGCCGGTCGAAATCGATTTCGCCCCCTTCCGCGAAACCGCCGCACTCCTCTACCAGGGCCCATGGATCGCCGAGCGCTGGGCCGCGCTCCGCGCCTTTCACCAAGGACACGCCGACGCCTTCCTTCCCGTCACCCGCCAGATTGTCGAGGCCGCCCGGTCGCTCGGCGCCGCCGACACCTTCGAGGGTTTCTACCGGCTCGCCGCGCTCGCGCGCCGTGCCGCCGCCGAGTGGGAGAAAATGGACGTGCTGCTCCTCCCCACCGCCCCGCGCCCCTACACCGTCGCCGAGGTCGCCGCGGAGCCGCTCCTTCTCAACTCCCGCCTCGGCACCTACACCAACTTCGTCAACCTCCTCGATCTCTCCGCCCTCGCCGTCCCCGCCGGCCTGCGCCGCGACGGCGTGCCCTGGGGCGTTACCTTCATCGCCCCCGCGTGGCGCGACTTCGATCTCCTCGCCCTCGGCGCCCGCTGGCACGCGAACCTCGGCGGAAATCTAGGCGCGACCTCCACTTCCCTGCCTAGCGGCCCGGGCAGCGTGCCCGTTGTCGCCTCCGGCGACGGTTGCATCCGCCTCGCCGTCGTTGGCGCCCACCTCACGGGCCTCCCGCTCAACCACCAGCTCACCGAGCGCCACGCCCGCCTCGTCTGGACGGGCACGACCGCTCCCGTCTACCGCTTCTACGCCCTGCCCAACACCACGCCGCCGAAACCCGGACTCGTGCGCGTGGCCGGCGATGGCGCCGCCATCGCCCTGGAGGTTTGGGAATTGTCCACCGCGGCCTTCGGCAGTTTTGTCGCCGCCGTGCCACCGCCGCTCTGCATCGGCACGCTGACACTCTCCACCGGCGAGTCCGTGAAGGGTTTTCTCTGCGAGCCCGCGGCCCTCGTCGGCGCCGAGGACATCACCCGCTTCGGCGGCTGGCGCGCCTATCGCGCCCAAGCCACCTGACCGCTTCTCTCCGTAGGCCATCGGCGGGATGTCATGGTGAGTCCGGGAGGGCGCTCGCTCGCTATGACGCATTCGCCGCTTTACGCCCCGCCGGGTTTTCCCTTGCGTCATGACTCCATGACGCCCGACCGGCCGATCTCCGATCTCTTCGCCCAAGGGCGTCCCCTGCGCTCGCTGGAATTCTTTCCGCCCAAGGACGACGCGGGCACCGAGGCGCTCCGCCAGACGGCCACCGTGCTCCGGCGCATCACGCCCGATTTTGTGTCCGTGACCTACGGCGCCGGCGGCAGCACGCGTGAGCGCACCGCGCAGATCTGCGATTTCCTGAAGCGCGACTTCGGCCTCACCGTGATGCCCCATCTCACCTGCGTGGGTCATACGCGCGCCGAGTTGTCCGAGGTCGCCGACCGCATCCATGCCGGGGGTTTCCGCAACATCATGACCCTCCGCGGCGACCCGCCGAAGGGCGAGACGACCTTCACGCCCTACAAGGACGGCCTGCGCTACGCCAACGACCTCGTCACCCTCCTGAAGGCGCGCCATTCCGACTTCTGCCTCGGCGTCGGCGGCTATCCCGAGAAGCACCCCGAGGCGCCGAGCGCGGAAGTCGATCTCGCCAACCTCAAGCGCAAGGTCGACGCCGGCGCGGCATTCATCACCACCCAGCTCTTTTTCGACAACGCCGTCTATTTCCGCTTTGTGGAAAAATGCCGCGCCGCCGGTATCACCGTGCCGATCGTGCCGGGGATCATGCCGGTGCTCTCCTTGAAGCAGATCCAGCGCTTCACCACCATGTGCGGCGCTTCGCTCCCCACCCAACTCGTGAAACGCCTTGAAGCCGCCGGCGACCAAGCCGAGGTAATGGAAACCGTCGGCATCGACTGGGCGCTCATGCAAATCCGCGACCTTCTCGCCCACGGCGCACCCGGCTATCATCTCTACATCATGAACCGCGCCAAAAGCGCGCTGGCGCTGGCCGCAGGCCTGGCGGCGTGATTGTTGTAGCGGCGATCTGAGAAGCCGGAAGTATTTCACGCGAAGCCGCGAAGAGCGCGAAGGGTTTTGGGGATCGAGCCCCAATCTTCCCGACTTCGCGCTCTTCGCGGCTTCGCGTGAGACTTCCGTGCCATCAGCCTCCCGCCAATACCGGCCGGAATCCGGCCTCCGTCAAAATCCTCGCCACGGTGTCCCGCTGGTCGCCTTGGATTTCTATCCGGCCGTCCTTCACCGTTCCTCCGCAGCCGCAGGCCGCGCGCATTTTTTTCGCGAGCTGCTCCTTTTCCGGCAGGCCGATGCCCGTGAAATTGGTCACGACCGTCACGGTTTTGCCTCCGCGGTTGCCCGTTTCCCGGATAATATCCACCCGGCCGCGGTTTTTCGCCGGCAGGGACGTCGTCTTCGCTCCGGCCGGCAGAATCCCAGGCTTATCGGGCGGAATTCCAGCTTGGCTTGGAGCCTTTGCCAATCCCGGTCCGACCACCTTGTCCAGCGCCGCAAAAGGATTCTGGCCCAGCCCATCCCCTCCCTCCGTGGAAATCTTGCCTCCGCCCGCCATGTTCACCCTTTGGCTGGCCGGCCGCCGCAGGCCCCCACCGGGATGTCCGTGTCCCCGCCGAGGAACATCAGCGCTTTGGCATAGCTCCGTCGTTCAAGGAAATGCGTCAGTTGCGGGTGCAATCCCAGCCGTCCGCGCTCCAGGTAGTCGTCCAGCCGAGCCATCTCGGCGGCGATCACCGTGCCATCCGAGCGTTTGATGCCGGCAAGGAGGGCAATCAGGGCCTCTTTAATCTGGGATTCCATGTCGGTTTCAGAAGAAACTAATCCCGCTGTTACCCAGCTTAAGCGCGATTGCAATCTCCGTCCCGTGACACCGGAAACTTGCCTCGCCGAAATTCCCATGCTGTGTTGGTACCTCAAACCCTTGCTAGTGCCCGGTGCGCCGCGGTTCCACCAGTCCGCCGCCTTGGGCACTCTCTTTATATTTCTTCCATGCATTCCATGACTTTCCCGACCGGCGCCAACGCCGACGTCATTGAAGCCGCCTATCGCTCGTGGCTCGACAACCCCGATTCGGTTGATCCGACGTGGCGCGCCTTCTTCCAGGGCTTCACCTTGGGCAGCAACGGCACGACTCCCCTCACCGCGGGCGGCGTCGGCGAATCCGCCGCCAACGCCGGCGTCGCGATCCTCGATTCGTTCAAGCAGCTGCAGGTCCACCGCCTCATCAACGCCTACCGCGCCCATGGCCACCTGCAGGCGCATCTCGACCCTATCGGCGAACCGCCTCCCGCCGAACCCAGCCTGGGAATTTCGGCCTTCGGCCTCAGCGAAAGCGACCTGAACGAGTCATTCGAGGTCGGCCACTACAAGCAGGGCGGGCAGATGAAGCTATCCACGCTGATCGAGACGCTGCGCACCACCTACTGCGGCCACGTCGGCGTCGAATACCTGCACATCCAGGACCGCGAGGTGCGCGGCTGGCTGCGGAACCGCATGGAGGCGCATGACAACCAGCCGCAGTTCACCAAGGCGCAGAAGGTCCGCATCCTCCGCCGCCTGCACAAGGCCGAGCTGTTCGAGAAATTCCTCCACACGAAGTACGTCGGCCAAAAGCGGTTTTCGCTCGAGGGCGGTGAAACCTTCATTGCGGCGCTTGATGCCGTCGTCGAGCACTGCCCCAACGCGGGGGTCGACGAAATCGTCATGGGCATGGCCCATCGCGGGCGCCTCAACGTCCTCACCAGCATCATGCGCAAGCCGTTCGAACTCCTGTTCGAGCAGTTTTCCGAGAACTACCTGCCTGACGCTGTCGGCGGCGACGGTGACGTGAAGTACCACCTCGGCTACGATGCCGTGCTCGACACCACCAGCGGCAAAAAGGTCGAGGTGCGCCTCGCCTCCAATCCCTCCCATCTCGAGATCGTCAATCCCGTCGTCGAGGGCCGCGTCCGGGCGCGCCAGCGCATCCGCGGCGACGTCGAGCGCCGCCGGGTCCTGCCCTTCCTCACCCACGGCGACGCCGCGGTCGCGGGCCAGGGCGTGGTCGCCGAGACGCTCAACTTCTCTCAACTCGCCGGCTACCGCACGGGTGGCACGCTGCACTTCGTCATCAACAACCAGATCGGGTTCACGACGCTGCCCGCCGATGCCCGCTCCACGCGTTATTGCACCGATGTCGCCAAGATGATCGAGGCGCCGATCTTCCACGTGAATGGCGATGATCCCGCCGCCGTGTGCATGGTCGCGCAGCTTGCCCTCGATTTCCGCGAGCAGTTCCAGCGCGACGTCTTCATCGACATGTATTGCTACCGCAAGCATGGCCACAACGAGAGCGACGAACCCGCCTTCACCCAGCCCACGCTCTACAAGAAGATCGCCGTGCACCCGCAGGTGTCCGCGACCTACACCGAGCGGCTGATCGCCGAGGGCAGTATCACCGCCGAGGAGGCCGACGCGATCAAGGCCGAGTACACCGCCGCCCTCGAGGCCAACCTCGCCAAGGCGAAGGAGAATGAGGCGAAAAAAACCGCCAAGCGCGCCGCCACCAGCCCCGCGGACATGTTCAAGGGCTCCACGGCGGTCTTCCAGCCCCGCTACACGCACACGCCCGTGGCCACCGCGGTCGATGCGGCCCTGATCACCCAGTGCGTCGAGGGCCTCACGCGCGTGCCCGCCAACTTCCGGCTCAACCCGAAGATCAAGCGCTTCCTCGAAAACCGCGCCCAGGCCCACCGCGAAAACGGCGCCATTGACTGGGGCTTCGGCGAGGCGCTGGCGTTCGGCACCCTGCTGCTCGAGGGCACGCCCGTCCGGCTGAGCGGCCAGGACTGCAAGCGCGGCACCTTCAGCCACCGCCATTCCGTGCTGTATGATTCCGAGACGCGCGAGCGCTACACGCCGCTGCTCAATCTCGGTGAGAAACAGGCGACTTTCTGTGTCTATAATTCCCTCCTGTCCGAGGCCGCCGTGCTCGGCTTCGACTACGGTTACACCCTCGACTATCCCCAGATGCTCTGCATCTGGGAGGCGCAGTTCGGCGACTTCGCCAACGGCGCCCAGGTCGTGATCGACCAGTTCATCAGCAGCGGCGAGTCGAAGTGGCAGCGCAACAGCGGCATCGTGCTGCTCCTGCCGCACGGCTACGAGGGCCAGGGCCCCGAGCACTCGTCCGCGCGCCTCGAGCGCTTCCTCCAGCTCTGCGCCGAGGACAACATCCAGGTGGCGAACCTCACCACCCCGGCCAACCTGTTCCATGCACTGCGCCGCCAGATGAAGCGCGATTTCCGCAAGCCGCTCATCATCATGTCGCCGAAGTCGCTCCTCCGCCACCCGGCGGCTGTGTCGCGCCTCGCCGATTTTACCAGCGGGAATTTCTCCGAGATCATCGACGATCCCGTCCCGCCCGCCAAGGCCGCGCGCATCATCCTCTGCTCCGGCAAGGTTTACTACGACCTCGTCGACTATCGCGCCCGGCAGAACATCACCGACACCGCCATCGTGCGGATCGAGCAGCTCTATCCGCTGCACCGCAACCGTCTGGCCGAACTCTTCGATTCCTACGGCCACGACACCCGTCTCGTCTGGTGCCAGGAAGAGCCGAAGAACATGGGCGCCTGGACCTGGATCGCCCCGCAGCTCGAGGAAATCTTCGGCCGCAAGGCGATCTATGCCGGCCGCGATGCCGCCTCCTCCCCCGCCGTCGGCGCCCTGGCCTTGCATAAGATCCAACTCGCCGCCTTCCTCCAGAGCGCGTTCGGTGGCTAAGCCGCCTCCGGATTTTTCCCAACCCTCACCTCCTTCTTCATGGCACTGGAAGTCAAAATCCCCCCGATGGGCGAATCCATCAGCTCCGGCGTGCTGGCCAAATGGCACGTCCAAGACGGCGACACGGTCAAAAAGGACCAGCCGCTCTTCGAGCTGGAAACCGACAAGATCACCTCGGAGGGCACCGCCGAGGCCGCCGGGAAGATCTCCCTCAAGGTCGCCGCCGGCTCCGAGGTGAAAATCGGCCAGGTCGTCGCGTCGATCGATCCCGCCGCCGGAAGCCAGACGCCAGTGGCCAGCCCGGCCTCCGCTACCCCTGCTGCTGCTGCGCCCGCTCCGGCTTCCGGCCTCCGGCCTCCGGCTTCCTCTGCCGAAATCTCCCCCGCCGTACGCCGTCTCGCCACCGAGACCGGCATCAACCCCGCGACCGTCGCGGGCTCCGGCAAGGACAACCGCGTCACCAAGGGCGACATGCTCGCCGCCTCGGCCGCGCCCGCCGCCAAGCCCGCCGCCCCCGCGCCCCTCGCCCCCACCCCTCGCTTGCCCGCCATAGCCTCGGCGGCGGCGGGCCTCTCCGCTCCCAGCAGCGAGCGGCAGACCCGCCGCAAGCTTTCCCCGCTCCGCGCGCGGATCGCCCAGCGCCTGGTCGCCGCCCAGCACGAGGCCGCGATGCTCACCACCTTCAACGAGGTCGATATGTCCGCCGTCATGGGGCTGCGTGCCAAATACCAGGACGACTTCGTGAAGAAGAACGGCCTCAAGCTCGGTTTCATGTCGTTCTTCGTGCGGGCTGTCATCCACGCGCTCAAGGCCGTGCCCGCCGTCAACGCCCAGCTCGACGGCGATTACATCGTCGAGAACCACTTTCACGACATCGGCGTGGCCGTCTCCACGGAAAAGGGCCTCATGGTACCCGTCATCCGGGACTGCGACACGCTCAGCATGGCCGACATCGAGCGCGCCATCGCCGACGCCGCCAAGAAGGCGCGCGAGGGCAAGATCACCCTCGCCGACCTCGAGGGTGGCGTCTTCACCATCACCAACGGCGGCATCTTCGGCTCGATGCTTTCCACGCCCATCATCAATCCGCCGCAAAGCGCCATCCTCGGCATGCACACGATCACCGAGCGCCCCGTGGCCCTCAACGGCCAGGTCGTCATCCGCCCGATGATGTATCTCGCCCTGAGCTACGACCACCGTCTGGTCGACGGCAAGGAAGCCGTCACCTTCCTCGTCAAGGTGAAGCAGGCCATCGAGGATCCCGCCCGCCTCATGCTGGGCGTCTGAGCGCGCCCGCCGGGGCGCGGGTTGAAAGCGGCAAGGTGAAAGTTGAAAGACTGAAGCCCAATCGCTTCCGCCCCTGCCCTCCGGCTTTCAACATTCAACTTTCAACTCTCAACTAGTATGGACTCCTACGACCTCATCGTCATCGGCGCCGGCCCCGGCGGCTATGTGTGCGCGTTTCGCGCCGCCCAACTCGGCCTCAAGGTCGCGCTCGTCGAGAAAGGCGCCACCCTCGGCGGCACCTGCCTCAACGTCGGCTGCATCCCGAGCAAGGCCCTCCTCCACTCCAGCGAGCACGTCGTCTTCGCGAAAAATCACGCGGCCGACCACGGCATCAAGCTCGGCTCCATCGAGGTCGACCTCGCCACGCTGATGAAGAAAAAGGACGCTGTCGTCACGAAGCTCGTCGGCGGCGTCGCCCAGCTCGCCAAGGCGCGCAAGATCACGGTCCTCACCGGCACCGCCTCGTTCGCGTCCGCCAACACCATCGACGTAAAAGGCGCGCAGGGTGCATCCCAGATCACCGCGAAGAACATCGTCATCGCCACCGGCTCGGCCCCGGTCGAGCTTCCGTTCATGAAGTTCGACGGCAAGGCCGTCGTCTCCAGCGACCATGCCATCGCCTTCGACTCCGTCCCGAAGAAACTCGTCGTGGTCGGCGGCGGCGCCATCGGGCTCGAGCTCGGCTCCGTCTGGGCGCGTCTCGGCAGCGATGTCACCGTGGTCGAATTCCTGCCCAAAATCATCGCGATGTATGATGATGACATCGTCCGCAATTTCACCCGCCTGCTCGTCAAGCAGGGCCTGAAGATCGAGGTTGGCGCCAAGGTCACCGGTTTCGCCAACGGCGTGCTCACCGCCGAGCGCGAGGGACAGAAGCTCGAGTTTCCCGCCGACAAGGTGCTCGTGGCCGTCGGCCGCCGGCCCTACACCGACGGTCTCGCGCTGGAAAAGGCCGGCGTGCAGCTCGACGATAAAAAGCGCGTCAAGGTCGACGCCCATCTCAAGACCACCGCCCCCGGCGTCTGGGCCATCGGTGACGCGGTCGCCGGCCCGATGCTCGCGCACAAGGCCGAGGAGGACGGCGTGGCCGTCGCCGAGTGGATCGCCGGCAAGGCCGGCCATGTGAACTGGGACCTCGTGCCCGCCATCGTTTACACCGAGCCGGAGGTCGCCAGCGTCGGCCTCGGCGAGGACGCCGCCAAGGCGAAGGGCCTGGCCATCGCCGTGGGCAAGTTCAACTTCGCCGCCAACGGCCGCGCCATCGCCGCCGATGCCGTCGACGGCTTCGTGAAGATCATCGCCGATGCGAAGACCGACAAGATCCTCGGCGCGCAGATCCTCGGCCACGGTGCCGGCGAGCTCATCAGCGAGATCGTGACGCACATGGAATACGGCGGCAGCGCCGAGGACCTCGGCCGCACAATCCACGCCCACCCGACCATGAGCGAAGCCGTGAAGGAAGCCGGCCTCGCCGTCAGCAAGAGCGCGATCCACTCGCTGTGATTCCGCCAGCGGCCTGCATTGTTTGCAGGGCTCTGTGCTTGGGCGTGCGGATTCCCGCTTTGTTATCCGGCTCCTCCTGCCTGCAGAATCGCGGCCTTCCGCGATGACCAGCCGACCCATGCCGCCCGCCTCCCATCACGCCCGTGGCGTGGTGTTCATGCTGATCTCGACGGCCGGGTTCATCGCCAACGTCCTGCTTATCCGCGCCCTTGGCCAGGTGCAGTCAGTCAATGTCTGGCTGGTGAGCTGCGCGCGTTTCGTCGTCGGACTCGTCCTGGTGGCCACGGTCTACCGGCATGGATTCCAGCCGGCGAATCTCGTGCGCCATCGCCGGCTCGCACTCCGCGGCATCATCGGGGGCCTGACCGTTTGCGGCTACTACGTGACCATTGTTCACCTCGGCGCGGGCCGGGCCAGCTTCATCAACAACACCTATGTCATCTTCGGCGCCCTCCTGGCCGTAGTCCTGATCGGCGAGCGCTTCCGTCCCGCCCTCGCCGTCGGCGGGGTCGCCGCACTCGCCGGGCTCGCCCTGCTCACGAATGCCTTTGGCCACGGCGCCCATGCCAGCCTCTACGATCTGCTGGCCGTCGCGGTCGCGCTCGGCTCGGGCTACATGGTCGTCACGATCCGCCAACTCCATGCCACCGAGCACACCTCGACGATCTTTGCCTCGCAGTGCGCCTATGGCCTGGTCCTCTGCGCCGTCCCCGCCGCCTTCCATCCCGGGCCGGTGTCGGCCGTGGCCTGGGCCGTGATCCTGCTGGCCGGCATTTGTTCCGCCGTCGGCCAGATCACCATGACGTTCGCGTTCCGCGACCTGCCGGTGGCCGAGGGCTCGCTGCTGCAGATGCTCGTCCCGCTCGGCATCGCCGGCGGCGGCCTGCTGTTCTTCAGCGAACATTTTTCACCCCGCGAACTGGCCGGGGCCGCGCTGATCCTCGCCGGCACGGCGCTGCCGGCCCTCCGGCGCACGCCGCCTACCGGCTGACGTCGTTCAGCATCGCGTCGAGCGAGCCATAGCCCGCCAGCAATTTGCCTGCGGCGGCACAGCGCTCCTTGGTGGCCAGACCGGTGTTCTCCGCGAGGAAGACAATGTAGCTGGCCACGTTCTTCGAGTAATTGAGCCGGCCCTCGGCGCTCACGGCGTAAAACCGCGCGCGCTGCACGTAGCCCGCCGGCGAGTGGTCGCCGAGCGCGGTCTTTTCCGCCCGGCCGCCGCCCGCCAGCACGTAGAGGAAATTGTACTCGAACCAGAACATGTGCTCCGGGCTCGGCGGCAGGGCCTCGATGGCCTTGCGGACGGACACCGCGTCCGCGAACACCTCCACCGGCCGGCCCGACTTGCCCAGCGCATCGGTGATGAAGCTGCGCGCCATCTTCTGCTCGGTCGCATCCGTGCTGAAGGCGCCCTTGACCGCCAGCTCGACGGTGAACTTGTACCAGTCCTGCCACAGCGCCTGGTCCGCCGCGTTTTTCGACGCGAACAGCGCACGGCCCATCTCATAGGTGTAGCGGCCGCTGGTCTTGATCTCGAGGCGGCTGCCGGTGACGGCGCCCATAACCTGGTAGTTCTCGGCCGACTTGCCCGAGCCCGAGTGGAAGCCGATGCTCGCGCCGAACTGCCGGCACACCGCCCACTGCTTTTCGATCAGCGTGCGCAGCGCGGTGTTGTCCGGATACGGCATGTTCTTCTGAAAGCCGAAGGCGGGCGCGACGAAATGGATCTTCATCCCGAGTGCCTCGCAGAGCGCCAGCATGATGGCCGTCGTCTCCGGTGTGGTGAGGCCCGGCAGCTCGTCGATGGACAGCTCGCGCAAATATTCCCGGCCGACCGGCGTGGTGAAAAGCTGGGCGCGGGCGGCGCGGTATTTCTCGTCGCGCTGCTTCATCTTCTTCAGGGACGGCCAGACGTAGGCGAGCAGCTTGGCAAACTCCGACTCGTTGAGCGTCAGGCCAGCCGCGGACACCCGCGTCTTCACCTGGCTCACGACCACCGGATCGACATTGGCCTTCACCCACGCGGCAGCATCATCCGCGACTTTCGTCTGCGCCAGCTCGGGCGAGAGGTCGAAGGTGATGTAGCTCGCCAGCACGCAGCCGGTGACGAGCTGGTCCTCGCGGCTGTCGAACTTGCCCCCGATCGGCTGGTGGTCGGCGTTAAAGCTCCATGCAAGGCCGCGGCGGTGGAAGCCGGTCTTCAGCTTTGAAAGCACGCACCCGTGGCTCATGCCCTCGACGCTCTGGCCCTGGTGTCCCTCGGGCACGTTGGTGCCGATGAACGGAAAGGGCACGGTGTCGAGCTGGCCCGCGAGCATCGCGTTCACGTCATAGACGAGTTCGCGCGGGATGGAGTTCTGGTTCGCCGTCAGGCCGATCTCGAGCGCGCTCATCGCCCATTCCACCGCCGGCCAGTGCAGCGTCGTGAAGCGCGCGCCGATGCCGAGCGTGCTCTGCCCGAGCTTCTGCGCCGCGGTCGGGAAGATGGTCGCGGCCGGATTTTGCGCCTGCACCAGGTTTTTCAACGCCAGCAGGTTCGCCCAGCTTGCGGGGAACACACTCGTGCCATCCCCCAACGTCAGACCGTCCGCCAGTGCCCCAGCCGTGCGGGCGGCCAGCCGCCAGGCGCAATCACCCGTGGCGGTGTCCTCCAGCAGAACCCACTCCCCGGCCGCCGTCGCAAAGCGGCTTTTTTCGTAGACCTTGATCCCGGCCGCACCAGCGCGGAGCTTCGCGCTGAGTGCGGGCCAGTCGAGACAGAAGTCCGGGCTGACACACGGATTGGTGGCGATCCGGAGATTGTGCTGGAGGAGGAAGGCGTTGATGGCGGACATGGGAGGCGCAGAAAAGCACAGGCCCCCCGTTCCGCGCGAGGCGAAATTGCTGTCAGGCGAAGCGTCCCCAAGCCGGGACGGTTCGCCATGCCTGAAATCTCTGTCCCAAATTTGGTCTCAGTTCCAAGGACGTTCCATCACTTGAGCCACGCAATCGGCTCGTCCTGCTCTACCGCGATCACCTTGTCATCCTTGAACACGACCCGGAAATGTCCGTGATCACGGCGCAGGGGATAATTCAGGTAGAACGGGTGCGCGGCATCGCCCGCGAGATAATAGCGGTGATACAATCCGCGGTAGAGCGGACGGCCCGCCCGGGTTTCAAAGGTGGCGTAACTCCAGACTTCATTGCTGCCATCGGTCTTCGCCCGGATCTGCACCTGGTCGGGTTCACCCACGGCCAGTCGGACCATGTCCATGTTGAAGCCGATCTCCACCCGTCCCGCCTTGATCAGTTCCAGCTGTTCCGGCGCCAGGCTCGCGACGATCTCGGGATGCTTCCGGATGCGCGTCTCGGGTGTCGCGCAACCGCCGAGGCCTGCGAGGCAGGCCAGGAGGACGGCGAGGAGATGAAGTTTGGGGATTTTCATTGCGGAAAAACAAATGGCTTTCCTGTCCCAATTGACCCGCATTGGATACCGTGGTTCACCATGAAATTGCTTTTGCTCTGGGATATCGACGGCACCCTCATCAATTCCGGCGGGGCTGGCATGCGCGCGTTGCGCACCGGGCTGAAGAACGCGTTCGGTATCGACGGCTCGCTGGAGGACATTGATTTCGCGGGCCGGACCGACCGCTGGATCATGCGGCGAATCTTCGCCAAGTTCAACCTGCCCGCCACGGAGGAAAATTTCTCCCGCTTTTTCGACGGCTACCTTACGGCGCTGCCCGCCGAACTGGCGAACCCGGGCGCCCGCGTGCTGCCCGGCGTCGGCGCCCTGCTTACCGCCGCCGCGGCGCGGGGCGACGTCGTCCAGGGCCTCCTCACCGGCAACATCCGGCGGGGCGCCGAGATCAAGCTCGGCTTCCATGGGCTCTGGCGGCACTTCCCGTTCGGCGCCTTTGCCGATGACGGCGAGCTGCGCAATGACCTCGGCCCCCATGCCGTGCGCCGCGCCCGGGAGCATGCCGGCATGGATTTCCCGGCCGGACGCACCTGGGTGATTGGCGACACGCCGTTCGACATCGAATGCGGCCGCGCCATCGGCGCCCGTACGCTCGCCCTCGCCACCGGCTCCCATTCCGCCGCCGCGCTGGCTGCCCACCAGCCCCATGCCGTGCTCGCCGACCTCGCCGACGCCACCGCCTTCTGGCGGGTCATCGGAGAATAGCCCAATCGACCGCGGGATTCCATCAGTCCTATTTCACCGCCCCGCCTGCTCGATCGCCGACACGACGCCACCTGCAAACACTACGCGCTTCGATTCATCCGGCCGGAGCGCCCACTCGCCGGTATGAACGCCGACGCCGACCGCTGTGTTGCCGCCAAACGACCCGAGCCCGAAGCCAAAGCCGATACGCGGTCCCGGATTCCGATAGATCCACGACTCCGATTCGCTCTCCGCCGTGGTGCGCGTCGCAATGCGATCAGGCTCGCCCAGGGCCACCCGCACCTGCTCCGGCGTAAAGCCGATGTCCACCTGCCCGGCAGCCACCTTTTCGCGGACCGCCAGCGGCCAGCTTTCATAGTCGGTGCGATTCTTTCCGATGCGCGAACTCACGGATGAGCAACCGACGGCCAAGGCCAGCGCCAACGCACTGGTCGCGCAAAAAATGTGAAAGGGGCGGATTTTGGTTTTCATGCGGTATTTAGGTTTGCCGCGGCAAAGCCGGCACCGGTATGGACAGTCGCAATCCCTTCAGGTTCACTTCCACCCCACCATGTCCCGTCACTTCACCATCGCCATCGGCTCCGACCACGCCGGCTTCGCCTACAAGGAGGCCATCAAGGCCATGCTCCTCGCGGAGGGGCACACCGTCCGCGATTTCGGCACCTATTCGGATGCGAGCTGCGATTACCCCGATTTCATCCGCCCGGTGGCCGAGGCCGTGGCGCGCGGCGAGTTTGAGCGCGGCATTGTCCTCGGTGGGTCGGGCAACGGCGAGGCCATCGTCGCCAACCGCGTGCGCGGGGTGCGCTGCGGCCTCTGCTGGAACGAGCAGGTCGCCGTCTGGAACCGCTCCCACAACGACGGCAATGTGCTTTCGATCGGCCAGCGCACCATCAGTGAGGCCGAGGCCCTGAAAATCGTCCAGGTCTGGCTGGCCACCGAGTTTGAAGGCGGCCGCCATCTGGCCCGCATCAGGAAAATTGACGGGGCCTGATTCTCCCCGTATGTTTTTCCGTTTCCGGGGAGACCACGTCCCGGGCTGAAAACCTCCCTCCACCACTTTACCTGACATGTCTGCCAACAAAGGATTACGCCTCATTGCCGTCTTCGAGGCGATCAAGGGCGTGTTCGGCCTGCTGATCGCCGTCGGCGCTGTGATCCTCAGCCAGCATGATCTCCAGCAATTTGCCGAGGATGCGGTGGACGCCCTCCGGATGGATCCGGCGGCGCACTACACCAGCCAGTTCATCCATGAAGCCAGCCTGGTCACCGTCCGCGATCTGGGCTGGGTGGCGGCCGGGGCCTTCGCCTACAGCCTGTTCCGCCTCGGTGAAGCCTACGGGCTCTGGCGGGAGCGCACCTGGGCCGAGTGGGTGGCCGTGGTCAGCGGCTCCATGTATATTCCATTCGAAATCTACGCGCTGTACCGCAGGGCAACTTTGCTCAAATTCGTCATCCTCCTGGTCAATATTTTGGTGGTCCTCTATGTGGCCCGCGCGTTGGCGCGCTCCCCTAAAAAGGTGCCGGCTCCACCCGGACCAAAAACCGGGCCGGACGCGGTCTGAATGCCGTGGCCGCCCTCTCCTACCAGCATCTTTTCCAGCCGGGCACCGACCCCGCCGCCCCGCCCTTGCTCTTGCTCCATGGCACCGGCGGCACGGAGCGGGATTTGCTCCCGCTCGCCCGCACTCTCTCACCCGGCTCGGCTGTCCTCAGTCCGCGGGGCAATGTAAGCGAGGGCGGCGCGGCGCGTTTCTTCGCCCGGCTCGCCGAGGGTGTGTTCGACCCCGCTGAGATCACCCGCCGCACCCATGAGCTGGCGGATTTCATCGCCGCCGCGTCGAAGCCATATGCCTTTGATCCCGCCCGCCTGATCGCCGTCGGTTTCTCCAACGGATCCAATGTTGCGGCCACCCTGCTCCTGTTGCGTCCGGAATCGCTGGGTGGCGGCGTGCTGCTGCGCGCCATGGTTGTCCTCGATCAGTCTACGGCTGCCGGCTCACTGACCGGCAAGCGCGTGCTGCTCGTCAACGGCGCCAGCGACCCCATCGTGCCGCCGGACCAGCAACCGCACCTTGCCGCCCTCCTCCGCGCCGGCGGGGCCGACGTCACCGCCAAGCTGCTGCCCGCCGGCCACGGCCTGACCCAGGCCGACCTCGCCGCCGCGCAGGCATGGTTCAAAAAGTAGGGCGTGTCTCTGACCCGCCTCTTGGTCCGGTCGATTTTTCTCCAGTGATTGCACCGATAGTCACGGAATTACGTCTGCAAACATCCGTGGCATTTGCGCCATCTCGGGCAAAATCGGCTGGGTTTTAAGAAAGAGGATCAATCAGGGCCGGTCAGAGACTGGCCAACTTCCAACTCCCATTTGAGTTTTCCTACATTTTTCATCTGCTGTCCCGGCGTCAAATAATTTCACTCACCTCCTGATCCTCCCATGACTATGCTCTACCGCCCGCTCGGCAAATCCGGCCTCCAAGTCAGCGCTCTCTCCTTCGGCGCCTGGGTCACCTTCGGCAAACAGATCGGCGATCCCGCCGCCCGTGCGCTGATGCATGCCGCCTACGACGCCGGGATTAATTTCTTCGATAACGCCGAGGCTTACGCCGACGGCCAGGCCGAGCTGGTGATGGGAGCCATTCTGAAAAAATCCGGCTGGCGCCGCAGCAGCTTCCTCGTTTCGAGCAAGGTGTTCTTCGGCTGCGAGGACGACAAACCCAACCAGTCCGGCCTCTCCCGCAAACACGTCGTCGAGGCCTGTCATGCCGCGTTGCAGCGCCTCCAAGTTGATTATCTCGACCTTTACTACTGCCACCGCCCCGACCCGGCTGTGCCAGTCGAGGAAACGGCGCGCGCGATGCACGACCTCATCGTGCAGGGCAAGGTGCTGTACTGGGGCACGAGCGAGTGGAGCCCCGAGCAGATCAAGGCCGCCCACGCCGCGTGTGAGCGCCTCGGCCTGCACACTCCCGTGGTCGAGCAGCCGCAGTATAATCTCTTTCACCGTTCGCGGGTCGAAAAGGAATATGCCCCGCTCTACAAGTCGCCCGGCCTCGGTACCACCATCTGGTCGCCCCTCGCCTCCGGCCTGCTCACCGGCAAATACAATGCCGGCGTGCCCAAGGGCTCGCGCCTCAATGCCCCCGGCATGGAGTGGCTGCGTGACATGATTCTCCAGCAGCCCGGCATCGAGCAGAAACTCGCCGCGGTGCCCAAGCTCGCCGCCCTCGCCGCCGAACTCGGCACGTCGCTCCCGCGCCTCGCCATCGCCTGGTGCCTGAAGAACCCGCACGTCAGCACCGTCATCCTCGGGGCCTCCCGCGTGGAGCAGCTCCAGGAAAACCTCGGCGCGCTCGACCTCGTTGAAAAAATCACCCCCGCCGTGATGAAGCGGCTCGACGCCATCTCGGGGCCGGTCGCGGATTGAAAATCGCAAATCTGTATTTGCGGCCGACTGTCCGCGGGTAGGGCGAGGCGTCCCTGCCGAGCCGCGGCTCACCCTGAGGGTTCGCCCTACCCAAGATCCAAAGCCAAATGGGTACCGGTATGAATTGGGTATTTGATCGCTGGATTTTTTTGGCGTTTGGACATTTGTGATTTGAGCATTCCACCATGCAGCTAACCTACTTCGGCCACTCCTGCTTTCTCCTCGAGACCGCTGGCACGCGTCTGGTACTTGATCCCTACCTCAAGGAAAATCCCCACGGCGCCGTGGATCCGGCCGGCGTGCCCTGCGACTTCGTCCTCTGTTCCCACGCCCACGACGATCACATCGCGGACGCGCTCAATCTCGCCCGACTGCACGGCGCGACGATCGTGGCGCCCTACGAGCTCGCGATGCATTTCGCCACCCAAGGAGCCAAAACCCTCGACCCCATGCCCGGCGGCAGCGTGAACTTTCCCTGGGGCCGCATCCAGATGACCCCCGCCTTGCACAGCTCGGCCCTCGAGCTGCCCGGCGGAGAAACCAAGTCGATGGGCGTTGCCGCCGGTTATGTGATCCGCGCCGAAAACCGTGCAGTCTACCACGCCGGCGACACCGCACTGTTCAGTGACATGACGCTGATCGGCCGCGGCGGGCTCGACCTCGCGCTCCTGCCCATCGGCGACTTTTATACGATGGGTGCCGACGACGCCGTCGAGGCGCTCAACCTGCTGCGCCCCCGGCTGGCCGTACCCATGCACTACAATACCAGCGACCGCATCAAGGCCGACCCCCACGCCTTCGCCACCGCCTCCTCCCGCACGGGCCACACCGTGCGAGTGCTGGCCACCGGCGAAACGATCGTCATTTGATTCCTTACGGACCCTTCCCAATGCGAGGCGAAATCGTCTCATGTGACAGGTGAACACCGGCCTACTACCTCGGCTGCTACATTGATATCAGATTGCGCCTGCGTTATGCCTACGCCTCCGTGCCAGAGCTGCGCCCAGCAAACAAGGAACGAAAGAAAAGAGCATCCACCCGTTATTCCACCAAATTAAAGTAAACGGTGGCGCCGCAATCGGACTTTGTATCAAGGTCAAAAATCCCCAGAGCAGCATGGCGACCCCACTAAAGATAATCGGAGCCAAGAACACCATCGCCACACACACCGCGACCTCTTTGCCCAAGGAAAATCTGACAATCCAGCCTCCGGCTCTAAATGCGCCTGCCGACACAATTATCACCTCCTCGGCAAACCCCCACGAATACGTTTCGTGGATTGAAAACCCACTGATGACAACCCGCTTGAGGACCGCCATTGCCAACGAGACGGCAGCACAGCCGGAAGCATTGACGAGAACCCCCAGCACTGCGCGGCTCAGGACAAAGCCCGGATCGGATTTTGCGTCGCGCCAGACACTTGCCGTACAGGTGCGAAAAACATTCGACCAAAACCAACCTATACTGCGTGAGGCTCCAGCCTCCAGCAGATCGCCAACCACGGTCGCGGCCTGCTCCCGCTCCATTACCAGCGAGATGAACCCTTCGGCGATTTTGCCTTTATCCATGGGCGAGACCGGGGAGCGAAATCCCGCGGAGTAGATTTTGATAGGAGCGCTGCGCACGGGCGACGGCGTCGATTCCGCTGGCCGTGAGTTTCACAAAGCGCTTGGCCCGACCCCCACGATCCGGTGTCGGGTCCCCCAGCCTCGATTTGACCAGGCCCTTCTCCTCCATGCGGGCGAGGGTCGTATACAGCGCCCCAGGCGACGGATCGCGGTCGGTCTTCGCCGCAATTTCTTCGCGAATCGTGACGCCGTACGCGTTCTCGCCCAGGCGGAGAACGGCCAGGAGCACGACTTGCTCGAATTCACCCAGAGGGGTATCAGTCATTAGTACTACTAAGTAGTTTATATCAGGTCGCGTCAATCCTGGATCTGAAACAAACCGGATTCCGATCTCTCGAGCGCACGAGGCGCCTGGAGCGGAATCGCCGTCTAAAATCTCTCGCTTGCCCACGCCGGGCCGGCTGCTCAGCGTCGGGCATTGGACATGGCCTTTCCCAAACCTCCCGGCATCCTGGCAGAGCGCAACCTGCGCGGCGCCGAGCTTGAGACCAATTCCCCGGCAGCCCTCCTTCGCATCTACGCGTGGATGCATTTCACGCGCGCCACGGACAACCGCATCCTCGATCTCTTCCGCCAGGGGCTCCTGCGCGGCACCGTCACCGGCGGCCAGGGCAACGAGGGCCTCATTATCCCGCTCGCGCTGCTCGCCGACAAGGCCATCGACGTGGTCTCGTTCACCCACCGCGACCTCGGCGGCCATCTCATCTGGAGCGGCCATCTCTGTGAGCACCTGAACCAGTATTTCGCCAACGCGGGCAGCCCGACCAAGGCCCGCGAGGGCAACATCCACCACGGTGATCCGGCCAACCGCTCGCTGCCGATGATCAGCCATCTCGGCATCATGCTCTCCAATGTCGCCGGCATGACGGATTCCCAGCGCCGCCTCGGCCGCCCGGCCGTGGGCTTCGCGATCTTCGGCGACGGTGGCTCGAGCACGGGCGACATCCATGAGTCGCTCAACCTCGCGTCCCTCCTCTCGCTGCCCGTCGTCTTCCTCATCGAGAACAACGGCTACGCCTACTCCACGCCGGTCAGCGAGCAGTTCGCCGCCGGCACCGAGCTCTGGCGCCGCGCCGCCGGCTACCAGATGGAGGGCTTCGCGGTCGACGCCACCGATGTCGAGGGCTGCGCCCGCACGCTCGCCTCCGCCATCGACCGCGTCCGGAAAACCTCCCGACCAGTGCTGATCGAGGCGCACACGCTGCGCCTGCGCGGCCACGCCGCCTACGACACCTGCGATTACCTCCGTCCCGGCGAGAGCGACGGCTTTTTTGCCCGCGACCCGCTGCCGAAATTCCGCGCCCGGGTCGTGGCCGCCGCCGGCGCCTCGCGGGTCGCGGCCGTCGAGGCCGAGCTCGATGCCTTCATGGAGGCGTGCGTGAAAATTTGCATCGCGACCCCGCGGCCCGATCCGGCCGGAATGGCCGCCGATGTCTTCGCGCCCCCCGCGCCGCCGCTGCCGTGGAAGCCGGAGCCGGCTGCACCCGAAAGCCTCAACTCCGCGCAGGCCCTCACCCTCGGCCTGCGCAAAATCCTGGCCGAACGGCCCGAGTCCCTGCTGCTCGGGCAGGACATCGGCACCTACGGCGGCGCGTTCAAAGTCACGGAGGGACTGCTGAAGGATTTTGGTCGGCCCCGGGTGATGAACACTCCCCTCGCCGAAAGCGCCTGCACGGGTTACGCCATCGGCCTCGCCCTCAACGGCCACCGGCCCATCGAGGAATTCCAGTTCGCCGATTTTGCCACCGAGGCGACCACGCAGATCGTGCTCAACGCCGCGACCATGCACTTCCGCTCCGGCGCGGCCTGTCCGCTTGTCCTGCGGCTGCCAGGCGGCGGCGGCCTGACCTTCGGCTCCTTCCACTCCCAGGAGCTGGAGTCTTTCTTCCTCGCGATGCCGGGGCTCAAGGCGCTCTACCCCAGCACACCGCAGGACGCCTTCAACGCCCTGCTCGCGGCCTACGAGGACAACAACCCGGTGCTCCTCTTCGAGCACAAGGGTCTCTACCGCCGCGGCAAACAGCCTGTCGCCTGGGATCCCAACTACCGCGACGTGTGGTCGCCGAAGGCTGTGCGCACCGGAGACTTTGCCACGTTCGTCACCTACGGGGAAATGGTCCATCTCGCCACCGAGGTCTGCGACTACTTCGCCGCCGAGTACGAGACCGCGTTCGATCTCTTCGACCTGCGTGCGCTCGCCCCGCTCAAGCTCGACGCCATCAAGGCCTCGCTCGTGCGCACCGGCCGCCTGGTCGTGCTGCACGAGGGCCGGCGCACCCATGGCTTCGGCGCCGAGCTGGTCGCGCGCCTTACCGAGGAACATTTTTCCTCCCTCAAGTGCGCCCCTCTCCGCCTCGGCGCGCTCGACCTGCCCGTCCCCTTCGCGCCCGAGCTGGAACAGGTCTTCCGCCCGACCAAGGAAAAACTCATCGACCAGCTCACGACCTGGATCGGTTAAGAATTTTAAACCCAAAGGACGCAGAGAACCCTGAGACTTAAATCCTCCTCTCCGCGCTCTCCGCGCCCTCTGAGTTAAAAAATCATGACCGCCAAACCCTCCATCGCTCCCGCCCGCTGGGCCGCCATCCGGCTGCTCGCCCTGGATGTCGACGGCATTCTCACCGATGGCACCGTGCAAATTTCGTCGGACGGCACGGAGACCAAGGCCTTCTCGATCCTCGATGGCATGGGCCTGGTGCGCGTGCTGAAGGCAGGCATCGCCGTCGCCTGGATCAGCGGCCGGGCCTCGGGCGCCACGACCGCCCGCGCCACCGAGCTGAAAATCCCCCACCTGATCCAGGGCCGCACCGACAAGCTCGCCGCCCTGCAGGAACTCGCCGCCCTGCTCAAACTCTCCCCCGCACAATGCGCCTACGCCGGTGACGACGACATCGACGTGCCCGCCATCAACTGGGCGGGCGTCGGGGCCACCGTGCCCGGCGCCATGCCGTCTGCCCTGGCTGCTGCCGACTATGTGACTGGCCGGGCCGCGGGTCACGGAGCCGTGCGCGAAATCTGCGAACTTATCCTCGCGGCCGGAGTCCCTCCCTCGTCCCCGTGAAATTCGCGCTCAGCCTGGCTCCCCTGTTGCTCTTTGCCGCCGCCCCGGCCACCCCGCCCCCGACGGGCAATCCCACGGCCGTCAACCAGTCGACCCTGCAGACCTTCTCCCCGGATGGCTTTCGCTCGATGTTGCTGCGCGCCTCCGCGATGAATGGCACCCGCGAGCGCGTCGAAGCGACCGACATGAACCTCAGCATTTTCACGGGCGACGCAACCGAGCGTATCGAGACGATTCTGCTCAGCCCGGCGGCGACCTTCCTGCCCGACACCAATGTCGCCAGTGGCGAAAAATCCGTGCGCTTCATCCGCGACGACCTGGAGGCCTCAGGCACGCGGTGGACCTACGACCACAAGGAAAAAAGAATTTCCCTCGATGGAAACGTCCGGGTAGTCTTCCACGCCGAACTGAAGGACATCTTGAAATGAAAATATTCCGCCCTCTCGTGCTCTGCGCGATCCTACCGCTGGCCCTGACCGTCTTCGCGGGCGACGTCGCGCCGCAGTCCACCGAGTTGCGCGGTGATCATCTGGAAATGTGGAGCGTGGGGACGGAAACCCGTGCAATCTGCACGGGCTCGGTCACGCTGACCGGCACCAACCTCCGGATCCTCTGCGACCGCCTGGAAATCATCGCCGAGGGCATTGGCGACAAGACGGCCACCATGCCCACCCTGGAAAAATTCAAATACCTGCTGGCGACCGGCCACGTGCGCATCGTGCAGGGCGACCGCGAGGCCACCTGCGGCCGCGCCGAGGTTTTGCCCCGCGACGACACGGTGATCCTCACGGAAGACCCCGTGGTCATTGATCATGGCTCGGAGCCGCCTTTCGTGACGGCCGGGGAAAAAATCACCATGTTGCGCGGGGAGCGCAGGGTGATCACCGAGAAGCCACGGTTCAATGGACCTGGAATCAAGGATCTGGGCTTCGACAAGAACAAGCCCGTCCCGGATAAAGCCGCGCCCGCCCCCGAGGCGCAGAAATAATCCCCCATGGAGACCGCCCCCGTCGCTCCGCCCCTCACCTCCGACCTGTCCGAGATCCGCACCGAGGGCCTCGTCAAGACCTACGGGGCCCGTTCGGTCGTCAACGGCGTCGATGTCCGCTTCGCCGCCGGCGAGGTCGTCGGCCTGCTCGGCCCCAATGGCGCCGGCAAGACCACGACCTTCTACATGATCGTCGGCCTGGTCCCCCCCACTTCCGGGCGCGTGAGCCTCGACGGCCATGACCTCACGCGCCTGCGCATGCACGAGCGCGCCCGCCACGGCATTGGCTACCTGCCGCAGGAGGCCTCGGTTTTCCGCAAGCTCACCGTGGCGGAGAACATCCTCGCCATCGTGGAGGCCATCGGCGTGCCCCGGCGCGAGCGACCCGCGCGCGTCCAGCGCCATCTCGATGAGCTCAGCCTCGGCCATGTCGCCAAACAGAAGGCCTACACCCTGTCCGGCGGCGAGCGGCGGCGGCTGGAGATCGCCCGCGCCCTGGTCACGCAGCCGAAGTTCCTGCTGATGGACGAACCCTTCGCCGCCATCGACCCCATCTCCGTCGCCGAGGTGCAGAAGATCATCCTCCAGCTCAAGGCCCGCGGCATCGGCGTCGTCGTCACCGACCACAATGTCCGCGAAACCCTCCGCATCGTCGACCGCGCCTACCTCATCCACCAGGGCAAGGTGCTCACGGAGGGCACGGGCGATTTCCTCATCCACGATGATTCGGCCCGGAAATTCTACCTCGGCGAGAATTTCAACATGTAGGAGACAGGAGGGGAGGAGCCAGGATTCAGGATAAGGACCGCCACAGCACAGGCTCGCATTCTCTCCCGACTCCTGACTCCTTCCCTCCTGTCTCCTGACTCCTTCCGAATATGCAAAAAGCCATCCACGGCATCACCGTCGCGCACTTTTTCGAGACCTACCGCGCGAAGCTCATGATGGAGCTGGTCACCGGCGAGGCCGGCCTGCACCGCCTGATCCGCGAGGGGACCATCAACCGCCCCGCGCTCGCGCTCACCGGCTTCTTCAAATATTTCGCGAACAAGCGCATCCAGGTGCTCGGCGCCGCCGAGATGACCTACCTGAAGACGCTTTCCCAGAAGTCCCAGATCAAGATCTTTGAGCAGATGGTGAAGAAGGGGATCCCCTGTCTCATCCTCACGCGCAATTTCAACGCCACCCATCCGATGCTGGCGGTTGCCCAGGAGATGAACCTGCCGGTCTTCCGCACGCCGATGATCACGATGAATTTCGTGAACCTCGCCACGCTGTGCATCGACAACGAGTTCGCCCCCCGCTCCACCGAGCACGCCACCACGCTCGATATCAAGGGCGTCGGCGTGCTGCTGCGCGGCGATTCCGGCGTCGGCAAGAGCGAATGCGCCCTCGCCCTCATCGAGCGCGGCCACTCGCTCGTCGCGGACGACCTCACGCTGGTCAAGCTCATCGACGAGCGAGAACTCATGGCGTCAAGCCGCCCGCTTAACCGCGGCTACATGGAATGCCGCGGCATCGGCATCATCAACATCGCCGAGATGTTCGGCATCAAGTCCATCCGCCTGGAGAAGCGCATCGACATGGTGGTCTCCCTGCGCGAATGGACCCCCGAGGCCGTGGAGGAGCGCACCGGGCTCGAGGAGAATTTCTACGAGATCCTCGGCATGAAGGTGCCGCACATCGAGCTCTACGTCCGTCCCGGCCGCGACATCGCCCGGCTCGTCGAGGTCGCCGCGCTCACCCAGGCCCTGAAGAAAATGGGTCATGACCCGGCGCGGGATTTCAACGAACGCCTGATTTCCTTCATGCACCAGCAATCCGAGGAACGGCCCGCGGCCATCAAGCCGGTCGAACGCGAGGAACGCGCCCCGGGGTCATAAGGCGGACTTCCGCGTCCCTCATCGTTCTCGTTCTTTCCCCGGCCACGCGCGCGGAGATTTCTGTAGGGCCCGAGCTTGCTCGGGCTGTTTGAACTAAGCGCAATCACGGAGGCCCCGACCAAGGTCGGGCCCTACACCTGGCAGGATCCTAAGTTGCTTCTCGTTGCATCCCCGCTGACGAGAGAACGAGAGCCAGGCGTCCCACTGATTTTCAGAGTGGCGGTAGTGTTGCCGCCCCCTACCGTCGGTCCCATGTCATCTTCCGCTCCCCGCGCCGACGGCCGCCAGGCCGGCCAGCTCCGCCCCATCACCTTCGAGGCCAACATCGCGCCCTACGCCACGGGCTCCGTGCTCGTGTCGTTCGGGCTCACGCGGGTCATCTGCGCCGCGACCATCGAGCCCAAGGTGCCGGCCTGGATGCGCCAGCAGGGCGTGAAGGGCGGCTGGCTCACCGCCGAATATTCCATGCTGCCCTATTCCACGCTGGAACGGAAGCAGCGCGACATTTCCAAGGGCAAGCTCGACGGCCGTACGGTCGAGATCCAGCGCCTCATCGGCCGCTCGCTGCGCGCCGTCATCGATCTTCGTAAGCTGGGTGAGAACACACTCTGGGTCGACTGCGATGTCCTCCAGGCCGATGGCGGCACGCGCACTGCCGCGATTACCGGCGCCTACCTTGCCGCCCGCCTCGCCGTGCAAAAACTGGTCGACTCGAAAAAAATCCCCGAGAACCCGATCGGCGATTCCGTCGCCGCCGTCAGCGTGGGCGTGTTTGGCGGCCGCGAGTTGCTCGACCTCGCCTACGTGGAGGACAAGGACGCCGAGGTGGATTTCAACATCGTGATGACCGGCCGCGGCCAGTTCGTCGAGGTCCAGGGCTCCGGCGAGGAGGCGACCTTTACGAACGACCAGCTGCAGAGCCTGCTCGTGTTGGCGCAGACGGGCCTGAAGGAAGTCGCCGCGCTGCAGACGGCCTTCCTGATGAAGCATCTGTTAAAGCTATAGGCGCGTAGTAGAATGCATGGGTGCGTCTTTGTCCCTCTTCGTCGGTGCCTGCTCGCAGGAGATGGATCGCTACGTATGGGCTGGGCACCTTCACCTCACAAGTTTCCCGGTAGGCCAGCCCGCTCGCTTACAACCGGATGCCGGGGTGAGATCACCCCTGCCACCGACAAAACTATCGCCTGCCAGCAAGCTCCATCAATTGCCGGAATAAGTTCCGGCGGAGCTGCTCTGTCCTTTCATGCCACAGCTTGAGCAACACTTTCACTGGACCTGGGATCTGGACTCCCCGCCCGAAGCGCTGTGGCCGCTCGTGTCCAATACCGACCGCTTCAACCGCGACTGCGGCTACCCTCCCGTCACAGTTGTCCCGCCGAGCAGCCTGGCTGCGAGTCGCGCCGCAGCGCCAGCGAAGGTGGACAGCAAACCCCAGCCCTCATCACGCGTCACCAACGCGCGTCGTCTCCGTGCCAAGGCCGGCGGCGTGGTCATCGAATGGGACGAGCTCGCCTTCGAATGGCTCGCGCCGCAGCGCTATGCCGTCGAGCGCACCTATTATCGCGGTCCGGTCGCCAAAATGGTCATGACCTGCGAGCTCACGCCGCGCGCCGGCGGCGGCACCACTCTCGTCTATGATATGCGGCTCACTCCCGCCGGTCTGTTCGGACGGCTCGCCCTGCCCCTCTTGATCGGCCGGAAGGCGCGTGCGACCACCGAGCGCGTCTTCCGCCGTTATGATGAATTTGCCCGCCAGGGCCTGCGCACCTCGCAATTCGCCCAAAAGACCTCGCTCGCCACCGGGGGCGAGGCGCGCCTGACCGCCATCCAGCGTTCGCTGGTCGGGGAATCGCGCCAGCCGGAACCACTGGTCACCCGGCTTGCCGGCTTCATCTCCTCGTCCGACGACCTCGCGGCCGCACGCATGCGGCCCTATGCCTTCGCCGACGCATGGCGTTCAGATCGTCGCGAGACGCTGAAGCTTTTCCTGCACGCGACCCGCGCCGGCCTGCTCGACTTCAGCTGGGATCTCGTCTGCCCGCACTGCCGCGGCGCGAAGGCCACTCACGCTTCGCTCGCCGGCGTGTCGCCGCAGGCGCACTGCGACTCCTGCAACGTCGATTTCACCGCCAACTTCGACCAGTCGGTCGAGCTCACGTTCACGCCCAACGCCGCCGTCCGCCAAGTCGTGCGCGCCGACTATTGCGTGGGCGGCCCGCAGGTGACGCCCCACATCGTGGCGCAACAGGTCGTGCCCGCCGGCGGACAGCGGGCCCTGCCCCTCGCCCTTAGCCCCGGCCGTTATCGCATTCGCGCCCCGGGCCTCGACCGGCAGCAGGCGTTCCGCGTCGAGGCCGACGCGCCCGACGCGATCCTCATCGATCTCGGGACCTCCCCGCTCGCCGAGCCTGCCGTGGCCCCGGATGGTGAACTGACCATTGCCAACAGCAGCGGCACGCCGCTCCTCGCCATCGTCGAGCATGTCGCCTGGAGCGACCAGGCGACCACGGCGGCCGAAGTGACATCGCTCCAGCTTTTCCGCGACCTATTCTCCACCGAGGTGCTGCGGCCCGGCGAGCAGATCTCGGTCGGGGCGATGACGATCGTGTTCACCGACCTGAAGAACTCGACCCAGCTCTACAAGGAGATCGGCGACGCCCCCGCCTTCGGCCGCGTCCTGACCCATTTCGAAATCCTCAAGGCCGCCGTCGGCGCCGAGGGCGGCGCCATCGTGAAGACGATGGGCGACGCCATCATGGCCGTTTTTCCGCAGCCGCTCGCCGCCTTGCGCGCGGTGGTGCACGCCCAGCGGTGGCTCGCCCGCCCGCAGGACTACGCTCTGCCGCCCGGCGTGTCCGTGCCCGCCTCCTCGCTCCGGCCCCTCGCGCTGAAGGCCGGCCTGCACTGCGGCCCGTGCCTCGCCATCAACCAGAACGAGCGCCTCGATTACTTTGGCACCACCGTGAACCTCGGCGCCCGGCTGTGCAGCCTGTGCACGGGCTCCGACCTCGTCCTTTCCAACGCGGTGCACCGCGATCCGGAAGTCGCGGCCTGGCTGGCCGACCCCGCCCACGCCCTCGCCGCCAACGAGGAGCAAACCCTGATCAAGGGCTTCGGTGACGAGACGTTCAACGTGTGGCGCATCCGCCTGAAGCTCGGCCTTTCTTCGCAGCCGTTTTGAAAACGACGCCCGGCGGGTCTCCGACCCGCACGGTTAGTCACCCTTGCAGGCCACCTCGCCGAGGTGGCGCCAGGTCAACGACCTGGCCTACAGCTTTGGCCACAGATAAGACTGATGAATCCGGGGTGAAATTCCACCGGGTTTAAGCGGGCGGATCGAAGCCCCGTCCTACTTCTTGTCCGGCTCCTTCGGCGGGCCGAAGTTTCCGCTTTCCGCGGCCTTTACAAATCCTTCGGTCACGCTCTTCAGCTCTTCCCAGCGCGCCCGGATTTTCTTCGCCTCGTCCCGGGTGATCACATTGTCGGCCGAGGAGGTCGCGATGGTCGCCAGCATGTCGGCGAACTCCTGCACAATGTCGTTGGTGCTCGGGATCAGCGCCTGCCCGGGCGGCAGGTATTGCGGATTGCGGATATAAAAGCCGCCCGCCTGCTCGCACACCCACTGCGCGACGCGCGCGTCGCCCGTGATGCGGATGAGCTGCCCCACCCGGTCGAGCGGGCTGCTTGCCCCGCTGCCGCTGTCATCGACCGGCGGCTCGGCCCATTTATAGATCAAGGAAAGCGACAATGCCATCTCCGCGGCAATCTGCTTCGCGCTCTTCCGCTTCAAGACCTCCTTCATCACCTCGTGCGAGTCCATTGGGCCGGCATGCTGCCGGCGCATAAGGGAAACGCAATCCCTCGCGTGCTCTGGCCAACTAACCGTGATAAATCCGCCCCGGACGCCCTTTTTTGCGTGCCACCGCGGACGGCTTTCTGGCAAACGTAACGCCCCGCATGAACATCCACGAGTATCAGGCCAAGGCGCTCTTTGAGAAATTCGGCGTCCCCGTCCCCAAGGGCGCCGCCGCCAAGTCCGCCGCCGAGTTCGACGCCGCGCTCGCGTCGCTCCCCGAGGGCCCGACCATGGTGAAATCGCAGATCCACGCCGGCGGCCGCGGCAAGGGCACCTTCACCAATGGCTTCAAGGGTGGCGTCAAGTTCTGCAAGACGAAGGCCGACGCGAAGGAGATCGCCGGCAAAATGATCGGCAACACCCTCGTCACCGTCCAGACCGGCCCCGCCGGCCGCAAGGTGCAGACGGTCTACTTCACCGTCGCGAGCGACATCAAAAAGGAATACTACCTCGCCATCCTCCTCGACCGAGCCTCGTCGAAGCCCGTCATCGTCGCCTCGACCGAGGGTGGCGTCGAAATCGAAAAAGTCGCCCACGACACGCCCGAGAAGCTTTTCAAGGTTCTCGTCGATCCCGCCTACGGCCTTGCCGATTTCCAGGTGCGCGATCTCATCACCCGGCTCGGCTTTGCCGGCGCCGAGGCAAAGAACGCCGCGAAACTCATCCGCCAGCTTTATACCTGCTACTGGGAGACCGACGCCGCGATGATCGAGGTCAACCCCCTCATCACCACGCCAACGGGCGAGGTGCTCGCGCTCGACGCCAAGGTGTCCTTCGACTCCAACGCCCTCTACCGCCACCCCGAGATCGTCGCGCTGCGCGACCTCAACGAGGAGGACCCGAAGGAGATCGAGGCCTCGAAATATTCACTCAGCTACATCGCGCTCGACGGCAATATCGCCTGCCTCGTCAACGGCGCCGGCCTCGCCATGAGCACGATGGACATCATCCAGCATTTCGGCGGCACCCCGGCCAACTTCCTCGACGTCGGCGGCGGTGCCTCGAAGGACCAGGTCGTCGCCGCGTTCAAGATCATCCTCGGTGATCCGAACGTGAAGGGCATCCTCGTGAACATCTTCGGCGGCATCATGGACTGCAACGTCATCGCCACCGGCATCGTCGAGGCCGTGAAGGAAGTCGGCCTCAAGCTCCCGCTCGTAGTCCGCCTCGAGGGCAACAATGTTGTCGCCGGGAAAGCCACGCTCAAGGCCTCCGGCCTCGCCCTCGTCTCCGGCGACACCATGGCCGATGCCGCCCAGAAGATCGTCAAGCTGGTGGCTGCCTGAGATTTCTTACAGGAGATAACGGAGAAAACAGAGAATACCTTCGTTCATCCCTTTCCGTTACCTCCATTTCCTCATTTAAAACAGATCCGAAAAAATGAGCATCAAAGTAAAGGAATTCGCCTTCGTTTTTCATCCGATCACCGACGTCGCCCGGGCGCGCAAGTTCTACGAGGGACTGCTCGGCCTGAGGGTGGGCCTGCAGGTCGAGTTCAGCCCCGGCCAATGGTGGATCGAGTACGATGTCGCCGGCCAGGCCATCGCCCTGTCCAACGCCCTGCCGGGCGCCATCAGTTCCAGCCTCGCCCTCGAGGTGGCCGACCTGGATGAGGCCGTCTCCGCCGCCCGCGCGGCCGGCGCTCCGATCGCGTTCGAGATCAAGGAATTTCCCGGCTGCCGCATCTGCGGGATCAAGGATCCCGACGGCAACCAAATCGGCCTTCATCAACACAAGACGGCCTGATCGCCGTCGCCTGCTCCTCTCCTCCGCTCTTCCGTCTCCCGACCATGTCCATCCTCATCACTCCCGACACCAAGATCCTCATCCAGGGCATTACCGGCGATTTCGGCGGCCGCCACGCGAAGCTCTCGCTCGACTACGGGACCAAGGTCGTCGCCGGCGTCACGCCCGGCAAGGGCGGCCAGTTCTTCGAGCATGGCACGCACAAGGTGCCGATCTTCAATTCCGTCGCCGACGCCGCCAAGGCCACCGGTGCCACCGTCTCGGCCATCTTTGTGCCGCCGCCATTCGCGGGTGACGCCATCCTGGAGTGCGTGGATGCCGGCCTCGATCTCGCCGTCGCGATCACCGAGGGCATCCCGGTCAAGGACATGGTCCGCGTTAAGCGTGCGATGCAGGGGAAGAAAACCCGCCTGCTCGGCCCGAACTGCCCCGGCGTCGTCACGCCCGGCACGGGCAAGGACTCCTTCGGCGGCTGCCGCATCGGCATCGCGCCCGGCTACATTCACAAGCAGGGCCACGTCGGCGTCGTCTCGCGCTCCGGCACCCTCACCTATGAGGCGGTCTTCCAGCTCACCTCGAAGAACATCGGCCAGACCACCTGCGTCGGCATCGGTGGCGACCCGGTCAACGGCACCTCGCACCTCGACGTGATCAAGCTCTTCAACGCCGACCCCGAGACGCACGGCATGATCCTGATCGGCGAAATCGGCGGCACCGCCGAGGTCGAGGCCGCGCGCTGGATCAAGGCCAACTGCAAGAAGCCCGTCGCCGGTTTCATCGCGGGCGCCACTGCTCCCGCCGGCCGCCGCATGGGCCACGCCGGCGCGATCGTCGGCGGCACCGAGGACACCGCCGCCGCCAAGATCGCCGTCTTCAAGGAATGCGGCATCGAGGTCGCCGTTACCCCCAGCGACATGGCCGACGCCCTCCTCCGTGCCGCGAAGGCCAAGGGTGTGACGCTGACGTAGTCATTACGCCAATCGCTGCATGAAGTGGATTTTCCTCCTCGTTCTTGTCGCTGAATTCCTCGTCTTCGACCAAATGACCTCCCGGCATTACGCCGGATTTTATCCGCAATGGGATGACCAGATAGAAACCCTGAACGAATCCTACACCGGCTACGAATACCGGCAGGTCCATGGTTTCTTGGCGGGAATCGGGCACACCCTCTCGAAACCCGCAGCCCAGGGCACCCTGCATTCATTCTGGGCCATGCTGGTCTTCGAAGTGGCCGGCAAGCCGTCGAGGACGGCCGCTCTGGCGGTCAACATCCTCGCCTTCATCGCATGGCAGGCAGCCCTCATCTTCGCGATCAAGCGAGGCACAGGATCCTACTCCCTCGCTTGGGTGGCGGTCGGTCTGACGCTCGCTCTACGTTGGCCATGGACTGGAGTCCAGGGCTCGGCCACCGATTTTCGCCTCGATCATGTCACCATGTGTATGATGGGGATCACTCTGGTCGCCGCGCTCCAGACCAATGCCTTCCGATCAACCGTCTGGTCGGCTGTGTTTGGCAGCGCGGTGGGCGTGACCCTCCTCACGAGGTTCCTGACCGGAACCTATTTCGTGCTGATTTTTATTGGCTGCTTGGTTTGGATCTTGATGTCGGACGGACGCCTGCGCCGTTCACTCAACCTCGGTCTCGCAGCGTTGATTGCCACGTTGCTGTTGGCACCCTGCCTCTGGGTCAACCGCCAGCTGGTCTATGAACACTATTGGATCGGCCATTACTACGATGCCGACGGCGCCCTTTGGATTTCGCACGCTTCGCTGAGCCAAGCCATCATCCAATTTTGGACCCAGCTGGGGACCGAGCAGTTGGGCACCGCCTTCTGGGGCGCCGCCGGAGCGACGCTGATAATACTCGCCAGCGGCCTTCGGCGCTCACCCCAAGGCCAGGCAGCATCTTCCGAGGATACGGGCGGCACCGACCGCTGGGCCCTCGACACGGCAATCCTAGGTGCAATCTTTCTCGCCGCTCCTGCAATCGTCCTGCCACTGCAGAACCAGCCTTTCGGGGTCGTGCTTGGTGTGGCGGTTGCGGGAGCAATGTTTCTCCTGCTCGCGCTTGCCGCGAAACTACGCGCACGCACTGTTGCCTCGCATTCGGTCATCGCCGCATTGGTGGCTTTTGCCATTGGGTCAGGGTATTTTGTCGTCCGGCAGATCACGCCTCCGAACGATGCGAACTTCGTGGCCGACGCCCATCGGGTGAACGCGATCGCGGATCGGATCTTTGCGACCGCCCGGGCCGGGCGGCTCGAAGAGCCCCGGATCGCCGTGGACCGGATTGCCGACTACTTCGAAGCACAGATCCTCCGGGTCGTCTGCTACGAGCGTCACCGAGTCTGGATGCCGTTTGCCATCGCGCTGCCGCTGGAACTGAGCGCCATCCCGGAAGAGACGTTGATGGGCCAGTTGAGCCACAGCGATTTCGTCCTGGCCACGGAAGCTGGCCCCACCGGGCCCTGGCCCTACGACCGCCAAACCCTCGAACTGCGGCCGAAAATCCTCGCTTGGTGCGAGATGAATCTGCGCCCGGTCGACCACTTCACAGTATTTGGACAGCGCATGATTCTATATCAGCGCCGAGACCTTCCGGTTCTGTGACCTCAAACGGTAGTGATGAGATCTGCTATGACCGGACGATGCAAGGGCCCGGCTAACCACCTCAGGTCTTGATTCTTGACTCGCCGGATATCGCGAATGCTTGAGTCAAGAATCAAGACCTGAGGCGAGGAACCTACTATGGGCGTGCGGGAGACGAGAGCCGAAGCATCCAGCTCCTTGCCCCTTTTGCGGCGAACCCGACGAAATCCGGTGTGAAATGCGTCTGAGCCCGGCCTTGGCTTTATGACACAATTTCGACTGGCCAGGCGGCCGGGCGGTGGTTTTCTTCTTCCCCGCATCAGGAACGAACCGGCCCTCCACAAGCCGGTTCCGCCAACCGGGCCGGGAGCGGCCACGGTGGATCGGGGGTCAAACCCCGGATGTGCGCCACCCGCAAGGGGGGCGAACCAAGCAACGCTCCCGAAGACGATACCGACCTGATGCCCAGGTCGGTTTTTTGTTTTCAGCTCCCGATGCGCGAACCTCAACCCTTCACGCATCATGTCCACGACCACCACAGCCACACTCGAACGCACCGCCACCCCCGCCCTCCGGGTCAGCCCGGAGAACCCGAACCATCACCTCTGGAACAACCACGGCACGTGGTTCCTGCACTACACGGTGCACCCCACGCCGTTCACCAAGGAGCGCGTGCGCCGCTCCCTCGGCACGAAGAACCTCCCGCTCGCCCGCGCGCGGCGCGACGCCTTCTTCGTCCACCTCACCGCCCAGACCAAGATCGCGGCGACCCGGGACGTTTTTCACGCAATACGTGAAAAGCGGTCCGGTCCGACTGGGCTCGGGGGCACGCACAAGGAGGTCGCCGCGTGAGTTGGGCGTATTCCTACGCCAAGATCATCCGAGTCGAAATATTGTAGCGGCGGTCTATGACCGCCGGATTGAGAAAATCGACGGTCATAGACCGCCGCTACAACATACCAGCCTCGTTACCTCAGCTGCTACGTATCGGTGCCGCAGTCCGCGAGACCAAGCTCACGGGATCTTCAGCCGCTGGCCGGGGCGCAGGGCGTTCTCGCCCTTCAGGACGTCACGGTTCGCGTCGTAAATATCCTGCCAGCGGTTGGGCGTGCCGTAATAGCGCAGGCTGATGCGCGTGAGCGAATCCCCCTCGGTCACCGTGTGCAGGCGCACCACCGGCGCCGCCGCCGGCGCGGATGCAGGCGTGGCAGGGGTGGACGGCCCCAAGGTAGGGACGGCCGTGCCGCCATAAGGCGAGGCAGAGGCGCCGCTGATGATGCGGGCCGCGGAAGCGATCTGGTCGAGCGTGCCCTGTGCCTGGCGCAGGCGGGCGCTGATGGCGTTGTTGTCCTCCTGGAGTTGCGCGATGCGGGCCGTGCGATCGCGCTCGGTGGCCTGCATCGTGTTGGTCAGGCGGACGTTTTCCTCGCGCAGGCCGGCCAGCTCGCGCTGGTTGGCCGCGAGCTGCGTGCTGTCGTTGCGCACGGCCGCCAGCTGGGCGTTCATGGCATCGATCTGCGACTGCAGATTCTTGTTGTCGGCGGCGAGCTTGCCGTTCGCGCCTGTCAGGGCGGCGACGCTCGAGCCATTCTGCTCGGAGGCTCTCTGGCTTTCGTCCAGCTTCGTTTTCATGCCGGCCAGATCGGCGGTGAGGGTCTTGAGCTGGGCCTGCAACTTGTCATTGGCGGCCGCGAGCACGGTGTTCTGCTGCTCGGTGCTGCGGTCGTTGGCGGCGTTCCTCGCCTTCAAGTCGGCAATATCGGCCTGGGCCCGATCGGACGCGGCCTTCATCTGCCCCAGTTGGGCCTGCAAGGCGGTCTTTTCCTCCGTGAGCTTCTGATTGAGTCCGGTCAGTTCCGCCACGGCGCCATTGTGCGATTCCACGGCCTTGTCCGATTCCGCCAGCTTGCTCTTCAGGTCGGCGATCTCGGCCCGGGCGCCCAGCGTCTGGCTCCGGGCGGCCTCCCCCTCGGCTTTGAGCTGGGCGAGACTGCTTTCGGCGTTCGTGAGCTTGGTGAACATGTCGTCCATCTGCGCCCGGAGCTTGTCGCGCTCCTGTGTCCAGGCGGCGGGGGCCCGCGCCGTGTTCCGCGCCGCGTCCAGCTCGGCAGTCTGGGCCTTGAGTTGGTCGGCGAGCCGCTGCTGCTCCGTGCGGAACCGGTCGTTGGTGGCCGTCAGGTCGCGAACGCGGACATTGAGCTGATCGAGCTCGGCCTTCGAAGTCGTGTCATCCGAGCCCCGCGCATCCATGAGTGCGCGGTTGGCCTCGGCCATGGCCCGGTTGGCCTCGCGCGATTTCTGCAGCTGAGTGGCAAGGGAGGAAAGTTCCTGCGCCGCATTCTTGCGGTCCTCATCCTGCTGGGTTTCGAGGGCGCGCACCTGGCCCTGCAGGGTCTGCATCTCAAGTTTCATCGCATCATTGGGCGCGGCCCGGGCGGTGGCGGCCTGCGCCGCCAAGGCGGCCGCCGCGCTTTGCTTCGCCACTTCCAGGTCCTTCTCCAGCTCCTGGTTCCGGCCGCTGAGGGTGGTCATCGATTTACCGGCGGCGGCGAGCTGGGCATTGAGCTTTTCCACGGCGTCGTGGTCTGCGGCCCGGGCCTTCTGGGCCTCGGCGAGCGCAGCCTGAAGCTGACTGAGTTGCGGCGCGGTTTCGGAACTGGCGCGGGCGGTGGACTGCAGGCGCTGGTTTTCGGCGGCCAGGCGGCTGATCTGCGTGGTCAGCTCGGTGTTGGCCTGCTGCAGTTTGCCGCCCGAAGCCTGCGCCTCCGCGAGCTGCGTGTTGGCATCGGCCAGTTGACGGCGCACGGCTTGTTCGTCAGCCGTGCGGCTGGAAGCCTGGGCTGACAGCTTGCCTTGGGCGTCGGCCAGCTGGCTCCGCAATGCCGCCAGCTCTCGGTCCGCCGCGGCCTTCGCGTCGGCGAACTGCTGTTGGGAGGACGCCGCCGTCCGGGCTTCGCCCTGCGCCTTGGCCACCGCGGCCTGCGCGGCCGCGAGCTGCTGGGTCAGGGCTTCGACGTCAGCCGTATCCTTGGAATTTTTAGCCTGGGCATCTTTGGCTGCGGCCAACTGGGCGGTAAGCTGGGCGATGGTGTCCTTCGCCGCGGCTTGTTCGCGGCGCGAGGCGTCCAGCGCCGTCTGCAGCTCGGCGGTCTGGCTGCCGCCGCGCCGGCTGGCGGCAAGGTCGGCGACGAGCTTTTGATTCTGCGCGGTCAGTTCGTCATTTTTGGCTGCGAGCGCCTTGCCCGCATCGGCCGTCGTGCGGATATCAGCCTGGGCCTTCGTTGCCGCGGTCTGGGCGGTGTCCGCCGCGCGACGCGCGGCCGTCAGATCGCTTTCAAGCTGACTGAGGCGCGCCACGTCCGCCGGATTGGATTTCGGAGCCGCCGCCGCCTGGGACAGCTTCTGCTCGGCCGCAGCCAGAGCCGCCTGGGATTTTTCCATTGCCGCGGATTGTTCCTGCAGGCGGGAACGGAGCTGGGCCAGCTCGCCGGCGGGGACCGCGGATGAACCGGCCGCGGCGAGGCGTTGGTTTTCCTGGGCCAGGCGCTGGTTGGCGGCGCGCAATTCCTCCACGGTGCGGTTGAGTTCGTCGAGCTTCGCGGTATCGGGCGCCGGCACGGCGGCCCCGGACTTGCCATTGTCGGCATTCGCCAGTTTGTCCTGCGCCAGGCGCAACTGGCGGTCGATGTTGGCCAGTTGGATGGTGGAACGTTTCACCTCGGTGCTAAGCCGGGCATTGTCCTCGAGCGCGGAATTGAGGCGTCCCTGCAATTCGGCCGGATCCATGCCGGGCTTGGCCCCGGCCGCTGTCGCGGCCACGGGGGTCTCGGCCTTCGCCAGGCTGGACCGTGCGTCCGCGAGCTGGGTGTTCAGGTCCGCCGCCTGTTTGGCGCTGGCGTCGCGCTCCGCGCGCAGCGCGGCCAATTCGGCCTGGGCCCGGGTGATTTGAGCCTGCAGATTGGCCACGGCAGGATCCGGCCCGGGCGGTGGAGCCGCCTTGAGTCGCGTGTTGGCGTTCGCCAACTGCGTATTGAGATCGGTCACTTGCTTGGCGCTGGCATCGCGCTCGGCGCGCAGCGCGGCCAAATCGGACTGGGCCCGGGTGATCTGAGCCTGCAGGTTGGCCACGGCGGGATCCGGCCCGGGAGGCGGGGCGGCCTTGAGCCGGGCGTTGGCGTCGGACAGTTGCGCTGTAAATTCCCGCGCCTGCTGGAGTGCGGCCTGCAGGTCGGTGATCTGGCGGGCCGCCGTCTGGTTCTGGGTTTGGGCAGCGGCCAGATCCAGCGCGAGTTTCTCACTGCGGCTGCGCGCGGCGGCCTCGGCACTGGCCAGCGCCTGCGCGGTCGCCGCCGTCTTGGCGGCCGTGTCGGCACTCGCCACCGCAGTGCGCGCCCGCTGCTCAAGGTCGGTTTTGTCGCGCTGGAGCTGCTGGTTGGCCTCGGCGAGCTGGGTCTGTGCCGCCCGGAGCTTTTCGAGCTCCGACTGGGTGGCGGCCAGGCGGGAGTTCAGCGCGGAGACATCAGCGGGCGAAATTTGCGGGGCGGAGGCCACGGCATCGCGCGCCTGCTTGAGCGACGCCTGCAGCTCGGCAATCTGGCGGACGGCCGCCTGATTCTGACTTTGCTACGCGGCCAGATCCTGGGCGAGTTTCTCACCACGGGCCCGCGCCTCGGCCTCCGCCTTGGCGAGGGCGTCCGCGTTGGCCGCCGCTTTCGCCGCGGATTCAGCATTCGCCGCGGCGCTGCGGGCGCGTTGGTCCAGATCGGCCTTCTCGCGCTGGAGCTGCTGATTCGTGTCGGCCAATTGGACCTGCGCGGCCCGAACCTTGTCGAGTTCGGCCTGCGTCGCGGCGAGCCGGGTATTGAGCGCACCCGCCTCGGTTCCGGAATTCTGCGTCGCGGCTGCCGCGGCATCGCGCGCCTGCTTGAGCGACGCCTGCAAGTCAGCGATCTGCCGGGTCGCCGCCTGGTTCTGGCTCTGCACCGAGGCCAGATCCTGGGCTAGTTTCTCACTGCGGGCCCGCGACTCGGCCTCCGCCTTGGCGAGGGCGGCCGCCGTGGCCGAGGCCTTGGCGGCGGAATCGGCAATCGCCGCCGCGGTGCGGGCGCGCTGCTCGAAGTCGGCCTTCTCGCGCTGCAGCTGCTGGTTGGCCTCGGCCAGTTGGCCCTGGGTGACGCGAAGTTTTTCGAGTTCGGCCTGCGTGGCAGCGAGCCGCGAATTCAGCGCCGCGACATCGGCCGCCGGCGTCGGGGTGGCCGGCACAGCCGTTGCAGGGGGCGGAGTCAAGGGGCCGGCCTTGGTTGGGACAGGCGCGGCGGCAATTGCCACCGGAGCGGCTGGTGGAACGGTGGCGGCCGGACGCACTGGAGCCGGCCCAGCCGCGGCCACGGGCGCGGGTGCGGGCGGTGGTTCAACCTTCGCGACCGCCACAGCCGGCGCGGCGGCGGCCGGGGGCGCGGCCAGTTGGGCATGGAGCGTGGCAAAGCGGGTCTTGGCCAGGGCGAGATCGGCGGGCTGCAGCCGCTGGGCAACGAGATCGCGACCCACGGGTTTGGCGCCGTTTTCCACGGCCAGGGCCAGCCAGGCGTAGGCCTCGACCATGCTGGTCACGAGGCCGCCGCGCCCCTCGGCGAGCATGATGCCGTAATTATTCTGGGCCGGGCCAAAACTTTGCTCCGCCGCGGCCCGGTAGAGCTTCGCCGCCTCAACCTCGTCCACCGCCGAGCCCCGGCCCTCCTCCAGCATCAGCGCGAGATTGTAGCGGGCGCGGGTGTAGCCGCGATCGGCGGCCAGCCGGTACCACTTCTGGGCCTGGGCCTCGTCCTTGGAAACGCCACGGCCGAGCTCATACGCGAGGGCCAGGTTGTATTGCGACTCCGGCACGCCGCGGTCGGCGGCCTGGCGGAACCACAGCGCGGCCTCGAAATAATCGCGCACCACGCCGATGCCGTTCGCGTACATGTTGCCGACATTGAACTGGGCGGGGGCAAAGCCCTGCTGGGCAGCCTTGAGGTAATGCTTGAACGCCGCGGCCAGATCGGCCGCCTGGCCGCGGCCAAGCTCGGCCATCATGCCCAGGTTGAATTCCGCGGGCCCGTGCCCGCGCGAGGCGGCCAGTCCGTAGTAGCGCAAAGCCTGGGCATAATCCTGCGCCACGCCCTGGCCGTTGGCGTAGGCGTTCCCGAGCGTGTTCAACGCCTCGGGATCACCGAGATCGGCGCGCATGTTGAGCGCCGGCAAATCCAGCTGCGCGTGCGTGACCGGCAGGATGGCGCCGAGGACCACCAGCGCGGCCCAAAAGATGGGTCGAGGGTGTTTTGGCAAATCGGATTTTCGGAAGGGCGCGGCGGAATTACGCACAGGCAGCAATTAAGGTTAAAACCCCAGTGGGGGGCAAGGCGGCATCTTGCGGCCCAGGTTCGGAAAATACGTACCCCGCCGCCGGCGTCAGGCCGTGATCCGGCACGGGAGCAACGTCGCGTCCTGCATGCCATGGATGATCTTCTTGTCGGGCGGACAGAAGGTCGCGAGCGCCCCGGAAAGCCGCGGCTGCCCTTCCACCAGAAAATAGTAGGGACAGAGCCGCAGGCGTCCGGCCTTCGTCGAGACTACGGCCGGCAGGCCCGCCTCGACCGGCGCGGCATAAATCGGGTGTTCAAGGCGGCGGGGTTTCCGGTAGGCCTGCAAAACATGCAGGTTCGCGGGTGCAAGTTCGACGGCATGGTTGACGCCCTGCTGCCACTCCTCGCGCGAGCAATCACTGCCGAGGATCACGCTGCGCGCACCCCACGCGGTCTCGTGGTAGCCGCTGATCTTGATGATGAGATCCCTCTCCTTCTGCGAGGCGCCGGCCAGGTCGCGCCAGTCGTTGAGCGCGCGGCCGCCGACGCGCGGTCCCTCGAGCACCGCGCCCGGAGGCAGCGGCGCAGGATCCATCACCCAGGAGGCCGGAATGAGCGCTCGCAGGAGCTTGAGCGCCCGGCCGCTGAGCGTCTCCGCCCAGAAATCCTGCAGCAAGTGGTGATGAAAAAGGGCGAAGGTCAGCTTTTCCTCCTGGAAGGGCCGCATCGGCGGCGCGATCGCGACCTCGCCCGCGGCCCACGCCTCGAAAATGAAATTGGCTGTGCGGATGTTCTCGAGGTCAAAGAGCTCGAAGAAGCGGTAGAGGACTTCGATTTTCTCCGGGTTGCCCTCGACGTCAAAGAACAGCCCGCTGCCCAGTGGGAAAATGTCCTCCGGGCGGAGACAGAAGACACGCCGGCCCTGCAATTGGAGCTGGAGGGCCAACCATTGCATCTCGGGGCGGTAGGTCGCGGCCTCATCGCTGACGACGAGCGCGATGAGCGGATTGCGGACGCCCGGCCGGAGGGCCGCGAGGGCGGCGTGGAAATTCTTCACCATGGCATCCCCGTGGCCGAGCACGGCTGGATCGGGCTCGCCGCCATACAGCCGGTTCAGAAACGCCGTCAGCCCGATGCCGCCGGGCACCGAGTCGAGCTCGGTCATCACGAAGCCGTCGTCCGTAAGCAGCAGATCGGGCCGGAGCACCGTCGGAAATGCCCCACGGTTTTGGGTGTCACGTGCGTGGGCGACCAGCGCCGCCGGCTTGCCCCGGTCGAGGTAGTCGGCGACCCACGGCGCCAGCAGCGGCTTGTTCCGGAGGAGGTTTTTGCCCGAAACCGAGCGCAGGTAGAGGGTTTCCAGTGCCTGATGGAATTCGAGGCAGGCGGCCCCGATGGCCTCAAGTTGCGCAACCTGGTCGGCCGACAGCGGCCAAGCCGCGGGCGAAAGCTGCCAGGTCTTCGCCTCGAACATCGGCTGGGCCGCGAGCGCGGACTGGATCTGGTCGTAGGCGAGATCGGGCATGGTGGGAACGGAGGACAGAAGACAGAGAGCGGAGGACAGTTGTCAAAACCCGTGGACGGATTGTTTTCCGTTCTCTGTCCTGCGTCTTCCGTCCTCTGCTATTCCTCCATCTGGATGTCCTTGTTGCGGTGGCGGGGACAGCCCGCGCGGAGCCAGGCGTTGATGAAGCGGTCGAGGTCGCCATCGAGCACGCCCTGCGTGTCGCTGGTGCTGATCCCGGTGCGGAGGTCCTTCACCATCTGGTAGGGCTGGAGCACGTAGCTCCGGATCTGCGCACCGAAACCGATCTCGCCCTTTTCCCCGTAGAATTTGTCCATCTCAGCCCGCTGTTCATCCTGCCGCTTCTCATAGAGGCGCGCCTTGAGCACGTTCATCGCGGCGGCCTTGTTCTTGATCTGCGAGCGCTCGTTTTGGCAGACGACGACGACGCCAGTGGGAATGTGCGTCAGGCGGACGGCGGAGTCGGTGGTGTTGACGCCCTGGCCGCCCTTGCCGGAGGAACGATACACGTCGACGCGGATTTCGTCCTCAGGGATGTCGATGACGATCTCGTCGGTGATCTCGGCCACGACGTCGACGGCGCAGAACGAGGTATGACGGCGCTTGTTCGCGTCGAACGGGCTGATGCGCACGAGACGGTGGACGCCGCGCTCGGCCTTGACATAGCCATACGCGAATTCGCCCTTGATGAGAATGGTGGCCTTGCTGATGCCAGCCTGGTCGCCCACCTGCACATCCTGGAGTTCCATCGTAAACCCGCGACGTTCGGCCCAGCGGCTGTACATGCGGAACATGAGGTCGGCCCAGTCGTTCGACTCGGTACCACCCGCGCCGGCCTGGAGTGAGAGGATGGCGTTGTTCTTGTCGAACTGGCCGGTGAGGAAGGAGGCGATTTCGATCTGGTCGAGCTCGGTGAGGAGCGCCGCCACGGTCGCCATGAGTTCCTTCTCGTAGGTTTCCCTTTCGGCCGCCGTCGCGCTCTCCACCAGCTCGAGCATGACGCCGACATCGTCGGCCTTTTTCTGGAAAGCGACGACCGGCAGGACCGCGCGTTTCAAGGCGTTGAGTTTGCCGATGTGCTTTTGGGCCCGCTCGTTGTTATCCCAGAAACCGGGCGCCCCCATCTGGGCGTCCATCGCCTCTATTTCCCGCAGCTTTTGGTCGACGTCAAAGAAACCTCCACAAGTGGCCGGCGCGTTTCTTGATGTTCTCGATGTGGTTGAAAGTCTCGGGTGCGATCATGGCGAAGGCTGATGGCCGCAAAGACCCCCGCCCGGCGCAAGGGGAAAGTGAAGGGGTGAGAGGAGACCGGGATGAGC
>CAIUWA010000041.1 GCA_903902745.1 uncultured Opitutia bacterium | reverse complement strand
TCTGGCCGACAACTGCGTCAACTTCGTCCTGATTCCCGAGTCGCCCACGTATCTGGACGGCCCCGACGGCCTGCTCGCGCAGCTGGAGAAACGGCTGGCCACCCGCGGCCACGCGGTGGTGGTCATCGCGGAAGGCGCGGGCCAGGAACTCATGCAGACGGATGCCTCGGCCAAGGATGCCTCGGGCAACGCCAAGTTCGGCGACATCGGCCCCTTCCTGAGAGACCGGATTCAAGCGCACTTCAAGGGCCGCAAAATCGATGCGACGGTAAAGTATATCGATCCGAGTTATATCATCCGAAGCGTGCCCGCCTCCCCGCAGGACGCCATTTTTTGCCTGCGTCTGGCACAGCATGCCGTCCACGCCGCGATGGCCGGAAAAACGGACATGGTGGTCGGACGCTGGCACGGACACCACGTGAACCTGCCGATCAGCGTGGTCACCGTGCGCCGCCGAAAAGTAAGCCTGCAAGGCGACCTCTGGATGTCGGTGTTGGAGGCCACCGGCCAGCCCGCGCATTTCGGCCCCTGACGACCGACCGCGGTCGCGCGGATGGGGGTCGAGGCAAAAGAGGTCTGGCCGCTGGCAGTTAATTCTGAGTGTGCCCGGGTCTCAAATTAACCTTAATGGCCTTGTATCTTGCCCGGCCTCAAAACCCGGGTTTGATCCCCACCAGAGCTTTCCGATCTCCGTGCTCCCCGTGCCTCTGTGTGAAATCTCGTTTCCCCATCCGATTTCAAACCGTTTCCCACAGAGACACAAAGCACACCGAGAAATAATCCAAATACCTCCTTTCTCAGTCCTCCGAGAACAGCAAAAGAGGTCAGGCTGCGGATATTGATTTCTGGCTATACAGTGCGGAAATATAAATTTCTGCAACCTGACCCATTTTCCGCATCTCAGAAACCCAATGCGTCTCGACCGCCTCAAAGCCTTTGCCCTCGGAATGCCGCAGACCACGGTGATCGCGCAGTGGGGCGGCTTGGTCTTCAAGGTCGCGGGCAAAGTCTTCATCATCCTGCCCATGGACGGCGCGCTCCCGGTCGGCATCTCATTGAAATGCGCGCCCACGGAGTTCGACGCGCTGCTCGCCCGCGACGGATTTATCCAGGCTCCGTACTGCGCGAAGCGTCATTGGTTCCGCCTCGAGGACCTCTCCCTGGTGCCGGAGCGCGAACTCCACACCCTGATCCGACGCAGCTACGAGCTCGTCGTGGCCAAGCTGCCGAAAAAAATTCAGGCAACGCTCACAATAGCCGAGCCGAAGGGACCGGGGCTCAATTAATTGATTTTGTCCGTTTTGGACGCGGGAGACCAAGCCGAAGACATCAGGTCAGGATTCAGGACAAATCTGCGATTGAGTTATAGTTTGTCCCAAGTCCTGGCCTGACGTTTTACAAAATTCGCCTTTACGGCGCGCGTTTCGTGAAGACCACGTGCGTCGCGCTGGCCGAGGGCACGTGCTCGGTGCGCTGGTAGCCGAGCTTGGGCAGATCCAGACCCGCGAACAAATTTTCACCCTCCCCGAGCAAGACCGGCGAGATGGCCAGATGCAGCTCGTCGATCAACCCGGCCTGCAGGTATTGACGCACCGTCGCGACGCCGCCGCCGAGGCGCACGTCCCTGCCCTGCGCGGCCTCGCGCGCGCGACTCAGCGCCGCGTGGATGCCATCGGTCACGAAGTAAAACGTGGTGCCGCCTGCCATCACGAGTGGGGCGCGCGGATGGTGCGTGAGGACAAACACGGGCACGTGATAGGGAGGACTATCGCCCCACCAGCCTTTCCAGTGGTCGTCGGGCCACGAGCCGCGGATGGGTCCAAACATATTGCGGCCGAGAATCCACGCGCCGAGCCCGGCCATGCCGCGCACGGCGAAATCATCGTCGATGCCCGTTGTGCCATCCGCGCCCCCGGCGATCGTGGTTTGAAACGTGCGCGTCGGAAAAAACCAGGCGGGCAGCGCCATGCCGCCCACGCCGAGCGGATTCGAGAGATCCTGCCGCGGGCCGGCGCCGTAGCCGTCGAGGGAAACGCTGAAGCAGTTGACGCGGAGTTTGGACGGTGGGGATTGGGTGCTCATGGGATGGCCGAGCCGAAATGGCCGGGGCTCAAATAATTAATTCTGTCCGTGATGGCGCGGGAATTCAATAAGTTGAGCCCTGGCCCCTTTTTCGCCCGAGCCTTTCACGCCGTCGAGCGTGGGGCGGAGATTGCGTGCCATTCCAGGAAAATGCCGGGCAGAAATGCGGCCATCGCGACCGTGCTCCACACCACCACTTCGATGCCGGTATCGCCCAGCTTCATGACCGCCGGAATCGGGATGATCAGCCGGGCCACGGTGAAGACCATGGCGAAGGGATAGCTCCGGATCATCCAGCGCCGATGCTGCGCGAGGTTGCCGTTCCTGATGCAATACAGGCCAATCGCCGTCGTCACGATCCACCCGAACGATTGCGTGCAGGTCGCCGCGACGAGGGAGGGCGAGGCGATCTTCAGCGCGACCGGCACCGCAAACAGCGCGGAAACAAAGGCGCTCACCACATAAATGTAGCCGAGCAACCGATGGGTTTGCAGATAACGCGCCCGCAGCCGGTTCGAGAACTGAAAGACCCCCAGGATGATGGCGAGCATGCCGAAGCCGGCGTGCGCCACGAGAAACCACTTGGCCGGCGCGTAGTGCAGCGCCATCGGCGACGTGCCGTCGAAGGCGTCGCGATTCTTCATGTAGGTGACGAACGCTGTTGCCGCGAGAAACAGCGCGAAAAAAACCAGCTTGCCTTGGGAGCGCGCAACGGGGGCCGGAACAACTGAGGGCGACGAGACGGCAGAGGACATGGGTGACGCAGTTGAAGTTAAGCGCGGCGCAGGAGTCCGCCGCACCATGGCGGGAGAAACGAAACGAGAAAAATGCCGCGCCCAAATCTGGCAAGTGAATTGGCGGCCCGGCTCCGTCACCGGATTCGCGAAAAATCTCATCGCGATTGCTCGATCGCGCCGCCACCGCCGTCGCTATGACCGCGGGTTTTTTTTGGCCTCGGCTTCCACGTCTGCCTTCGTCACCGCGTGACGATAGGTGAACATTCGCTCCAGTTGGCGCCGCGTGAAGGCCGCCCCGCCCCACCGTCCAAGCCAGCCAAAGGGCAGCCGATAGCGAATCTCGTCGGTCAGCACGCACGCCCCGGCTCCCGCCGGCTCGATCAGGTGCAGGTGCTCCCATCTGGCGAATGGCCCGCGCAACAGCACGTCGCGAAATTGTCGTCCCGCGATGTAGTCGCGATGCTCGATTTCCCAGCGCACCCACACGGGGCCGATCTTGGTGCGCAGCGACACCCGGGCCCCGTCGCGGATGCCGCCGGCGCGCGCGGTGACCTCGACGCGTTCCCACGGCGGACAGAGCCGCTCAAAAGCCCCGGGCCGCTCGTGCCACGCAAAGACCTCGGCGGCCGGACGCTCGATCCGGACCGAGCGTTGGAAAAGTTCGTCACGCATCGGCCGCCTTTCGGAGTGGCGGTGGCGTGGAGCTATCGGCCTTGGTCATCACCGTGGAGGATAGTCCGTGCTGCCGACAAAGCCAGCGGGCCGAGCCGATGAGGCCAGGGCGGTCCCCGAATTCCTCCGGGGTTGCGAATGGCGGCAGGATCACAACGGTAGCCCGATGAATCGCATGCCCCGGACGGTTGCCGGCCTGTTGATCGTGAACATCGTGGTGTTTGCCGCGGGTTTCCTGCTGCCCGACGGGAACGAGAAGTTGGTCACGGCGGGCGCGCTCTGGTATCCGGCCAACGACAATTTCGGCCTGTGGCAGGTGGTGTCGTATATGTTCCTGCATGGGAGCCTGAGCCATATTTTCTTCAACATGTTCGCACTCGTTTCCTTTGGCTCGATCTTGGAGAGGGAATGGGGCGCGGTCCGTTTCGTGATTTTCTATTTTCTTTGCGGCGTGGGCGCGGCGCTGATCCAGACGGGCATCAACTGGCAGCAGTTCCATGGCCTCCATGATCGCCTCATCGCGGCGGGGCTGACGCCCTCCAATATCAGTTCCTTGTTGGCGACCGGCCGCGGCTATCTGCCCCCGGATCCAGCGCTCAAGACGATGCTTATCGAGCTCTACGGGATCTGCGCGGGTCCGATGCTCGGCGCCTCCGGGGCGATTTACGGGCTTCTGGTGGCATTTGGGTTTCTCCATCCCAACGCCAAGCTGGGCCTGATGTTCGTGCCGGTCCCGATCGCGGCGAAATTCTTCATCCCGGGCCTGCTCCTCCTCGACCTGTTCTCCGGGGTCACCGGGTTTTCCATTTTCGGCTCCGGCATCGCCCACTTCGCCCACCTCGGCGGCGCCGCGATCGGCTTCCTCCTGATGCTGCTCTGGCGTCACCGCGACCGGGGATTTGAAGGCGGCAGGTTGATTTCGGAAACTCGGATTGAGTAGCCGCAAAGAGGCGAAAAATGCGCAAAGCCGGATTCCGGGTAGTCTGATACCTTGCGATTTTTGCGCCTATTTGCGGCCAACATGCCTTGGTGGATTCTCCTGCGTGCAGCCGCCGTCGGCCTGATCCCTTCCCTGCACCCCTTTGTCGGGAATGAATTCACTGGGCGTCGCGGTTGGTGATGCCGACGCGGAACAGGGACTTGGCTTTTTCCGACTCCTCCATCTCGTATTTTTGCGCGGTCTTGGCGGGGTCGTATTCCCGCCAGAGCCAGGTGAGCGATTCCGGCAGGTCCAGGGCGCCCTGCGCGATCGAGTGCATGCTCACGCCGAAGCGGAAATGGAAATCATAGCCCTTCAACTTGAGCGAATTTGCCAGCTGGATGTTGCTCAGCGGCCAGCTGCCTGAGCCGGCTTCCTGGTCGTCGGCGCCGTCGGACAGCCATACGCGGAGGTTCTTCTGCGCCTCGCGTCGGACCTTGACCGGCACGATGTAGCCGCCGTCCAGGTTTTTCTCGGGATGCCATTGCAGGGCCGTGTAGCTGCCGATGTGCGAGAGCACGCGGCTGAACTGCTCGGGGTAATACCAGGCCACGTTGAAGGCACAGATGGCGCCCGAGGAAGCCCCGGCGACCGCGCGGGAATACGCATCAGGGCGGAGCTTGTAGGTCTGCTGCACGTCGGCCAGGACTTCCTCCAGCAGATACTTGCCGTAGCGTTCCGACACCGTGTCGTAGAGGATGCTGCGCATGACCTGGCCTTCCGCGCCACCCGTGCCGGGCTGGATCAACACGTGGACCATCGGGGGAATCAGCTTCTTGGCGACCAGGTTGTCCGAGACGACCTGCAGTCGCAGCCGCATCCAGTCCTGGTTGCCGACGATCGTTTCGCCGTCCTGCCACACCATCAGCGGGGCGCCGCGCGTGGAGTCGATGCCGGGGTTGGTATAGACCCAGTAGTTGGTGGACATGCCGGGATAGATCGTGCTCTTCAGGGTTTTTTTCTCCGACAGCACGCCCCGCGGGACACCGGGCACGGGATAGGAATCGGGATTGTAGCCGGCCACCTGGTAAGGGACGGCGAAGGGCTTTCCGTCCACCATGTACTGATGCTGATGAGTGGTGCCGAGCCGCAGCATCTTCCACAGATACCAGTAGTTGGTGCCGGGCACCTGCTTCATGGGGATGGGCGGTTCCTTGTCGATCGACACGGAAGCGGGCTGGGCGCTCTCCACCGCAAAGACGAATTCCTGACCCCAGACAGCGACACCATCGCGGCCGGCGAGCTCGGGTATGCGGTAGCCAAAGGCATCCTTGGCTCCCAGCAGATCCTTCAACCGGGGCGAATCGGTGCGGGCCGCATCAATCAGTTCCTGCACGGGATTGGTCTGGGCGACGAGGCCGGTGACGAGACAAAGCGAAGCCAGGGCAATTTTGAGCAGGTTCATTTTTCGGGTGGGGTACGTTGCAAGGGGGTATTGCAGGTTGGCGTAATACCAGCCTCCAGCGGAGTGGCATAGTTTATTTTTAGGTTCCAGGATTCCCGGGCGACGGAATGGTTCGCACAGAGGCACAGAGGACACAGAGAAATGCCTTTTGTTTTGGATCTCCGAACCCTCTGTGGTCTCTGTGCCTCTGTGTGAAACCGGGTTGGTTCACGCCTTCGGATGGCTGGCCGAGCCAGCCACATCACGCCTTGTCCATTCGGGGCAAGCTCATCCGAGGAACTTCGGCTGGACCTCTGTCTTTCGGCTCGTCCCTCTCATCCGGGTTGTCCAAGGTCCAGGCCAGACCCCTTCGGCTTGAGCCGGACTCTTCGCGCTTCATCCGCCCGCGGTCGGACCCTTACCCCCATGAAAATCCGTTTCCTCGGCATCCTCACCCTGCTGGTTTCATCGTCAGTTTTTTTGCCGGCCGCGGAATCTTCCGCCGGCGCGGTGCCCCGGCTCGGGGCCGATAGCGCGGGCGCCCCGGTGGTGCTGCCGGGCGCGCGGCAGTATGATTTTGTCTCGCGGATCAACGGACGGCCCTACCGGCTGATGATCTGGGCGCCGGCGGATGCCGGTCCGAACAAGGCTTACCCGGTCGTCTATCTGCTCGACGGCAACGAGTACTTCGCCGCCGCGGCGACCGACAGCTGGCACTACTCGAACGCCATCATCGTCGGGATCGGTTATATCACGGAAAGCGTGAGCGAGTGGCGCGAGCGGCGGAACTTCGAGCTTACACCGGCCGTCGATCCGGCCGGGTCAAAACTCACCTCGGGCGGAGGCGACGCGTTTGTCCGCGTGCTGCTGGAGGAGATGAAGCCGTTTGTGGAGTCGCGCTACCGGGTCGAGGCCGGCCGCCGGGGACTCTTCGGCGTCTCACTGGGCGGGCTGACCGTCCTGAATGTGCTTTTCCATCATCCCGAGGCGTTCGACGCCTTCATCGCCGGCAGCCCCGCGATCTGGCGGAATGACCGCGACGTGCTGAAAGGCGAACCGGCCTTCTCCGAACGGGTCCGCGCCGGGGAGCTCAAGCTGCGGGTCCTGATCACGTCCGCGGGCAACGAACAATACCGGGGCAGCGATCCCGCCCTCCTCGCGGCGGCGGCCAAGGACCGCATGATCGACAACGCCTCCGAGCTGGCCGCGCGGCTGCGCCCGTTGCGGCCGCAGGACGTGCCCGTGGTCTACACGATTTTTCCCGACGAGTCGCATGGCTCCGGTTCCTACGCCGCGCTCCGGCGCGGCCTGGCGTTTGTCATTACGCCGCCCAAAAAATAACCGCGAGGGCTGGCCGAGCCGAAGGCGTCAGGCTGCGGCCGTCAGTTGTCGCAGGATTCGGGCGGGACCGGCGCGGGCTTCAGGGGCCGGACGCGGCGCTCACGGGCGGGATCGATTTCCTCGAGCTCCGGCGCGGGGATGCGCGTGTAGGCGATGCGCATCGGGGCGTTTTTGACCACGCCGAACGCGCCGCCGTAATACACCGAACCGTTGCCGTAGGTTTGGTTGAGCTGGTCCAGTGCCTGGTGGAGCCGGTCACGGGCCTCGGCCTGGTCCTGGTCGAAGAGCTCGGGGGTGTGCCCGCTGGCGGGCAGGAGGCGGTTGAGCACGAGGCCGACCTGCAGCGGCGGGCGCCGGACGCAGCCGGCGGGCCGCTTGGCCCAGAGCTGCGTGAGGGCGCGGGTGAGCCGCTGCGTGTCCTGCGTCTCGTTGAACCGGATCTCATCGCTCCAGCTGCCGCCGTCGCGGTAGCCGACGAACACCACCAGCCCGGCCGCGTAGTGCCGGATGTTGCGCAGGCGCAGGGCGGCCTTCTGGAGAAGGCGGTGCAGCACGGCGAGCGACTTGGCCTCCGTGCGCAGCGGCGGCGGCAGCACGTGGGAATGGCCCACCGTCTTGTGCTGCTCCAGCTCCAGCGGGATGGCCTCCCCCCGGATGCGGGCATGCATCCGCTCCCCCTCCACCCCGCCCCAGATGCCGCGCAACTCGGCCTTGGTCGCGGCGTAGAGCTGGGCCGGGCTGGTGATCCCGTGGGCCAGCAGCCGGACCTCCATGCGTGGGCCGATGCCGAGGAAATCCTGCAGCTTCAGCCCGAGCAGGCGGTGCGGCAGGTCGCCCTCCTCCAGCACCACCAGACCGTCGGGTTTCTGCAGGTCGCTGGCCATCTTCGCCAGCAGCCAGTTGGGGGCGATGCCGATGGAACTGGTCAGGCACGGGCCCACGCGGGCCGCCACCTCGGCCTTGATGCGCCGCGCGACGGCCTCGGCCTTTTCGCGCGGGGCAAAGGTCGCGGTCAGGTCGCATTCGACCTCGTCGATGGACTTGATGGTGGTGATGTGGATGCACGACTCGATCACCTCGACCAGCCGCCGGTGGTAGCGGATGTAGACGTCGGGGCGCGCCTCGACCAGCGTGAGTTCCGGGCAGCACGACCGCGCCTCGGCGACGCCCATCTCGGCGCGCACGCCGCGCGCCTTGGCGGCGTAGCTGACGGAGATGCAGCAGGTGGTGTCCGCCACCACCGGCACCACCGCCACGGGCCGACCACGCAGCGCCGGGGTCTCCTGCTGCTCGCACGAGGCGAAGTAGGAGTTGAAGTCCACGGCAATGGTCCGGAGCGGCATCCCTGCACCCTCGCACAACGCCACGCACGCCCGGCAAGCTTCGAGCAATGCGCGCGATGGAGTATTAGTTCCGCTCGGGCGCGATGGCCGCGGACGCACCGCGGCGGGCGGGTTTGACCGCGCTGCTGAATGCCCAAGCCTGTCTGGAGCGGGAGTCATAAGGAACGCAAATGCTGGTCGCATCGCCCGCGTTGTCGGACCGATCCGACGACCAAGCCCACTGCCTCACGCCCTGGCGCTTGACTGAGTAACCGCGTGCAGCCCGACCTGTGAAGCGACCTCCGAAATGAGAACAGACCCGCGCCAAGAGGATTGCCAGACCCCGTCCGCCACCTCTTGAGTGGGTCGCGCCGGGCGGCCAACCGATGCCAAATTTAGCTGCTCGAACCAACCACCCCGATTCTCCTACCCCAAATCCCATGCCCCCGAAATCAAGCCTCCCCGTCATCCGCGCCCTTGCTGCGCTTTGCCTGTTGTCGACTGCTTATTCACTTTTTGGCGCGGATACGCCGGCCGCTGCTCCCGCCGCGCCTGCGGCCGGCGCGGCTGCTGCCCGCAAGGGCGGGCCGCCCGGGCCCCCGATCACAGCCGCCGAGCAGGCTGATATCGACACGCTCAACAATCTCCCCGCCTGGAAGGCCGGCGACGGCGATGGCAATTATTCCGTCGGGCCCAATTATGCCCCGGCGCCGGAGCAGACCGCCCGCGAAGGCGTGCCGCATGGCAAGGTGATCACGTTCACCATGGAGTCGGCCGGCAGCAAATTCTACCCCGGCGTCGACGGCGCGACGTTCAAGCGCGATGTCACCGTTTACGTCCCCGCCCAATATGTCCCCGGCAAGCCGGCGGCGGTCATCGTGTCGTGCGATGCCTATGGCGCGAAGAACAACCAGCTCCCGAACATCCTGGACAACATGATCGCCGACAAGCGCCTGCCCGTGATCGTCGCGGTGATGATCGCGAACGGCGGCAGCGAGCGCAGCATGGAATACGACACCGTCTCCGCCAAATACGCCGAGTTCGTGGAGGCGGAGGTCTTGCCCCGCGCGGAAAAGGAGGCCGGCGTGGTCATCACCAAGGATCCGGACGGCCGCATGACCCTCGGCGGCAGCTCGGGCGGCGTGTGTGCGTTCACGATGGCGTGGTTTCACCCGGAGCTTTATCATCGCGTCCTGTCCTACTCGGGCACGTTCGTGGGCCTGAAGCGCGACGACTCGGCGCCGCATGGCGCGTGGGAATACCATGAGAATTTCATCCCGAAGAGCCCGGCCAAGCCCTTGCGCGTCTGGTTGCACGTCTCCCAGAATGACAATGGCGCCGCCACCACCGGCGCAGCTTTCCGCAACTGGGTCATCGCCAACAAGCAGATGGCCGCCGTCCTGAAGGCCAAGGGCTACCACTATCAGCTGGTCTACGCCAAGGCGGCGGGCCACACCGACGGCAAGGTCATCGCCCAAACCTATCCGCAAGCCCTCGAGTGGGTCTGGCAGGGCTACAAGCCGGTGACCAAATAACCGCCTCAAGCCAACCGCTCAGCGGGCCGGGCCGCGGAGATCCGGCCGCCAATCACTGATGAACTATTTTTTTGGTGCCTTGGCGGTCCTCTCCGGCGTGGCGTTGGTTTATCTGGTCGCCCAGCGGCGGTTCCTGCTGGTGGGTGGCGCGGCTGGGCTCGGTGTCATCGCGCTGGCTTGGATGCTCCTCGCGAAGAACACGGCCGGCTACCGGCCTTCACCCCGGATCGATGTCCTGGCGGATTCGCGCCCGAAGGAAGAGGCGTTTGATGGCTATGTGTCGTCGAACACCTGCCGTTCCTGTCACCCGGGCGAGTACAACACCTGGCACGCGACGTTTCACCGCACAATGACGCAAGTCGCCACCCGCGAAAGCGTGCGGGCGGAGGATTTCGAGGGCCGGGTCTTCAAGGATGGAGGTCTGGCCTTTGCGCTCGAGCGGCGCGGCGACGAGGTCTGGACCAAGATCTGGCCGGCCAACCAGGCGACGCCCGTGGAGGCGGATGTCCACGAGCGCCGCATCGTCATGACGACCGGGTCGCACAACTACCAGGCTTACTGGCTCGACGGGGATTACGTTGCCGCCGAGCGGCCGGACGACCGGAAGGTCACGATTTTCCCCTTCGTCTATCTCCTCGACGAGAAGCAGTGGGTGCCGCGCGAGGACGCCTTCCTGACCGCGCCGTACTCCAACCTCAATTCGCTGCACAGCGGCAACTGGAACACGACCTGCCTCAACTGCCACTCCACGCATGGCGCGCCCCAAACCGTCGTGAGCGATGCCATCATGACGACACGGGCGGCGGAATTTGGAATCTCGTGCGAGGCGTGCCACGGTCCCGGCGAGGCCCACGTGGCGGCGAATCGCAATCCGCTGCGCCGCTACGCCGTCCGACGCCAGGTCGCGGCCGGGAAGCCGGACCCCACGATCGTGAACCCGGCCCATCTCGGGAAGGATTTATCCGCGGCCGTTTGCGCGCGCTGCCATGCGCTGACGGGTGGATATCATGACACGCCGGACAACCCCTACCCGCTGCACGGCTACGCCTTCCGCCCGGGACAGAAATTCGAGGACACGTTCGTTCGTACGCGCCTTGTCGACTGGCAGACAAATCCCGCGCTCCAGGCCGAGCTGGCGAAAAACCCTCAGATCATCCGGGATCGCTACTGGCCGGACGGCATGATCCGGGTGGCCGGTCGCGAATACAACGGCCTGCTGGAAACAAAATGTTTTCAGAACGGCGACATGAGCTGCCTGTCATGTCACAAGATGCACGAATCCGACGCGGACCCCCGGCCGCTGCCGGAGTGGGCCGACGACCAACTGGCCCCGGGCATGCAGACGAATGCCGCGTGCCTTCAGTGCCACAAGACTTTCGCCGGTGACGCCGCTCTCGCGGCCCACACCCACCATCCCGTCGCGAGCGCCGCGAGCAATTGCTACAACTGCCACATGCCGCACACGACGTTCGGCCTGCTCAAGGCCATCCGCAGCCACACCATCGACAAGCCGAGTGTCACAGCCAGCCTCGCCACCGGCCGCCCGAACGCCTGCAACCAGTGCCACCTCGACAAGAGTCTCGGCTGGACCGCCCAGACGCTGAACCAGTGGTACGGAACGCCGGTGCCCGAGTTAAACGCTGACGAGCGGACCATCGCTGCGTCGGTCCTGTGGACGCTGAAAGGCGATGCCGGCCAACGGGCACTCATGGCCTGGTCGTTCGGCTGGGCGGAAGCGAGAAGGGCGTCGGGTGACGACTGGATGGGCGTGTATCTCTCCTTCCTGCTGGAGGATTCCTACGCGGCCGTCCGGCTCGTGGCGCGGAAGTCGCTCCGCCAGTATCCCGGATTTGAAAGCCTGCCCGCCTACCCGTTTCCCGCTGACATGAAATCCCGGGCGTTTGACCTGTGGACGAGACAGCACCCCGCAGGCTTGGCATCCGGCACCGGGCCGCTCTTGCTGGAAAAAAACGGCACCTTCAACCTCGAGCCCGCCGTGCGCCTCATGAAGGCCCGCGATCTCACCCCCATCAACCTCCAGGAATAAAACCATGGGCCAGGCCAAAGATAAATTCTCGGCAACGAATCCCCCGATCGAGGCGACCGCCGGCGACGGCCAGCGACTCGGCCGGCGCCACATCGTCTTCGGGTGGTGGTCGCTCCTGTTCTTCCTGACCCTCGGCATCTTCCTCGAGATGCTGCACGGATTTAAAATCGGCTGGTACCTCAACGTGTCGAACGAATCGCGGCGCCTGATGTTCACGCTGGCGCACGCCCACGGGACGCTGCTGGCGCTGGTGCAGATCGCCGCCGGCATGACGATCCGCCTGCTGCCGACCGTCAGCGCCGGCTGGCGGCGGTTCGGTTCGCCCGCACTCATCGGCGCGAGCGTGCTGCTGCCTGGCGGATTCCTGCTGGGCGGGCTCAACATCATGGGCGGCGACCCAGGCTACGGAATCATCCTGGTGCCCGTGGGCGCCCTGCTGTTCTTCGTCGGCGTCTTCCTGACGGGGCGCGAAGCGCAGTCGCTCCGTCGCTCCGAAGCCGGCGAGTAAACGTAGGGATGGTCTTTGACCTGACCTCTGAGGCGCAGAAGGCGGGTCCAAGACCGCGCCCTACTTTTGGGCCCGATCGGCCACAGCGAATAAATTGGGAACTTCGACCACGCCGCGGCGCTCACACCCGGATGCGTTTTTTATTTGGCCTCGTCCTCGCGCTGTCCGCCTGCGCGCTCCGCGCCGAGATTCCACCGCTGCTGGACGAGGCGTGGACGAACTACGTCCGGGACATCGACCACTGGGCCTTCACGGAAACCACCCACGCGCTCGACGCTACCGGCAAGACCACCCGCGAGGCCGTGATGCGCTACGATCCGTCCCTGCCCTACGCCGAGCAGTTCACGGACATCAGCCACAACGGGATTCCTCCCACCGACAAACAGGTGGAGCAGGCCCGCCAACGCGGCGTGGCGCGCGGCGAGCGGCTGGAGCGACCCGGCGGCGAGGAGAACGACGCCCAGCCGCGGGTCGTGCTCAATGGCTCCCGGATGCTCGCCGACCTGGAGCATGCGACTATTTCCACGGAAAACTCCGAAAGCATCACCTACGCGATACCGCTGCATGCGGAAGGCGGCAAAGCTTCACCGATGGATAAATTCCAGACGCTCGTCCGCGTGAGCAAAACGACGCGGGCCTTCGAGCACGTTGAGATCCACCTGTCGGCCCCCATGCGGATGGCGCTGGTGGCCAAATTGAACCAGGCCGCCTTCACCATTGATTTTACGACGGTAGATCCAAAATTCAGCCCAGCGTCCACGCGGCTCACAGACCACATGGCGCTTACCATGTTTTTCTTCAAAAAGCGGGAAGGCGGGCACGAGATGGTGCGCAGCGACTTCAAACGCGTGACGCCCTACCGCGACCGATTCGGCGTGAAAGTCGGCCCGATGCGGACGATCGATTTTTGAGCGGCGCACCGCGCGGACGTTGACCTGTGGGCCTAGTGACCATGGAATGAAACTCAGATCAGGCCCTGTAACGCACCCCGCTTACCCATGACTTTCGCGCGGCTGGGATTTATGCTGCTCTCGCTGGCGTGGATGGCGCCGCGACTGCCAGCCGGCGATTCGCCGCCGATCGCGGTCCCGGAAAAGGAGAACTCAGCCCCGGTGCCCGACGCGACGCCGACGGTGAAGAGCACGCCGGCCGTCAGCCCTCCAGCCAACCCCGTCCTCCCTCCAAGCGGCAGCGGCGGAAGCAGTGAGGCGAAATCCCCCTCGATCGTGCGGAGCGCCCTGCGCGACAGCTTCCCGTATGATCCCGCCGTCCGGGCGAAGAGCCTGGTGCCAGCCTCCCCTGATCAGGCGGCGCAAGGCACGTTGGATTCCGATGTCGTAGTCTTGCCGAAGGTCGAGGTCACCTCGCGCCGATTTGATCGGGACCTGCCCGCCGCCATTGCGAACTGGAGGCCCACCGGTCCGCAGAACCACACCAAGTTCGGCACCGGAATTCGCCAAAAGGATTTCGGCAAGGTGCGCGCGAGTGTCATGACCATCTTCTACATCCAGGTGGGCGTCGGCTTGAGCTGGTGAGGCCCGCCCAAGGGTCGAGTGGTCAGCGCGGGGGAGCCGGCGGCAGGCTGCGGATGATCGGCTCGCCGGACGCGACCGTGAGCTTGAGTCCGGAAAGATCCGGGTCCTGCACGTTGGTCAGAACCAGCCCGGTCTTCGCCGTCAGCTGGCAGTGCTCGATCCGGAGGTCCTGAATCGGGCTGCCTTTCAGGCCCTGGACCACGCCGGCCGCATTGGTGGTGCCCGTGATATTGATGAGCCGCACGTTGCGCACGATTGTCAGTACCTTCGCCGGGGGCGCGATGGGCGGCACCATTCTCCACTCCAGTTCGAAGCTAAATGCCCGGTTCACATCCGTGACTTGGAAGTCGCGATAGACAATATCCTCGATCACGCCGCCGCGGCTGGGCTGCGACTTGATCCTCGCGGCCGAGCCGGTGCCCGTGAACGTGCACCGCTCGACCAAGACGTGACGGACCCCGCCGCTGACCTCGGACCCCATCGCCACGCCGCCGCCCGTGCCAAAGACGCAATCACTGATCGTGATGTTCTCCGCCGGCCGGTTGACGCGCAGCCCGTCCTCGTCCTTGCCGGCCTTGATCGAGATGTTGTCATCGTGGCAGGCGATATCGCAGTGCGAGATGCGCACATCCTTGGACGAGCAGATGTCGATTCCGTCGGAGCTCGGAATGTAGTCGTCCGTGCGGACATTCAGATTTTCCGCAACGACGTTGTTGCAATAGATGAAGACAAAACCCCAACGCGCCGGATTCTTAAGGTGCAGGCCGGAGACGCGGACGTTCGTGCAATTCTGGAAGACGAGGGCGCGCGGCGGCGACACCCGGCCGGCGCCGCCCGGCAGCGCGATGCCCGCGGCGTTGATCGGCGGCAGATGGGCAGGATCGGGCGCGAAATGAATGGCGGTGGTCGTTGGCCGGGGTGAAGGGTAGACCTCTCCCACCTTGGGCAGTGGCGCGGTCGCCTCAGCCGGTGTGGCTGGCGGTGTGGGACGTGGCCCGCCGGCGCCACGCGGGGCGCGGGGGCCGCCCCAGCCGAGGCCGGAGCCGTCGATCGTGCCCTCGCCGCTCACGCTGACGTCGTTCATGCCGACAAAGTTCAGGAAGGCCGCGGTCCAGTAACGCTCGATGCCCTCCCAGCTCGTATACAGCGGCGGAAAGTCCGTCATCACGGTGGTGCTCTTCAGCACCGCGTCGCGTTGCACCTCCAGATTCACGCCCGGCTTGAAGTAGAGCGCGCCGCTCACGAAGACGCCCTTGGGCACGACGACCACGCCGCCGCCAGCCGCCGCACAGACGTCGATCGTGCCCTGGATGGCCTTGGTATTGACGGTGGCGCCGTCACCGACCGCGCCGTGGTCCGAGACAAGGTAAGCGGTGGTCGCGCCCCGGCTGGAAACGCCGAGGGCGGAAAAAATCGCGAAGAGGTAGACGGCGAGAAGGGAGACGCGCGGGGAATGTGAGGGCATGATGATTTTTTGAGCTGGGGGAGGATTCGGGGGCAAATCTTGGGAAAGGCGATTCACGGCGAATCGAGGACCGTCCCACGGAGAGAAAGTTGGGGGATAAGAATCGGAGGGAATCCAGTTTCAGCCCTGGGCTGAAATCTCGGTTGCTGCACAGCTCGACGTCTTGCGCGGGGAAAAGTGGTCGGCCATCTGATCAAATGTCCGGGCAGCCGTATGTTTTATCGCAGCCGTGGTCAGGCCGATCTTATTGAGGTGCTAACGGCGACGCATCCGGAGTAAGGCGGCCGGAGCCAAGGCGACCTACCTCAACAAGACCAGCCAGACCCTGTCCAGCGCGCACCTTGGCTTGATGCAGGCCGATCAGGCAGCGGCAGTAGTCAGGCCGCGGCCGTTGATCTTAAAGCCGTAGACATAACTGCCGACCTTTTGGGCGGGCAGCGAGACGTTCAGGCCGTTGGCATCGCGCGTGAAGCGAAGGGGCTCGCCCACACCGATGATCTCCACCCGCTCGACATTGCCCGCGCCGGTCGGCGCGCCGTCGGCGAGGGATTTGATGACCAGGGTTCCGTCCTCCGGCCAGTCCATCACGAAGGCGAACAGCGCGTCCCCCTTCTGCATGAAGCGGATATCCTTCGCGGTGAAGGTAGGCACGGGACCGCCGGAGCGCCGGCCAATGCCGTTGCCAGCCGCCGGGGCCGTGGAACCTTCGCCAAACACTCGCCACGGCCGCGTCGCGTAGATGCCCGCGTTGTTCCGGTCCATCCAGGCTGTAAAGTCGGCGATGATCGCCAGCTCATCCGCGTCGGGCTCGCCGTGGCCGGGCAGCGGGATGTTGAGCATGAGGTTCCCGTTCTTGCTCGCGTTGTCCACGAGCATCCGGGCGATGTCCCGCGCGTTCTTGTAGTCGTGCTTGTCGAGATGGCTGATGTTGTAGTGCCACGACCCGATGCAGGTGTCGGTCTGCCACGGCTCGGGCCGGATCGCGCTGGCCCCGCCCTTTTCGATGTCCATGACGAGCGCGCGGCTCTGGTCGGCATTGAGGTCCTTGCCCGTGAGCACCACCTCGAGCCGGCCGCCGTCGCGCTTCAGGCCGTGGTTGTAGAAATAAGCCGCGATGCGCGGGCCGATGTCGTTGGTGGGATAATGCGGCAGGACGGAGTCGTCGAAATAAAGCAGATCCGGGCTGTGCTTGTTGATGAGGTCGATCGTGCGGTTGAAGAACTTCTCGCTGAATTCCTTCGCCACCGGCGGACTGCCCGCGAAGTTCCACTTGTATTGGCCCGGGAGGTGATACTGCGCGTAGTAGTCCTGCGGATCGAGGCCCTCCCACCACAGACCCTTGCCGTCGGCCTTCGACATCAGGCCGTCGTACGGGATGCCCGCCATCGGACCGGTGGTGTCGGCAAGCTGCGCCTCCTGGTACCAGCTCCAGGCGCGGTCCCCGTGGCTCGACACCGCGAACTTCAGCCCGGCCGCGCGGACGGCCTTCTCCCAGCCGCCCACGAGGCTGCGCTTGGGGCCGATGGCGACGGAGTTCCACGGCTGGTAGGTGGAGTCGAACATGTCGAAGTTGTCGTGATGGTTCGCCATGCACATGAAGTACTTCGCGCCGGCGCGCTTATAGAGTCCGATGAGGTGCTCCGGGTCCCAGCGCTCCGCCTTGAACAGATTGCAGATATCCTTGAACCCGAACTTCGACGGGTGGCCGTATTTGGCGACGTGGAATTTGTGGACCGCGTGGGTCTCGATATACATGTTCTTCGCGTACCAGTCGCCCTGCTCCGGCACGCATTGCGGCCCCCAGTGCGCCCACATGCCGAATTTGGCGTCGCGGAACCAGTCAGGCGCGGACTTGTAGTTCTGGAGTGATTCGAAGTTGGGCTGAAACGGACCGTCCATCACGCCCCAGCCCGCTGGCGGAAGAATGGGCGCCGGCGCGGGCGGCAACGGGCCGGCCGGTGCGGGCAACACCGGGGCCGCGGAAGCGGCGTCGGCCGCCCGAAGGCTCGCCGGGACCACGCGGGCGGCGACCACAGCGCCGGCGACCAGCGCGGAGTTCTTGAGGAAGGCACGACGGGAGCGAAGCGGGAGGGGCATTGGGGGTATGGATTGGATGCAGCGAAAGACATCGCGACCGCCGGCAAAGCCGTGGAGTGGGGTCGCAATCGCAAGCAAGACTGCGGCGGCCCACGAGACAAGTGAAAGTGCAGTCGTGTCCGAATTTCGTCGGGTTTGGCTAAAAATCGTTCTCTTTCTCGTTTTTGTTTCGGTGTTCGAAGGGCAGCGAACAGCTATCTCGGCAGCTGCCAGTTCTCGTCGAACAGGCCGCCGGTGACCAGGTCGGGAACGGCAGCACCCGGCTTCACCTTGACGATGGCATAGTCGCCCCACAGGGGCGTGCCATAATCGCCGTTGTAGCCGCGGTCTTCCATGGTCAGGCCGGTATTGAGCACGACGTACTTCGCCGGATGGAGCGGATTCGGGTAGATCAGCGCGGGAAAATTCTCGCTTGCCGGGAAGGTCTGCCCGCCGAGGGTGACGCTCTGCTGGGTCCACTTGATGGGGAGTTTGCCGTTCAACTTTGCGATCCATTGGTTGCTGCCCGGATCGCCGAACAGCACGACGTGGTACTTCGCAAAGTCGGCCTCGGTCACGTCCTTGTCATCCTTCACGAAGGGGTGGCCGCGGAAGAATTTCCCCCACATGCGGTCAAAGCGGGCCATCGTGCGCAGCGCCTGCTGGTTCACTTCTTCGTTCCAGGGCTTGCCTGTCGGGCGGACCAGCAGGAAGGGATCGAGAAAGGCATCGTCGATGGGGCCTTGCAACGCGTGCGTCTTGTGCAGGCCGGACTCCGGTCCGTTCGAGGCCACCTTCCACGTGGCGCCGTTTCGGTCGAGTGTGATCTCGGGCCCCGCCTTCACCTGCAGGGTCTGGCCGTCGACCTTGATTTCGCGGGCACTCCCGGTCTCCCGCAGGACGAGGCGGGTGAGGTTCTTCGTCTTGATATCGTAGGATGCGCCGCCGTCGGTGCGCTGGGCGTCCACTTCCGCGCGCTCATAATGTTTTTCCAAGCCGTCGAGTGAAACCCAGTAGTCGCGATTGTAGCGCGTGGTGTAGGTCAGGAAACGGAGGTGATCTGGGGAGGAAGGCTGCCCCTTGTCGCCGTATTCCTTGAGAAACGCGTCAAGCCGCTGACGGACCAGCGGACTGGTGCCGTGGCCTGTCGCCTTGGATTGCATCCACAGGCCCGGGACGCCCTGCGAGCGGAGATAGTCGGGATCGCCGGCCGACGGGAAACCTTCCTTTTCCAATTGAGCGCGGGCGCGGAGCGACGATTCCAGCTGTCGGGCGTCGTTCTCCCCGTCGTGGCCGGCGAACGGGAGATTATAGATATTCAGCGCCCACTCGGAAATATTCTCCCAGATGCGCAGGGTCGAAAGTTGGTAGGGCGTGATGCCGGGCCGCTCGGCCGAAGTCGACACGGTGCCCGCGCCGACCTCGGCCGCGGCGAAACGATCGGGATTGTGCAGCGCGATATGCCAGGCCCCTTCCCCGCCCTGCGAGAATCCGCGCAGGATGATGCGCTGGTCGTCGATGTTGAAGCGCTTCTTCACCGCGGCGATGGACTCGAAGACGTCCCTTTCACCGGCCCAATGCCAGCCGGCGCCATTCACGCGGCCGAAGCAGTCGAGCTGGATCTGGCCCTGGTCGGCGACCGGGGGGGTTTGCGGCCGGCCGTTGAGGTGGCTGTAAATAAACTCGGACTCAGTGGTGTTGTTTTGGCGCCCGTGCAACCAGACGTAGAGCCGCGTCGGCTTGGTCGGGTCGTAGTTCTCCGGCAGCGTGATGCCATAGGGCAAAACGGCCCCATCGATCTCGGAGACGTAGGCGTGGATCTGCTTTTTGCCCTGATTCCACGCCGGCTGATTGGCCAGTAGTTGCTGGCCGCGCGCAATGCCTTGGTCGAGCGTGACGAAGGCATGATCGATGGCGGCCTGCGTGCCGAACATCTCGGGATATTCGAGCAGCATCCGGCCGGCATGCGCATAGACCTCAACATCGGCCACCAGCTCCGGGTTGGCGCGCTTCGCCTTCAAGTCCCGGACGAGAGCCTCGATTTGCCCGGTCTGGTCCTTGATTTTCGCGAGCTCCGCCGGTTTGGCCTGGACCGGGGCCGGAGGAGCAGCCTTCTGCACTTGCCCGGCGCCGCCAGCGGCGGGAGCGGGCGTCTGCGCAAGAGCCGTTTGGAAAAGCAGTGACGACACAATGATGGCTGAAGGCAGGAGTCGTTTCATGGCTGGGCTCATGGTTTTCGTGGGGTTGACGAAGGCAGCTTCGTGCAGAGCGGGGATAACTGAGAGGAAACGCGCCTTCAGGCGGGCCTCCCGGGAGGGGTGTGAAACCAAAACCCACGCCGGCCGTGTAGTCCAAGCCTAAAGGAGGCGGCCAAGCCTGAGCTGTCCGCGCAGTGCTGGCTTCTTTTGCTCGAAACAGTGGAACTCGTTGTCCCCAACGCGTTGCCTGCCCTGAGCCCGTCGAAGGGTTTGGCTCCAACTCGCCGTTGTGCGGACGCTCAGTTGACGAGATTGATGGGCTTGCCGGCCTGGAAGGCGGCCACGTTGTCCACGGTGACTTTTGTCAGTCGACGACGGGCCTCGAGTGCGGCCCACGCGATGTGCGGAGTGAGCGTGAGGTTTGGCGCCTTCAGCAGCGGATTGTCGGCGGGAATGGGCTCGGTCGTCACGACATCGAGGGCCGCCCCGGCGATGGTGCCGCGCTGCAGCGCCGCCGCCATGTCGGCGTCCTTCACCAACGGGCCGCGCGAGGTGTTGATCAGATAGGCGGTCTTCTTCATCCGGCCGAGCAGCGCCTCGTTCACCATGCCGGTGTTCTCGGGCGTGAGATTGCAGTGCAGGGTGACCACGTCGGACTCGGCGAAGAGCTCGGGCACCTCGCGCCACTCAAACGGATAGGACGGCGGGTTGCCGTGAAACACGTCGTTCGCGAGCACCTTCATGTGAAAGGCGGCCGCGAGCTCCCCCACCCGGCGCCCGATGCGGCCGAAGCCGACGATGCCGATGGTCTGGCCGGCCAGCTCGGCGAGCGGCGTGCGCCAGAACGACCACTCGTTCACCTTGGTCCACTCGCCCCGCTTCACGAGGTCGCTGTGGAGCTGCGGCTGGCGATTGAAATTCAGGAGCAGCGCGAGGACGAATTCGGCGACGGCGTCGGTGCCGTAGATCGGCACATTGGAAACCGGGATGCCGCGGGCGCGGGCGGCCTTCACGTCGACGATGTTGTAGCCGGTAGCGAGCACCCCGATGAACTTCAGTTTCGGCAGCTTGGCGAGGGTCTCAGCGCTCAGGGGCGTCTTGTTGGTGAGGAGCACGTCGGCATCCTGCGCCCGCTCCAGGATCTGCGCCGCAGGCGTGCGGTCGTGGCAGACGAACTCGCCGAGGCGGGCGAGACCGTCCCAGGGATTATCACCGGGGTTAAGCGTATAGCCATCGAGGACGACAATTTTCATAGGGGTGGAATGTGATGATTGCCGCGCGAACCGCCGGCAAGCCAAAGTGTGCGAACAGAAACCCTCTGTTGCCTTCGTTATCTCCTATAAAATGATTCGGGGTTTACCCGCCCCTAATCCCCGATCCGCTCGAAGCGCGGCACGCGCTTGCCGGCCAGCTCGACGGTTTCGATGAACATCGCTGCGGGGCGGACCCAGCGGCCGCGTTCGCCGTAGAGGGCGTCGTACACGACCAGCACCTCGCGGGTCTCGGAATGGCGCGCGAGGCCAATCACCCGGTACTCGTTGCCCTTGTAGTGGCGGTAAAGCCCCGGTCGCGGTTCGCCGGGCAGCGGAGGCAGCGTGCTCATGCCGCGAGCCCAATCGACCGGACGGTGACTGCAAGGTCGAAGCGCAGCCGGATGTTAGCACACCGCGGGTTTCGAGTCTCGACAAGGCGGCGGGCCTGAACTCGGTTTATCGGCAGTCGAGAAGTGATATCCCTGGCTTGCCCCCTACCCCTATGCTGATGAACAAACGATCGCTCGCCCTCTCCGCCTTCGGGTTCTACCTGATCACGGCGAACCCACCGGCATTCGCCGCTGACATGGTCCCGACTCCCGCGCCGCGCGCCAATGCGACGCCGGTCACCGGAGGCGATCCCGCCGCGGCGATCGAGCACATCCGTGGCGGACCGGCGACACCCGCCGACCTCGCGGAGATGGCCCGGCTCCAGCATCTCCCCGCGCTCACGCCCGGCGCGGGTGATGGCGATTATTTGTTGCTGCAGCCGCTCCCCCCCGCACCCGAGCAGACGCCGCGCCCGGAAGTGCCGAAGGGCCGGATCGTGCAATTCAAGCTGAACGCCGCCGAGAGCAAATTCTACCCCGACACCGGCCTGCGCGGCACCACGCCGACGCGCGACGTGACTGTCTACATTCCGAGTCAGTACGTTCCGGGCACGCCGGCACCGCTGCTTGTCTCCCAGGACGCGATGGGTGCGCACAACAGCAACCAGCTCCCGACGATTCTCGACAACATGATCGCCGACCACCGGCTGCCCCCAATGGTGGCAGTCTTTGCGCGGTCGGGCGGCGGCGACGACCGGGGCAGCGAACGCGGGCTCGAATACGACACGCTCTCCGGCAAGTTTGCCGAGTTTATCGAGGCGGAAGTGCTGCCGCGCGCGGCAAAGGAATGCAACGTGACCTTCACGAAGGATCCCGACGCCCGCGCCACCATCGGCGGAAGCTCGGGCGGTGCGGCGGCGTTCACGATGGCGTGGTTTCATCCGGAGCTGTATCACCGCGTGCTAACCTACACCGCCACCTACACGAACAACCAGTCGCCCGAAAACCTGGCCCTGCTGCACGGGGCGTGGGAATACCACGAGCACCTCATACCCCAGAGCGCCCGCAAGCCCCTGCGCGTCTGGCTCGAGGTGAACGAGAACGACACCGGCTCGACCAGCAGCGCCGCCGACATGCACAACCTCGTCATCGCCAACCAGCGGATGGCCGGCGCGCTAAAGGCGAAGGGCTATCACTACCAGTTCGTCTACGCGCAGGGCGCGGGCCGTTTCTACGCCGCCGGCCAGGGTCACGACGACGCCCAGGTCATCGCGCGAACCCTGCCGCAGGCCCTCGAGTGGCTCTGGCAGGACTACAAGCCGGCGAAGTGAAGGCTTGAACCAACCTGGCAGCCAAAACCCCGAACCTAGGGTCAAAATGAAATCCTGCTTCTGCATATGCTTTTTTGTCATACTCGGCCTGTTCGCGAGTGCCGCCCGCGCCGCTGACACTAGCGGTGTCGAGACCGTTCTGCGCCTGGACCAGGCACGACTGGTGGCGATGATGGCGGGTGATGGCGCGGGCCTTGCGCGGTTGTTTTCGGACGCCGTGGTGTTCATTCACTCGGATGGACGCGCCGAGGGAAAGATGGACTATATCAAGAGCATGACGGCGGGTGACACGGCGTACGCGAACGTGAAGACGTCCGTGGTTCAGGCCCAGGTGGTGACGCCGGACGTGATTGTGCTCACCGGCGCCCAGGACATGCGCAAGAAACTCGGACCGACCTGGTCCGACTTGAACCTGCGCTTCATGTCCGTCTGGCGGAATGAAGCCGGCACGTGGCGCATGATCGCCTGGCAATCGCTGCGTCCCGCGGGCACCAGCGTGGTGCCAACAAAGTAAAATGGAAAATCCAAGGGCCAAAGGTCCAAATGCCAAAGCGACCCTGTCAATGGGGGCATCGCCGACCGAGTCAGCCCGCCAAACTTTCGCGTCTTGCTTTGCCCCGCGGCGCATCATTAAAAACTGACCGAGCAAACAGAAGCACCCCTACCCCTCAGAATCCTTCCCGCGCTCCCGGAACGCTTTCTCGAAACCCCCTGCCCGCCCCCATGACTGCGACCCCTCAACGGGATAATCGCCACGGCAAGCCATCCGCTCCACGGCATTATTTTGTACAGCGCGAACCCCACTAAAAACATGAACCCCACCAACGACACGCCCTCCCCGAGCAACCCCAACTCCATGAACCGGCGCGATTTCATTGCCGCCGCCACCACCGCCGGTTTCGTGGCCGCCGCTGCGGTCGCGAACGCGCAACCCGCCGCTGCGCCCCAGGCCCAGCCCGCGGCGGCAGCGAACGCCCGGAACGGACCGGGCATCAAGGCCAACTCGCAGACCTTCAACACGGTCATCACCAAGCTGAAGGAGGGAAAACAGATCTTCAGCAACACGATCATGCAGCCGGACCTTGAGGCGGCGAAGAAAGCCTGCGAGGGGCAGGATTTCATCTGGATCGAGATGCAGCACTCCCGCCTGACCTGGCGTGAGACGGAGAATTTGATCAAGGTGATCGTGGAGGCCGGCTGCATCCCCTTTGTTCGCGTGCCGGGTGCGTTCGAGGGCGACATCCAGAAAGCCTGCGATGCCGGCGCGCTCGGCATCATCATCCCCATGGTTGACGCCGTGGAGGAAGCGCAAAATGCGGTGAAGTTCGCCAAATGGCCGATCGGTCACCGCGACAATCCCAACGCCAAGCCGTGGGGCCATCGCAGCTCGGGCGGCGGCCAGTTCACCGCGCTCTATGGTCCCGGCTACCAGACGAACGCGAACAACAACATCCTGATCATGATTCAAATCGAGAATCCGGAGGGCGTGGGCCTGATCAACACGATCCTCGAGGAGGTCCAGGGCATCGATATCGTCATGGTGGCGAGCAACGATTTCGGCTGGCAGGCGGGCGACCGCGATGGCGATGCGACCTACAACGCCCGCGAAAAGCTCGTCCGCGAGGCCGTGCTCGCCCACGGCAAGATTCTGGCCGGTCCCTCGAGCTGGCAGGATCGCCCCGGCTACCGGCTGTTCCAGGGCACCCGCAGCGCGACCAACACGGGCTACGATGCCACGGGCAACCGGATTCCGGACGCGCCCGCGACCAAGAAATAGGCCGGAGCCAATCTGAATCCCCGTCGTGCCGGTGACCCGGCACGCGGGGTCTTGAAAACAAGGCCGAAGGGGTCCGCAAGGATCCCTTCGGCCTGTTAGTTTCATGGCTGCGTCGGACGTCTGCGCTCTGGTGCGGAAAATCGGTGACTGGTTCGCGTTTGATCACCCGGTTCGTTGTCCCGGCTTCAGCCGGAATTTCGGACCGGCTGAAGCCGGGACAACAAACGCCAAAACGCATTGCTCGCGAAAGGTCCGGTCCGGCTTTGGCCTCGCCCGACGATGAGCCGTGCCTATCACTACGGCGATGAACACCCCGGGGCTTCGAGCCATTGCCACGCTTGGACTCGCCGGGCTGGCTACGGGTTGTGCCAGTACACCGCCGCCGGTTTTCGCAACGAGGGCGGCCAGCGTGAGCCAAGCACGGCTGCAGGCGGATGTCGGAACCCTGACCCGGATTGGCTCCGCCATCGACGTGCTGCGCGAGGGTGCCACGCGCCGGCTCGGCCCCGGCAACCTCCACTCCCAAGCCGACAAGCTTGCGTACATCCGCGGCCAGCTCGAACCGCTGGGCTATGTCATCGAAGTCGAGACCTTCGAGCTGCCGGCGCGCTTCCGGGTGATGCCGGGCGTGCGGGGGATGAACCTGTTCGCCACGAAACGCGGCACCACGCAACCCGACCGCGTGCTGGAGCTCGGGGCGCATTATGACACGATGGCGACGCCGGGAGCAGACGACAATTCCAGCGGAGTGGCGGGTGTGCTCGAAGTGGCGCGAGTGCTGGCGCCGGTGCCATCGGCCAAAACCATCCGTTACTGTTTCTTCGATTTCGAAGAGCTCGGCATGCTCGGCAGCGCCGACCACGCCGGCCGGATCAAGGCGGCAAAGGAAAACTTCGAGGGCATCCTTGTCTTCGAGATGATCGGCTATGCCGTCGACGGGGCAAACACGCAGAAAACCCCGGTGAGCGTGCCGCTCCTCATGAGTCCGCCCACCACCGGTAATTTCATCGCAGTGCTCGGCAACATGAAATCCGGCAGCCTGGGCGCGGCGTTCGAGCGCGCGGCCGACCAGGGCAGTCCGCCGCTGCGGTATTTCAGTTTGAACCGCTTGGCCGGTTTCATCAAGGACGCGGCGCGCAGCGACCAGTCACCGTATTGGAATGCGGGGCTGCCGGGCGTGATGATCACGGACACGGCGAACTTCCGGAATCCGAACTACCACCATTTGTCCGACACGATCGAGACACTGAACTTCGATTTCCTGACCCAGGTGGTGCGCGCCGCGGCGCTTTGCCTCCAGGAACTCGCCGGGGCTGAGCGCGAGGCAAAGTAGCATCAGCCACTTTACGAAAGCGGTCACACCGCTTTGCAGTTGCTAAGCGCCGCGGCCCCCGCGAGATACCGGAAGACGCTTTCAATGCGCCGGAGCCTCCACCCCACCCCGCGATGATTACTGTTACCATGCTGATTGGCTTTGTGGCCGGAATTGTCCTGACCGCCCTGCTGACGTTGCTTTTTGGAGTTTATTCCATCGGACCCACCGAGCGCGGGGTCCTCACCACCTTCGGCCGGGTCCAGCGCGTGGCGGGCACGACCTCCACCGATCCTCAGCTCAGCTCTTTGCTCACCGACGAGGAAAAGACCCGCTACAGTTATCCCAACATTCGCGTGATCCCGCAGGGCGGGCCGTATTTCAAGTGGCCCTGGCAGCGGCTCTACAAGGTGGACATGACGATCCAGGCCATCGACATCACGTGGGATCCGGACATCCGGCAGGACACCATCGAGGCGGTGACGAAGGACAACCTCACCGTGCAGATTTCCGGGCAGATCCGCTGGAAACCCTGTGAGCGCAACCTCTACGCATATCTCTTCGGCGTCGCCCATCCCGCCGCCCACGTGGTTGGCTATTTCATCTCCGTGCTGCGGGACCGCATCGCGACCTTTCACGGCGAGACCCATGATGGCGCCGTCGAGGGCGTCTCCATCAACGACCTCCGCCGCAATCTTTCCCTCATCAACAGCTTCATGGAAGAGGCCTGCCGCAAGACCGCGGCGCGCTACGGCATCGATCTCGACGCCGCGCTCATCACCAACATCGATCCGCCGGCCGACGTCGACGAGGCCCTCGCCTCCATCAACACGACCCAGAACCAGGTCGCCGCCTCGATCAGCCAGGCCAAGGCCGACGCCGACCAGAAGCTCAAGATGGCCGAGCAGGCGGTACAGATCGCCGAGAATCGCGCCGAAGCCGAGGCCGCCCCCATCCTCGAGCTGGGCCGGACGCTCAAGGCCATGCATGCGACGGGCGGGCGCGCCGCGCTCGACAGCTATCTGCGCAACGCGACGCTTCCGCTCCGCGAGAAGGCGGCCCAGACGCTGCTCAAACTCTAAGCCCACCCGCCATGGAATTCTTCGTTTCAGTACTCGTCGGCCTTGTCCTCACCTTCATCGGCACGTTCATCATCGTCGGCCTCGGCAACCTGTTCCAACTCTGGCGCGTGCTGCCGGAGCGGACGGTCGTCGTCTACACCTTTTTCGGCAAGGTGGTCGGCCAGGTGGACGAGCCCGGCCTGTTTTTCCCCATCATGCACTTCGGGCCGCGGGCGCTGCTGTTTCCGCTTTTCGGCAAGTCCTACACGGTGCGCACCGCCATCCAACAGGCCTATTTGCGCAACCAGCTCGTGAATTCCGAGGAAGGCGCGCCGATGGGTGTCGGCATCTGGTTCGAGATGCTTATCCGCGATCCCAAGGCGTTTCTCTTCCAGAATTCCGACCCGATGGGTTCGCTCAAGGCCAACGTCGCCACCGCCGTCGTGAAGCAGCTTTCCAACCTCAAGCTCGATGTTCTCCTCGAGAATCGCGACGCGCTTTCCCGCAAGGTGCGCGAAGAAGTCTCCCCGACGTCGTCCCAATGGGGCTTCAGCCTCGGCTCGACCTATATCCGCAAGGTGGCCTTCCGGGACAAGGGCATGATCGGCGAAATCCAGCGCAAGGTCGTCAATCGCCTGCGTCAGGTCACCGCCGCGATGCGGCAGGCCGGCGAAAACGAAGTCGCGATCATCCACTCCGAGGCCGACAAAAAAGCCTCGCAGCGCCTCGGCCAGGCCCAGGCGGTGAGGCCGCAAGTGGTGGGCGCCGCCCTCGCGGAAATTCAAAGCGTGCCCGAGGTGGCCGCCGCCCTCTTCTCCTTGCTCGACATCCAAGCGACTTTGAAAAGTCCTGGCAAAATTCTGCTCACGTCGGCGGACAACGCCAACCTGCTCCTCAGCAATTGACCAGTCGCGAGGGACGGCCACGCGCCGGGTTTATTCAAAAAGCTTCAGGTCGATGGAATCAGCCATCAGCTTGTAGCCGGTGGTATTGGGGTGGACGTAATCACGCGTGAGGTCCTTGCGGATGCGCAGCGGGTTTTCCGGGTCCAGCACCACTTTCTCGAAGTCCAGCACCGCATCATAAGCCTTCGCCGTGCGGATCCATTGGTTCACCGCCTGCCGCGTCGCTTCGTTCGCCGGCGTGTCCTTCGTGGAATTCTGGATCGGCAGCAGGGTGACACCATAGATTTTGAGACCCTTCGCGTGCGCCCGGGCAATGACGTCCTGATAAGCCCCGATCAGTTGCTCCGCCGTCGCGTGCTCGTAGCTGATGTCATTGATGCCCTCGAAGACGATGACGTGCGTGACATTCGGCCGGGCGAGCACATCGTCAGCGAAGCGGTGCACGCCCGAGGGCCCGGCGGCGTCCGCCGAAACGATACGATTCGAGCCAATGCCCATGTTGATGACGGCCACGGGCGTGCCATCGGCCAAGGCCGGGAGCCGCTTGGACAGCACCTCCGGCCAGCCACTGTTGGTGTTCAGATCGGAATTGGCGCCGTCCGTGATCGAGTCACCAAACGCGACGATCACATTGGTGCGCGCCGGAGCCATCACCTGCAGCCCGGAAACAAAGAAAAACATGATCGTGGTGTTGGTCCCCTCGGCGGGGGGCATGGTCGCCGCGGCCGTGTGGTCTCCCGGCGCGGAAAGGTAGCCGGTTTTCAATCCGGTCGCGTGATACGCGGTGGGCTTGATCGAGTCCGGCAGGAAAAGACTCACCATCACCTCCGCGTGCTGCGGCACGGCGAGGTCCACCGGGTCGCTCCACCGCTCCGCGCCGGGCGGGATGGTCACGGACGCCGCGCCGCCGAAGGTCAGCGCCCGGTCCGTGGCCGGAGCGATCGCGCCGTCACCGGCGCGCAGGGCGAGATGAGCCGCCCCAATGACGAGCGGCGCCGCCTGAAACTTGTTGGTGAACTTCACGCGCGCCGCCGAACCGGCCAGCCGGGAAAACAAGCTGAGGCGCAGTGTCTGGTGGTTGAACGCGGGGACGTCCCGCAGCCCGCCATTGACCAGCGTCGGCAGGTAGCTCAGGCCCCAGGCATCGATCCACTGTGCTGGGGCGGCTGCGGCGCTTTTGGCAGCGCCCCTCTGGGCCGTGAGCGTTGATCCGGCAGCCAAGACGGCGAGGCCGGCGATCAGGGCAAGAACCCGCCACCTTGATCGGCGGGTGAAGGACAGATTTAGCGGGAGGGGAATGGACATGGGGTAGATGAGGTTGGATTGGGGTTATTTTCTTCCGTCAATCGAGGCAAGCCCGCAGCACCTGATCACCATTGGAATATTTGAACCTGACTCTTTGCGCGCGTCACTTTAGCCATCTGAGCCAGCTGATCAGGTTATACCCCTTCGCCCCTCGAGCGCATGATCCAGCCCAGTCGCGAACACCCCAATCCCCTCCCGCCATGAATAAAAAACTATCCCCCGTTCTTCCCGCCGTCCTGCTGTGCCTGATCTCGGCGACCCCGGGGTTGTCCGGCGCCGATGCCTCACCTGCGCCGACGCCCAGTGCCCAGGCCACACCTTCTCCGAGTGGTGATCCCGCAGACTTGGTCCCGCATTACCGCGGCGGGCCGGCGACTCCCGCCGACCTCGCTGAAATGGCCAAGCTCCACGAGCTCCCGGCGCTAACGCCCGGCGCCGGCGATGGGGACTATGCAGTGAAGCCGCCCTATGCTCCGCCCCCGGAGCAAACCGTGCGGCCGGACGTGCCGAAGGGCCGGGTCGAGAAGTTCACGCTGAACGCGGCGGATAGTAAGTTTTATCCGGACACCGGCCTGCGCGGAACCACGCCCACGCGCAGCGTGACCGTTTACATCCCCGCCCAATATGTTCCCGGTACACCGGCACCCCTGCTGGTCACCCATGACGCGATGGGTTCAAGAAACAACCAGCTGCCCACGATTCTCGACAACATGATCGCGGATCACCGGCTGCCACCGATGGTGGCCGTGATGGTAATGCATGGCGGCGGAGATGCCCGAGGCAGCGAGCGTGGACTCGAATACGACACGGTGTCCGGCAAGTATGCCGACTTCATCGAGGAAGAAGTGCTGCCGCGTGTGGCCCGGGACTACCATATCACTTTTACCAAGGATCCCGAGGGCCGTGCGACGATGGGCGGAAGCTCGGGCGGCGCTGTCGCCTTCACGATGGCATGGATCCATCCGGAGCTGTATCACCGCGTACTGACCTACTCTGGAACCTACACGGACAACCAAACCCCGGAAAACCGCTCGCTGCCTCACGGCGCCTGGGAGTACCACGAGCACCTCATTCCCCTGAACGCCGCGCGGCCTCTGCGCATCTGGATGGAAGTCGGCGAAAACGACAACGGCTCGGTCAACACCGCTGCCGACCTGCACAACTGGGTCATCGCCAACGCGCGCATGGCCGCCGCCCTGAAGGCGAAGGGCTATCATTACCAATTTGTCTACGCGCACGGCGCCGCCCACACCGACGGCCGGGTCATCGCGCAGACGATGCCTCAGGCCCTGGAGTGGCTGTGGCAGGGCTACAAGCCAGGGAAGTGACGGAACCGCGGCTCATCGCCCCGCAACATCTGATTCTAGGACGTTTTTAAATGCTGTAGCCGCTCTAGAATGCGGCCGGCGCAGCCCATCACCCGCACCTGGCGCGGGGAGCAGAGCTACTCCGCGTCGAATGCCATCCGCAGGGCGGACATCGTTTCCGGGGAGGCAATGAAAAGATTTTCCGGCCAGCGGCGGGTTCGCGCCATGTTTTTGTAGATGGCGTCCTGGTCGTATTTGTTGACCCCGAGGCCCGCGAGATACTGGAGACGAAGGTTGCGGTCACGATTCACCTCGGCATCGGCGAGCCAGGGGCCGAGGTCGGTGGCGTTGCCCGTGTAGGTCGCGAACAGCTGCGTGGCCGACGTGAAGCCGATCTCGCCCAGCGACAGGCGCACCTGGGCATATTCCGGCCGGGCGAGCCGGGCCTCGATCTTGTCGAGGTCGAACTTGCTCGGCTCGACCTGGCCCACCATCACGGTGTCGTAGCCGAGCCCGCTGACCGTGTTGGAAAACACCATCCCGTGCGGAAATGCTTCCAGGAAGGTGGCAATCTCGCTCTTCACGCCGGGCTCGCCGGTCTCGTAGAGCTGGACAAAAACCGTGACCACGCCGCCCGGGTTCAAGTGTGCCCGGATCACGTCGAAGAACTCCCGCGTGTAGAGGCTCGCCGCCCCCTTGACCCAAGGGTCGAACGGATCGGAAGTCACCGCGTCGAATTTTTCCTTCGTCGTGAGCAGGAAATGACGCGCGTCGTCGCTCCGGATGTGGACCTTTGGATTGTCCACCACGTTGAAGTTGTGTTCGCCAAAGAAGCGCGAGACGACCTGGGGCACCAGCGGCTCGATTTCCGCGATGGTCTCCCGCTCCACCGCGGGATCGATGCTGACCGCACCGGCCGTGACCCCGGCACCACAACCGATGACGAGGACCGACCGGGGATGCTCGGGAATCAGCGTCGTGAGATGCCCAAGCATGCGCTGGAGCCGCATGTCCGCCGCCTCGCTCGAGGCCTGGATCTTGCCGGCGTTATGGTAGTTGAGCGTTCCGTCGGGAAAACGCGTGACGGCCATGGACGAGTTCATGCCCTCGCCGACGAAGACGAGTCCGTCCGGTTTGGAGGAAGCGGCGGCGCTGTTGCGGCCGTAGGCGACCAGCTGCCACGGCACCGGGACGATGGTTGTCGCCAGCCAGACCATGAGGGCGGCGATGGCGGCAGCCGGGGCCAAGCTCCGCGGGCGGAGCGTGATACCGCCGGTGGCGGAAACGGTGGGGACCAGCAGGAGCAAGGCACTCGCACCGGCGAGATAGATCATGATTTCCTGCGAGACCTGCGTGCCCTTTCCGGTGCCGAGCAGGTAAAGTGAAGCGCCGAGGGCGCCGGTGATGGCGCCCACCGTGTTCGCCGCGTAGACGACCCCGACCATCCGGCCGAGATCGCGGCTGCGGGCGGCGACCGCCGCCAGCGCCAGCGGGAAGCTGGCGCCCCAGAAAAACGCCGCGGGAACGACCGCCCACAGGCAACGGACAAAATCGAGCTGGAAATGGGCGGCGGCGTTGCCCACCAGACCCGGGGCCACCGGCCAGAACGGCAGGGTTTGCTCCGAGGCATAGCCGGCCCAGGCCAGTCCGCCCATGAGCCAGAGCTGGCACCAGCCGAAGGCGCGCCGGGGGTTGCCGGACGTGCGCGCGATCCAGGACCCGGCCGTGCTGCCCAGACCGAGCCCGACCAGGACGGCAGCAAGGATGAGTGAAAACGTATAGGTCGTGGCGCCGAGGAGAAGGCCGAGGAGCCGCATCCAGATGACCTCGGTCCCGAGCGCGCTGGCGCCGGACAGGCCGATCGCGACGAGGACCGGCCAGTTCCCGCGAGGGACGCGACGCTCCTCCGGGTTGTGCGAGGCCGCCCCGGCCACGGGTTCATACGCGGTCCGCCCGGCCAGCACGAAGGCGAGCACGGCCAGCGCGGCGTTGATGCCGACGGCAACATAGGTCGCGAACGCCATCTCGTGGACCCGCAGCAGGTAGAACCCCGCGACCAGGCAACCGAGCACCGCTCCCAGCGTATTGCCGCCATAGAGGAATCCCAGTGAGGAAACCCCGGACGACGTGCCCTCGATCCAGCGGGCAATCGCCGGCAGCGTGGCACCCATCAGCATGGTCGGCGGCAGCAGGCAGATGGCGCAGAACAAAGCCCGGACGATCACCCCGGATGTACCCGGTCCGCCGATCGAAATATAAAACGCCGAAATCGACGGCAGGCCATGGAGAATGATCAGGCCGAACAGCCCGATGCCCACCTCCAACGCGGCGTAGACTCGCAGGGGATGCCTCGCCTTCGAGACCGTGCCAGATAATATCAGGCTGCCCAGGCACATGCCGCCCATGAAAACAGCCAGCAGCACACCCATCGAAATCGCGGAGGAGCCGACGATCAGCGAAAGCAGTTGAAACCACACAATTTCATAGATGAGTGCGGCGCATCCGCTCGCCACGAAGAGGACGAGCAGAAGGGGGAGCAAGCGTTGCGGAGCCAGGAGGGATGACGGGGCGCGAGCTGGGGTAGAGATCATTAATAGGGGGTAAGATTTGTTTAACGACGACTGAGCGACGCGCCAGCGCGAAACGGTCCCGCCATCCGCCCCCGGCAGCGACGCCATCGACAAGGGGGTCGATGTGGCCCGGCCGTTCAAGGGCCGCGCGCCCGATCTCAGAGCGCTCGAGTCGGCGGCGTTATAAACGCCGCCGGGCCGCGGGGAAGACGTCAGGGCACGCCTGACCCACCGAAGCAATGGGAGCAGGAGACACCCTCCACATAATGCGGGTGACGCTGTTCCCCGGCGGTGAGCGGCATCTGGCAGACGAAGCACATGACGGAATCCGTCTCCTGCAGCGCTGGATCCACGCCGACCCGCCGGTCGAAAACGAAGCACTCGCCGTCATAGTGCGCTCCGCCGCACTCCTCGAAATACTTCAGGATGCCACCGTCGAGTTGAAAGACATTGAAACCTTCCCGCTCCATATAGGCTCCGGCTTTTTCGCAACGGATTCCACCCGTGCAAAACAGCACGATGGGCCGGTCCTTGGGCTGAGGCGGCAGGCGGCCCACCGCGGCAGGGAAATCCCGGAAGTTTTCGATCCCGGCCGGCACCGCGCCGCGAAAGGTGCCGAGGCGGATCTCATAATCGTTCCGGGTGTCGAGCAGGGTGATCGCGCGGCCCTCGTCGAGCCATTGCTTCAGCGTGCGCGGAGGCAGCCGGGGCGCGGGCCGGTTGGCCGGGTCGATCCCCTCGACGCCAAATGCGATGATCTCCCGTTTGATTTTCACCAGCATGCGGTTGAACGGCTGCTCGGCGCTCTCGCTTTCCTTGGGCGCGAGATCCTCCAGGCCGGGAACGGCCCGCAATTCGGCCATCAGCGCATCCACATCGGCACGGCCCCCGGCGACGAATAAATTGATGCCCTCGACGCTGAGCAGGATCGTGCCCCTGAGGCTGCGGGCCTGGGCGAGACTCAACAGCCACTGCCGCAATTCGGGCAGATTCCCGAGCGGAGTGAATTTGTAGACCGAGAGATTGATGAACGCGGGCATGGTCCGATCAGAGCAGTCTTCGCGACGATGGCGCCAAAATCAAGGAACGCGCAGGCGCCATGGGATAAAATTGCATCTGACCGCAATTTTTGCCCAAGTCCTGACCCGACGACTTTCATTCAGGACTTTCAGTCAGAACCCCTCACTGCCGGCCTTGCCCCATTAAGCTGAAACCCGCACAGCACGACATCCGGCCGATTTACCACCCATGAACTTCCCCTCCCCCCTCCTCACGCTGCGGCAGTTCGCGGTGCTCCTGATGGTTTCGAGCGCGCTCCACGCCCAGACGCCCTCCACGACGAAGCCGGCGGAAGATGCGGCCAAGGGCACCGCTCCCCGCAGTATTCCGAAAATCCACGCGGACCTCTGCTCCACTTGCCACGGGGTAAACTGGGAGGGCGGCCGGGCCCCGAGCATGCTCGATGATGTCTGGGCCCATGGCAGCACGGATGCCGACCTCACGCGAAGCATTAGCGAAGGTTCCCCGGCCAATGGGATGCCGCCCTTCGGTCCACTCCTGACTTCCTCCGAGATTCGCGGACTCGTCATCCTGATCCGCGAGGCGCGCGTGAAGGCACTCGGCGTCCCGCCCGCCACGCCGCCCGCGATCGCCGACCAGGCGGTCCCGAGCGAACTTTACCCGCTCAAGCTGGAGGTGGTCGCAGGTGGCCTCGAAACTCCCTGGGGCATGGCCTTCCTGCCCGACGGCCGCCTGCTCGTCACCGAACGGCCCGGCCGCCTCCGCCTGGTCGAGCCCGGACACGGGATCGTCGGCACGATCTCCGGCGTGCCCAAGCCCTGGCTGAAACAGGACGGCGGGTTGTTCGATGTCGCCGTCCATCCTGACTACGCCCACACCGGCTGGATTTATCTCTCCTACAGCGAACCAGGCGGCACCGAGGCCGGCGCCTCGTCCACCCGCGTGATTCGCGGGCGCATCCGCGACAACCAACTCGTGGACCAGCAGACCCTTTTCCAGGCCGCGCCGGAGCTCTACTGGAATAGCAACATCCACTTCGGCTCGCGTTTCCGCTTCGACCGCGACGGCTTCCTTTATTTTTCGATTGGCGACCGCGGCCACCGTGATGATGCACAAAGCCTCGCCAGTCCTTACGGAAAACTCCACCGCATCCGCGACGATGGCAGCATTCCCGCCGACAACCCCTTCGTCTCCCGCGCGGATGCGGTCAAGTCGGTCTACAGCTACGGCCACCGCAATCAGCAAGGTATCGCGCAACACCCGGTCACCGGGGAAATCTGGACCGCCGAGCACGGACCGCGCGGCGGCGACGAGCTCAACGTCATCGCCAAGGGGCACAACTATGGCTGGCCCGTGATCACCTATGGCATGAACGATGACGGCACGCCCATCACCGATCTCACCGCCAAGGAGGGCATGGAGCAGCCGGTGCGCTACTGGACGCCGTCCATCGCGACCTGCGCGCTTGAGTTCTACACGGGCGACAAGTTTCCGCGCTGGAAAAACAATCTCTTTCTCACCGCGCTGAAGGGCAACCAACTCATCCGCCTAGAGCTCGACGGGCATAAGATCGCGCACGAGGAAGTGATTTTCCGTGATCTTGGCCGCGTGCGCGACGTGGTCACCGGTCCCGACGGTTACCTCTATCTCGCCATCAACACGCTGTTCGCCGATTCACCCGGGCAGATCGTCCGGCTCGTTCCTGCGCGGGCGCCTTGAGCCGGCGCAATGACCGGCGGCCGTCGTAGCCTTAGGCCGAGCCGAGGAAAGTCAGGCTGTGCATCCCTGACTTCCCGGACGCGGGTCGGCGTAAGTCGCGCGGGAAGGTTTGAGCTGGCCGCAAAGAAGCGTCGCCTGCGGCGCAAAGTCGCCCTGTGCTTGCACCCGTCCCTGCCCGACCCGCCATGTCCCGCCTCAATTTCACGCTCGAACAAGAAGCCACCGGCTCCCGCGCCCGCGCGGCCCGCTTCCAGACCCTGCACGGGGAAGTGCAAACGCCTTTGTTCATGCCGGTCGGCACGCAGGCCACCGTCAAGGGCCAGACGATCCACACGCTCAAGGCCACGGGCTCCCGCGTTCTCCTCGCCAATACGTTCCATCTGCTGCTGCGCCCCGGCCCGGAGGTTTTCCGGAAGGTCGGCGGCATTCACCGCTTCATGAACTGGGATGGCCCCGTGCTGACCGACTCGGGGGGCTTTCAGATTTTTTCCCTGCCGGGTTCGCGGCGGATGAAGGAGGAAGGCGCCACGTTCCAGAGCTACGTGGATGGCAACGTGCATCTCCTCTCGCCGGAAACGAGCATTGGCATGCAGCGGGCGATCGGCAGCGACATCATGATGGTGCTCGACCAGTGCATCGCCTCAACCGCGCCCCATGCCGAGGCGGAGGCGGCCATGGAGCTCACCCACCGCTGGGCGTTGCGTTCCCTGGCGGCGCGCGGCGATTCGCTGCAGGCGTTGTTCGGCATCGTGCAGGGGGCCTGTCACCCCGATCTTCGGAAAAAAAGCGCGGAATTTTTGCGCGGGCTGCCCTTCGACGGGCTGGCCATCGGGGGACTCGCCGTCGGGGAAACGCCCGCCGAGCGCTATGAGTTCACCGGGATGGTTACCGAACACCTGCCAAAAAACCTCCCGCGCTACCTGATGGGGGTGGGCACGCCGCTGGATCTCCTCGAGGCGGTGCACCGGGGTGTCGACCTGTTCGACTGCATCATCCCCTCGCAGCTGGCGCAGCGCGGCACGGTCTTCACGTCACAGGGCAAGCTGCACCTCCGGCGCTCGGTACATAAGTTTTCGGAGGAGCCGCTCGATCCCCAGTGCGGCTGCCAGGCGTGCCGGGAGCATTCGCGGGCCTACCTCCACCACCTGGTGAAGGCCGACGAGCTGCTCGGCTGGCATCTGCTGTCGATTCACAACCTGGCGTTTTATCACGGCCTGATGCGCGAGATGCGGGCGAGCATCCTGCAGGATGCCTTTCTGCCGTTCTACGAGCGCATGCGGACGGAACTCGCCCGCACCGACTCGGAGAACCCGAGTGTCACCCCGAAGCCGGCGCGAATTTTCCACTATCCGCGGTGTGGGGACTACGAGATCCACCCCGCCGGGACAGGTGGGTTCAACAGCGTCCGCCAGATCAGCTCAGGCGAGGTCATGCACTCGGTGAACCGGCCGGAGGACGAGGCGAACCGGCTCTATGTCGAGCAATCGTTCCTCGCGGGGCGGCTGACGGCGGCCGGCGTGCCGGGGGAAGAGCTTGTCGTCTGGGACGTGGGCCTGGGCGCGGCGACGAACGCAATGGCGGTGGTTCGGTGCTTCGAGCGCTGCCAGGCGGAGGCAGGCACGGGCGCCTTGCGGGCGCTGCGGCTCGTGAGCTTCGAGTGCGACCTCGATCCCTTGCGGCTGGCGGCCAGGAACGCGGGTTATTTCCCGCATGTCCGCCACGCCGCGCCGCAGGCGATCCTCGCCCACGGCCATTGGACGCACCGCTCAGGCGGAATGCGCTGGGAGCTGGCGCAGGGCGATTTTCTCGAGTGCTTCGCGGGGGCACCGCCGCCAGACCTGATCTTCTACGACCCGTTTTCCTTCAAGACGGATTCGGCGCTGTGGACGGCCGAGACCTTTGCGCGGATTTTTCAGGCCTGCGCCCCGAAGCCCGCCGAGCTCTACACCTATTCCGCGTCAACCGCCGCGCGGGTGGCGCTGCTGCGCGCGGGGTTTTTCGTGGGTGAAGGCGTCGGCACCGGCCCGAAGGCGGAAACCACGATCGCCTTCACGCGGGCCGAGAGTGCGGCGGCCCATCCGCGCGCGCCTCGCCTGCTGGGCGACGACTGGCTGACACGCTGGCGACGGAGCAGCGCAAAAGTCCCGGCGGCGTTATCGTCGGAAGCGCGGACCGAGGCCGAAGACCGCATCGAGCGCCATCCGCAATTTGCGCCTGCCTCAAAGGGCCTTTGAATGGCCGGCTGCCGCGGACCGGCTCCGTCGCTGGCGACGGAGGAAATGCCGAGCCACGAGCCCAGACCGATAAACAGCAGCTCCACCACGCCGGGTTCCGGGACGGTCGAAATCTTGAAATTATCCACGACGGACGTGTAGGAGGTACTCACAGCCGTGCTGCCATAAAATCCCGCCAGATTGGTCAGGCTCGCGGTGAAGATCCCCGCCGTGGTCGCACCGCCAAATACGCCCGTGTAATCGGTCCCGTTCAACTTCACCCCCGTGATGCTGCCACTCACCGTGTTGACCGAATAGGTGAGCGTGTAGAAATTGGCGGGCGAGAAGCCGCCAAACGGGGCGACCGTCGCGGCCTGCACCACACCGTCGACCACCAGGTTCAGGGCGCCATCGGGGCGGAAGGTGAGCCCCGTGAAATGGTCACTCGCCTCCGTCTCGGAATTATTCGCCCGGGCCACGCTATAAAATCCGAGACCGATCCCGCGCGGCGTGACGTTATTGGCCGCAGTATTGATCTGGATATCGATGCTGAGCGTCAGCAACGAGGGCTTGGTGTAACCGCCGTTGCTGGAAAGATCATAGAAGACCACCGCATTGAATCCCGCGGTCGCGGACGGCAGCGGGGCGCCGCTACCCGTGTATATGGCCGGCTGCGCGCCGACGTAGTCCAGGTAACTGGTCACCACATAGCTCCGACCGGGGAGATTGACGCCATCCGGCGTGCGCCCGTTGAGCGACGCCCCATTGGTACCGCTGAAGCCATCCGAGACGATAACGGTCTGGGCTTCAGCCGGCGACGCGCTGGCAAGTAGCAACAGGATCGCACTAAGGCTGAAGACTGCGAACCCCTGCGACAGGCGAGGAATTATCTGCAAAGGTCTCATCGATGGAACGCCCGTGACCGGTTGGACGAGGTAGTCGTTGCTAGCTGGGTGGAATCCGTTGTCGAGGCGGGAATTCGCGAACACCGCCGGCGGCTGGACTATTTCAGCTGGGCCGCGGCCGCCTGCACGAAGGCCCGGGCCGGTTCGTTTTCGAAATTATCCGGCAGATTGGAGCGCTGGATCATCAGCACATAAACCGCGCCCCGGGTGGGATCGATGATCATCTCCGTGCCGCACGCACCGGGATGCCCGAACGTTCCCACGGACAAGCCTGCCGTCACGCCCTCATGCGGCGCACGCACGATGAAGACACCAAAACCCCAGCCGAGAACCTGGTTCATCTGCGCTGCGCTGTAGCCCGTCGCCAGTTCACCGGTGTACACGGTCGTCATCATCTTGTACGCAGCTTCACTGAGGTAATGTTTACCATCGAGCTGACCGCGGTTGAGGAGCATCTGGCCGAAGCGGCCGAGATCGCTCGCCGTGGAAAAGAGTCCGCCACCCGGGATCGGAGGGAACTGGCCGCGGACGGGCCGGCCGAAGAGCGTCGGCTGCGGATTCAGGACGCCCGTCGCCCGGTCCCGGGCGTAGCTGGTGACCATTCGCTGGGCCTGCGCGTCCGATGGGTAGAAGGTCGTGTCCTTCATCCCCAATGGGCCGAAGATCCGTTCCTGCAGGAAGGCATCATAAGATTGGCCGCTGACGATCTCCACGATGCGCCCCACCGTATCGAGGCCGAAGCTGTTGTATTTCCACTGTGCGCCCGGCTCGGCCAGCATGGGCGCGGCGGGAAAGTAGCCCGCGATCACCTCAGCGAGATTTTTCGATGCGAAATAGACCGGACGCTTGATGTCCGTCAGACCCGAGGTGTGCGTCAGCAGGTGTTTGATCGTGAGGTTAGCCGGTTTGCCGGAGGGCGTCTTCAGGTCGGCAAAGGCCGGGATGTATTTCGCGACGGGATCCGTGACGTTCAGCTTGCCCTCGTCCTGCAGCATCAGGAGCGCCGTGGCGGTGATCGGCTTGGTGGAGGAGGCGAGCCAGAACATCGTGTCGACCGCCATCGGCCGGTTACTGGCCACGTCTGCG